>JADKKC010000050.1 GCA_016720685.1 Zoogloea sp.
CGGCGACAATTACCCTGGCCGGTCGACGACAACTATCTTGGCCGGTTTGACCTGAGCCGGGAAGGTCCGGAAGCGAGGGCTACAGTGATCTCCTGATGAAATTTGATTGGGAGGGGCTGAGTGCCCGGCAAGAAGATAACGGACCATCAAGTGCGCAAATTCAAAGAGGTGAGAAACAGAGCCACGCAAGAGATTGCGGCGGCGAAGAGCGGGATGAGCGTGCGCTCGGCACGCCGCATCGAAGAGGCCAAGGGCCTGCCCTCCCAGGTGGGGGCGCGGACCTGGCGCACGCGGTCAGACCCGCTTGCCGGGGTGTGGGACGAAGAGGTGGTGCCGCTACTGGAGTCCGAGCCGGGGCTGCTGGGGACGACGCTGTTCGAGGAGTTGCGGCGGCGCCACCCCGAGCGCTTCGAGCCGGGCCTCGTGCGTACGCTGCAGCGGCGTGTGCGAGCCTGGCGTGCGCAGCACGGCGGAGAGCGGGAAACCTACTTTGCCCAGGTCCACCCGCCGGGCCGCTTCGGGCTGTCCGACTTTACCGTTGCGGACGAACTCAAGGTGTTCGTTGCCGGCGAAGCCTACCCGCACCGGCTCTATCAGTTTGCGCTGGCCTACTCCGGCTGGCGCTACGCCGAAGTGGTACTGGGGGGCGAGAGCTACATGGCGCTGGCCAGCGGCATTCAGAATGCGCTGTGGGCGATCGGCGGGGTGCCGGAAGAACACCGCACCGACAGCCTGTCGGCGGCCTTCAACAACCTCGCCGAAGAGGAGCAGCTCACGACCCGCTACGCCGCCCTGTGCCTGCATTACGGTATGCGCCCCACGCGCAACAACCTGGGGGTGTCGAACGAGAACGGCGCCATCGAATCGCGGCAAGGCACGCTCAAGGTCGCGCTGGATCAGGCACTTCTGCTGCGTGGTCATCGTGGCTTCGACTGCGAGTCCGACTACCGGGAGTTCGTTGCCGAAATCGTTGCCCGAATGAATCATCGCGTGCGCAGCCAGACCGCGGCGGAGCGACCCCTGCTCAAGGCGCTGCCGGTACGGCGCACCAGCGAGTTTGAAGAGATCGAAGCGCGGGTGACCAAGTTTGGCACCCTGACCGTCAAGCGGATTCTCTACAGCACGCATTCGCGGCTGATCGGGCACCGCCTGAAGGTTCGGGTCTACACCGAGCGGATCGAAGGCTGGCTGGGCGGGGTGTGCGTGATGGAGGCCCCGCGCGGGCATCTGGAAGCCGGCCAGCGGCGCGGCAAGGCCATCGACTACCGCCACCTGCTGCCGGCACTGCGCAAGAAGCCCGGGGCCTTTGCGCGGTGGGCGCTGCGCGACGAAATGTTTCCGCGCAGCGAGTACCGGCGGACCTGGGAGCGTCTGCACGAAATGCTCCCGGAGCGCCAGGCGTGCAAGACCATGGTGGGCCTGCTCGACCTGGCCGCCCGCGGGGCGTGCGAAGCCGATCTGGCCGGCGTGTTGGCCGACTTGCTGCAAGCCGGCACCTTGCCGGAACTGCCCGGACTGGAAGAGCGCTTTGCCCCGCGGGTCGCCGACTTACCCGAGGTGAAGATCAAGCTGCCAACCCTGGCGGACTACGACGCCTTGCTGCAGGGGGCGGCATGAGCGCACATGAAGCGGTGACCCTGCCGATGCTGCTCACCGAGCTGCGCCTGCCCACCGTCAAACGGCTGTGGCCGGCACTGGCCGAGCAGTCCAACCGCGAAGGCTGGCCCGCGGAACGGTTCCTGACGGCGCTGCTGGAGCATGAACTCAACGAGCGGGAGACGCGTCGCATCGACCGGCATCGCGTCGAATCGATGCTGCCACCGGACAAGCGTCTGTCCTGCTTCGAGTTCGCGGCGGTGCCCACGGTCTCTAAGGCCCATGTGACGGCGCTGATCGAAGGCGACAGCTGGCTGGAGCAAGGCGCCAACCTGTTGCTGTTTGGTCCGCCGGGCGTGGGTAAGACGCATCTGCTCGCGGCCATGGGTCACAGCCTGATCGAGCGCGGTTACCGGGTGCTGTACACCCGTACCAGCGATTTGGTACAGCGTCTGCAGGCGGCCCGTCGGGATCTGCGGCTGCAGGCAGAACTGGCCAAGCTCGACCGCTTTGACCTGTTGATTGCCGACGACTTCAGCTACGTGCGGCGCGACCAGGCCGAGACCTCAGTGTTGTTCGAGTTGATCGCCGAGCGCTACGAAAGGAAGAGCATCGCACTGGCTGCCAACCAGCCGTTCTCCGGGTGGGATCACGTGTTTGCCGAAGCGGCGATGACCCTGGCCGCCGTCGATCGCCTCGTTCATCACGCCACGATCTTCGAGTTGAACGTCGAGAGTTTCCGCCGTCGTTCTGCCCTGCCGGGGCTCGCCCCGGCAGGGCAGAACGACAAACCCAAAACCAACATCAACCCCAAAGGCTAAACCCACCATGCCTCGCTTCCACCGGCCAGGATAGTTGTCGTGCACCGGCCAAGGTAATTGACGCCGGGCAGCGGCGGTTTGCACCTTCGATCCGCTACCTCAAGGACCTGATTCAAGAGGGCTACGTGGGTAGCATTCGGGCGGTTCGCATGTCTGTTGGAGTGGACGCCTTTGCCCCGGTAATGCCTGATGCGGTCAAGTGGGTGGTCGATGATGCGAACTTCACACATCTGCTTTCGATCTACGGCGGGCATTTCCATGATGTGTTGTTCAGCACAGCGGGCTTCCCCGATCAACTCTCCGCAGTGACCAAGACACAGTTCCCCGTAACGACCATTGCCGAGACCGGCCAGAAGCTCCCCTATACCAGCCCGAACGAGGTCATGGTTATCGGTACGCTTGAAGGTGGAGCGCTATTTTCTGTACAGCTCGAAGGTGGCCAGGCGCATCGGACGGGCTTACAGATAGACATCACGGGCACGGAGGGCGCGCTCCGGGTGACCAATCCGCACGCTTTCCAGAACAAAGGTGACCATGCTATTGAAGGCATGAACAAAGGTTCAGAAGTCTTTGCTCCACTACCGGTTCCCGCCGAGTATGCCTATCTGCCTGTCTCGGGAATGGATGCCAGCATCCAGGATGTCGCCTATCTGTACAGTGCTTACGCCAGGGACAAGGCCAACGGCACCAATCTGGCGACCACATTCGACGACGCGCTACGACAGCACCGACTCATTGACCAGATTACAGAAAGCTCGAAAACGTTCTACCTGGGAGCCCAAGCCGAGTGATGCTTATGGCCGCTCAACTCTGATACCCGCTGCTGAGGTCATTGAGGATTGGATACCAGGACAGGACGCCCAGGGTGAGCAGAAGGCAGGGATTGGCAAGGCGCTTGATCATGATCGGCGCGCTTGTGCCTGATTGTTCCGGATCGGGCGGAGCTGGCGAGGCACAGTCACCGGACAAGGGCCGCTCCGGCCTGGCTGCGGAGCAGTGGGGCGCCGGGGGAGGGCGCCTAACCGGAATGCCCGCGCTTGTGGCGCGGCTTGGTGACGACTTCTTCGGCTTTCTCTGGCGGATGGCGAATGACGGTTACGGATTCGGCAGGATCGAACCAGAACTCGCCGTTGGCGCTGTCGAGGCGGCCCGCGGTCAGCATGACCAGGCCATCCACCCGATGAACCTGGGTCACGGTTTCCCAGGCAAACGTCGGGTGGACATTGGCCCCGGGGCCGTCGTAGATCAGGTCGCCGACCTGGACATCGGCCGCAGTGATGGTGATTCTGTTGGTCATGACTTTCTCCTTCCGGAAAATCCGCAGGCCGGTCTCTGGCACAAGGGGTCATGATGCGCCCTCCCGTTGCTTCCCGCTCATTCGGGCCCGGTGATTTTTACCCGGAGGCGGACGCCCCGCGGAGATTCGCCACAGTCGCGCCCTGTAGGCGCGGGCACGGCCGTCAACAAAACCACAAAACAAACAAATATGTTCGTTTGTTGACCATGATCAAGTCAGGGTCTTTCGTGCACCTTCAGACTTAAACCGTCGTCTTTCCAGGGCGGAAAGAACGAGGGGTCGGCGTCCGCTGTGGCGCTGGCCTTCAACCAAACCCATAGACGGCATCCAGGCCGCCAGGCACCGGAGGAGACATCCCGATGAACGCACCCTGCACGCAGCATCATTCGCTCAACGCACCCGAAAACCTCGGCGATCCGACCACTTTTCAGCGCTTGCTTGACGAGGAGACGGTGCCCGTACCCGAATTTCTCAGGCCGGCACCGCCAGCCGGGCTCGGGGATGCCGACATGGCGGTGAGCCGCTACTTTTCGGCCGATTTCCACAAGCAGGAAATGGACATGATGTGGCCCCGCGTGTGGCAGTTCGTGGCCCGCGACGAAGCCATTCCCGATGCGGGCGACCACGTTGTGCACGACATCGGCGACCACTCGGTCATCGTCATGCGCGGTGACGACGGGGTGGTGCGCGCGTTTGCCAACTCCTGCCTGCACCGGGGCATCGCGCTGCGGCCCACGGGCGGAAACGTCAATCAACTGCGCTGCCCCTTCCACGGCTTTACCTGGGATCTGGCCGGCGCCATGAAGAGCCTGCCCTGCGCGTGGGATTTCAAGCACTTCGGGCGTGACCGTCAGGATTTGCCGCAAGTGCGCGTCGAAACCTGGGCCGGCTTCATCTTCATCAACTTCGACAAGAATGCGGCCCCCCTTGTCGATTGGCTGGGCGTGCTGCCCGAGCACTGCGCCGACTACGGCCTCGAGCGCGCCACCACCATCGTGCACGTGCGAAAGCGCATCCCCTGCAACTGGAAGCTGGCCCAGGAGGCCTTCTTCGAATCCTTCCATGTGCGCGCCACCCACCCGCACATCCTCACTTTCACCGACGACGTGGACAGCCAGTACGATCTCTATGGCGACAACCTGGCCCGCTGCATCACGCCCATGTCCATCGCCAGCCCCAACCTCGACGGCGTCACCCAGACCGAAGTGATGCACGACTGCATCGCCGCCTCCGGCCGCATGGCCGACGGCGACGGCGACGCCCACACGCTGCCCGCAGGCATGACTGCCCGCCAGTACGTGGGCGAGATGAACCGTGCGGCTTACGCCGCCGCCTCGGGCGTGGATCTGTCTCACGCCACGCTGGCCGAATTGCAGGATGCGATCCTCTATTCGGTCTTCCCGCACTTCCAGATCTGGGCGGGCTACTTCGGCAACATCGTCTACCGCGCCATGCCCGACGGCCACAACCCCGAAAGCTGCATCTACGACGTGATGGTGCTCGGCCGCCACAAAGCCCATGAGCCGCGTCCCGCCGCCGTTCCGGTGCATTGGCTGTCCGACGATGAGCCCTTCAGTTCGGCCCCGGAACTCGGCGCCCTCGGCCCCGTGCTCGACCAGGACATGCGCAATCTTCCGCACATGACCCGCGGCCTCAAGGCCTCGATGACCGGCGTCGTCACCCTGGCCAGCTACCAGGAACTCCGCATCCGGGCGCACCACCACACCCTGGACAAGTATCTGGCGGACTAGACTGTTTCAGCGCACTCGCCGAGGCTGCGGCAAAAGGCGGGTGCCGCTGTTTTTCATGAACAGGGCCGAGCCGGCGCGAGCGGTTTATTTGCGCCTGGCATGACATGGATTCAGGCGATTCACGAAAAATTTCCGATAATCGATACGAATCGATAATCAGGAAAAAGCCATGTCTGACCGCGAAGCGCTCTACAAAGCCGTGCTCGGCCCGAAGAACCAGGCTTATTACCTGCGGCATTTCGCCCGTTTCGACGCGGCCGGCAAAGCGGGCCTCAGCTGGAACTGGGCGGCCGCGACGTTCACCTTCATCTGGTTTCTCTACCGGCGCATGTGGCCGGCCGCGCTGGCGTACATCGTTCTGGCCAACGTGCTGTCCGCAATTTTTGCAGTGCTGTTTGGCGAAATGGGGAATCTGCTCGCACTTATCGCCCAGGTGGTCTTGCCGGGGATGTTCGCCAATGCGCTCTACCATCGCCACTGCAACAAGAGGATCGCCGCCGCCGAGGCGGGCAACGATTTGCAGGGCCAGCTAACGGAACTGTCGAAAAACGGTGGAACCAGCAGGAGCGCCGCGATCGCAATCACGGCTCTTTTCGGGATTGCAATCCTCGGCATGCTTGCGGCCATCGCCATTCCGGAGTACCAGGACTACACCAATCGCGCCAAATTGGCCGAGGCGGCAAAGCTCGGCCGCCAGGCCGTGGAATCGGTCGAGGCTTACCGGCAGCAGCATCAGCAGCTTCCGGTCGCGCTCGCCGAAGCAGGCTTCGCAGCCAAACTGCCGCCCTTTGTTTATGGCGTCGAAATCGATCATCAGGCCATCGTGGTGACGATTCGGCAGGGCGGCGGCTTTCCAGACGGTGGTAGCCTGACGTGGACGTCAAGCGTCGATGCCGCGGGCAAGGCCGGCTGGACATGCACGGGCCGCCGGATTGCAGAAACGATCTTGCCGGCGGAATGCCGCTGAGCTGCGGCAGAGATCGGCAGAGATCAGGCATGTACATGCTTATGGCAGTGATGGCGCTCGTGCTTGTCGTGCCCACGTGGTGGGCTATGCGCGTCAGGCAGATGCAGGGTGGCGCGGCAGGGCATGTGAAGGCGGCGGCCTTTGCGCTGTTTCAGTTGGCGGTAATGGCCGCGCTGATCGCCGCCGACGCCTGGTGGGCAACCTTGCTGTATGTTTTTTTGATGCTGGCGACGGGCAACATGGTTCTGGAAGCCGTCACCCAGCGTTATCCGGCCAGCCGGGTGGGTGCTTGGTGGGCGCGGCAGAAGGCGGCTGCGGCATCCCGCCGCGCGTAACAGGGCAGGGCGTTTTCACGCGTGCGCCTCAAGCTTTCCTGATTTGGTTCGCTAATCTCATCGTTCTCAAATAAAAAAGGTCGAGACGATGGCGATTTCTGGCCGGTTTGGTCATCTGCAGGCCCTGCTCGTGGAGCCCTCCGCAATGCAGGCCAAGATCATCCGCAAGGTGTGCGACGAGGTAGGGCTGACGCAGGTGCAGCTCGTCGGCAGCGCCGCGGATGCCGATGCCGCGATGCGGGCTGCGCGGCCCGACGTGGTGCTTTCGGCGCTCTACCTGCCCGACCGTTCAGGCACCGAGCTGCTCATCGCGATGCGGGCCGACCCGCTGCTCAAGCATGTCGCTTTCATCCTGATTTCCAGCGAAACCCGCCCGCAGGCTCTCGATCCGATCCGCCAGTCCGGCATCTGCGGCATCGTGCCCAAGCCTTTTACCTCCCACCAGCTTGCCCTGGCGCTCAATGCCACCGTGGATTACCTCGGGACAAACGACACGCTGGACAACCAGTACGACCTGGAAGGCGTGCGTGTGCTGTTGGTGGATGACAGTCACAACGCACGCAAATTCATGCGCGGGGTGCTCGAAAACCTTGGCATCCGCCACATCATCGAAGCCAGCAACGGCAAGGAAGGCGCTGCCGTGCTGGAAGGCTCGATGGTCGACCTCATCATTACCGACTACAACATGCCCGAAATGGACGGCCGCGAATTTGTCGAATTCGTGCGCACCCGCAGCTGGCAACGCTCGGTGCCGATCCTGATGGTGACCAGCGAAACCAGCGAGAGCCGCCTGGCCGCGGTGGAAGAGGCCGGCGTGTCGGGAATCTGCGACAAACCGTTTGAACCGTCGGTTGTCAGGCAGTTGCTGGAGCGGATACTGGAACAGGGCACGACCGACTAGGCCGCAGGGCCAGCCGGTGGGCCCGGCAAGGATCACAAAAAAAGCAGGGCCGCCCGTAAATGGACGGCCCTGCTTTTTTTGATCAGACCGGCTGGGTTCAGCCCTGGCCCTGGTCTTCGTTGCCGAGCGCGGTGGTGTTGAAACCGCCGTCTACATACATGATTTCACCGGTTACGCCGCTGGCGAGATCGGAGCACAGGAAGGCTGCTGCGTTGCCGACTTCCTCGATGGTCACGTTGCGGCGCAGCGGCGCATTGCGTTCGTTGAACGACAGCAGCTTACTGAAGTTGCCGATGCCGGAGGCGGCCAGCGTCTTGATCGGGCCCGCGGAAATGGCATTGACGCGCGTGCCTTCGGGGCCGAGCGTGACCGCCATGTAGCGTACCGACGCCTCGAGGCTCGCCTTGGCCATACCCATGATGTTGTAGTTGGGCATGGTGCGCACGGCGCCAAGGTAGGACATGGTCAGCATCGAACCGTTGCGACCCTTCATCATCGGCCGGGCGGCCTTGGCGAGGGCGGGAAAGCTGTAGGCGCTGACTTCCTGGGAAATGCGGAACGCTTCGCGGGAGAGCCCGTCGAGAAAGTCGCCCTCGAGGGCTTCGCTGGGGGCGAAGGCGATGGAGTGAACCAGCCCGTCGAGCCAGTCCCATTTTTGCGCGAGCTCATCGAAGAGCTTTGCGATTTCTTCGTCGTTCTGGACGTCGCACGCAAAGATCATTTCGCTGCCGAATTCGGCGGCCATTTTGGCTACGCGATCATGGAAGCGTTCGTTCTGGTACGTAAAGGCGAGCTCTGCGCCTTCCCGGTGCATGGCTTTGGCGATCCCGTAGGAGATCGAGCGGTTGGACAGCAATCCGGTGATGAGAATGCGCTTGCCGGCGAGAAAGCCCATGTAAGGTGTCTCCTGTGAATAACCATCCGATTATAACGGATGCTTCCGGAGCGTGTGCTGTCGCGACTCCATCGCTATCCGGTAGAGTAAACCCCATGCACGCACTGATCCGACCGCTGTTTCGTCCGCTGTTCCGGTACTTTCCTTCCATGCTGCTCGCAAGCCTGGCAGCCGGCTGTGGTCAGGTGTGGAACGATCCCTACCCGATCGCCGAGCGGGGCCAGAACATTCTTTACACCGCCTTCACCCAGCGCCCCAAGCACCTCGACCCGGTCCAGTCCTACAGCGAGGACGAGGCGACTTTTCTGTACCAGATCTACGAGCCGCCGCTGCAGTACCACTATCTCAAGCGCCCCTTCGAGCTGAACGTGGCTGCCGCCGAGAGGATGCCTGTGCTGCGCCAGTTCGATGCCGACGGCAAGGTGCTGCCACCCGGCGCCGACCCGGCCCGCATCGCCCGCAGCGAATACGAAATCCGTATCCGGCCGGGCATCCGCTATCAGCCGCACCCGGCCTTTGCCGCCGACGCCAAGGGCCAGCCGCTTTACCTCGGCCTCACCGCTGCCGATCTCGCCGACAAGCGCAGCCTCGGCGATTTTCCGCAAACCGGCACCCGCGAACTCACCGCCGACGATTATGCTTACCAGATCAAGCGCCTCGCGCACCCGCGCCTGCATTCGCCGGTGCTCGAACTGATGGGTGATTACATCGTCGGGCTGAAGGATCTCCACGCCCGCCTGGCCGCCGACGAAAAGGCCCGCGCCGCAAAAGGCGAGGGCGGCTGGATCGACCTGCGCAACTATCCGATGAGCGGCGTCGAGGTGATCGACCGCTACACCTACCGCATCCACATCAAGGGCACCTATCCCCAGTTTCCCTACTGGCTGGCGATGCCCTTTTTTGCGCCTGTGCCTGTCGAAGCCGACCGCTTCTTTGCCCAGCCGGGCATGGCCGAGCGCAACCTGACGCTCGACTGGTGGCCCATCGGCACGGGGCCCTACATGCTGGCCGACAACAATCCCAACGCCCGCATGGTGCTGGTGAAGAACCCCAATTTCCGCGGTGAAACCTATCCCTGCGAGGGCGAGCCGGACGACAAGGCGGAAGGGCTGCTGGCCGATTGCGGCAAGACCATTCCGTTTGTCGACCAGGTGGTGTTCACCCGCGAGAAGGAAAGCATTCCGTACTGGAATAAGTTTCTGCAGGGCTACTACGACGCCTCGGGCGTGTCGTCCGACAACTTCGACCAGGCCGTGCAGATGGGCGGGCAGGGCGACGTGAGCCTGTCGGACGAAATGGCCGGGAAGGGCATCAAGCTCAACACCTCGGTGGCGCCCACCGTGATGTACATGGGCTTCAACATGCTCGACCCGGTGGTTGGCGGCAACTCGGAGCGGGCGCGCAAGCTGCGTCTGGCCATCTCGATCGCCATCGACCAGGAAGAATTCATCTCGGTTTTCCAGAACGGCCGCGGCGTGCCGGCGATGCACCCGATACCGCCGGGCATCTTCGGCTACCGGGCCGACGAGGCCGGCATCAACCCCAATGTGTACGACTGGATCGACGGCAAGCCGCGCCGCAAACCGGTGGATGAAGCCCGTCGCCTGCTGGCCGAGGCCGGCTATCCCGGCGGTCGCGACGCCAGGACCGGCGAGCCGCTGGTGGTTAACCTCGACACCACGGGCAGCGGCATGGGCGACAAATCCACCGTCGACTGGCTCAACAAGCAGTTCCGCAAGCTCGACATGCAGCTGGTGGTGCGTGCCACCGACTACAACCGTTTCCAGGACAAGATCCGCAAGGGCAACGCGCAGCTTTTCTACTGGGGCTGGAACGCCGACTACCCGGACCCGGAGAACTTCCTGTTCCTGCTTTATGGGGCCCAGAGCAAGGTCAAGAGCCAGGGTGAGAACGCGGCCAACTACGAAAACGCCGAGTACGACCGCCTTTTCGAGCGCATGAAATCCATGCCCGACAGCCCTGAACGGCAGGCCATCATCGAGCGCATGCTGGCCATCCTGCAGCACGACTCACCGTGGGTGTGGGGCTTTTACGAAAAGGCCTACACGCTGCAGCACGGCTGGCTGTATAACCGCAAGCCGGGCAAGATCGCTCGCAACACCCTTAAATATCAAAGGGTTGACGTGGCCGCGCGGGAGCGCCTGCGGGCCGAATGGAACCGCCCCGTGCTGTGGCCGCTTAGCCTGGTGGCGCTGTTTGGCGCCCTGGTGGTGACGCCGGCAGTGCTCCATTACCGGCGCCGGGAGCGTGCCGGAGGCAGTTGAATCACGCAAAAGCGGCAACAATCCTGCGTTGATTGCCGCCGCTTTTTTGCCAGCCTGACGGCCGGTTTGATCAGTCAAATGCCGGCATCACCGGCTTGGCTACCGGTTTGCCTGCACCAACCCAGGCGTCGAAACCACCGGCAATCGACTTGACGTCGAGGTAGCCCATGTCGTGCAGTGCGCAGGCAGCCAGCGCGGCGCGGCCGCTGGTCTTGCAGTACAGAACGATCCGGATGTCGCGGGACGTGAGTTCGGGCGTGCTGCTCAGCTTGAATTCCAGCATGCCGCGGGACATATGAACCGCGCCGGGAACATGGCCGGCGGCAAACTCTTCGGTTTCGCGAACGTCGATCAGCACGTCAGCGTCGCGAATGGCCTGTTCGGCAGCGTCGGGCGAGAGTTCCTGAACGCGGGTCTTGGCGGCGGCAACGAGATCGTGGGCGGTTTTCATGGCGTTCCTTGAAGGGCAGGGTGGGGCGCCCAATAATATTAGAAATCGCTCATATTGTGATTTAAAAAATCACCGCATCTGCCCGTGCGCATCCGAAGCGCTCAGCCCATCGTCGCGTCACCTTCCGGCGGGCCGGGCGCAAGTTCGGGCGAAGGCGAAGCGGCACGCATCAGCATGAGCGCCTGGCTGTGCGCCTCCGCAGTGCGCGCTCTTTCCGCTTCAAACTGAAGCTGCAGTTCCAGCCTTGCCATCTGCGTTTCCTGATTGCCGATCGTCGTTGCGCTGGCCAGTTGCTGTGCTCGCAGCCGGGCCAGTTCGGCCTGAAGCTCTGTCAGCTGGGCGGTCATTGTGGCGGCGTCCGTCTCCAGCTGGCGCTTGAGCGCCGCAAGCTCCGAGGCGCGCCCTTCCGCTTCTGCGGTTTTGCTGCGCTGGCTGCTCAGGTTGGCATCGAGCACGCCGACCCTTTGGCGGAGTTCATTGACGGCAGCGGCGTGATCCTGGCGAAGCTGGTCGGTCTGGCGCATCAGGTGTTCGCGCTCGCCGGCGCTGCGATCCTGCTCGGCGCGTATTTCGGTGAGCAGGCGCTCCCGCTCGGCCGCAGCCTGAAAACCCAGATCGCTCACGTGGCGTGCGTGCTCGTCACGCAGGGTTTCCAGGCGCCGCTCCAGCCCGGCGCACTGGGCAATGTGCAGCTCCCGCTGCCCAAGCAGGTCGGCAATCATCGTTCGCTGGGCCGCGGCGGCTTGCTGCTGGGATTCGAGTTCCGCGCTCAGTCGGGCGGTGGTGGCGCGCTCGCTGCGTAGCGTGTCGAGGGCTGCGGCACGGTCGTTGGCGGCTTCGTCCGCCTGGCGCTTCAGAGCCTCTTCCTTGAGCCGGAATTCCGCCCGCAGGGTTTCTGCCGACGCACTGGCCGCTTCGGACGACACGACGAGCAGCGCGTCGAACAGGCTCCGGGCCTTGAGCTGCAAGGCTTCCGGCCACTCGCCGAAAAGCGGGTCACGGGCAAGCGCGGTGCTGCCGGCGCGGGATTCGCGCCATTGCCGGATGTGGGCAGAAACGACGCGTGTCGAGCCTTTTCCCAGCTTTTCATGGACTTTCAGGTAGGTCGGACTCGCGCCGGCGGCGCTCAGATCGTTGCAGATCTGTTCGACCATTTCGTAGGTCACGGCACTTGCCATCGAGGGTGTCTCCGTTTTTGCGTGTGCTTGCGTGCCTGGCAGGGCTGCGCGTTGCTGCACATGAATTCATTGCAACATTTTAATTATTTTGCGCAATTGCGCAATTGCGTTGCTACTTCAAAACTAATAATCACGAGTTGTGCAATTATCGACACTATTAGCCAAGGCAAGTAACATCCACGTCGACCACACAATCGGGAGGCGCCGGATGGCTCATACGCCAGCAGTCAGCGTAGCAATTCACGAAGCCGGG
This sequence comes from Zoogloea sp., assembly GCA_016720685.1. GTDB lineage: Bacteria > Pseudomonadota > Gammaproteobacteria > Burkholderiales > Rhodocyclaceae > Zoogloea. The sequence continues at coordinate 12,731 of JADKKC010000050.1, forward strand.
CCGGTAATGCTGCCGATCCCGCCCCATCTGCAGGCCGGCAGCGACGCCCGGCGCAGCGTGGCCGTTGCCAATTCGCTGGGCGCCACCAACGACCATGAGGCAATCCTTACCTGGCTCAACGCCAGGGCGAAAAACGTGCAGACCCGCAAGGCCTACCTCCAGGAGATCCGCCGCTTTCTGGCTTTCATGCTGTACATCCGCGGCCGGCTGATCTCGAACGCCACGGTGGGGGATCTGGAGGCCTTTCGCGTGTGGCTCGTTGCGCCGTATCTGCCTGCCGAAGGCTGGCCAGCCGGATACACGCCCTTTGGCAAAGGGGGCGAGGCACCGGCGGCGGACGGGCAGCTGCGCCTGCAAGGGCTGGCAACAGGCAGCCGGCGCCGGGCCGACACGACGATCCGGGGGTTTTTCCGCTTTCTTCACGACAGCGGCTATCTGGCCATGAATCCTTGCCTGCGCCTCGGCAAATTCACCGGTGAGGAAATCTCCCAGGATGCGCTGGAGGAGATGCAGCTCAGCCCCGGGATGTACGCCCGGCAACGCCGGCTGGATGCCATCGAAGAGGACAACCGCGGGGCCGACAAGGCATTTTCAATCGAACTGTGGCTGTGGCTTCGCGACTTTCTCGATGCGCCGGAAAACCACTGGCGCATAGCCGGCCCGGATGCGGGCGAGGGCGCCGCGGCGGAATCCCTGCCGCAAGCGTGGCCGCTGGAGCGGCAGGAGCGTCTGCGCTGCATTCTGCTGTTCGGCTACGCCGCAGCGGGCCGCCGTGCCGAGATCGCCGAAACAAGAATGAGCGCCATCGTGCAAAGCGGAAAGCGCTGGATCTGGAAAGTGATCGGCAAGGGCAGAACCGCCGCCGACGGGCCGGATCGGGTCACGCTGGACGACGCCGCCATTCAGGCCTTGATGCGCTATCGCGCCGCACGCGGGCTGTCCGGCTACCCGGATGCGAGCGAGCGCCAGGTGCCGCTGATTGCCAAGCTCACACCGCAAAGGCGCCGGGGCAAGCGGCAGCTGAAAACCGGCGACGGCGTCACCGCCGGCTACCTGAACAGCGAGCTGCGCCGCTTCCTGAACTACGCCGCACCGTTTGCCGCCCTGTGCGAGCCGGCCTGGGAGGCGCAACTGCGCCGCGCCGCATCCCACTGGCTCAGGCACACCCGAGGAACACACTTCGCCCTGGGCCACGTCTCGCTGGCCAGAACCGCCGAACAACTGCGCCACAAAGACCCGAGAACCACCAGCAAGTACTACGTGCACATGAAGGACGAAGAGCGCGGGGAAGCGGTGGACGCAATCTCCACGCTGCTTGCGCGACAAGGCAAGCGAGGTGAGGAATGACACCGAGGCGGCTGCCGACAGGCTTTGGCGGAGGAAAGCTCTCGGCCACTCAATACTTCTGAAAACAGTAATTTTCAGAAGTAACGTTATATCTTTCGGAGATCACTTCTTCACCTCTTCGGCGCGCTGCGTGCAGCATTCCAGAGCTTCCTGATCTGATCAGCGGCTCCCGACGGGTCGACGCAAACACGCAGACGCACACCAGCGCGGCGGGCACGGCCGGTGTTCTTGAGCTTTGCCGGGGCTTACTCCAGAATGAATCGCTTACCCTTTCGTTGCACCACCGCACCGTGGCATTCCTATTGCGAGTCATCCACGATGGACAGGACCCAGGAGAGTCAGGCCTTCCCTACAAGCGCAGCGGCCCATCCGGCGGCGCCCGCGTTTCCGGCTATCTCTTCGGCGGCGGCCCTGTCCCTGTCACTGTGCCGGCTGGACGGAGCCGAACTGGTGGTGGCGCCGTTCCGGATCAATCGCTTCCGCCAGGCCTACCTCAACCCGGACGAGATCCGGATTGAACTCGCGGCCATCGCCCCAGGCCATTACCGGGTGATGGCAGTGCACAACTTTCACGTCGAAGACTGCAACCCCTGCCTCGACGAATGCGTCGCCGGGCTGTTTCTGGCGGCGCAACTGGACGACGGCAGCTGGGAAGAGCCGGAACGTTTTCCGGTGGAATGTCGCGCGGTGGCCGTGCTGGCCACCCTGCGGGTGCCGGACGGCAACGGCCCGGCGGAGCTGCTCGCGTGATCACCAACACCACCGAGCGCGACTTCGATGTCATCGAGATCACCAACGAAATGCCCCACAACCGCATGGGCGGCGTGGGCAGCGTGATCGAGGCACTGACCAGCGGCTTTGCGGCCATCGGCGTGCGCGCCCTGTGGTACGTCACCGATCACGGCTACCAACCCTACGAGGTCGACGCCATCCTCGCCAGCCGGGCCTCTGTGGCCCTCGGCAGCGAAGCCGAACTGGCCCACTTCCGGGCGCCGGTGGTGCATGTGCATTCCTACAACCACGGCCCCGGCCTGCTCGATGCCACCCGCGGCGCCCGTTCGCTGTTCACCATCCACTCCCTGCTGGCCTACGAGGAAATCTCCAACGCGGTGAATCTGCACGGCGCGGTGCTCGACCAGGAACGCCTCATTGCCGCGTGCGACGAAGTGGTGCTGGTTTCCGAGGCCGAACGCGGCTACTACCGTCAGCTCGGCTACGAGCGCCTCAATCCGCGGGTCAGCGTGGTCGCCAACGGCATCCGTCTGCCCCCCATGCAGGCGCCCGGGCCGCGGCGCGGCATGCTCGGCTACTGTGGCCGGCTGGTGCCGCGCAAGCATCCCGAATACGTACAAAAGGTGCTCGCCGAGCCGGGCTTCGAGCGCTTCGAGGCCATGATCGCCGGCAAGGCCTTCAGCGCCTACGCCCGCGACCTGCTCATCGGGCACGCCATCGAGGAGCGAGTGCGCTACCTGGGCTGGTGCGGCGGGCCGCGCCTCGACGCCTTCTTCGCAGCCATCGACGTGCTCGCCCAGCCCTCCACCTACGAACCCTTCGGCCTGTCGGCCCTCGAAGCCGCGGCGCGGGGCATCCCGCTGGTGTGCACACCGGTAGATGGCCTCGTCGAAGTGCTCGGCGAACACGCCTTTTACTGCGACGACACCAGCTATCCCGCCTTTCTCGACGCCATGACCCGCTGGCGCGAAGCCGATCCCGACGCCATCGCCGCCCGCTGCGCCGGTGCGCGCGCACGCGCCCTCGAACACTTCACCGATCTGGCCATGGCGCGCCGCTATCTCGAACGCTTCCGCCAGATCAAAGGCACGGCGGCCACAACCGGAGACGACTGACCATGCACCACGATTTCTTCCTGCCCGACGGCTATGAATATCTCGCCCCGGATTGCGAACGCTTCTTCGCCGAACACCCCGACTACGCGCGCAACGTTTTCATCATGACCCGCTTCGAGCCGGGCAACCGCCTGCTCACCCAGCTCGACGAGGTGCTGCGCAAGGCCCTGTGCGGCCACGGCCTCGCCGGCCTGCGGGCCGACGACCGGATGTATCCCCTCGACCGCCAGCTCTGGAAGAACGTCTGCGTTTACATGCTGTGCTGCAAATACGGCGTGGCGGTGCTCGAAGACCGTCTCAAGGACGAGTTCAACCCCAACGTGGCCCTCGAATACGGCTTCATGCGCGCCCTCGACAAACCCGTGCTGCTCCTGGCCGACACGGGTTTCCACAACCTGCGCGCCGACGTCATCGGGACCCTGCGCGAGGGCTTCGACATCACCGACATCGGCGCCACCCTGCCCCGCGCCGTGGGCGCCTGGGTGCGCGACCTCGATCTTGACCCGCAACCCCAGCCCGGCGCGCTGCGGGAGCAGGCCTTCAAGATCGTCCGCCGCCTGCGCAACATCGATTGCGCCCGGCTGGTGGTGGACGAGGCCAGACGGCTCAAGGAGCGCAACGACGAGTTCTGGTATCTGGGCGAGGAGATCAGCGCCTACCGCGCGCTGCTCGACACCCAGCCGGACGCTGCACATCGCGACGCCGTCGACACCACCGACCGGCGCCTCGTGCAAAGCCACGAGCTCGCGGCGCTGCACGAGATGATCCGCGTCTTTACCGGGCTGGCCCGGCGCCCCGGATGAGGCCGTAGCCGACGAGGCAGACGCGCGCCGATACCTGCCGTAAACCCTGCTGCTGCTGCGCATTTCTTTCTGACACAATCGATTTTGTCGGGCGCCCATCCGGGCTGACCCGTCAGAAAGGCCGGCCACGTGCGAACGGCCTTTTTTCTACCCCAAAAGATGTATTAAAAATAACTCTTAAGAAAGACGCCATGGACGCCCAAGTACGCAATCTCGTCAAAGCCACCATCCCCGTGCTCAAGGAGCACGGCGTTGCGCTGACCTCCTACTTCTATCAGCGCATGTTCCGCCACAACCCGGAGCTTCATCAAATCTTCAACCGCAGCCACAGCGACACCGGCAAGCAGGCCATGGCGCTCGCCGGTGCGGTGCTGGCCTACGCCGAGAACATCGACGATCCTTCCGTGCTGGCGCCGGTGATCACGCTGATCGCCCACAAGCACGCCAGCCTGGGCATCCGTGCCGAGCACTACCCCATCGTCGGCAAGCATCTGCTCGCCTCGATCAAGGAAGTGCTGGGCGATGCCGCCAACGACGAGCTGATCAACGCCTGGGGCGTCGCCTACGGCGTGCTGGCCGATGTGCTGATCGAGGCCGAAGGCAAGCTCTACGCCGAAGCCGCCACCCGGGACGGCGGCTGGTCCGGCTGGCGCCCCTTCCGCATCACCGACAAGGTCGCGGAGAGCGCGGAAATCACTTCTTTTTACCTCACCCCGACCGACGGCGGCGCGCTGCCCGCCTTCCGCCCCGGCCAATACACGACGGTGCGCGTGTTCGTGCCCGAATGGAACGTGATGCAGCCGCGCCAGTATTCCCTGTCGGATGCTCCCGGCAGCGCCGCATTCCGCATTTCGGTGAAGCGTGAGCCGGGCAGCGACGGCACGCCCGCCGGCCGCGTCTCCAACCGCCTGCACGCCGACTACAACAAGGGCGACATCATCGACCTGGCCCCGCCCTTCGGTGATTTCTACCTGCACGAAGACCGCGACACGCCGGTCGTGCTGATCAGCGGCGGCGTCGGCATCACGCCGATGATCTCGATGCTCAAGCACCTGATCGCCACCGCCAAAAACCGCCCGGTGCAGTTCATCCACACCTGTCGCAACGCCGACGTGCTCGCCTTCGGCGCCCGGCTGCACAAGGCCGCCGGCGACAACCCGCAGCTGACGGTGCACATCTACCACGACGCCGCTCCGGTAGCCGAATTCGGCGTCATCGGCAGCCTCGACCTCGGCGAGCTTGGCGCCGCCGTGCTGGCTCCGGGGGCCGACTACTACCTGTGCGGCCCGACCGGTTTCCTCGAAACGCACATCGCCCGCCTGCACGAACTCGGCGTCGAATCCGCGCGGATTCACGCCGAAATCTTCAGCACCGGCGGCGTCGCGGTTTAAGGGAGTCTCCGTCATTCACCGGCAACGCGGCGTTGCCGGTGAATCGGAGCGACGGACACCTGCTCAGCTTTTGCGCGGCCAGTACCAACTTGGAACCCCGGCCCGGCCACCGCCGGCGCCCTGCTTGAAGCGGCTGCGCAAATGCCCGTCAACGGCGCTGATCCACGGCGCCAGTTGCTCGTCCGCAAGCGCGTAATCCACAAACAGCTCTGGCAGGCGGTAGCCGAACCAGCGGTACGCGGCCAGCAGTCGCACCGTTGTTTCGGCATCCTCGAGCGATGCCTTCTTTGCCGATCTGGGCAAAAAATCCAGCCTGATGCGCTTTCCCTGGTTGGCGGCATAGGCCCAGGTACGCCAGGTGCCATCGATGGTTTCATTCTGCGCAGCCATCGGCGCCATGGAAAACACGTGCTTCAAGGGCAGCGACAGCTTTTTGAGCCGGTCGAGCTGGGCCGCCCTGGCCAGTTGTTCCTCCGGCACGTGGGGCGTGAAGAATCCGTCACCGCAGTCGGCATGCAGCAAAAAAAGCGACAACAGCGCTTCGAGCCGGTTGTCGCCCGACATTCCGGCGATCTGCTCGAGATAGGCGGCGCCGGCCGTGATCTGGAATCCGCTGGATTCGACCGACGGCTGCGTGGCCTTCATGTGGGCAACCACCAGGCGGTGCTCGTTGGGCGTGAGCCCGGCCACCAGCCCCTCTTCTTCCTGGTGCCCAAAGCGCCCTGCCCGGCCGCCGATCTGCTGCAGGAGCGACACCGGCAGATCACCCCGCCGAACCCCGTCGTATTTCTGAACCGCCGTGAACACCACGCGCTGGATGGGCAGGTTCAGGCCCATTCCGATGGCGTCGGTGGCCACCAGCACATCGGCCTGCCCCTCGGCAAAGCGCCGCGCCTCCCGCTCGCGCACTTCGGGCGACAGCGCGCCGTAAATGCAGGCCACCGACTTGCCCAGGCCCAGCAGGTCGTCCCGCAGGTTAAGCGCATCGCGGCGCGAAAAAACAATAAAGGCATCCCCCGGCCGGGCCTGGCGCAGGGCACTTGCCGGATGATTGCCGAGCGCCTTGCCCACCACCAGCGGATGCTTGCGGGTCTTGCGCCGAATCTCCAGCGGCAAGCCCAGCCGGGCCGCCAGGGCCGTGACGGCCGGCTCGGCGGACAGTGCGCCCAGCAGCCACAGCTCGCGGGCGTTGGCACCCACCACGGCCTGGGTCCACGCCCAGCCTCGGTCGGGGTCGCTCAGCATCTGGATTTCATCGATCACCGCCACGTCCACCTCCCGGCTGGCGTCGAGCATTTCGATGGTGGAGGCGGTCACCCGGCTGCCTTCGATGATGCGCCGCTCCTCGCCGGTCACCAGCGAAGCCCTGACGCCGAACTCGTCGTTGAGGCGCGTGTAGGCTTCCAGGGCCAGAAGGCGCAGCGGGCCCAGATACACGCCGGACGACGCGGTTACAAGACGCTCCAGCGCGTCGTGGGTTTTGCCCGAGTTGGTCGGCCCCAGCACGGCAATCAGCTTGCGGGCCCGGCGGCGTGCCGGAAAGGTATCGGGGTAGTCGGACAGCTTCACCGAGTGGCCGATCTGTTCTGCCAGGTTGCGGTGGCGCCGGTTCGACTGCATGTCCAGCAGCGACTGGCGCAGCACGCTGCCGACCCTGCCCAGGTCCATTTCGCCGCTCGCCCAGTGGTCGCGGAGCTGCGCGATATCGGGCTGCAGCGCGTCGGCCTCGCAGGCTTGCAGGTAGGCGGCAATCTCGGCCACGGCGGCTTCCAGGGCCTGCTCCAGCTTCGCCCCGTGGGTTTGAAGCACCGCGTGCTCGGCCGCGTCGCGCTGCTCGCCGGTGAACCTGCGCCATTGCGACTGCGGGCCCAGGCTGCTCTCGGGGATGTGGCCGAAGATTCTCAGGCTGCCAACCGAAAAGCTCACCCTGCGGCCCGCCGTCAGCCACATCGTGTTGCCACACAGCGTTCGGGTAAAGCGCAGGTCCGTTGCCGGAGCGTCCATATCAATCCTGTTGGGTGTATTCATCGAGTGCGGCAGGCCTCGGCAACCCGCAGGTCGCCGGGGCAAGTGGTAGTAAAGTATCAAGCCATGAAAGGCATTCAAAACACGGCGGCTGTTTTTTACAGCGCCCCATCATCCGGCCCGTTTACGTGAAGAAAACTCGTTCTTTCCGCCGGTTGATAGCGCTTCCGGGCACCCTGCTGATTGCCTGCATGCTGCTCTGCAGCTGCATTTTTCTTCCCCGCACCACCACCCGATACGACCCGGCCTGCGGCATCACCCAGCGCCATATGACGCTCGAGGCCTATCAGATTGCCGCTTTTGGCGGATGCCGGAATGAAGGATGTGCCGAGCTGCTGGTGCTGGCCGGCGCCGTGTCGGCAGCCAGCCTGGTGGTATCGGGCAGCGTTGTCGCCGTGGGCGAGGTCGTCTATTGGCTGGAGGCCAAGGGCCGCTGCCTTACGGTGCCGGGCTTCTGACGGAGACGGGCAAATCCTGCTGCCCGCCGATTTTCCGGTGAAAGTAAGGCATCAGCGCCTTGGCCGCCGCGATTCTCAGGCGCGTTTTTTGCAGCGGGTCGTTCATCACCGCCAGCAGAAAGCTTTGCGGATCGCCATGGGCCTCGCTGCTGGCCGGCCTTGCCTGCGGGCTCGCGGCTTGTGGCGCCGGGTCGGCGTTAGCGGCGGCCGAGATCCGCAGTGCAAGCAGCGCCTGTTGAAAGTCATCGGCCTTGATGCTGTCGAGGCTCGCCAGAATATCGGCCTGCTTGTCCATGTTGGGGGACATGTCCAGCCAGGGCTCATCGACAAACATGCTGCCCAGGGTCGGATCGATGAAGGCTGACCATTTTGCGGTGCCCGCCTGCAGCGCCGGCGGCAGTTCCACGACAGGCGTGGCGGCTTGCGGCCGCAGATCGAGATGGATCGCCGGAAGATCGGCCAGGTAGGTGAGCTGGAGCGCTTCGAGAAACGCCTGCGCCTCGGCCACCGGCACGGCTTCGGCAAGCGAAAACCACAGCCCGTAAGCTTTGCCGCCCGAAACCGAAACGGCCGGGGCCGGCAGATTCAGCTCGCTTTGCACGGCCTGATAGACATGCGCCACCTGGTCCCAGTCGCTGGCCCGTTCAAAACTCATGACCATTGCCCGAACCTTGCCGTCGGCGCCGATCATGTTCAGAGCCGTGGCCGTTTCGCCGGCAAGGCAGTCGTCATCCGCGGCCTGGCCGGGGCATCGCGGGTCGCGGAGAAAATAAAGCCGCTGCAGTTCGTTTATCAGTTTGTTCATGCAACACCAAAGTAAAAGGCCGGTGTGTTCCGGCTACCTGGACAGCGCGGTGGGCGCGCAGCGCGCGCACACGTCCCACGGCAGGCAATCGCAAACACGCGCCTGCTCGACATAGGCGCTGCCCACGATGACCATGCTGGCGGCCTGCTGGTTTTTGACGGGCGCGGCGCTCTTTTGCACCGGCGCGTCGCCCGCCGAGTTGTCGTGCGGGCTGGGCGCCCACCTCGCGAACGGAGCCATATCGGGCTTGTTCTCGACGTACCAGATCTTGCGGGCCGCATCCCAGCGGGCCCCCAGCTTCTTGGCCTCGTCTTTTTCCGCGAAGGGCACTTTCAAATTCACTCTCATTTATTTTCCTTAGCGGGATGTTGCGTCGACCTGTTATCGGCTTTGCCGCCCGACACATCCGGATACAAAGCGTTTCAATACGCCTACGTTTGGGACGGGCCTTTGAGGCCAATATGGGCCTGCCAAAATAAACCGCCGACAGACGCCATGAACTATATTGAAAGCAGCCTTGAAGCGATGAATATCAAAGCTTTTCTTGCCGAATCGCGACGCTATCTCGCGCTCAACGATAGTCGAACTGCCGCTGAACGACAAACCACCGCTTCAACCGTCACGACCGAAATTCAAAGGAGCACCATGAACTCATATCGCAAACTCGCCCAATCACTTCTTCTGGTTGCCGGTCTGGGTGCTGTGGCAGCCGGCCCGGTCATGGCAGATCCGGGCTGTGGCCCGATGGGCTCCCACCAGGAACGTCATGCCCACATGAAAGAGCAGCATCACAAGCACTTGCATGGTGCGCTGAAGCTGACGCCGGAACAGGAGCCCGCCTGGGCCAAGCTGATGGAATCCGAGCAGGCCCGCCCTGCCCTTAGCGGTGGTCAGCCCGAAGACTGGGCCAAGCTCAAGGCGCCGGAACGTGCCGAAAAAATGCTTGAGCTCATGAAGGGCAGGCAGGCGCAGATGACCGAACACGTCGCGGCCCTCAAGACGTTTTACGCCACGCTGACACCCGCACAGCAAGCCACTTTTGACGAGCACCACGCGGCACCCCGTCGGGGCATGCGTGGCAAGCCGGCACCGGCCAAGCCCTGATCGCAGTCTGATAAAACGTCAAAAACCCGGCATCGACTGCCGGGTTTTTTTACGCCTGCGTGCCGGATCGTTATTACTTGCTGCCCAGCAACTGGATTTCGAAGTTGAGGGTGCTGTTGGGCGGAATCTTGCCCAGATCGCGGGTGCCATATGCCGTTTCGGGCGGGCAGATCAACTTGGCCGTGCCACCGACCTTCATCTTCTGGACGCCCTGGGTCCAGCACGGAATCACCTGATTGAGGCCAAAGCTCGCTGGCTGGCCTCGCTTGAAGGAGCTGTCGAACTCCTCGCCATTCAGCAGCGTGCCGCGGTAGTGCACCGTCACCTGGCTGGTTGCGGTCGGCGTGCTGCCTTCACCAATCTTGACGTGCTCGATCTTGACGCCGGAAGGCAGCGTTTCAATGCTCGGGGCCGCGTGAGCCGCGTTTGAGGCAACCAGCATGGTCGCCAGGATGGCCAGAGGTATTGCTCGCATATCGACACTCCGCTTGATGGAATCCGCCATTTTAAGCTGCCGCGGGAAGGAAATGGCCCGGACAAGCGCCTCCCGGCAGCGCGGCGAGTTCCGCTTGATTCCGCATGATCTGCTTGCCCCATACTGAGTAAACATTGACGGCGGCGAGATGCCCGCCGCAAGGTGCGATAGTGAAAGCCGCACAGCGCCTGCCGCTTCAGCCGGTGTGAACACGCCTCAACGACACAAGGACAGCAAAAGAATGCGCAAGAAATGGGAAAACTACATGAACGCCGCACGCCAGATCATCACCGACATGCGGGATGCCCTCGGCCTGGCACGGCCCGAGGGCGCGCAGCGGGCTGCCGGACCAACCGGCACCCAGTGGGAACTCGACACCCGGAGCTGGCTCGAGGGGCGCGACGGCTTTCTCGTGATCGAAGGCCGCCAGTATTCGTCACCGCTGAAGCAGGAATCCCGTGCGGCCATGGCCTGGCGTATCCAGGCTGACAGTGATGGCGGCATCACTGCCTCGGTGCTGTCTGCGCCGGCCGAAACCCCCGCCACCGCGAGCGTCGAGCAGATGCTGCTCAACGACGACAGCACGGCCAACAACTACATGGCCGAATTTCTGAGCCGCCGGTTTCGTGACGTGGCGGCTGGCGCCGACAATTATTGACCCGGCCACTAATTATCTTGTCGAAAGGCAGAGCCGGTTGATAGCCGTCCCTTTTGCAGCGGCGGCGCGGCAGACGACTGTGGGGGCGACTTCAGTCGCCCCCACGCAAAATCGCGGCACTTGGGCCAGCGCCGCCCGGCGCATGGGCCGGGCGATGCGCTTACGCGCCGTGTGGGGCCTTGGGTTCCTTGAGAATGTTGCGTGCCAGGCTCCAGCGGTGCACTTCGGACGGGCCGTCGTAGATGCGGAAGGCGCGCATGTCGGACCAGATGCGGGCCACGATGGTTTCGGCGGTGACGCCCTGGCCACCCAGAACCTGCACGCAGCGGTCCACCACCCGCCATTCGGCCTCGGAGCAGATCACCTTGGCCATGCTCGATTCGTTCTTGCCCTTGCCGCCCTGGTCGAGCACCCACGCGCAGTGCCAGATGGCCAGGCGGCTGGTGTGCAGGTCCATCTCGTTATCGGCCAGCATGAAGCCGACGCCCTCGTGTTCGCCCAGGGCTTTGCCAAAGGCCTGGCGACGGCGCGCGTAGGCGCTGGCCGCGTCATGGGCCCGCCGGGCCTGGCCGAGCCAGCGCATGCAGTGGGTCAGCCGCGCGGGCGCGAGGCGCACCTGGGCGTAGCGAAAGCCCTCCCCTAGCTTGCCCAGCACGTCGCTGGCCGGCACGCGCAGGTTGTCGAAGCGGACCACGCCGTGGCCGCCGGTGAAGCAGGCATCCAGCGCGTCCATGCTGCGCTCGACGGTGATGCCGGGCCGGTCCATGTCGGACAGGAACATCGTGGCCGTGCCGTCTTCCATCTTGGCCATGATGATGGCGTAGCTGGCCCCGGTGGCGCCGGTGATGAACCATTTGCGGCCGTTGATCACGTAGTCGTCACCGTCCTTGACGGCGAGGGTCTGCAGCATCGACGGATCGGCACCGGCGCCCGGATCGGGTTCGGTCATGCAAAAGCACGAGCGGATCTTTCCTTCAACCTGGGGCTTGAGCCAGCGATCCTTCTGGGCCGCGGTGGCCACCGCTTCCATCAGGTGGATGTTGCCCTCGTCCGGCGCGGCAATATTGAGCGCGGTCGGGCCGAGGGTGGAATAGCCGGCTTCCTCGAAAACAATGGCTTTGGCAAAGTGATCCAGCCCAAGGCCGCCCAGTTCCACCGACGCATGGGGCGTCAGGAGGCCCGCGGCCTTGGCCCGCGCGACCAGCTCGTTGCGAAGTTCTTCCGTGGGGCCGTGGGGCGTGACGCGGGGGTCTTTCTCGAAGGGAATGATTTCCTCGGCGATGAAGCGCCGGGTTTTCTCCTGCAAGGCCTTGAGTTCGGCCGGGATGTCGAAATTCACGTTCTGTCTCCTGTGGCTCAGTTCAGGCCGGCTTGCTTGAGGTATTTCGGGTTCGACACCCGCAGGCGGGCCGTCACTTCGGCCAGCAGCAGGTCGCCAACTGCTTCGAGGCGCGCGTCGAAGCGCCCGGCGCGCAGGTCGTGGGCCAGGTGCCCGGCCAGGGCGTCCATGCCTTCGTCCGGTGCGGCGCTGCCGTAAAGCTCGTGCAGCAGCGCGGCCTCGGCCTTGTGCTGGCCGTCGTCGGCCTGGATTTCGCGCATCGAAATGGCCAGCGCATTGGCGGCCATCAACGCGGTGTAATGGTGTTCCTTGGGCAAATGGGGCAGCAGCTCGTTGAGCAGGCCCTCACGGGCGATCTTCAAGAGTTCGGCGGCGGTGGGCAGGCTACGCATGGCGGGCACGCTCCTTTTCGATGGTCTGGATTTCCTGGATCAAGTCCAGTTCGATTTCCGGCAGCATGCGGCCGGTGAGGGCCAGCTCCAGCGAGGGCTGCTCGCCGGACAAATGGCGCTCGGCCTGCATCAGGGCGATCACCGCCCAGCGCATGATGCCCATCACTTCCCAGTAGGGCAGCAGCGACAGATCCACGGGCTTGCCCGAAATGGACGCGTAGCCGCGGGCCAGGGCCGCCGTGCCGCCAACGCCGCCGACTTCATGTTCCCAGGCGCCAAAGCGCCAGCAGCGGGCGCACAGCCAGCCCAGGTCTTCCATCGGGTCGCTCCAGCCGGCGAACTCCCAGTCGAGCACAGCCGACAGGTGCTTGTTCTCGACCATGTAATTGCCGGTGCGAAAATCGCCGTGGGTCAGCGTCGTTTCGGTGCTGGCCGGGGCGTTGAGTTCCAGCCAGCGCAAGGCCCATTCGAGCGTCGGCTGGGGGCGGCCGATGGCGTCGATCAGGCGCCGGTATTCGGCCACCCGGGATTGCGCCGGCGTGCCGTCGGGCAGGGGCAGAAAGTCGAGGGACGCGACCGGCGGCCGCACCGTGTGCAGCTTGGCCAGCTCGCCGCCCAGCTCGAAAAGCAGGGCATCCCGCTCGTCGGTGGTGAGATCGCCCCGCACCAGCGGCCGGGCCGCGGCCGAACCGCCGGCTTTGCGCATGAGGTAGAAATCCTTGCCCAGTTCGCCGGCATCCCGGTGCAGCCAGAGGGGCTCGGGCACCTTCACGCCGGCGCCAAAGGCCGCTTTCAGCACCGCGAATTCCTCGGCGCGGCCCAGGCTCACCGCCAGGCTGGACGGCGAATCGGTGCGCAGCACCAGTTCGTGGCGCCCGGCCCACGGCCCGCCGGTGATCGTCAGGTCGAGGGCCAGGTTTTCCTGGATCGCCCCGCCACCGAGGCGCTTGCAGCTGTGAATCTCGACTCCGTCAGCGCCGGTTTCCTTTTTCAGGAAGGCGGCGGCGAAGGCGGCGATGTCCGGCGTGCCGGTTGTTTCCTTGTTCGCGTCCATTGAAACTCCTCTCCTTTTATGGGGTGCTTTTTTTCTTCCTGCGGGCCGGGCTTCAGTCCACTGCAGCGTTAAACCGACATGGCCTTCACGTGCTGGATGACTTCACCAATCGCCTGCTGGGCCGAGCCGTACAGCAGCCGGGTGTTTTCCTTGTAGAACAGCGCGTTCTCGATGCCCGAGTAACCCGTGCCCTTACCGCGCTTCACCACGATGACGTTCTGCGCCAGATCGGCGTTGAGAATCGGCATGCCGAAGATCGGGCTGGACTTATCGGTGCGGGCCGATGGGTTCACCACGTCGTTGGCGCCGATCACCAGGGCCACGTCGGCCTGGGCGAAATCACCGTTGATCTCTTCCAGGTCGAAGATCTTCTCGTAGGGCACACCGGCCTCGGCCAGCAGCACGTTCATGTGGCCGGGCATGCGCCCCGCCACCGGGTGGATCGCGAACACCACCTCGACGCCCGCCTCTTCCAGCATTTCGGTCATTTCCCAGACCTTGTGCTGCGCACCGGCCACCGCCATGCCGTAGCCCGGCACGATGATGACCTTGCTGGCGTAGCGCATCAGGGCGGCGGCATCCATCGCGCCGACTTCCTTCTGCTCGCCCTCCACCGCCTCGCCACCGCCGGCCGCCGCGCCGGAAATCGGCGTGAAGATCACGTTGGAGATGGGCCGGTTCATGGCCTTGGCCATCAGCTGGGTGAGCAGCGTGCCGGAGGCACCGACCACAATGCCGGCGACGATCAGCGCCGGGTTGCCGAGCACGTAGCCCTCCATGCCCACGGCAAGACCGGTGAAGGCGTTGAGCAGCGAGATCACCACCGGCATGTCGGCGCCACCGATGGGCACGGTGAGAATCACGCCGAGCACCAGGGCGAGCACGAAGAAGGCGATCACATGCGTGGAGTCCGGCGTTTCGGCGCCGATGATCATCACGCCGAGCGCCACCGCGCCCAGCGCCAGCAGCACGTTCACGCCGTTCTGGGCCGGCAGGCGCCAGGCTTTTTTCATGATCCCCTGCAGCTTGGCAAAGGCCACGCAGGAGCCCGAAAACGCCACCGAGCCGATCAGCGCGCCCAGCACCGCCAGGGTGGTGACGACCGGGCCGTGCACCTCGCCGCGGGCGAATTCCAGCGCCGCGATGGCCGCCGCCGCGCCGCCGCCCATGCCGTTGTAGATGGCGACCATCTGCGGCATGTCGGTCATCGCCACCTTTTTGCCGGACACCCAGGCCACCACGGTGCCGATGGCAATGGCCAGCACCATCAGGCCGAAGTTCTGCATGCCGGGCCAGGCAAAGGTGACCACCGTGGCGGCGATCATCGCGTAACCTGCCCACACCACCCCGCGGCGGGCGGTAACGGGTGAGCTCATGGCCTTGAGGCCAAGAATGAAGACCACCGCCACCGCAAAATAGGCCGCGTGGATGAAGCCGAGAACCGGAAACTGCGAGAACTGTGCGCTCACTTGGCGCCTCCCTTCTTGCCCTTGAACATGGCCAGCATGCGTTCGGTCACCACGTAGCCGCCGGCCGCGTTGGCGGCGCCAAGCAGCACCGCGGCAAAGCCGATGGCGAGCTGCAAGGGTTCGGCCGGATCGGCGTTGCCGAGGGCCACCATGCCGCCCACCAGCACCACGCCGTGAACAAAGTTGGAGCCGGACATCAGCGGGGTGTGCAGGATCACCGGCACGCGGGAAATCACTTCATAGCCGGTAAAGCCGGCCAGCATGAAGATGTAGAGGTAAGCCAAACCTTCCATGGTCGTTTCTCCAGGTTTAAAGGCCGAGGGCCTGGCGGACGCCGGCGTGGCGTACCGCGCCGTCGTGGGTAAGGCAGGCGCCGGCAATCACTTCGTCGTCCCAGTCGAGAGACAGCGCGCCGTCCTTGATGAACGGGGTGGCAAAGTTGAGGAAGTTCTTGGCCAGCATTTCGGAGGCGTGGGCCGGCATGCGGCTGGCGATGTGGGTGGGCCCGAGAAGCAGCACGTCGTTCATCCAGGTTTTTTCGCCGGCCACCGTGCCTTCCACGTTGCCGCCAGTCTCCGCGGCCATGTCGACCACCACCGAACCGGGCTTCATGCGCGCAACCATGTCGGCGGTGATGATCACCGGCGCCTTGCGGCCAGGGATCGCCGCGGTGGTGATCAGCGCGTCGCACTGGGCCACCGCGCGGGCCAGGCGTTCGGCCTGCTTGGCCTTTTCCTCGTCGGTCAGCTCCCGGGCGTAGCCGCCGGTGCCGGCCGCCGACACGCCGGTATCCACAAACTTGGCGCCGAGGGATTCGATCTGCTCGCGGGTTTCGGGGCGCACATCGTAGGCTTCGACCATCGCGCCGATGCGCCGGGCGGTGGCAATGGCCTGCAGGCCGGCCACGCCGGCGCCGATCACCAGCACCTTGGCCGGGCGGATGGTGCCAGCCGCGTAAGTGAGCATCGGGAAGAAGCGCGGCGAATGGTCGGCGGCGATCAGCGCGCATTCGTAGCCGGCCACCGCGGCCTGGCTGGACAGCACGTCCATGCTCTGGGCGCGGGAGATGCGGGGCAGCAGCTCCAGGGCGAAGGCGGTGATCCTGCGCCCGGCCAGGTGGCAGGCGCGTTCGGCGCTGCCCCACGGCTGCAGCATGCCAAGCAGCACGGCGCCCGGCTTCATCGCCTCCACCAGTTCGGCGGACGGGGGCTGCACGCACAGCACGACGTCGGCGCGGGCAAAAATCTGCTCGGCCTGGTCGACGAATTCCACGTCGGAAAAATCGTTGTCGCGGTAATGGGCCTGGCGGCCGGCGCCCTTCTGCATGAGCACCTTGGCGCCGAGGGCCAGGTATTTTTTGACCACATCCGGCACGACGGGCAAGCGCCGTTCGCCGGACAGGGTTTCTGCTGCAATTCCGATGGTCAGGGACATCTGCCGCTCTCTTGTTGTAGTGATCCTCCCGCTGGAGCCGGTGCGTCCCCCGTGGCCGGGGAGAAAGATCCGGGTGGCTGCGGTGAGCGGCCACCCGGATAAAGCTGCATATAAGCGCTAGGGAGAGGAATACGCTTAAAGCAGGGAGACACACCTTGCGACACACAACAAAAACAAACCGTCGTGTTCGTTTTTAATAGTAAGCATAAAAATCCGGCCTGCCAAGCTCTTTCGATCAATTTGTTTTTGAGCTTTGGCAAAACGCTGCCCGGCTTGCACCGGCACGTGAACGCCCGTTCATTAAAAACCATCAAACTTGTTTTTTTGATAAGATCCGTTCACCCCCGGCCCCGCTGCCGGAATGCAGCACATCACCCACCCACGGAACGGACTCCATCATGACGCAGCGTGAAATCCTCGTAGTCGGCACCGCCCGCACCGCCATCGGCACCTATGGCGGCAGCCTCAAGGACACTCCCCTCAGCCAGCTTGCCACCACCGCGGTCAGCGCCGCGCTGGCCCGTTCCGGCGTCGACGCCGCGGAAGTCGGCCATGTGGTGATGGGCAACGTGATTCCCACCGAACCGCGCGACGCCTATCTGAGCCGCGTGGCCGCCATCGACTCGGGCATTCCCATCGAAACGCCGGCCTTCAACGTAAACCGCCTGTGTGGTTCCGGGCTCCAGGCCATCATTTCGGCGGCCCAGTCGATTCTGCTGGGCGATACCGACATCGCCATCGGCGGCGGCGCCGAGGCCATGAGCCGCGGCCCCTACATTCTGCCTGCCCTGCGCTGGGGTGCCCGCATGGGCGACACACCGGCTCTCGATTACATGAACGGAATCCTCCACGACCCGTGGCAGAAATTCCACATGGGCGTCACCGCCGAAAACGTTGCCGCCCGCTACGGCATCAGCCGCGAAATGCAGGACGCCCTCGCCCTGGAAAGCCAGCAGCGCGCCGTTCGCGCCATTGCCGAAGGCCGTTTCCGCGACCAGATCACCCCGGTTGAAATCAAGACCCGCAAGGGCATGGTGGCCTTTGACACCGATGAGCATGTGCGCGGCGACGTGAGCCTCGAAGCCCTGGGCAACATGAAAGCCGTCTTCCAGAAAGGCGGCACCGTAACGCCGGGCAACGCCTCTGGCCTCAACGATGGCGCGGCGGCCGTGGTGCTGATGGAAGCCACGCGCGCGGCCACGCTTGGCGTCAAGCCGCTGGCCCGCCTGGTGGGCTATGCCCACGCCGGCGTCGAACCGGCCTACATGGGCATCGGCCCGGTTCCGGCCACCCGCCTCGTGCTGCAGCGCACCGGGCTGCGCATCGAGGATCTGGACGTCATCGAGGCCAACGAAGCCTTCGCCGCCCAGGCCTGCGCAGTCAGCCAGGAACTCGGCCTCGATCCGGCCAAGGTCAACCCCAACGGCTCGGGGATTTCCCTCGGCCATCCGGTCGGCGCCACCGGCGCCATCATCACCACCAAGGCCATCGCCGAACTGCACCGCACTGGCGGCCGCTACGCGCTGGTAACCATGTGCATCGGCGGCGGCCAGGGCATTGCCGCCATCTTCGAGCGCATTTAACAACACCCCCGAACAAGGAGACAAAGCATGGCAATCAAGACTATCGGAGTGATCGGTGCAGGCACCATGGGCAACGGCATCGCGCAGGTGTGCGCAGTGGCGGGCCTGGACGTGGTGATGGTGGATATATCCGCCGAAGCCGTTCAGCGCGGGCTGGGCGTGGTGGCGGGCAGCCTCGACCGGCTGCTCAAGAAAGAAAAAATCTCCCAGGCCGACCGTGACGCCGCCGTCGCCCGGATCCGGGGCTCCACGGCCTACGCGGATCTTGCCGGCGCCGACCTGGTGATCGAGGCCGCCACCGAGAACGAAAGCCTCAAGCTGCGCATTCTCAAGGAGATCGACGCGATCGTTGCGCCGACCGCCGTCATCGCCAGCAACACCTCGTCCCTGTCCATCACCAAGCTTGCCGCCGCGGTGTCGCACCCGGATCGTTTCGTCGGCATGCACTTCTTCAACCCGGTGCCGCTGATGGCCCTGGTCGAACTGATTCGCGGCCTGCAAACCTCCGACGCAACCCAGGCCGCCGTCCAGGCCTTCGCCACCGCCATCGGCAAGACCGCCATCGTGGCCAGGAACAGCCCGGGCTTCGCGGTGAACCGCATCCTGTGCCCGATGATCAACGAAGCCATCTTTGCACTGCAGGAAGGCCTTGCCAGCGCCGCCGACATCGACGAAGGCATGAAGCTCGGCTGCAACCACCCCATCGGCCCCCTGGCCCTGACCGACCTGATCGGCCTTGACACCATGCTGGCAGTGATGGAAATGTTCTACGCCGGCTTCAACGACCCCAAGTACCGGCCTGCGCCGCTGCTCAAGGAAATGGTGGATGCCGGCTACCTCGGCCGCAAGAGCGGTCAGGGTTTCTACAGCTACTGACCACCTGCCCCCCGCGCCGCGCCGTTGCCCGGTGAGCCGGGCGCGGCAGGCCTTTCGGGGCAGCCCCCTGCCCCGGCCAACCGGAGCTTTCCACCCTATGCAAGGCCTTCCCGGCAACCGCCGCCGCATCTACCTGATGCGCCACGCCCAGGTCAGCTATTTCGACGCCAGCGGCAATCCCTACGACCCGCGCAGCGTGCCCCTCACCCCGGCCGGCCGCGATCAGGCCCGTGCCGCGGCCGACATGCTCCGCGACATCCCCTTCGATGTAGCCCTGTGTTCGGGCCTCGCCCGCACCGTCGAAACCGCCCGCATCGTGCTCGGCGAACGCAGCCTCCCCCTGGCCGAAGAGCATCGCCTCAAGGAAGTCCGGGCCGGCCGCTTGCGCGAGATTCCGCCCGAACACCAGGAGCGGGAAATCGCCTACGCCTACGAAACCGCCCACGATCCGGACGGCGCCTTCATCCGCGGCGAGCCCTGGCGCGAGCTGGCCACCCGCGTCCACGCCGCCTGGGCCGATCTGCTAAGCCGCGACGACTGGCGCACGGCGCTCGTCGTGGCCCACGACGGCGTCAACCGGGTGCTGCTGACTCACGTGCTCGGCGCCGACATCGCGGCCATCAAGGCTTTCGAGCAAGATCCGGCCTGCGTCAATATCATTGAAGTCGACCACAGCGCCGGGCGCATCGAGCGCGCCTTCCTGCGGGCCGTAAACATTGCCCCCTACAATCTCACCCGCCACGACGAACCCCTGATGGTGATGGAGAAGATTTACCGGGACTACCGGGCCCGGAGCTGAAGTCCCCCACCAAAACCTGTCCAGAAAATTCAAAGGAGCGAGACACCCCATGAGCACCCATCGAAGACTCGGCGGCCGTGTGGCCATCATCACCGGCGCTGCCTCCGGCATCGGCCGGGCCACGGTCGAACTGTTCGCCGCCGAAGGCGCGTCGGTCGTGGCGGTGGATCTGCCCGGCTCGGCCATCGCCAGCGTGCATGCCGGCAACCCGAACATCGCCGCGCTGGCCCTCAATGTCACCGACGCCGACGCCCCGCAAAAGATGGTCGCCCTCGCCCTCGAGAAGTTCGGCGGGCTCGACATCCTCTTCAACAACGCCGGCATCGTTCCCGTCGCGCCGGTATCCGCCATGCCCGACGACGACTGGCTGCGCAGCTTCGAGGTCAACGTGCATGCCGTGATGCGCAGCTGTCGCCACGCCATCCCCGTGCTGATCGAACGCGCCAAGACCACCGGCCGCGGCCGCATCATCAACACCGGCTCGATCCTGTCCCACTTCACCGACCACAGTTGCGGTGCCTACGCCGCCTCCAAGCATGCCGTGGCCGGCCTCACCAAGACCATCGCCAAGGAAGTCGGCCGCTTCGGCATCACCGCCAACTACCTGCTGCCGGGCGCCATCGAAACCGGCATGACCTCCGGCCTGTTTGCGATCCCCGAAGTGCGCGCCCAGTGGGAACAGGCCGCCGCCGTAAAACGCCTCGGCCGCCCCGAAGACATCGCCCGCGCGGCCCTCATGCTGGCCAGCGACGACGCCGATTTCATCACCGGCCACGGCCTCGTCGTCGATGGCGGTGTCACCATCACCGCCGGCCCCCAGCTGCCCATGTGAGCGAAGGAAATACCATGACCGACACCAATTTGCCCATCATCGAAACCCGCGAAGGCGGCATTCACCGCCTGCACTTCAACCGACCCAAAGTGCTCAACGCCATCGACAGCGCCACGGCCCAGGCCCTGCTGGCCGCCGTCCGCCGCCTGCAGGCCGACCCCGAGGTACGCGTCGTCATCCTCAGTGGCGAAGGCCGCGCCTTCATGGCCGGCGGTGACATCAGCCAGTTCCGCGACGATCCGGCCTCGGTGCCCGCCACGCTGATCGAACCCCTCAACGCCGCGCTGGCCATCCTCACCACCCTGCGCGCACCGGTGATCGCCAGCATCCAGGGCCCGGTCGCGGGCGCCGGCATGAGCATGGCCCTCGCCTGCGACCTGATCCTCGCGGCCGACAACACCCGCTTCAACTTCGCCTATGTAAACCTCGGAACCTGCTGCGACCTCGGCGCCTCCTGGAGCCTGCCGCGCACCGTGGGCCTGCACAAGGCGCTGGAAATCGCCCTGCTCTCCGACCCCATCGACGCCACCGAAGCCCTGCGCCTCGGCCTCGTCAACCGGGTCGTGGCGGCCGACAGCCTTGCCGACGAAACCGACAAGCTGGCCCGTCGCCTTGCTGCCGGCGCCCCCATCGCCCAGGGCACCCTCAAGCAGCTGATGCGGCGCTCCTTCGAGCGGGATTTTGCCGGCCAGCTCGACGCCGAACGCCAGGGCTTTGCCACCTGCGCCGCCACCGAAGATTTCAAGGAAGCCGTCGACGCCTTCCTCGGCAAGCGCCCCGCCACCTACACGGGCAGCTGAACATGGCGCTGCCGATCCGCCAGATCGCCTACTTCGTCCCCGACGTGCGCGTGGCGGCGGCGCGCCATGCCGCCCTGTTCGGCTCCGGCCCCTACTTCGTCGCGGAGCACATCCCGCTGCGCAAGGCGCTGTACCGGGGCCAGGAAAGCCAGCTCGACCACAGCTCCGCCTACGGCCAGTGGGGCGAGCTGATGGTCGAATTCGTCCAGCAGAACAACCCCGGCCCGTCGGCCTTCCACGACATGTACCCGGAAGGCCGCGGCACCGAAGGCATCCACCACGTCGCCCTCTTCGTAGACGACTTGCAAGCGGCCATGGCCGCCCACCAGGCCGCCGGGCGCGAGATCGCCCTCTACGCCGAAATGAACGACGGCTTCGCCTTCGCGATGGTCGACACGGTGGCCGAGTACGGCCACATGATCGAGCTGTACAGCCCCACCGACGTGCTCACCGGCTTCTACGCCTTCGTAAAAACCGCCGCCGACGGCTTCGACGGCACCGACCCGGTGCGGGATATCCGCTTCGACTGAGCTGGGCGGCGGGCTTCGCGCGATACGCTGATACGATACGGCCGTTCCCGCAAGCCCCCGCTCCCCCATGCTCGACGACATCAAGAAAACCCTGTGGGCCACGGCCGACAAGCTGCGCGCCAACATGGACGCCGCCGAATACAAGCACCTTGTCCTCGGCCTGATCTTTCTCAGTACATCTCCGACACTTTCGCCGCCCGCCGGGTCGAGCTGACCCGCCGCTTCGTCGACAAGATGCAGAAACTCACCGAAAAGCTCGACGAGCTGGTGGCCAAAGGGGCGGAACTGGATGCCTTGATCCGGCAAAAGCGGGGAGGCCTGGGCTATGAGTTCTAAGCTGACGCCGCAAGCCATGCCTCCCGTAGGTCGGGTGAGCCCGCAGGGCGTAACCCGACAGGAACCGCCCGACGTGCGAGCTGCCGATGTCGGGTTACGCTGCGCTAACCCGACCTACGGGACTGATCCGGGGATGGTGCCGAAGGGATGGCGCCTGACAACGCTCGTCGACGTACTTGAGGAAAGTGGGGGCTTCGTTCAGACCGGACCGTTCGGTAGCCAACTCCACGCATCTGACTATGTCGAGCAGGGCGTCCCCGTAGTCATGCCAAAAGACATCACCAACCGCGTTCTCGCAGACTCCATCGCCCGGGTCCCCGAGTCGGACACCGAACGCCTCACCCGTCACCGGTTGAGGGCGGGGGACATCGTGTTCAGCCGTCGAGGCGACGTCGAGCGCCACGCGCTGATCGGCATCCTCGGTTCGGTCCCGGTAATGAGGCCACCTGACTCTGCCCTACTCGCTTTCGAGGGCGTGCTCTCCGTGACAGAAACGCGCCGAAGCCTAAACTCATCGATGGCGGAGACACTCGCCACCCTACGCGACACCCTCCTCCCCCGCCTGATCTCCGGCCAGCTATCCTTGTCGGACATCGCGCACGAAACAGAAGCCTGCCATGCAGATTGAATCCATCGAGATCAAGAACTACCGCCTTTTCCGGGACGCAAAGCTGCACGACATTCCGCGTCTGTGCGTATTGGTCGGCGCCAACGGCACCGGCAAGTCCACCCTGTTCGATGTGTTCTCCTTCCTGAAGGATGCGTTGACCATGAACGTGGGCAAGGCGGTCTCCAGGCGCGGGGGCTACAAGGAACTGGTCAGCCGGGGCTTTGCCCATGAGCCCATCGAACTGGCGATGCAGTTTCGCCTGGAGATCACCGGCTACGAGAGGTTGGTAACCTACATTCTCAGAATCGAACCCGACAAGGCTGGCCGCGCGGTGGTGGCGCGCGAGATCTTGCGCTACAAACGCGGAGCCAACGGCAAGCCCCTTCCACTTTCTCGACTTTGCCTACGGCAAGGGCTACGCGATCGCAAACGAGGAAGACTTCTCGAAGGTGGATGAGGCCCTCAGGCGTGAGGAGGAGGAGCTTGATGCGCCCGATATCCTGGCGGTGAAAGGACTGGGCCAGTTCGAGCGCTTCAAGGCTGCCAGTGCGTTCCGGCTGATGATCGAGAACTGGCACATTTCCGATTTTCACGTTTCCGAGGCCCGTCCGAGCCAGGAAGATGGCTTTGCCGAACATTTGTCCACGCGCGGTGACAACCTTCCGCTGGTGGCGAACTATCTGTTCGAGAATCATCCGGATCGATTCAAGCGGGTGCTGAGCGCCATGCAACGCAGGGTGCCCGGCGTCAGCTTGGTCGAACCGCGCCAAACAGAGGATGGGCGGCTGGTGCTGCGTTTTCAGGACGGCAGTTTCAAGGACCCTTTCATTGCACGGCATGTATCGGATGGCACGATAAAGATGTTCGCCTATCTGGTTCTCCTGAACGATCCCAAGCCCTACCCGC
>JADKKC010000051.1 GCA_016720685.1 Zoogloea sp.
AACCACGTAACAAGCATGGCGCCCCCTGCGATCTCCCTGGTGGAAGCATATATAGAAGAAATGATCCGGGTCTGGAAAAAACTCAAGGAGGATCGCAGCACATAGAGATCGGTTCGTACAATCTCTTCCACGATCTGTATGTCTGAATACGATTTGAATATCTTCGCTCACCACAAAACAAAGAGTGATTATCTGGATCGCAGAGAGCCCAAACATTCCCTGGGGTCTCCCCGTCACTCCCCCGTTTTTCGATGACCGGCGCCAGCCGGTTTTTTCTTTCCTGCCTCCTGTAACCCGTGCAGGCCCGCACCGGCCCCACTCGCACCCGACAGGCGCCCCGGCAACCGGGGAGCGCCGGCCGCAGGCAGAACCACGCTGCGATGTTCCCCCCACGGCCGGCGATGCCCGGCCCCGCTCAATTCGGCGCACCTCCCTTATCCGCTCCCGCACTATCGCCGCCAGAGGCATCCACGAAGGGCGGGCTGTCCTGCAGCAGATCCGAGTAGTACCTGCCCGGCATCGGTGCGATAACCGTCGTCGGTCTTGATGGCCTGGGGTTCGACGCCGATCTTCAGCGACGGCACATACACGCCGGGCTTGTCGGGGTCGACCGGGCGCAGCACGACCGCCATGCGCACGTTCACCGGCACGCCGCGGGAATCGTTGGCGATGCGCTTGGTGAACTCGTCCAGCATGTCCTTGGGCGCGCGCAGCGCCCGCCCCGCTCCGTCGGCCAGTTGCACGCGAGGCCAGGTGGCTTTCACCAGGCTCATGCGCCGGGCGTCCGCCGAACTCATGCGCAGGTAGCTGCCTTCAACCAGCACGCCGCCCACCGCGCGCAGCAAGGTGGTGGTGCCGCCTTCCGCCATGATCGGCGTGCCGGCAACGCTTGCTGCCGTTGGGGTTGCCGCGCGGGGATCGGTCTTGGTGAGGATCTCCCGGAAGTCGGTAAACATCACCTGCTCGGCCGGAATGCCCAGCTTTTGGGCCAGCGCCTCATGGGATGCGCGGATGCTCTTGATGCGGCGCGTAAAGGTGCTCCGCGCAACGGGCTTCACGTCTGTGGTGCGCCAGGCCACGTAGATGCGACCGGCTTTTGGCTCGAACTTATAGACTGCGTCGCCCGCGTCCACAAAGTCGCCGGACTTGTCGGGGTCGCGGCTGCGCAGACTGAAAAACTTTTCGAGTTCGGCGCTGTTGGTGATTGCCAGCGGCTTTTCGTTGGCGCTGGCGGCGCGCACCCGCTCCATCACGCGGGCAAGCTCGGCGCTGTCGATGGGCGGCAAGGCCATGCGCACCGCCTCCGCGTAGTTCCTGGAAAACTTGCCGACCGCTGCGGCCGGCGTGCCCAGTGGGTTGTCCGGGCTTTGCGCCCACGCGGGCGCTCCCGCCGTTGCAAAGGCCAGCACCAGCAGGGATGCGATATATCGCGTTTTCATGACCAATCCTCCTGGTGTCGGGTCAGTTGGGCAGCGCCGGGCCGTCATCCGGGTTGCAGCCGGAATTCCAGCGCGTGTGCATCCAGTTGGGCGTGGGGTGGGCCCAGTGGCCGTTGTAGGTTTCGTCGTGGATGGCCTGGGCTGCCGCCGCCGTTGCGCCAAAGCCGACCGCGACCGGACAGATGGTCTTGTAGGAGTTGTACCAGTGGTCCACGTGGTGCATGTTGTCGAGCCAGGCGCGGGCAACGCCGCGGGAGTTCATGGCCTCGCTCGCCAGGTCGCGGTATTCATCCACGTACGAGGAGCCGATGTACATGAGACCGTGAAAGCCGGTAACCACATGCACCCCGGCAGCCGCACCGAACCATTGGGTGCGCTGGTCGTAGCGGATGCTGTTGCACGACGACAGGTGCATGAAGCGCAGCCAGCCGCCGGAGCTCCAGCCCAGTCGCATCTTGCTTGAACTGGCCGAGCAACTCCCGTCGGCGTCCTTGTCGTAGAGCGTGCCGGTCCAGCGGCCCGAACCCCAGCCGCCGTGCAGACACATCAGGCCGGCGTCGTTCCAGTCGATGCCGCTGCCGGTGTCGTCGATGCCCCAGGGCTTGGCACTGTTGTCGGCATAACGGTTGCCCTGGACAAGATGGAAGTTGCGCCACCACTGCACCCATCCCTTGTCGCCCATCTTGTGGCGCCAGGCCATGCACATGTCGTCCCACCAGTCGCGCTGGGATCCACTGCACTGCCCGCCCCAGGTGGTGATCGCCGACGACCCGGCATACTGGGCCCCCACATCGGGCGCCAGGCTCGCCGCCAGCAGGCAAACCATCCAGGCCGTTGCGCGCCGTGTCGATTTAGCTGTTGCTCGCATGCTGCATCCTCCTTACAGATGCCCTCCAGCCGGCGGAGCTGCTGAAGGCAGGCGGTCAATACCGGTGGTATCCGCCGGACCCCGGGCGCCCGCGTTCGACGCCTCTTCCGTGCTTGAACCTGGAAACAACACCCGGCCTTCCACCGTGTGGCGGAGGGCATCGTCACGGGGTTTGCTGTCGTGAGCGGCGCTTTCCAGGTCAAATCAGCCGGTCGTGTGACCCCGTTGCTTCCAGAATAGACCACGTCAGGACACAAACTTTTCCACCTTCGGCGAAGGCCCACGGGTGTCACTGCGGCGCGTGCGGCACGACGCTTTCATCCGCCCGCCGTCGAAATCCGCAAGTCCTGCAGTGGTCCGCGAATCGAGCTTCAAGGCGCCCGATCAACCCGGCCCTGTCTCGGCCCTGCGACACGCTTGGAGCGAACCGGTGCTAGATATTTAATGGCCGGGTAAATAAGATAGATCAACCGATCCGGATAACCCGCCGCGCTGACCAAGAAGCCCGCCATGAAACTCCACGCCTTCATCGCTATGCCCTTCGGCACCAAGCCCGATGCAAATGGCACGCCGATCCATTTCGATCTCATCTACACCCGCCTGATCAAGCCCGCCCTTGAACTGGCCGGGCTCGACGTCATCCGGGCCGACGAAGAAGACCGCGCCGGCGACATCCGGCTCGACATGTTCCAGGAACTCCTGATGGCCGACCTGGTGCTGGCCGATCTCACCATCGACAGCCCCAACGTGTGGTACGAACTGGGCGTGCGCCACGCGCTGCGCTGCCGCGGCGTGGTGCTTGTGCAGGGCCTGCGCAACACCAACCCCTTCGACACCTACACCGACCGCAAGCTCGTCTACCACCTGAGCGACGGCGCCCCCGACCCGGCGCAGCTCGAAGCCGACATCAAAAAGCTCGCCGAGCTGACCCGCGCCACCCTCGACGCGTGGCACGAACGCACCGTGAGCCCCGTGTATTCGCTCCTGCCCAACCTCACCGAGCCCAACTGGAAGACCCTGCGCATCGGCGCCGTCAATGAATTCTGGGATCGCCACGACGACTGGGCCGCACGCATCGAAAGCGCCCGCAAGGCCGGCCACCCGGAAGACATTCTGGTGCTGGCCGACGAAGCTCCGGTCACCGCGCTGCGCGTCGAAGCCCGCCTCAAGGCCGGCAAGGCCTTGATCAAGGGCCGGCACTTCAACTTTGCGCTCGAACAGTTCGAGCTGGCCGCCGCCTTCGACCCCGACAACGTCGAAGCCGCCCGCGCCCTCGGCCTGTGCCTTCAACGCCTCGGCCGTGCCGACGACGCCCGCGCCGCCTACGAGAAAATCCTCAGCGAACACCCCGACGATGTCGAAACCTGGTCCCTCCTCGGGCGACTCGACAAGGACGCCTGGGTTGCCGCCTGGAACCGCCCGGACAACACCGCGGCGCAAAGGCGCAGCGACGCCGCCTACGAAGACGCCCTGCTGCTCAAGGCCATCAACACCTACGTCACCGCCTTTCGCGTCGCCCCCGACCACTACTATTCGGGCATCAACGCCCTCACCCTGATCCACCTCTACCGCGACCTCACCGGCCAGAAATCGCCCTTCGACGACGAAGCCGACTGCATGGCCGGCGGCGTCGCCTGGGCCGCCGGATGCCAGCAGGACAAGAACGAACTCTTCTGGGCGCGGGCCACCCTGGGCGAACTGGCCGTGCTGCGCAGCGACCCGGCCGGCGTCGGGGCCGCCTACAAGGCCGCCATCACCCTTGCCGACAAGGACTGGTTCGCGCTCGACTCCACCCTCGGCCAGCTCAGGCTCCTCGCCTCCATCGGCTTTGCCCCCGACAATGTCGCGGCCGGCATCGCCACCTTCGAACGTGCCCTGGGCCGCCTCAACCCGCCCGAAGCAGAATGGCAGCCAGAAAAAGTCCACCTCTTCTCGGGCCACATGATCGACGCCCCCGGCCGCAAGACACCCCGTTTTCCGGCCGACAAGGAAGCCATCGCCGCCACCGCCATTTCCCGCGCCCTCGATGAGCTTGGCGCCAGCAACAGGGATCTCGCCCTCACCCAGGGCGCCTCCGGCGGCGACCTTCTCTTCGCCGAAGCAGCCCTGGCCCGTGGCATGCGCGTGCAGCTGCTGCTCCCCCTGCCCGAACCGGACTTCATCGCCCAGTCCATCCTCCCCGCCAGCAACGGCGACAGCTGGCGCAAACGCTACTACCAACTACGCGACAACCCCCTCTGCCTGCCGCCGCGCGTCATGCCCGACTGCCTCGGCCCTCTGCCCAAAGACAGCCAGGGCGACGAAGCCAACCCCTTCGAGCGGTGCAACCAGTGGCTCCTCAACGCCGCGCTGGCCCTCGGCATCAAGCGCAGCCGCTTCATCTGCCTCTGGAACGGCAGCGGCGGCGACGGGCCCGGCGGAACGGAACACATGCTCAAAGAGGTGCAAGAACGCACCGGGCAGGTGACCTGGCTGGATACCCGCCAGATGTGGTGACGCCCCGCCAGGCGGTTGGCAGCGCGCCCGGCCCGCATCACGCTTGCAGCCCCAGCACACGTTCATAAGCCCGTCTCATCAACCAGCACCACCGCCAATGCCGTACTAATATTGAAGACGGGCAGGCTTCCTACGGGCCGCCCAGCCGCACTGCCGGCGCACGCATGCCGAGGTCAATCCCCATGTCCGAGTTGCATCTGCCGTCTTCCGTCGAGGCCCCCGCCCCCGTTCTGCCCGCAAACGGCAAGCCGCCGGCGCAGCGGGGCACGTCGGCCACCTGGCTGTTCGGCTACGACATCTTTATTTCCTTTGCCCTCGGCGCTCCGCCCCGCGGCACCCAGTCCTACGCGTCCGACCTGGCCCGGCAACTGCGCGAGCGGGATTTCACCGTGTTCTACAGCGAGGACGAAGCCGCGCCCGGCGCCGCGCTCAACGACACCCTGCGCAAGGCGCTGAAGCAATCGCAGATTCTCATCCTCATCGCCAACCGCGGCACCCTGGAAGACCCCCGCTGGGTGCGTACCGAAGCGGAGGAATTCCGCCAGTACCACCCCACCCGGCCGATCATCCCGATCAGCATCGAGGGCGCCCTCAACGACCGTACGCTGCTCGACACCGTCCGCCCCTGGCTGAACGTCGGAGAAACCATCTGGGTCGATGACACCCAGGAAGCCATCAAACTGGGCATCGCCAGCCGCGAAGTCGTCGAGCGTCTGAGCCTTGCGCCCAAGCACCTGCGTGCGGCCCAGCGCTGGCGGGCAACGGTGGTGGGCGCGGTGCTGATCCTGGTCATATCCACCGGCGCCGCGCTGTGGAACGCCAAGGTGGCCCACGACAACGCGCTCCAGGCCAGCATCAGCGCCGCCGAGGCCAAGGCCGAAGAGATCAAGGCCCGCAAGGCCGAAGCCCGGGCCCTGGGCGAATTGCGCGCCTCCACCGGCCTGCGCCTGCGCGCCGAATCGTCGGCCATGCTGGCGCGGCTGCGCCCCGAACCCGACGAGCGCGCCATGCAGCAACTACTCGCCGCCCAGCAACTCACCGCCCCCGGCCGGCCCCTCGATGCCGAGGCCGAAGGCGACCTGCTTGCCGGCCTGCGCGGCGCGCGCCACCTGCTGCGGCTCGTTAGCGGCAACGAGGAATTTCTCACCATGGCGGTCAGCGCCACCGGCCGGCGCCTCGCCACCGTGGCCGACGACACCACCCTGCAACTGTGGGACGCCGCCACCGGCAAGCCCATCGGCACCCCGCTGCCGGCCCACCTGCAAACCGTGCGCAGCCTGGCTTTCAGCCCGGACGGCAAGCGGCTTGTCACCGGCAGCAAGGACACCACCATGCGCCTGTGGGAAGTCGCCGACGACGGCATCCACCCGGCCCTCGCCTTTCCGCTCACCGGCCACACCGACGAAGTGCGCGCCGTGGCCTTCAGCCCGGATGGCAAACTCATCGCCTCGGGCAGCAACGACAACACCGCGCGGCTGTGGGATGTGCGCACCAGCATGCAGATCGGGCCGCCGCTTGCCGGCCACAGCGAAACGGTCATCGCCGTCGCCTTCAGCCCGGACAGCCGCCAGCTCGTCACCGCCAGCTACGACCGGACCCTTCAGCTCTGGGACGTGCGCACCGGCAAACCCCGCGGGCGGCCCCTTGTCGGCCACGCCGACTCCCTGCGCAGCGTGGCCTTCAGCCCGGACGGCAAGCGCATCGTCTCCGGCGCCTGGGACAACAACCTGATCCTGTGGAAGGTGGCCAACGGCCGGCCCATCGGCAAACCCATGCGCGGCCACCACGGCCTGGTGCGCAGCGTCGCCTTCAGCGGCAACGGCAAGACCATCGTGTCCAGCAGCGACGACGGCAGCGTGCGCCTGTGGGACGGCCACAACGGCAGGCCCATCGGCAAGCCGCTGCTCGGCCACACCCGGGATGTCACCGGTGCCCGCTTCATCGAGCGGGGCAACCCGCGCATCGTGTCGGTGGGCCTGGATGGCAGCCTGCGCCTGTGGAACCCGGACGAGGCCTCGCCCATCGGCGCGCCCCTCGCCCGCGGCAAGCAGCAGCTTGCAAGCCTGACCCTCAGCGCCGACGGCGAACGCATGGCAGCCGGCGGCCAGGATCTGCGCCTGCATCTGTGGAAGATCTCGAGCCTCTGGAAGAACCAGGGCGCCACCGAAAAACTCCAGCCCGTGCTCGACACGCCCATCCTCAGCCTTGCCTTCAGCCCCGACGGAAAACGCCTCGCAACCGGCAGCTTCGACGGCAGCCTGCGCCTTGTCGATGGTCGCAGCGGCGCGGCGCTCGGCCCGCCCATCGCCGCCCACAATGGCGCCGTGTCGGCCATCGCCTGGAGCCCCGACGGCACCC
The DNA here is from genome assembly GCA_016720685.1 of Zoogloea sp. GTDB lineage: Bacteria > Pseudomonadota > Gammaproteobacteria > Burkholderiales > Rhodocyclaceae > Zoogloea. Next base: position 7,162 of record JADKKC010000051.1, read on the forward strand.
AGATTGCCACCGGCAGCTGGGACACCACCCTGCGCATCTGGGATGCCGCCAGCGGCGCCGCCGTGGGCAAGCCCCTCACCGGCCACGACGCGTGGATTGCCGCGCTGGCCTTCAGCCCGGACGGGCGCAGCGTGGTTTCCGCCAGCGCCGACACCCGGCTGCGCCACTGGAATGTGGCCACCGGCCAGCTCATCGGCCGCCCCATGCAAGGCCACGACAACTGGGTGCTCGCCGCCGCCTTCAGCCCGGACGGCACACTGATCGTTTCCGGCGGCGCCGACGACACCGTGCGCCGCTGGAACGCCGCCACTGGCGAGCCCATAGGCGACGCCATGGAAGGCCACGACAACTGGGTGACAAGCGTGAACGTAAGCCCGAAAAGCCAGCACATCGTCTCGGGCAGCTGGGACCGCAGCCTGCGCCTGTGGCGCGCCGACAGCGGCGTGCCGGTGGGCCAGGCCCTCGGCGGCCACGCCGATGCCATCCAGTACGTGGCCTTCAGCGCCAACGGTGAATACGTCCGCTCGGTCAGCCGCAGCGGCGCCCTTCACCTGTGGGCCGCCCCGCTGCGCTGGCCCGGCATGCTGTGCGCCAAGCTCACCCACAACATGAGCCACGACCAATGGAAAAGCTGGGTATCCAACGACATCGAATACGGCAAGCAATGCGGCGACCTGCCGATTGCCGCAGACTGAAACAGCGCCCGATCAGCGCCGGGCCGTGGCGGGAGAACTCAGAATCACCCGGCGCTGCAGCGTCACCAGGCTTTCCACCACTTCGCCCCAGGCCAGGTTAGAAACCCGCTTGCGCGCCGCCAGGCGCTGCCCGGCGCGCAGTTCGGGGGATTCCGCCATAGCCAGCGCACCGGCGACAAAACCGGCCTCGTCGCCGGGCCGGACCAGCCAGCCATGTACGCGGTGATCGATCAGCTCGATGGCCGCGGCCTGCCCGTAGGCCACCACCGGCACACCGCTGGCCAGCGCCTCGGCCACCACGTTGCCGTAGGTTTCGGTGAGGCTGGGAAACAGGAACAGATCGCCGCTGGCGTAGTGTTCGGCAAGCAGCACGCCGGTTTGCGCACCGGCAAACACCGCCCGCGGCTGGCGCGCCTGCATGCCGGCCATGGCCGGGCCGCTGCCCACCATCACCAGGCGGGCCCGCGGGTGGCGGGCCTGGATCGCCTCGAAGGCCTTTTCGATCAGGCTCAGGTTTTTTTCGGGGGCAATGCGCCCCACGCACATCACGGCCAGATCGTCGGGCGCGAGGCCCCACTGGCGACGCAGGGTTTCGCTGCGCCGGGCCGGGTCGAAGAGCGTCGTGTCCACACCGCGGGACACCACATCCACCCGCGCAATGCCCTGCTCCGCCAGCTCGCCGCACAGGGCGCGGGTGGGCACCAGGGTCAGGTCGGCGCGGTTATGAAACTTGCGCAGGTAGGCCGCCATCGGGCGCTTCAGCCAACCCACGCCATAGTGGCCGGTGTAGCTGTGAAAATTGGTGTGGAACTCGCTGATCACCGGCAGCTTGAGCTTGCGCGCGGCCGTCAGCGCCGACCAGCCGAGCGGCCCCTCGGTCACCACCTGCACCACATCGGGCCGCTGCAGCGACCAGCGCCTCAGCAGCAGCTTGCGGGCCGGCAGGCCAAGCTGCAGGTTGGCATAGCGGGGAATCGGAATGCCGCGGGCGAGCAGCTCCTCGACCCCGCCGGACGCATCGCCCGCCAGGATCATGCCCCCCTCGTGCACCTGCCGCGGGCGGATCAGGTCCACCCGGTGCCCGGCCGCGGCCAGGCCCTCCACCATGCGTCCGGTGGTCATGGCCACCCCGTTGATTTCAGGCGGAAACGTCTCGGTCACCACGGCCACCCGAAGGGGTGTCAGCGGGCTGACGATTTCCTGGCAAACAAGTCCGGCTCGATCCATGCGGCCAGTGTCGCGGCGCGATGCTGCACGGGTGTGACGACGAAGTGATCGGGGGATGACGAGCCGCGCCACGGCGAACAAAAAAAGGCACGGACGAATCCGTGCCCTTTTGCACTGCAAGAAGCCGTTTCCTGCTTACTTGCCGGCGACCTTGCTGTCGTGCAGCTTGAACACCCACACCGAACCGCCCTGTTCCAGGAAGTTCACGCGACGGGCCACGTCGCCGCCCCACAGGGGAACCGCGCCGCCCCAGCCGGACACCACGGCGACGTACTGCTCGCCGTTTTCCTGCCAGGTCACCGGGGGCGCAACCACGCCGGAGCCGGTCTGGAAGGACCACACTTCCTTGCCGGTCTTGGCGTCCAGTGCCTTCAGGAAGCCTTCCGGCGTGCCATAGAAGCTGAGGCCGCCGCCGGTGGTCAGCACGCCACCCCACAGCGGGGCGAAGTTCTTGTTCTCCCAGACGATCTTGCCGGCAACCGGGTCGACCGCGCGCAGGGCGCCGATGTAGTCGTCGTGCAGGGCCTTGATCGTGAAGCCGGCGCCCAGGTAGGCCGCACCGCGCTTGTACGAGACCGGCTCGTTCCAGATGTCCATCGCCCACTCGTTGGCCGGCACGTAGAACAGGCCGGTTTTCGGGTTGTAGGCGATCTGCTGCTGGTTCTTGCCACCCAGGAAGGACGGGGCCGCGACCACGGTCTTGCCCTTCTTGCCATCGGCGCCGGCGGTCGGATCGCCCGGGCGGTTTTCGTCCACGTAGATCGGCCGGCCGGTGGAGAGGTCGAAGCCCTTGGCCCAGCTGATGTCCTTCACGAAGGGGAAGGCGTTGATCAGCTTGCCGTTGGTACGGTCGATGACGAAGAAGAAGCCGTTGCGGTCGGCCTTGCCGCCGGCCTTGATGATCTGGCCCGTCTTCGGATCCTTGTAGTCGAAGGACACGAACTCGTTCACGCCGTCGAAGTCCCAGCCGTCGTGGGGCGTGGTCTGGTAGTGCCAGACGATCTTGCCGGTATCCGGGTCGATGGCCACGGTGGCCGACGAGTACAGGTTGTCGCCGGGGCGCAGGTGGCTGTTCCACGGGGCCGGGTTGCCGGTGCCGGCAAACACCAGGTTGGTGTCGGGGTCGTAGGTGGCGCCGTTCCAGGTGGCTGCGCCGCCGGTCTTCCAGAGGTCGCCCGTCCAGGTGGCGTTGAGGGTGCCGGAGATGCCGTTTTCGACCTTCTCGCCATTCACCCACTTGTAGCCCATGTTGCCTTCGACGGTCGGGCGCACCCACACCATCTTGCCGGTCTTGGCGTCACGGGCTTCCATACGGCCCTGCACGCCAAACTCGCCACCGGACACGCCGGTGATGACCAGGCCCTTGACGATCAGCGGCGCTGCGGTGGCGGAGTAGCCGGCAGCGTAGTCGTCGATCTTGTCCTTCCACACAACCTTGCCGGTGTCCTTGTTCAGGGCCACGAGCTGCGCGTCCAGCGTGGCGAAGATCACCAGGTTGTCGTACAGCGCGGCGCCGCGGTTGACCACGTCGCAGCAGGGCATGATGCCTTCGGGCAGGCGGTGCTCGTACTTCCAGAGCTTCTTGCCGGTCTTGGCGTCCAGCGCAAACAGGCGGCTGTAGGACGCGGTGACGAACATCTTGCCGTCGTGGATCAGCGGCTGTGATTCCTGGCCGCGCTGCTTCTCGCCCCCGAAGGAAAACGACCACACCGGCACCAGGTTCTTCACCGTCTTGACGTTGACCTGTTCCAGCGCGCTGTAGCGCTGACCCTGCTGGCCAAGACCGAAGTGAACCACGTCACCGGTGGTCTTTGCGTCGTTGAGGATGTCGGCGTCGCTCACTTCCTTCGCCTGGGCTGCACCGGCAACCAGCAGCGCGGCAGCGATGACGGACATCGCGAACGGCTTTTTCATTTTTCTGCTCCTTTGGGTCATTGAGTGTCTCCTTTTGAAAGGTGCTGAAGCACGCTCCGGGCGGCCACCTCCCGGCGCAACCAAAGCGCGCTTCAGCACCTTTCCGCAAGAGCTGTGCCACCGTCGCTTGCCGCCATGCCGAAAAGCCCCCGGCGGGAAAACATCCTGATACGAAACGGAATCCGGCCCATTTGCCGGGGGGCGGCCACGTGTCACGGCTGCTTCATTCCTCATCAACTGCTCCAAAGCGCAACAGCCCGGAGCGGAACAGAACGCGGCGCAGGCAACAGGAAGACTCGTCCGGGCGGGGCCGCAGCCACTGGCACAGAGCTTGCGGAGTCTTCGCTCATACAGAGCGGCCGCCCACGTGCAGGCCGCCAACAGGAGACACGCTTGAACATCCACCACGTCATTGCCGCTGCAGCACTCGCGCTCGGCCCCGGCATCGCCGCGGCGCAAACCGACCCGCTCGACTCGCCCCGCTGGGGTGACATGAAGAAGGAGTTTCTGCCGGCCGCCGCGCGGGTGGTGTTCGACGAACGGGTGCGGGTGATCGCCCCGCTCACCGCGGAGAACGCCCTCAACGTGCCGGTGAGCGTCGACGCCAGCGCGCTTCCCGACGTGAAGGAAGTGCTGGTCTTCGCCGATTTCAATCCCATCGCCCGGATCGTCCGCTTCGAGCCCGGCGGCGCCCAGCCGGGCCTCGGCTTTCGCATCAAGCTGCAACAATCGTCACCCGTGCGCGCCGCGGCCCGCACCGGCGACGGCAGCTGGCACGTGGGCGGCACCTGGGTCAACACCACCGGCGGCGGCTGCACCCTGCCCTCCACCGGCAGCGCCTCGCCCGAATGGCAAAAGCGCCTGGGCGAAGTGAGCAGCCGCGTGTGGCCGAAGAAAGAAGGCGGCGAGCGCCTCCGCCTGCGTGTCATCCACCCCGAGGACACCGGCCTCGCCGCCGGCATTCCGGCCTTCTACATTCAGCAGCTCGACCTGGCCGACGCCGCCGGCACGCCGCTGATGCACATCGAGGGCTTCGAGAAAAAATTGCCGACGACACCTGGGTGCTCACCGGCCGCAGCGAGGATTTCAGCTTCACCAACGGCGGCAACATCGTGAACACCGCCTTCATCGTCACCCAAGCCGGCGTGCTGGTCATCGACAGCGGCCCGTCCCGCGCCTACGGCGAACAACTGCGCCGCGCCATCGCCCGCATCACCCGCCAGCCGGTGGTGCGCGTCATCAACACCCATCACCACCCGGACCACTTCCTCGGCAACCAGGCCTTTGCACCCGACACCCTGGCCGCGCTGCCCGGCACCATCCACGGCATTCATACCGAAGGCGGCAGCTTCAACGACAACATGTACCGCCTCGCCGGCGACTGGATGGCCGGCACCGAACCCGTCGCCCCGACCCTGCCGCTGGCTGCCGGCCCGCTGGAGCTGGGCGGCCACCGGCTCGAACTGATCGCCCTTGAAGGCCACACCGGCGCCGATCTGGCGATTCTCGACCGCAGCACCGGGGTTCTCTTTGCCGGTGACCTGATCTTCCACGACCGCGCGCCCACCACGCCCCACGCCCGCCTGCCCGCCTGGCAGGCCTCTCTCGACACGCTGGAGGCGCAGCCTTTCCGGCACCTCGTGCCCGGCCACGGCCCCGTCGCCACGGATGCCGGCCCGATCCGCCAAACCCGCGCCTGGCTCGGCTGGCTCGACCACACCCTGCGTCAGGCCGCCGACGAGGGGCTGGACATGACCGAAGCCCTGGCGCTTCCTCTGCCCGCCGAGTTCCGCCGGCTGGCCGTGGTGGACGCCGAATACCGGCGCTCCGTCGGGCAGTTGTATCCGGCTCTCGAACAGCAGGCGCTCCGCACCGGGAAGGCCCGGGAATGAGCGCCATCGCCATCCAGCCCCGTGCCGCCGCGCTGCCGCGCCCGCTCAAGCTGGCCATCGGCGCCTCGGTCGCCGTCCACGCGCTGGCCCTGCTGTGGCAGCACGGCGGGCTGCCCCCCATGGACGGGAAAATCCCGCCAACACTGCAGGTGGTTCTGAAGCGCGCCACACCGATTCCGCAGCCGCCCGCCGAGGCCCGCTCCGCAGCCCAGCCGGTGGTGCCCGCGCCCGCAGCCCGCGCCAGGCCCGTCGACGCGGCCCGCACAACCCCGATCCTGAGCCGGCCGAGCAGCACCCTTGCCGCCCGGCCGGCGCCTGCAGTGCACACCGCCACCGCCCCGGCAACATCCGCGGGGGTCAAAGCGCCCCTCGAAGCACCCCTCGAAGCCCCCGCGGAAGCCGCTCCGCGCCCCCCGGCGCCTGCCCTTGCCGCCGCCCATGTCGACACCGCACCCCAACCGCCCGCCGCCGAGGAAGCCCCCGATCCGGCCCAACTCGAACGCTACGGGCGCAGCCTGTCCAGCCTGCTCGCGCGCCAGCAAAACTACCCCCGCATCGCCGCCCTGCGCGGCTGGGAGGGCGAGGTGCAACTGCGCGTCACCATCGCCCGCAAAGGGCAACATCGTCGCCACCCAGATCGTGCGCTCCAGCGGCTTCGAGGTGCTCGACCAGAACGCCGTCCAGCTCGTAACTTCCGCCGGCCCGCTGCCGCGCCCGCCCGAGCACCTGCAGAACCGCGAGATCCAGGTCATCGTTCCGGTGCACTACAAGCTGGAGAAATCCACATGAGCCACGCCGCATGCGCCCCCGCACAACAGGTCGCGGATGTTTCCATCCATCTCGCCCGCTCCCGTTCGCTGCGCCTGCGCGTCAGCCTCGTGCTCACCGCGCTGGCCGCTGCCTTCGTGCTGGCCGGCGCCGCACTGTGGGTGCGCGACGCCCGCCTGGCCATCGCCGAGGAAATCACCGCCGCCCACCGCGTAGCCGCCCAATGGCTGGCCGTGTCGGCTCGCGGCACGGCCAGCGGCGACCCGGCCTGGAGCGAACTCCGCTTGCTCGCCCACCTCACCGCGGTCGGACGCATCCGCGCCCATCAACTCGAAGCCCGCGATCCAGGCGGCGCCCTGCTCTACCGCTCGCCGCCCTCCACCTACAAGGCCGGCCACGACGCCCCGGCGTGGTTTGCCCACTGGCTCGATCCGGATGTCCCGGCGCTCCACATCCAGGCTGGCACACTCGCCCTCAGCCTGCAGCCCGACGCCTCCCGCGCCATCGTCGATCTGTGGGACGACCTCACGGCGGCCACCGGACGCGCGCTGCTCGCCCTCGCCGGCCTTTTTGCCGGCTGCTGGCTGGCGCTCGACCGCGCACTCAAGCCCCTCGACACCGTGATGGCCGCCCTCGACCGCACCGGCCAGGGCAAATTCGACACCCGCCTGCCCGAACACGGCCCCGCCGAACTCGCCCGCCTCGCCCACGCCTTCAACGGCATGGCCGCCCAGCTCGACCGGGCCGTTGCCGACAACGTGCGCCTGAACCAGGAGCAAGCCGTCGCCCGGACCATCACCCAACGCCTCGAAGCCGACCGCTGCGCCATCGCCCGCGAACTGCACGACGAACTCGGCCAGAGCATCACCGCCGTTGCCGCGCTGGCCGGCGCCATCCTCCAGCGCAGCGCCAGCAGCCCCAAAATCAGCCACAGCGCCGAAGTGATCCGGGAAGTCGCCTCGCGCATGCACGACGATGTACGCGCCCTTCTCACCCGCCTGCGCCCGCCCCTTCACGACCAGCGCCAAACCCTCGACGACGCCATCCGCGGCTACCTTGCCGCATGGCACCAGCGTCACCCGGGCATCGAACTGGTCACCGAACTTTTCGCCGGCCCCCAAGCGCTGCCCGACGACATCACCCTCGCCGCGCTGCGCGTGGTGCAGGAATCCTGCACCAACATCGCCCGCCACGCCGAAGCCGGCCGCGTTCGCGTTCGCCTGCTGCGCGACGAAGCCGCCCTGATGCTCGAGATCACCGACAACGGCCGCGGCATCCAGCCCGCCGCCGGCCAGCCCGGCTTTGGCCTCACCGGCATGCGCGAGCGGATCGACGCCCTGGCCGGCAGCCTCGACATCAGCAGCCCGTCCTGCGGCGGCACGCGCATCCGCGCCCGCCTGCCGCTGGCATCCTCCACCGCCGCAACCGCCCCGGAGCCCGCCCAATCATGACCTGCCACCCCGATCCCCGGCTCGACCACAAGCGCTTCGTGCTCGCCGACGACCACGCCATCGTGCGCATGGGTTTCCGCCTGCTCCTCGAAGGCGTCGGCGCCTCTGTGCTGGCCGAAGCCGACAGCGGCGAAGCCGCCCAGCGCCTCGTGGCCGAACTCGAACCCGACGTGCTGATGATGGATCTGTCGATGCCCGGCTGCGGCGGCCTCGCGGCGCTGGAGCGCATCCTCGCCCGACAACCCGCCACCCGCGTGCTGATCGCCTCGGCCCACAGCGACCCCCTCACCGCCGAACGCGCCATCCGGGCCGGCGCCACCGGCTACCTGTGCAAACGCAGCGCGCCGGACGAACTGCTTCGCGCCGCCAGCCTGGTTGCCGCCGGCCAGCGCTACCTCGACCCCGACATCGCCGCCCAACTGCACCGCGCCGACCGCCCCGAACACCCGGCCGAAGCCCTCACCGACAAGGAATTCCACGTTTTCCTGCAGCTCGCCCAGGGCCACTCGGTGGCCGAAGTGGCCGACCGCTTCCACCTCAGCCCCAACACCGTGGGCACCCACCTTTACCGCATCAAGCAAAAACTCGGCATCCAGAACATGGCCGAACTGGCGATGGCCGCCGTGCGTGCCGGCGTGATCGAAGTTTAAGAAGCTCAAACGAAGCGCCAGGAAATCGCTCCGCGCCGTCGGCCGACCCGGCCACGCACCCGACGACTCGTGCCCTGATTGTGGCACCACCCTTCCATCTGCCTCCAGAAACGGCCGTCGCGTCTTTTCGCACAATCGGGATGAGCAGGTACGCACTCGCCGTTGACCGCCCTTGAGCGCTCACCCCCCCCGATAAATGCGCTACGCTGATCAGGCAAACCACGAATCGGATCACGGAATGGAAACGCCTCACAACCGGGTCAGCACAAGCTCCTACCTCCTGACCGCCGCAGGCATCCTGGTCATCCTTGGCTTTCACCTGCTGGGCGCGCTGTTTGCCGGCGTCCTGGTTTTCATGCTGATCCACCTGGCTCAACCGCTGGTCGGCCGGCATGTGGCGGGGCAACGGGGCAAGCTGATGCTGACCGCTGTGCTGGCCATTCTCGTTGTCGCCGCCATGATCGGGCTGGGCTTGTGGGTCAGCTCGATCATGCACAGAGGCGGCGAGCTCGACGCCATGTGGGAGAAGATCGCCGAAACCCTCGAAAGCGCCAACGGCGTCCTGCCACCCTGGCTGCTCGGCAATCTTCCCAGCAAGGGCCCGGAGGTCAAGACCGAGGCCGTGCACTGGCTGCGGGAGCACGCTCCGGAACTGCGCCTCCTGGGCAAGGAAGCCGGCATCGCCGCCGCCCACATCGTCATCGGCATGATCATCGGCGCGTTGGTGGCCGTGCAGGAGCTGGCCGCGCCAAACGAACGCAAACCCCTCGCCCGCGCCCTGATCGCCCGGCTGCAGGCCTTCTACAACGCCTTCCGCCGGGTGTTTGTCGCCCAGGCCAAGATCGCCTCGATCAACGCCTTCTTCACCGGCCTGTACATCCTTGGCCTGCTGCCGGCGTTGGGCATTCACCTGCCCTTCGGCAAGACAATGATTCTGATCACCGCCCTCGTCGGCTTGCTCCCGGTCGTCGGCAATCTCATTTCCAACTCGATCATCGTGCTCATCGGCCTGTCCGTCTCGCCCTACGCCGCGGCGCTGTCGCTGCTCTTTCTGGTGTCGCTCCACAAGGCCGAATATTTTCTCAACGCCCGTATCGTCGGCGGCGAGATCAATGCCAAGGCCTGGGAAATCCTGATCGCGATGGTGGTGATGGAAGCGCTCTTCGGCTTCGGCGGCGTGGCCCTCGCGCCGGTGATCTACGCCTGGATCAAAGCCGAACTGAAGGCCGCGGACCTGATTTGATGCGTCGGCCAGCGGCCCTCCGTAAAGACGATGGATTCGGCCGCGCAAGCCACACCCCTACTTTTTCCAGGCGCAAAAAAAGGGGCCGGCGGCCCCCTTCGTGCTTACCTGCAGCGACTGACGATCAGCGGGCGGGCACCATGATGTCGGCTTCGCCTTCGAGCACAACCTTGCCGCGAACGGTACAGATGGTGTCGAACTTGGCCTTGCGCTTTTCGGCGTTGAGTTCCTTGATGGTGCAGCGGGCCACCACGGTATCGCCAATCTTGACCGGAGCCTTGAACTTGAGGGTCTGGGCCAGATAGATGGCGCCAGGGCCGGGCAGCTTGGTGCCCAGCACGGTGGAGATGAAACCGGCCGACAGCATGCCGTGGGCAATCCGGCCACCGAACATCGTGGAGGCAGCCAGCTCTTCGTTGACGTGCACCGGGTTGTAGTCACCCGAAACGCCGGCAAACATCAGGATGTCCGCTTCGGTCACGGTGCGGGCATACACGGCGCTCTGGCCGACGGACAGCTCTTCAAACTTGTAGCCGTAAAACTCTTCGAAATTATTGGTCTGTTCGCTCATTACTGTTTCCCTTTTCATGCGTGTTGGTAGTCAGAAACCCGAGGCGTCCCAGGGCCGAAACGCTGCCGGCATTGAACGCCTGTACAGCATACCGCAAACCCGTGACAGGTGATTCGATCGGCGGGCCGCGCAGCCCGCGGGCCGGCGAAGTTCCCGTCGGAACACCCCGGTCGGCTAGAATCGGCGCTGCCCATCCACGCGAGTCCCCATTCCATGCACGCACCCGATCAGGCCGAGATCGATCGCTTCCTGAAAGGCGTCGATATTCCCGCCTGTCCGGCAATCCTCAGCCGTCTGCAAAAAAAGATCGCCTCGTCCAGCATCTCCCTGGCGAGCCTCGGAAGCATCCTGGGTGACGACGTCGGCAGCTTCACGCGCATGAGCGAAGATTCCATCTGGCAACGCGGACGCGAGCCTGTCATGGCCCACCTGGACATCAGCGGGAACGATCTTTTCGACCTCCGCGAAACGGCCTTCGAAACCCTCGAACACATGTAGCCCACCACACGCCCGATGCCCACCGCCATGTTCGCTCCGTCCCGCCCGATCTACCCCGTCGCCGGAATCCGCGACATCGAAGCCCAGGCCCTGCCCGGCGCCGTCCCCCCGCTGATGGAGCGCGCCGGAGCCGCCGCTGCGGCACTGGCCCTGCGCCTCCTGTTCGATCGCCCGGGAGCGGCGCTCGTCGCCTGCGGCCCCGGCAACAATGGCGGCGACGGCTTCGTGCTCGCCCGTCACCTGCGGCAAGCCGGGCTCTCGGTACATGTGGCCTTCGCCGGGGATCCGGCCCGCCTGCCGGCCGACGCCGCGGCCGCCCGCATCGCGTGGCTGAAACAGGGCGGCAGCACAACGCCCGACCTGCCGCCGCCCCCGTCGGGCGGCTGGGCACTGGTCGCCGACGCCCTGTTCGGCATCGGCCTGCAGCGCCCCCTCGAAGGTCTCTACGCCGCCTGGATCGACGCTCTGAACGCCCAGACCTGCCCGCGCCTGGCACTGGACATTCCGAGCGGCCTCGACGCCGACACCGGCCAGCACGTCGGCCCCTGCTTTGAAGCCAGCCACACGATCACCTTCATCGCCCTCAAGCCCGGCCTGCTCACCCTCGACGGCCCCGACCTGTGCGGCGAAATACTGGTCGACAACATCGACCTCGAACCCGAAGAACACCACCCGGCCCCCGGCCGCGAAATCACCCCGGCCCTCTTCACCGAACGCCTGCACCCCCGCCGCAGCAACAGCCACAAGGGCAGCTACGGCGATGCGGCGCTGATCGGCGGCGCCCCGGGCATGATCGGCGCCGCCGTGCTCGCCGGCCGGGCGGCGGCCTACCTGGGCGCCGGACGCGTGCTGATCGGGCTGCTCGACCCCACCGCGCTGCCCGTGGACATCCTGCGCCCCGAGCTGATGTTTCGCCGCGCACCCGAGCTGCTGGCCGAAACCGGAATCGGCGCCTTCGCGGTCGGCCCCGGCCTCGGGCAGTCCGACACCGCGATGGCGCTGGTCGGCACCGCGATCGGCAAACCCCAGCCCCTCGTCCTCGACGCCGACGCCCTCAACCTCGTCGCCCGCGAACCCGTGCTGCAAAACGCCCTCGCCGCGCGCCAAAGCCCGACCCTCCTCACCCCCCACCCGGCCGAAGCCGCCCGCCTGCTCGCCTGCACCACGAGCGACATCCAGGCCGACCGCGTCGCCGCCGCCTGCAGGCTGGCCACACGATTCAAGGCCTGGGTGGTGCTCAAGGGCTGCGGCAGCATCGTTGCCGGCCCGGACGGGCAATGGTGGATCAACACCAGCGGCAACCCCGCAATGGCCACCGCCGGCATGGGCGACGTGCTCACCGGCCTGATCACCGCCCTCCTCGCCCGCGGCTGGAGCGCCCGGGACGCTCTCCTGGCCGGCGTACACCTCCACGGCCTCGCCGGCGACCACATCTGTGCCGCCCACGGCATCGACAGCGGCCTGCTCGCCGACGAACTCGCCCCGTCGGCCCGCCACTGCTTCAACGCCTGGATTCACCCGACAACATAAAAACAGGAACAGGTTGACGACCCCTGATCGCCTGCCTATAATGCGCGCTCTCACCTACCGGGCGGTTAACTCAGCGGTAGAGTGCCACCTTCACACGGTGGAAGCCACTGGTTCGATCCCAGTACCGCCCACCAGATATAACGTAGCGTTTTCAGTAATTTGACTAACGATACGAGTCAAGCAGCACAAGAATACAGGCGCCTCCAGGCGCCTTTATTCATTTAAAGCGGCACATCAATAACAAGGCGCAAAAGGAACCCGAGGGTTGGAACCCGAGGGTTCCTTTTTTGTTGGCTTGCGTCGCAACAACACCGGCCATTCAAGCGCACTGGAAGATTCTGGTAATTTCCCGTTGCGGATCGAAACAACGAGGAGAGACACATGAAAGAGGGATTCTTCGCCGCCAGCCTGGCCTTCGCGTTGGGCTTGCCCCTTGCAGCCCAGGCGGCCGACCTGCAGCGAGCCGAGGAGATCGTCGGGGGGCGCTGCTTTCTGTGCCACGGCATGGAAGGCGAAGCGGCATCGGCGCTCTACCCGCGTCTGGCCGGCCAGAATGCCGACTACATCGCCAGGCAGCTTGGCGACTTCAAGAGCGGCAGGCGCAAGAGCGAAACGATGGCCGGCATGGTCGACGAGCTGACACCGGAAGAGATGAAATCCCTTGGCGCCTTCTTCCAGAAAAAGCCGGCAACCCGCAGCGAAGCGGGCGACGCGGATCTGGCCGGTGTCGGGCGCTACATCTTCGTCAAGGGCAACCCGTTTTCCGGCGTGGCGGCCTGCGTCTCGTGCCACGGCACCAAGGGCCACGGCACGCCACAATTGCCCCGCCTTGCCGGCCAGCAGCCGCTCTACCTCGAGAACCAGCTCAAGCAGTTCAACACCCGCGAGCGCAACAACGACAATGCGGTGATGCACTCCATCGCCGCGAAGCTGACCGAACTCGAGGTGAAGGCCGTGTCCAGCTACCTCTCCACGCTGGAGTAATCCAGGCCGGAGGCGCGCAAACTCAAACCAGCATGTCGGCCCAGATGTTCTTCGCCCAGGCCATCGCGTACTTGGCTTCCAGCTCGTTGGCTGCGGCGGAAACACCTCCCGAGCCCGGCACCGGCAAAACCACTTTCTTCGCCGCGTCGTACTGGTGTATTGAGCTGACGTGGATGACGTTTTGCGAATCCACGAAGCTGTAGCAGGTGTTCATCAGCACCGGCTCCGGGTTCGGCGCTTCGCCCGCCAGCAGGTTGAGGATGGCTGCCGCCGCAATCTTGGCGTGCTGGTTGGCGATGTGGCCCGATTTGGGCATCGTCGGCGCCGGGAAGATGGCGTCGCCAATGACGTGCACACCCGGCGTATTCACCGACTCGAAGCTCAGCCAGTCGATATCCACCCAGCGCTTGTTGACGAGCTTCAGGCCCGAGCTTGCCGCGATGTCGCCGGCGCGCTGGGGCGGCACAACGTTGAGCACGTCGGCTTTCACCTTGTCGAATTCGAGAATCGCCGTGCGGCTGGCGGCATCCACTTCGCGCAGTTCGCTGTTCGGGCGGTATTCGAGAATGCCTGCATACTTTTCAAAAGCCGTGGTGAACAAGGCCTTCTTGGAGGTGATTTCCTCGTTGGCGTCGAGCACCAGCACCTTGGATTTCGGCTTGCTCTTCTTGAGGTAGCTGGCCACCAGGCAGGCGCGCTCGTAGGGCCCCGGCGGGCAGCGGTAAGGCGCCCTGGGAATCGTCAGCGCATAGACGCCGCCGTCCGGCATGTCTTCGAGCTGCTTTCTCAGGGCCACCGTCTGGGCGCCGGCTTTCCAGGCGTGGAGCACCCTGCTGCGGGACGCTTCGCTCTCGAGGCCGGGAAGCTGCTCGAACATGAAATCCACGCCTGGCGAGAGCACCAGCCGGTCGTAGCCGAGTTCGCCGCCGCTGGCCAGCCGGAGCTTGCGGGCCGCCGCATCCACGGCGATCACGCTGTCCTGCACCACCTTCACACCCCATGTATCACGAAGGCCCGCGTAGCTCATGGTGATGTCGGCCATCTGTTTGTCGCCGCCGATCACAAGGTTGGAAATCGGGCAGGAGATGAACTGCGGATTGCGCTCGACGAGGGTGACATCGACCCCCTTCTGGCTCCACATGCGCAGATATTTGGCCGCCGTGGCGCCGCCGTAGCCGCCGCCCACCACCACCACGTGCCCGCGCGGGCGCGAGCCCATCGCGCAGCCCGGCAATGCCACCCCGGCGCCGGCACGGGCGGCTGTTTTCAGGAAATCGCGTCGATTCTGCATGGTCGCGCCCCCGCTCACTTGCGGGCGGCAAAGTACGCCGCAATCAGTTCGAGTTGGGCTTCGGTGTAACCCCTGGAGATCTGGTGCATGATCGTCGCGGGCCTGGCGCCGGAGCGGAAGTCGCGCAGCTTCTGCATGAGCGTGTCCTTGTCGGTGCCGGCAAGGCCTGCGCTGCCCGAGCCCGCAACACTGCGACCGTCGGTGCCATGACAGTTGGCGCAGGTGGCGGCCAGGTTGCGCGCGAGGTTCAGGTCCGGCGGGCCCGCGGCCCACACCGTGCCCAGCGTACCGGCAAGGCCGAGCGCGGCCGCCCATCGAAGCAGTTTCATTCCCGTCTCCTCCTTTATCAGATCGCTGCAAAAAGAGAGCGCTTCAGGGCGCGCCCCCGAGCCAGTCACTTGAACTGGTAATAGCGATGATTCAGCCAGGCCACGACATGCTCCTCGTCCTCGGGGAGCCAGCCGGTCTTGAATTGCGTGCTGCAAAAATGCACCTGGGACGCGAGCTGAGCCAGTGTTTTAAGCTTTCGATCCGCACGCGTGTAGAGCTTTGAACCATCGCCACCCACCAGGCGCTGGTGGCAGGCCGCACAGTTTTTCGCGGTGGCCAATTTTTCACCGACGGCAGGATCGCCGGCCCAGGCAGCGCCGCCAGCCAGGGTGGCCGTCAGCAGGATCAGGATTCTGGCATTCATGGTCGGCCTCTTGCGGTGGATTGAAATCGAACGAGTCTCACGGAGAAAGTATGAAACATTCTGCAGCCGGCGCCATGCCCGCGTTGCTCTCCCGGCGGCGCCCCCTTCCCTCCTTCCCGGACTCGGTGCAGACTTAACCGATCCGGCCGCCACGGAAGGAGCGCATCATGAACAGGATTTCCCCGCCCAGCCAGGAGGCCGTCTGGCATCTCCTGTACCGCTTCCTGTGGCCCTTTCGCTACTTCCGCGACGTGACCCGCGGCAGCCTTCTCGAACGCCGGCAAAACTACCGCTACAACCGAAAAATGGGCAGCCACCTGCCCGGCTTCATGCTCAAGTGGGTCACGCTGAGCCTGCTTTTCTTTGCGCTCGGCATGCTGTTCGAAGAATGGTTTGAGCACGTGCTGCCGGCCGCCTGCTGTTATGTCACCGGAACCTGCACGCTGGCCATCCTCGCCCAGATCGTCGTTGCCTGGCTGTGGCTGCAGCGTTTCCCGGAGCTGCACTGAGCGGGCGGCGTTAACGAAGAAAGGGGCCTTGCGGCCCCTTTCCCGTGCTGCAAACGTCTTCAGAAACGAGCGCTCAGAACTGGTCTTCCGTCAGATCGAGCGCACCGGCCGCACCATTGACCACCGAGTAGGCAATGCCCGGCGCCTGCGACAACACATGGTCGGCGTAGAAACGCGCCGTGGTGATCTTGGCCTTGTAGAAGGACGCGTCGCCACTGCCCTCGGCCAGACGGCGGGCCGAAACCAGTGCCGCACGGCCCATCTGCCAGCCACCCGCAACAATGCCGAGCAGCTTGAGGAAAGGCACCGAACCCACCGAAGCGGCCTTGATGTCCTTGCCGTAGGTGGCAACGATGTAGGCAACAGCCTCTTCCACCGCGGCGATGCCGGCGGACAGCGACTTGCGGATCGCCGCAAACTCGTCGCCTGCGGCCTCGGCCAGCTGGGCTTCGACCTTGCGCATCTCGCCAACCAGCGCCAGCACGGTAAGGCCGCTTTCACGGGCAATCTTGCGGCCGATCAGGTCGTTGGCCTGGATCGCCGTCGTGCCTTCGTAGATCGAGGTGATGCGCGAATCGCGGTAATGCTGGGCCGCGCCGGTTTCCTCGATGAAGCCCATGCCGCCGTGCACCTGCACGCCATCGGAGCTCACGGCGATGGAGTTCTCGGTGCACCAGCCCTTGACCACCGGAATCATCAGATCGACGAAAGCCTGGTTGCGGGTGCGCACCGCTTCATCCGGGTGGTGGTGAGCCATGTCGGTGGCGGAGCCGACCACATACGCCAGCGCACGCATGGCTTCGGTGGTGGACTTCATGTTCATCAGCAGGCGACGCACGTCGGAGTGATGCAGGATGCTCACCTTCGGCCCGCCGCGAACACCGGCCTCGGTGCCCTGGACGCGGTCCTTGGCGTAGGCCAGTGCAAGCTGATAGGCACGCTCGGAAAGCGCCAGGCCTTCCATGCCCACCGCAAAACGGGCCTCGTTCATCATGATGAACATGTACTCCAGGCCACGGTTGGCTTCGCCGATCAGGGTGCCGATCGCGCCCCCCTTGTCGCCGAAGGCCAGCACGGCCGTCGGGCTGGCATGGATGCCGAGCTTGTGTTCGATCGACACGCAATGCACGTCGTTGCGCTCGCCCGGCGTGCCGTCGGCGTTGAGCAGGAACTTCGGCACCACGAACAGCGAAATGCCCTTCACACCTTCGGGCGCATCCGGCAGGCGGGCCAGCACCAGGTGGATGATGTTGTCGGTCATGTCGTGCTCGCCGTAGGTGATGAAGATCTTCTGGCCGAAGATCTTGTAGGTGCCATCACCCTCGGGCACGGCGCGGGTGCGCACGGCGGCGAGGTCGGAGCCGGCCTGCGGCTCGGTCAGGTTCATGGTGCCGGTCCATTCGCCGCTCACCATCTTGGGCAGGAAGGCGGCCTTCTGCTCGTCGCTGCCGCGCAGCTTGATGGATTCGATGGCGCCGGTGGTCAGCATCGGACACAGGGAGAAGGCCATGTTGGCCGACTTCCACATTTCCATCACGGCGGTGGAAACCAGCTTCGGCAGGCCCTGGCCGCCAAACTCGGGGTCACCGGCGAGCGCGGTCCAGCCGGCTTCGGCGAACTGCTTGTAGGCTTCCTTCCAGCCGGTGGCGGTGTGCACGACGCCGTTGTCCCAGCGGGCACCTTCCTGGTCGCCCGTCCAGTTGAGGGGCGCCAGCACCCCGCCGGCAAACTTGCCGGCTTCTTCGAG
>JADKKC010000052.1 GCA_016720685.1 Zoogloea sp.
AAACGACCGTCAGGAAGCGCTCGTTGAGCTTGCGGTCGTGGTAGAAGATGCCCGGGCCGACTTCGTCCCAGGTCCACTTGATGGCCTTGTAGTCGGGGTAGGTATCGTAACCGCCGCAGAAGGTTTCAAAGCGGTTGCCCGACGGGTCGAAGGCGTAAATCGTCGTGCCGCGGGTGATGCCGTGACGCGTGGGGCCGATGTCGATGGAGATGCGATTCATCGACATGAGGTCGGCTGCGCGCAGCACCTTTTCCCAGCTGTCCAGCTTGAAGGCCACGTGGTGCAGCTTGTTCGGCTCGGGGTGACGTACCAGGGCGATGTCGTGGGCCTTGGTGGAACAGGACAGCCAGATCGCGAGGTCGGTCTTGCCGTCTTCCATGACCACGTGCTCGACGAGGAAGAAGCCCAGCACCTTCTCGAAGATTTCCTGAACCTTCTCGATGTCCGGACCGTACAGCAGGCAGTGGTCCATGCGGCTCGGCGCGATGCCGTGCTCGGCGGCCGGAATCCACGGATCCGGGTTGACGTAGGGCTGGCCGTTGCCGATGTCGGTCTTGTCGGCGTAAAGCTCGATCAGGTGGCCGGACGGAATCTGGAAGCGCACGCGCTCGCCGGTTTCAAGCATTTCACCGGCGGGGATGCGCTCGGTGGTGAGGCCGTAGGCCTTCAGGTCGCCATCCAGCTTTTCCAGGGTTGCCTTGTCGGCAACCTTGAAAGCGAAGAAATCAACACCCGCTTGTTCCGCTTCGCGGATCAGCACGCTGTTGTGGTCACGCTCGTCCCAGGCCTTGAAGTAAACACGGCCCTGATTATCGCGGCCGGTCTCGACCAGGCCGAGGGTGTTTTTGTAAAAGTTGATGCCTTCTTCGAGATCCAGGACGCGCAGTGCGATGTGGCCGGGACGCAGAACACCAGTCATTGCCATAAATTTCTCCTCCAGAAAATCCCCGCCAGGTTTTTGTAAAGTCCGGATCGGGATGGGTTAGCACACAAAAAAATACCAACTACAGCGTCAGGGAGAATACCGATAGTTTCGCGATAATTTTCTGCTTTCTCGATATTCTTTGATAAAACTCAAACTCGCTTGAAGAGGGGGCTGCGGACCTGCTGCGCATCGGCGGCCGAGAAGAATTTTTCGGTGTAGATGTCGTTCTCGAACAGGCGGCCCTGCATGAGGGTCGTGATGCACGCGTCGATCATCACCGGCGGGCCACAGAGGTAGGCCTTGTGATCGCGGAAGTCGTTGTCGAAATGGGCCTTGGCGGCATCATGCACATAGCCACGGAAGCCATCCCAGTCGGAACTGTCCGGTTCATTCGACAGCGCCGGAACGTAGGTGAAATTGGGGTGCTTCTCAGCCAGCGCGACAAACTCGTCGTGGTAGTACAGCTCGTCCCGCGTCCGCTGGCCATAGACCAGCGTTATCGGCAGGGTGCTGCCCTCTTCCAGCAGATCGAGGATCATCGAGCGCGGGCTGGACAGGCCGGAGCCGCCCGCCATGAAAATCGATCCCGTAGCGGCAGACTTGCGCACGAAGAAGCGGCCATACGGGCCGGAAATCGTGATGCGGTCGCCCGCCTTGAGCTGTTCGTGCAGATAGGTCGTGCCGGTGCCGCCGGGAACGATCCGGATGTTGAGCTCGATCTCGCGCCCCGTGGAGGGCACGTTGGCCAGCGAAAAGGCGCGGCTGATGCCGAGGCTGGGAATGTGTACGTTGACGTACTGGCCGGCCTGGAAGTGGATCGCCTCGTCGAGTTCAACGAAGATGGCCTTGATGGTCGGGGTCAGCGTAACGATTCGCGAAACGGTGCCGGGGAAATCGCGCACCGGGATCGATTCGGCATCCGGCTCTTCGTCGATTTCGGCTTCGATGGTCACATCACTTTGCAGGCGGGCGCAGCAGGCGAGCGTCTTGCCCTCGTCACGTTCGAAGTCCATCAGTGCAAAGCTGGAGGCGTCGCCGTGGTCGACTTCGCCATCGGTGACAATCACCTTGCAGGTGGCGCACAGGCCGTGGCAGCAGGCGTGGGGCAGCCAGATGCCGGCGCGCAGTGCGGCGTCGAGAATCGTCTGGTCGTCCTCGACTTCGATCGTCTGGCCGATCGGTTCAATGGTCAGTTCGTAACTCATGGTTCTTGTCCGTTCTCGGTCGGGCGGAAAAGCAGCGACCTGCTCCCACAGGTCGCCTTGTTCTTATAACGCTTTGATACTTCTTAGCTGCAGGATCCCTTGATGCCGGTCAGGCCCGGCGTACGGAAGCGGATCACGTCCTTGTGCTTGAGTCCGTTTTCGGCCAGCGACTTCTCGACATCCGGCTGCCAGGGCTTGCCCGACTTGAACCACTCGGCCTTGGCCCAGTCGATCTGGGCGAAATCCGGGTGGTAGCCATATACGCCCGGCAGCACGCCGACGAGGATGTCGCCAAAGCGCATCGTCGGCGGGAACGGGAAGGCGAACGGTGCGCAGAACATCAGGTGGTCTTCCCAGCCGATGTAGAGCAGTTGGGCGCCGTGAAACTTGTCGACAGTGTCGGCGGGGGGAAAGTTGTATTCCTTGACGGCAGCTACAGCCATGTCTTGTCTCCTTGCTGATTCTTCAAAGCCGCGGGTGCCAGGCACCCGCGGTACGCGGCATCAGGCGTTCTTGGTCGCCTGGCCACGCCATTCGGCGAAGTTCTTCTGGTCTTCCGAGCCCTCGAAATCGAGGTTGTCACGACCGAATTCGAGGTGGTAGTACTTCATCACCGCGGCCAGCGGATCGAAGCCCTCAACCGTCGGGTCGGTGCCTTCGGGGAAGCAGTTGCCCTGGTAGATCTGGTGAACCGGCATCCAGGCCTGGACGTACTTCTCGGGTTCGTCTTCGAAGATCTTTTTGCAGTGGTCGGAACAGAAGTGGTACTTGTCTTCCTTGTAGTCCACTTCGCGGTAGCAGATCTTGGTCGGATCGCCCGGCTCGGTGAACACCAGCGGGATCTGGCAGGTCTGGCACAGCATCGGCAGCGTCTTGTTGTAGAAGCGGTTGCCCTTAGCAGCCTCTTCACGCCAGAACTCCATGCGCGGACGGTAATACTTGTCGTAGCTTTCCGGGTACTTGGCAGACAGCCATTCCATTTCGTCGGCGTCCGGCATCCAGGTGTGGAAGTTGGTGGCGGCGGCGTAGTTATAGAAGGTGCCCCAAGCCTGGTGCGACAGGTGGTCCTTTTCGAGGGCGATGTGCTCGGTGCACTTGGGAATGGTGATGCCGTAGCGGGCCAGATCTTTGAACAGGGCGCCACCGTTCTGCTCGAAATAAACCTCCCAGGCTTCCTTCCAGCTCATGGTGCGCTTGGGCAGCATGTAGTCCATCATCATCGCGACGAGGGTCAGCACGCGGTAGCCGCGCCAGGTCCACTTGTCGATCCAGCGTTGCACGATGGGCACGTTGGCCGGATCCTGCTGCAGGATGAACTTGATGACTTCGAGGCCCAGGGTCATGTGACGGGCTTCATCGGACTGGGCCGAGAAGCCGAAGGTCATGGTGCCCATGTCGCCGTTGTAGGCCGCGCCGGAAACGAAGGGCACGAACAGCAGGTTGGTCAGCACGTACTCGAAGCTGAAGCCGATGGCCACCATGAACTCGAAGGGGCCGGCGGTGATGGCGTCGTCGAAGAAGCTCTTCGGCACAGACAGGAACCACACGCGGTCATGCGCATGGTGGAAGTCATGCATGCCGTTGTAGTACTTGTTGTAGTTCGAGACGGCGTGGATCTGGGTCTGGGCGTGACGGATCTCGTCGAGCGACTGCATCAGACAGGCGACGCGCGGGCCGGGGCCGGGGAACTGGCGGCCAGCGTGGGCAAAGCCACGGTGTGCCACGTATTCGAGCGGGCTGATGCCGCTGACGAACAGCTTCACGGTGTTGAGGTAGCGGGCGTCGGTAACGTTCAGGTGGCCGTTGCTCTGGATGTAGGCGTCCAGCACCGAGTACAGCTTGCGCTCTTTCTCGGACTGGTACTTCCAGTAGGCATCCATGGTCAGGCGGAACGGATCTTCCCACTTGTCCCAGTCGTGAATCTTGATGCCTTCGTAGGCCATGTACGGGTAGATGTCTTCCATCTTCTGGTACGACGGCGTCCAGTCCAGGCCGCGCGTCATGACCGCATAGCGCTCTTTGAGGCCGAGCTTTTTCTTGGCTACTTGCATATCCATTTTTATGTCTCCTTGGGGCTCAAGCGTTCCAGTAAAGGATCATTTCGTCGTCGGTCTGATCGAGGTTGCCCGACATGGTGATCAGGTTTACCTGGAGTTCCTGCAGGTCGTAGGAGCGGCCGATCAGCTCCTCGATGGTTTCGCGGCGCACGACCAGCTTGCCTTCGGCGTCGATCTTCACCATGGCCGGCTGTTCGTTCACAACGGCGTGGGGATTGTCCTGAACGATGGCCTCGATGATCTGGCGGGTGTCTTCGTTGGTTTGCAGCGCAATAAATACATTCGACATCAGGTTTTCCTTAAACGGCCACACCGGCCTTGGTCATGCGTGCATTGAATTGCTGGACGACCTCGCCCATCAGCTCGTCGGTGCGATCGCCGAGGGCAATGCGGGCAACCGGCAGCAGCGCGGCGGCAGCGCGGTCGCGCCATTCGCCGATCCACTTGGCCAGGATCTCCTTGTTTTCGGCGGATTCCGCAGCGGCGATCTTGACCGTCGCGTCAGCCCACTTCTTGGTTTCGGCAAACCAGTCGGTCATGAACTGGGTCAGCATCGCCACCGAGGTACCCCCCTGGGCCGACAGCACGTCGTCGATGATGGTTTCGTACACCAGCGGATACAGCAGACCGTCGAGCACCACGTTCTGCACGACGAACAGTTCGAACGGATCCTGAACGACCATGCTGTCTTCGACGAGGCGGCGCAGGCCCTGCCAGGTGTCATCCTCGACCCAGGACTTCTTGGCATCGTCCAGCACCTCGACGCTGCCCAGCAGCAGGCCGACGCGGGTGATGTACTGGGCGATGCCCAGCTGGTCCATCGAGTGGAAGATGTGCGGCTGGGAGAAACCCGTGCCGTAACCGTAAGCACAGATCGCGGCGTTGTTCATGTTGGAGCCCCAGGCCACGTGGCGCAGGGGGATCAGCAGCTTGAGCACGGTGTCGCGCACGGATTCCGGCAGGTTGGCTGCCATGCCGCGGCTTTCGACGAAGTCGAAATTGGCTTCGGCGGTGTCCTGCTGCTTGGCACGGGCCAGGGTGTAGGCACCGTAGTAGAACTGGCGCGGATCCTTGAAGGCGTACCAGTCGGCCATCTTGATGGCGCTGCGGGACGCATCGTAAATATCGTGATCCGGATCCCAGGTCGGGCGGTAGTGGAAGTTGGCCGTCTGCTGCATGTCCAGGGTGCCTTCCTGGTAGCGGGTAGCCGGCTTGTCGGCGCCGATGCGGCGGGCGATGTTGTCGAAGGTGTGTCGCAGCGGCTTGATGGAAACCGTTTGCAGGTCGATATGCATGTATTTCTCCTCCTCTGTTTTAAGGTTCCGGGATGCTTTCCGGCTTATCTAGCGGAAACGCTGATGCGTTGCCTCGTGCAGGTTCCAGTTCCAGTCGCTGCCCTCTTCCGTTTCCGGCCGCGTGCCTTCTATGAGGATCACCCGGTTGGTCCGGCAGAAATCCTCGTAGGCCGCTTCGGGCAGCAACATCTCGACGTAAATCGAAGGGTCGGAGATGGAAAACTCGAACTCCACCATGCCGTCGGGCCGCTTCTCCACGATACGGACGTACTTGCGATTCATGTCAACTGACGGGTTCGTCGGATCGATCATCGTTTCCTCGGTCTGGTATCGAACACCACGATGTCTATATCAAGTCTCATGCCAGGAAGTTCAGTCACTTGATTTAAAACAGGAAATTCTCATCATTAAATTAATGAAGCCAAAAACCCAGTTTATGGGTCGATCAATTGATGAAATGCTGCAATGCAGCTTAATGATCTGGTGAAGCCCCTCGCGAGCGGACGAAAAACGCTTGATTGTCCTTGCCTGGACACGCGGAAAACCTCGTTGCTGGCCGCTGTCGGCTTAGGGTCAGGACTCACGCCGGAATGGCAAAAAAAAATGGCCGTCACATTGCGTGACGGCCAAAAAACCAGGGAGCCCGGCAGGAGGGAGGGATCTGCCGGTGTGGTGCTCCCGGTTGCGGAACGAACAACGAAAAACAAAAAACGAATACGGATCCGGTCGGTGCCTGCCTCAGTCCGACCCGCACGGCGCGCCTGCGCACACCGTCTTGACCATCTTGCCGACGACAGTCAGCGACACCTCACCGCGGGGAAAGGCACGACAGGCCAGCACGATGCCCTGGGCCAGCTCTTCGTCCGACACGCAGGACTTGCTCATCTTGCGGGCTTCGTACTCTCCCGCCGTGATGTGTACCTTGCACACCCCGCAGCCGCCGCCCCGGCAGCCCACCGGAATGCCGCGACGCCCAAGAACCTCCATGCCGCGAAGGGGCCACCTGCCCTGTGGGGCGCGGGGGCGCTGACACCAGCGGGGGGGGGGGCCGCGAAAAAGGCATCAGGAATATGAAGCATCGCCATCCCACGCCAGTGCGGATGGGTGCTGCAGTGGCCGGGCCCCGGCGGGGGGACCCAGACTTCCGGCCTTGCCCCACATTTCCTCCCCACCCGCCCGGGAGCGGCCCCGCCGGCCTCTCCTGTCGCACGCGGCATCCAGGGACCTCCCACCCCACCATCCCCGGCCCTTCCCCCGCGACCGCAGCCGGACCACCCGGCTCCGCCAACGCCCCACCAGCGCGCCTGCATTCGATTGCTCGAGGCCACAGGTCACGCCACTCTACCCGAGTTCCTGATAGGGAGGCCGCCGAAGAATCACCCTGCGCGCCTCACACCGGAGGCTAGTTCGAGCCTCGACACCACCGGGCCGGCAGGTTGCCCGGGCCCGGGGACGGTCTTTGCCCCCGCGGCGCGGCCACCACTAACGAAATCATCCACACAGCCACCCCTACGCACCTAGGCACTTCACCCACGGGCGTCACCGGGCCGCGACAGGCCGACAAGCCACAACCGACACCAACCTTGACGAAGACGTTCTCAACCTACAATTAACCAGGTGGTTCTATTGTGCCGGTCAGTGAAGCAGGTTCTGGTCTGGCGCACAGAGGTAGTCCTCACCGCTGTTCTCGATGTGAATCAAATGCTTCTCGGCCATTACCCCTCCTGGATGCCACGCGGTCACTCTTCACGGTGTCGCTGAAAGCAGCGCTAGCTATTTTTCTCGAGATTTCGTATTATTATCGTTAATGAACGGATAATGCAAGTCGATCTCGTTTTTAGTTCGAACACCCCGCCACACCCTGCAATGTTATAAGGAGCCTCTCCCGCTGCACTGGATCAAAGAGCCAGAAATCACTACTAAGAGATGCAGCGAGAGATCAACGGAGGAGAAACCGTGAGCACCATCCAGTACCCGCAGGACAGCGACCTGCGCAGCCTCGTACGGTTTTGTGCAGAAAAAGGCCTGATCTGGCTCGACGAGAGCCGCATGATTCTGATGCATGCCGCTGCACTCTCGGCCTTACGCAAGGAACTCATCGAATCGCTGGGCATCGACCAGGCCCGCCGCATCCTCACCCGCATGGGCTACGCCTCCGGCGCCCGTGATGCCGAGCTTGCCAAGAAAGTGCGCAACGGCAAGTGCACCACGGACATGTTCTCGGCCGGCCCCCAGCTGCACATGCTCGAAGGCAGCGTGCTGGTCACGCCGGTCACCCTCGACATGGACGTCAAGGCCGGCACCTTCTACGGCGAATTCCTCTGGGACAACTCCTACGAAGCCGAAGTCCACGTACGCGAATTCGGCCACTCCGAGCACCCGGTCTGCTGGATGCAGATCGGCTACGCCTCCGGCTACACCTCGGCCTTCATGGGGCGTTTCATCCTGTTCAAGGAAGTCGCCTGCGCCGCAACCGGCAACAACCAGTGCCGCATCGTCGGCAAGCCGGTAGACGAGTGGCCCGACGCGGCCCAGCACACTCCCTATTACGAAGCGGACTCCATACTCAACCAGATGCTCGAACTCCGTGGCCAGGTAGATGCCCTGCGCGCAACGCTTGAACGCACCCAGCAGCCCCCCAACCTGATCGGCTCGTCCGCCGGCTTTCGTCACGCCTACGATCTGATCGACAAGGCCGCAGTCACTCAGGTTACCGTCCTGCTGCTCGGCGAGACCGGCGTCGGCAAGGAGCGCTTCGCCCGTGCCCTGCACGACATGAGCCGCCGCGCCGCCGGCCCCTTCGTGCCCGTCAACTGCGCAGCCCTGCCCCACGACCTGATCGAATCCGAACTCTTCGGCGTCGAGAAAGGCGCCTTCACCGGCGCCCATGCATCCCGCGCCGGCAAGTTCGAACGGGCCGAAGGCGGCACCCTGTTCCTCGACGAAGTCGGCGAACTGCCCCTCGCCGCCCAGGCCAAGCTCCTGCGCGTGCTCCAGGAGGGCGAGATCGAACGTCTCGGCGACGAGCGCGTGCGCAAGATCAATGTGCGCCTGGTGGCCGCCACCAACGTCGACCTGCACGCCGCCGTCAAGGCCGGGCGTTTCCGCAGCGACCTGTACTACCGGCTCAATGTTTACCCGGTACGCATTCCGCCGCTGCGCGATCGCATCGCCGACATCCAGCCGATGGTCGAAACCATGCTGCTGCGCTTCAGCGCCCTGCACGACAAGCGCATCGCCGGCATCACCGACAAGGCGCTGCGCGCACTCCGCTGCTACCCCTGGCCGGGCAACATCCGCGAACTGGAAAACATCATCGAGCGCGGCATGATCCTCACACCGCAAAACGAGTGGATCGAAATCGAGCATCTTTTTGCCGAGCCCCAGGATTTCGGCTCGGCACAACATATCGTCGACGACTCGGGCAATCTCGCCGATGCCGACTGCGCCATCGACAATCTGTGCGCACGCATCGTTGAAGCGGGCATCGGCCTCGACGACCTCGAAGAAGCGCTGCTCCAGCACGCGGTCAAGGAATCCGGCGGCAACCTGTCGGGTGCCGCCCGTCTGCTGCGCATCACCCGCCCCCAGCTCAACTACCGCCTGAAGAAAAAAGAATCGGCGACCTGAGCGTTCCGGCTGCCCCCGAATCCACCCCTCGCAGGCCGGATAAACGGCCTGTCCGCGGCCGTTCCGGCATTCTCCAATACGGGCAGCGCGCCCTGCCCTTCCACCTTCACCCCCGCGGCTTCATCCTCAGCGCCGCCACGGTGGCCAGCAGAAAGCTTACGGTGAGGAGCAGGAAGGCTTCCGAGTAGGCCGCGTCGATGCCCCGGGGCGTCGCACCATACACCGCGATGCGCCACTCAACGAACACCGCGACGATGGCGATGCCCAGCACGCCGCCGAGCTGGCGGATGTAGTTGTTGACCATCGAGGCCTCGCCCATCAGGCGGGGCTGGAGGTGGCGCAGGGTGGCGAGGGTCAGGGCCGGGATGATCAGGCCCAGGCCGATGCGGCCGATCATCGTGTCCCACAGAATTTCGGCGTAGCTCACGGCACTTCCGCGCAGGCCGAAATACAGGAAGGACAGGCCGAAGACCAGCAGGCCGGCCACCGTGATCCAGCGCGGCGAATGGCGATCCGCCAGCAGTCCGGCCAGGGGGATGGCCGCTGCCAGCACGAAGCCGGAAGGCATCAGGGCCAGGCCGGCGGGGCTTGCCCCGTAACCCAGGGCGTTCTGCAGGAAAACCGGAATCAGGTAGCTGGAGGCGTACACGCCGACGCCGTAGGCGAAGGACACCAGGATGCCCATCGCGAAAGAGCGCTCGCGAAACAACTCGAGGGAGAAGATCGGCGCCGCCGACCGCCGGGCATGCACGACGAAGAGGCCCGCCGACAGCAGCGCGACGCCCGCCAGGGTCAGACTCCAGGTGGCCAGGGGGCCGGCTTCCCGCAGGGTGGACACCCATTCGATCAGCGCCAGGGTGATGACGCTGAGCAGGGCCACCCCGTACCAGTCGAAGGGGCGCCGCTGGATGTCCTCCGCGCGGGGCAGCAGGTGGACGGCCAGCAGGCCGGCGAGCAGGCAAAACGGAACACTGAGCAGGAAGATGGATTGCCACCCGAAGTGCTCCAGCAACACCCCGGCCAGGGCCGGCGCCACCGCGGGGGCCAGCACGATGCCGAAACTGAGCATGCCCGTCGCCCGGCCCTGCCGGCCCGGCGGAAAGAGGCGCATCACCACCACCATCGACAGGGGTTGCTGAACCCCGGCCGCCGCCCCCTGCAGCAGGCGGATCGCCACGGTGCCCGCAAAATCGCTGACCAGGGCGCCGGCCAGGCTGGTCAGGCCCAGGAACAGCACGGTTCCCAGAAACACCCGCCGGAAGCCGAAGCGCTCCAGCAGCCAGGGGGTTGGCAGCATGGCGAGAGTCATGGCTGCCATGTAGCCGGTGATGACCCACTGGACCCGATCCTGCCCCATGCCCCAGTAGGCCCCCATCGCCGGCACGGCGACGCTGAAAAATCCATTCACCCAGGAACTCCCGCATGTCCCGACACGCAGAGCCGATCCGCCTACGCCTTGCGCAAGGCCCCCTTGGTGCGCGCCAACTTATTGAAATACTGGGCTTCAGTCAGCCAACGCTGTCCCGTTCAATGCGTGAGCTGGGAAAAGAGGTGGTCCGTATCGGCGCGGCACGATCCATTCAGTACGCACTACGGGATGGGGCCCGGGGGCTGGCAGAGCTGGAAATCTACCGGGTGGATCCGGAGGCACGAATCCATCATCTCGGGACGCTCGTCCCGGTCCACCCGGATGGCTTCGTCATGCATGAAGCAAGCGGGGCCACCCTGTACAGCGACGGCTTGCCCTGGTGGATGCTCGACATGCGTCCCCAGGGCTACCTGGGCAGAGCCTATGCGGCTCGGCACGGGCGGGATCTGGACCTTCCCGAACGCCTCATCGACTGGTCGGATACGCATGCGCTGAAGGCCCTGCTCGCGCAGGGGCACGATGTCGTCGGCAATCTGCTGCTGGGAGACAAGGCGCGAACCCATTTCCTGGGCCTGGCCGGTGCGCCTGATCCGATAGGCGCCGAGCAGAAAGCCGAGGCCTATGTCCGGCTCGCACGGGATGCAGCCAGTGGTGACTTGCCGGGGTCGTCCGCGGGGGGCGAACAGCCCAAGTTCACCGCTTGCGCAATGACGTCCTCCGGGCTCCGGCATGTACTCGTCAAGTTCACCGAACCCGTGGATGGCCCGGTCAGCGAGCGCTGGAGAAACCTGCTCCAGGCCGAACACCTCGCCCTGGAAACGCTCGGACAGGCAGGCATTGCCGCAGCGCGAACGGCACTCATCCGCCTTTACGGGCAAACCTTCCTTGAGGTGGAACGCTTTGATCGCGTGGGCGGGCTGGATCGCCGGGGGCTGGTCTCACTGGCCGCCCTCGACGCCGAGTTTGCCGACATGGGTGGCCGCCCGTGGCCGGAAATCGCGACTGCCCATGCCGCAGCCGGACCCGGGGCGCCCTTACCCGATCGCACATGACGCCCATGGACTTCGCTCCCAGAAGCGGCGGAGGTCTGCCCGACGCCATTCCCGCGCCGAACATCCGCGCCGGCATTGCCCCCGCCGTCTGGCGATCCGCGCTGGCACTGGCACGCAGCTTCGTGGCAAGCGTCATGGAGACCCCCGGCTTCAGCGAGCGCTTCGCCCCGTGCAAGCTGGCATTGGTGCAACACCTGGAGGATGCGGGGGTGCAGATAGCACGATTGGCGTAGCGTGGAATGGGGATCCGGGAAGCTGTGGGACTGTCCCGGCTTACCTGGCGGGATTCGACTTTCCCGAAACCAGCAGATCAAACTCTTGCCGATCACGCATGCACGTGTTTCTCAGGCTCGACCGAAAGACGAAGACCGACGGTTTTCAAGACGGCCAGCAGTGTTTTCAAGGTTGGGTTGCCTTTGGGTGACAGCGCGCGATAAAGAGATTCGCGGCTGATGCCGGCTTCGGCGGCAACCGCCCCCAGGCCGCCATAGGCTTCGGCCACTGTGCGCAAGGCCAGCAGCCCGGCGGCACGGTCATCGGGGTCGTCGAGCGACTCCATGGCAGCTTTAAGATATGCGACGGCCAACTCACGGTCGGCCCGCAGTTCGGCAAGCTCAGCCTCATGGTGAGATACCGCGCCTTTGATCTTGCTCATTCTTGCCTCCGTTTCCATTCAGACCACAGCTCCTTTGCCCGCTTGATGTCGGCCACCTGGCTGCTCTTGTCGCCGCCACACAGCAAAAGCACCACGGTTTTTCCATGCCGTCCGCAATACACGCGGTAGCCAGCACCCACATGTACCCGCAACTCGATTACCCCTTCGCCGACTGGCTCGCTGTCGCCGAAATTTCCGGCCTGCACCTGGCGCAGGCGAATGCGGATACGCGCTTGTGCGAGCTTGTCGCGCAGACCGTTCAACCACTCCGTGAAAGGCTCACGTCCGTCATCGCGTTGGTAGCGGAACAGTTCAACCGCGGCGTTAAATGTAGCTTAAAAGCTACTTAAAGAAAGGATACGGAAGTCACGATCAGGGTTGAGCCATACGCCCCACGGCGGGGAGGCGAACGGTAGCAGATCAGCCCCGAGGGACGAAAGGCCGGCAAGGCCTGTGCAGTTGCCGCCCTCGTCGTCCGGACGGACGATGAGCCCACCCCCGCCCGGCCCGAATAATCCATTCCAGCCTGCCCGAGTTCCGGGCGTCCGTTGCGAGGAATGCCGATGTCCGCCCTCCCCCCCTCTCCCGAAGCCGCGCCGCCGGCCCTGCTCGAACGCCCGGAAGACGGCATTGCCGTGGTCCGGCTGCATCGCCCTGAGGCCACCAATGCACTGAGCCTGGAGCTGCAGGCCGTGCTGTCGCGGCTGTTTGCCGAGCTGGGGGCCGACCCGTCGGTGCGCTGCATCATCCTGACCGGTGGCGATACGGTGTTTGCGGCGGGTGGCGACATCCGCAGCATGGCCGGGGTCGGCCCCATCGAGATCCACCAGCGCCACACCGAGCGGGTGTGGGCGCCGATCCAGCACTGCCCCAAACCGGTGATCGCAGCGATTTGCGGTTATGCCTATGGCGGCGGCTGCGAGCTGGCGATGCTGGCCGACATCCTGATTGCCGGCACAGGCGCGCGCTTTTGCCAGCCGGAGATCCGCATCGGCATCATGCCCGGCATCGGCGGCACCCAGCGCCTGGTGCGGGCGGTGGGCAAGGCCAAGGCCATGCGCATGGCCCTCACCGGTCGGCCGATCACGGCGCAGGAGGCGTGGGTGGCCGGCCTGGTCAGCGAGATCGTGCCCGACGCCGAGGTGATGGCCACCGCCCTGGAGATGGCCCGGACCATTGCGGCGATGCCGGCGCTGGCGGCCGAGCAGATCAAGGAAGTGATCCTGGCCGGCATGGATGCGCCCCTTGAAGTTGCCCTGGCCCTGGAGCGCAAGGCCAACGCCCTGCTCTTTGCCTCCCGCGATCAGAAGGAAGGCATGCAGGCTTTCATCGACAAGCGCCCACCTGTTTTCGAGGGGCGCTGAAGCCTGCGCCCACCCTGCAAGGAAGAACACTGTCCCAAGCCCTCTTCAGGCTCGACGGCTGCGTGGCCCTGGTGACCGGCGCCGGTCGCGGCATGGGCCGTGGTGTGGCCTACCTGGCCTCGCGGGAGGCCGAATGGGTGACCGGCCAGGTCTACCCGCTCAACGGCGGGGCGCTCACCGCCTGACGCCAGGCCCGCCCGCGGCAAGTCACTTCACGCCCTGCCCCAGTTTCTGGCCACCCACGACCACGCCGTAGAGGTTCACACCATCATCGGCGTGGTAGCGCTTGCGGGTTTCATCGATGTCGCCATTGACCAGGCGGGGGATCCTGGGGACGCTCGTGGGCGTTGATATAGGCGGCCACGTCCCAGGCCTCCTGATCGCTCAGGGTTTCGCCACGGCCCAGAGGCATGTTGTGCTGGATGAAGCCGGCCGCGGTGTTGATCCGGTGCATGCCCGCGCCCCAGTTGTAGGAATCCTTGCCCCACAGGGGCGGGAACACCGAGGTCGCGCCCACCTTCCTGCCCGCGCCGTCATCCCCGTGGCACAGGGCGCACTGCTTCTCGTACACCTGCTGGCCACGGGCGATGTCATATCCCCCTCTTGGCGGCGGCGGTTCGTCAAAACCCCGGCCCGGCTGAACCTTGCCGATGGGCACGCCGCCGGACATCCAGTAAGCGTAGGCCGTGAGCGCCGCCAGGACCTCGCTGTCCGCGGCAGGCGCCTTGCCGTTCATGCTGAACTGGAAGCAGCCCTGCATGCGCTCGACAAAGGTATTCACCTTGTTGTTCTTCTTGCGGAAGGCCGGATACATCGTATAGGCCGCCCACAGGGGCGCGGAGTTGGCCTTGCGGCCCCGGTCGATGTGGCAATTGACACAATTCATCTCGTTGCCCACGTACTCCGGCGCAAGCGCCCTGGTGTTCATGAACAAGTCCTGCCCCCGGCGCACCAGATCGCCGTAGGCGTTGTTGGGAATGTCGGCCTCGGCCGGGGGCTGGAAATAAGCCTTGCCCGCCGGGCGTGCGGGGGCTTTGGGAAGCTGGGTCTGGTCGTCCAGGCGGGCGTTGCGGGGGCTGTCGGCCGCCATCGCATGGGCGGCCAGCAGGGGCAGTAGCGCGGCAGTCAGCCGGCGGAGCGTGGTTGTCATGACGGCGGATCCTGGGTCGGTCAAGGGGGGCGCGGACTGCGGCTCAGCGCAAACGGTGCTGGCTGGCATCGAGGGGCTCGGTGGTTTCTCCGAGGCCGGCGAAATAGGCGGAGACCGCCTTGATCTCGGCTTCGCTCAGGTCCGCCGCGATGTGCTGCATCAAGCCATTGGGGTCGTTCCGGCGCGTGGGCGGAACGGCGGCGACCGCCTTGCCCTTTTTGCCCGCCAACCGGGCCGGCGAGGCGCGCCAGGCCCGCAACTGGGCCTCGATGTATTCCGCCGACTGGCCGGCCAGGGGTGGAAAGGCGTCACCCACCCCCACCCCGGCGGGGCCGTGGCAGAGGGTGCATTCGGGAATGTTGCGATCCCAGGCCCCCCGCAGGGCCAGCCAGGCTCCGCTGCCTTCCTTGGGCCGTTCCAGCGGCCCGGCCTTGACCTGGACCTTGGGCAAGGCCGCGTAGGCCATGGCCACGGCCGCCGCCTCCGCAGCGTCGAGGGCCTGGGCGATGGGCTGCATCAGCGGGTTCTCGCGCCGGCCGGCCTTGAAGTCGGCCAGTTGCTTGGCGATGTAGGCCTCGGGCAGGCCGGCCAGGCGCGGAAAACCTCCCGCCGCCATGCCCTTGCCGTCGGCTCCGTGGCAGCTCATGCACGGCATGGCCGCCGGGTTGGCGCCACCTTTCTGGATGATGGCCTCGCCATCTGCAGCCCTGGCCGGCACCGACAGCGCCGCCAGGGACGCAGACAGGCACAGGGTCAGGGCCAGGGGTCTCGCGGGGGATATAAACATGGATGACTCCTCGGTCCGGTTTATCTCTTGGTGTTCAGTAGCGGGCGTCGGCCGGTTTTTTGTCCTTCGGCCAGTCCTTCAGCTTCCCGGAAAAATCCGGGCGCGGCGGGTGACTGAAGGACTCGGCCACGTCCACCGCATCCTGGTCCGACAGCCCACCCTGGTCAAGGACATAGACCTTCTTGCCGTTCACCGGATAGGGCTGGATGTTGCGATCGATCTTGCCCACGCCGCGCCCCCGGCACCTTGTCTTGCGGCTTGGTCTCGCGCTTCATCCAGTCGAAGTAGGCCGCCATGGCCTTCATGTCGGGCGAGTCCGGCGGCAGCGGCTTGCCGTTCATGGAGCGCTTGAAGCAGCCGTTGATGCACTCCTCGAGGGTGATCACCCGACCGGCCCAGGGTGCGTAGCCGGGGAAGAAGGCCGGCCCGCACGAAACTCATGATCTCGGCCAGCTCTGCGTCCTTGAGCCGGGCAAAGCCGGGCAGGACGATGTGCTGCAGGGTGTTGGGTTGCCGGCCACGGGTGGAAAGACCTTGGGTACGCCACTACCGTCCTGGCGGTGACAGCCAACGCAGAACTGCACATAGCCCAGGCCGCCCCGGCTGCTGTGAGCTTCTCGGGCAGCGCGCCCGCCACCGCCTTGCGCGGCACCGCGGGCAGCGGGAGCTTGTTCTCTCCTGGCGGCAGGGCTTTCAGGTAGGTGGCGATGGCACGCAGATCCTCATCCTTGAGGTGCTGGGTGCTGTGCAGGACCACCTCGGGCATGTTGCCCGAAGCGGCGGCAAAGCGGTTCTTCCCGGTCTTCAGGAAGCGCACCGTATCTTCCACCGTCCGCAAACCGCGCAGGCTCAGGGCCCGCCAGTGCTTCACCGTCTCGCCGGCGAGAAAGTAGCGCCCCTTCGGCCCGGCATCACTTGTGGCCTTCTCCTGGAAGGCCCGCCCCCGCGGCGTATGGCAGGCACCGCAATGCCCCAGGCTCCGGACCAGGTAGGCCCCCCGGTTCCACACCGGGTCTTTCTTCGGGTCACGCGTGAAAGGCGTCGTGTCGAGGAAGGCCCAGTTCCACAGGGACAGGCCCCAGCGCATGCTGAAAGGCCAGTGCATCTCCGAGGGCTTGTTGGCCTGCCTCACCGGTGCGACGCCTAGCATCAGGTAGGCGTAAAGGGCGTGCATGTCGACCGCCGTCATCCTGGCGTAGGACGGATAAGGCATCGCCGGGTAGAGGTTGTGACCATCCGCCGCCACGCCCTTGCGCATGGCCCGGTCAAACTGCCCGAAGCTGTACTTGCCGATGCCGGTTTCGAGGTCTGGCGTGATATTGGTGGAATAGAGCGTGCCGAAGGGCGTCTCCAGCGCCCGGCCGCCGGCCATGGCTGCGCCCTTGTTCACACCTTTCTCCGCCGTATGGCAGGCCACGCAATTGCCCGCCTGGGTCAGGTAGCGGCCCCGCTGCATGGTCGTATCACCCGCGGACGCCGGGCCGCAGGTCGACGCAAGCAGGGCCACGCCCATCAGGACCAGGCCGGCAAACGGCCGGCCCGTGTCAATACTGCTCATGGCGTTCTCCTGCCGCTTGTTCTGGGCACAAGTCTAGGGAGAGGCCCGGGGTCCGACCATCCGGACATCGGGCTAGCCAAATAACCGAAACCGTCTAGTCGAGCCCCTTCGGATCGGTGCGGAGGATCAATCGGGCCAGGTCGGCCGCGCTGCCGGTACCGGTCTTGTCCATCACACGCTGGCGATGCACATGCACGGTGTTGTCGCTGATGCCAAGCAGCCGCGCGACCTCCTTGTTGGCCAGCCCCAGAGCCAGGAGGCGGGCCACCTCCCGCTCGCGGGCCGACAGGCGGGTCAGGACCTCCAGCGCTTCGTCCTGGCGGCGCTGGGCGGCATGACGCTCCAGGCTCACCTGAACCGCCCGCTCCACCGCATCGAGAAAGAGCTGGTCCTTGAAGGGCTTCTGCAAGAAGTCGAGCGCACCGTCCTTCATCGCCTGTACGGCCAGCTCCACATCCCCGTGGCCGGTCATGAAGATCACGGGAAACAGCGATCCGATAGCCAGCAGGCGCCGCTGCAGCTCCAGCCCGCTCAGCCGCGGCATGCGGATGTCGAGGACGATGCAGCCGCCCGCAACGGGGAAGACCGGCGCGGCGGCGAGGAAGGCTTCGCCGGATTCGTGCCCCGCCGCCTGCCAGCCCACCGATTCGAGCAGGAACAGCAGGGAGCGGAGGAACGGGGCTTCGTCATCCACCACGTGGATCACGGGCGTGTCAGGGGAGGCAGTCATGAACTCTCTCGGGCTGAGCTTGCGCCCCGTCAACCAGGGGCAGCGTGAAATAGATGACCAGGCCGGGGCCGGGTCGGGCTTCGATGGCGCCAATCTCGCCACCATGCGCTTCGATGATGGTCTTGCAGATGGACAAGCCAAGTCCCAGGCCATCGGGCTTGGTCGTGAAAAAGGCCTCGAACAGCCGCGCCTGCAGTTCGGGCGACAGACCCGGGCCGTGGTCACGGACCGCCACGCTACAGCGCGCCCCTTCCCGGCTCAGGCTGACCTCGATGGGCAGATCGCAGCCCACCGCCTGCTGGGCATTCCAGGCGTTCTTGAACAGGTTGAGCAAGACCTGCTGGGCCTGCAGCGGATCCACCCACACCTGCAGCCCCGCCGCCGCGCTCTCCTGCCGCAGCGTCACCCCGGGGACGCCCGCAAGGAGCCAGCTGGTCTCGGACACCCGAAGCCCCGCGCCCCCCGCCCCGCCCGCGCGGGGCCGGCGGGGCCCCGCCCCGGGCGGCGGGCGGGGGGCCCCCCCCCCCCGCCGCGCCCCACCGCGGGCCTCCATGGCCTGGGTCAGCTCCCGCGTGCGCCGTTGCACCAGATGTTCCACGTGCAGGGTGTAAGCCCCCCAGGCCAGCAGCATCGCCACCAGGCCGCACACCCACGCCCAGTAGCGCTCCCACAGGGAGGGCCAGGCGGTTTCGCGCAGGAAGGCATAGGGGCCGATCTGCAGCGCCTGCAGCAGTTCATGCACCGGGTGGTAGTCCGCCGGCACGCTCCATGACTGCCCCGCCGCATCCGGCGAAAGGGACAGCAGGGCCACCAGCACATCCCGCGACAGGGCCGGCGGCGTGGACCGCGCCGCGGCGAAGGCCCAGCCCGGATAGAGGCGGGACGACACCCGGCAGCGGCTCATGTCGGCACGGGGCGACAGCACCCGGAGCTGGCCCGGCCTCAGCGCCCCCTCCTGCTCCAGGTGCTCCAGCAGGCAGGCCCGCAGCACCCCGGCATCCGCATCGCCGTTGAGCACGGACTCCACCACCTTCGCCATGGGAAAACCGGTCAGCACCGGCCGGGGCTGGCCCTGCTCGGGGTCCAGCCCCAGGCGGCGCAGCTCCGCCCACAGAATCTGGTAGCCGCCAAAGGCATCGACCGACGCGGCGGCCAGGGTCCGCCCCTTGAGGTCGGCCAGCGCGGCAAGTGCTCCTCCAGCTGGTTCATCAGGGACGACCAGCGGATCTCCGCTTCCCTCCTCAAGCCCCGTTGGTGCCACGGCCGGGCGAACGCCGCATCCGCCGACCGGCGGGGCCGCCCACCGGTCCCCCAGGGTTCATCAGGGGCGAGCGCCGCGGCCCCCCCGCCCCCGGGGCGGGGGGCGTGAAGAAGCCAAGCATCATAAGGGCAACAAGCGCGCGGAACGGACACCTCATGGGCGAGAGTGTCCGCCGGATGTGACTCCCAGGACAAGCGGGCCAAGCGTCCGGGCCGTTCAGGCCGCCCGGCTCACCAGGGCGCGCAGTTCATTCTTGGCCACCTTGTTGGAGGCATTGACCGGCAGAGCGTCGAAGAAACGCACGTAGCGGGGCACCTTGTAGTTGGCCATGTTCTCCCGGCTCCAGGCGATCAGGCCGCCTTCGTCCAGGGTGGCGCCGGGGCGCCGCACCACGCAGGCGCAGCCCACTTCGCCCATGCGCTCGTCGGGCACACCCACCACTGCCACCTGGGCGATGGCCGGATGCGCCGTCAGCGCGGCTTCGATCTCGGCCGGGTAGCAGTTGAAGCCGCCGACGATGAACATGTCCTTGAGCCGGTCGGTGATGCGCAGGTAGCCCCGCTCGTCCAGGGTGCCGATGTCGCCGGTGTGCAGCCAGCCGTCGCCATCGATGGTCTCGGCGGTGGCCTCCGGGTTCTCGAAGTAGCCCTTCATCACGTGAAAGCCGCGCAGGCAGATTTCGCCGGGCGTCAAGGGTGGCAAGGGCCGGCCCTGCGGGTCCAGGATACACACCTCGGTGCCGGGAATGGCCTTGCCGCTGGTGCCGGCAATGGTGGCGGCGTCGTCGTCCGGGTTGCAGATCGTGGCCAGGCCGCCACATTCGGTCAGGCCGTAGGCGGTGGTCACCGCCCGGATGCCCAACTCCCGGCGCATGCGTTCGATCAGGATCGGCGGAATCGTCGAAGCGCCGGTCACCGCGATGCGCAGCGACGACAGGTCGGACTCGGCCAGGCGGGGGTGGGCCAGCATCGACAGGTAAAGGGTGGGCGGGCCGGGCAGCGCGGTGATGCGGTCGGACTCGATGCGCTGGAACACGGCTTCGGCGTCGAAGACCGGCTGGGGGCAGGATGGTGGCGCCGGCGATCAGGCAGGTGATCCAGCCGGCCTTGTAGCCGAAGCTGTGAAAGAAGGGATTGACCACCAGGTAGCGGTCGCCCGCCTGCAGCCCGATGATCCGCACGTATTCGGCAAAGGCCCGCAGGGTGGGGGCGTGGGCGCTCATCACGCCCTTGGCCTTGCCGGTGGTGCCGGAGGTGAACATCAGATCGGCGATGTCGTCCGGGCGCACGGCATCGGCCCGGGCGCGGGCCTGCTCGGCGCTGATGCCGGCGCCGCTGGCCAGAAAGTCCGCCCAGGGCTGGCCGCCCTGTCCTGGCCCCAGCACCACGATCTTGTCCACACAGGCCGGACGCACCGGCGCCAGCAGGGCCGGGTAGTCGGTGCCCAGAAAATCGCCGATGCAGAACAGCAGGCGGGCGTGGCTGCGGGCCAGGATATCGGCGGCCTCAATGCCCTTCATGCGGGTGTTGATGGGCACCATCACCGCGCCGGCGCAGTGGATGCCGAGCGCCGCCAGCACCCAGTCGATGCAGTTGGGTGCCCAGATGGCCACCTTGTCGCCGGGCTGGATGCCGTGGGCCATCAGGGCGCCGCTTACCGCCAGGGCCTCGCCGGGCAGTTCGGCGTAGGTGATGTGGCGGCCCGGTTCTTCGAGGGCCGTCCGCGCGCCATGCTGGCGGGCGGCGGAGAACAGCAGGGCCGGAATGGTGGGGGCGATGGCGGGAAGCATTGCGTCGTTCATGGTTCAGGCACTCATCACGAACTGGCCGCTGTCCCCCGCAATTCGATCCCGTTGATGGCGCGGGCTTCGTCGGAGGCCAGAAAAAGCACTGCCGCGGCCACGTCTTCGGGCTGGCAGGCGCGGAACATGGGGTCCACGTCGATGGTGAAACGGGCCGGATCGAGCCCCGGCGGGTAGGCCGCGGCGCTCATCGGGGTGAGCACGCCGTCCGGGTGCACCGAGTTGCAGCGGATGCGGTATTTCTGACGCCGGCAGTGGGCCGCCACCGCCCGGCTGAGGGCGGCGATGGCGCCCTTCGAGCCGCAATAGGCAACGTAATCGTCCTTGCCCGCCAGGCCGGCGATGGACGACATATTGACGATGGAAGCGCCGCCGCCCTCCTTCATCAGGGCGACGCCCTCCCGGCAGCCCAGGAAGACGCTGTCGGCATTGACGCGCATCAGGCGCTGCCAGTCGTCCAGGCTGGCGTCCTCGATGGAACCCTTGATGAGGATGCCGGCGTTGTTCACCAGAATGTCCAGGCGGCCGAAGAGGGCTTTGATTTCGCTCATGACCTGTTTCCAGTCGGCCTCGCAGGCCGCGTCCTGGCGCAGAAAAATTGCACTGTCGCCGATGTGCCCGGCCAGGGCGCGGCCGGCCTCCTCGGCGATGTCGGTGATCACCACCCGTGCGCCCTCCCGGGCCAGCAGTTCGACCGTGGCCTTGCCGAGGCCGCTGGCCCCGCCGGTGACCAGGGCCACCTTGTCTTGTACGCGTCCTGCCATGTGTGTCTCCTTGGATTCCGTCGTGCCGGGGCTCAGGCGCCCCGGGCGATGTGGTGGGCGGCGATGTAGCCGAAGGTCATGGCCGGGCCCAGGGTGCCGCCGGCGCCCGGATAGGCGGTGCCCATCACCGAGGCCGAGGTGTTGCCGATGGCGTAGAGGCCGGGGATCGGGCTGCCGTCGGCGCGGATCACCTGGGCCTCGGCGTTGGTGAGCAGGCCGCCCTTGGTGCCGATGTCGCCGGCGTCGAGACGCATGGCGTAAAAGGGGCCCTTGGCAATGGGCGCCAGGCAGGGATTGGGCTTGACGTTCACGTCGCCGTAGTAAAGGTCGAAAGCATTGCCCCCGCGGGCGAAGTCCGTGTCGATGCCGGTGCGCGCGTATTCGTTCATCTGCCGCACCGTGGCGGCGAGGCCGGCGGCGTCCACACCGATCTGGCCGGCGAGCTCGGCCAGGGTCTCGGCCTTCCAGTAAACGCTGTTGAGCCACTCCTTGCGCAGGCGGCTGTCGGGCATCACCTGGCCGGGCATCAAGGGGCCCATCGCGTAGTTGAAGCGGAAGTGGGCATCGAAGATCACCCAGGCCGGGATCGAACGGCCGCCGCTGCTCGCGTTGTCCTTGTACATGGCGTCCACGAATTCCAGGTAGGGCGCCGCTTCGTTGACGAAACGCCGGCCCAGGCCATTCACCACGATGGCCCCGGAAAGGCCGCTCGGCAAACACGCCCGCGGGGCTTTTCTTCCTTCGGCACCGCGATGGTGGGCGCCCACCAGCACCATTCTAGCAGGTCGGTGGCCGCGCCGGCCGCCTGGCCGGCGATCAGCGCCGCGCCGGTATTGCAGCCCGGCGGGGTGGCGCTCCAGCCGGCGCGGGTGGGGGCAGGCAGGTATTTCTCGCGCAGTTGCTGGTTCTGCTCGAAGCCGCCGGCGCCAAAGATCACGCCCTTGCGGGCCCTGAGCGTGCGGCGCACACCGCCCTGCTCCACCACGATGCCGCTGACTTTGCCCCCATCCAGCACCAGCTCCCGGAAGTCGGTCTTCAGCCACAGGGGCACATCCCTATCCATCAGGGAGCGACGCAGGGAACTCACCAGCGCGCTGCCCAGGCCGGCGCGGCGGTCCATGCGGCTCTTGCGGCGCCAGCGCAGATCCAGCTGGTAACGCAACATCAGTCCCATGATCTTGAAGCGCCAGCCGCGCTCCTTGGCCATGGCCTTGTGGGCGTCGCGGGCGGTCCAGGCAATGCGGCCCATCAGCAGCGTTGATGGAGACGGGCTGCGCAGGTTCTTCAACTCGTCGCCCAGCAAGCTGGTGTCGAAGAGTTCCGGGTCCAGGCTGCGGCCCCCTGGCAGAGCGCCGGGCAGATGCTGGTAGTAGTCCGGGTACTTGTGGGCCACCGCGTAACGCACTCGGGACTTTGTCTCCAGGTACTGGATCATCTTTGGCGCGTGCTCCAGGTAGGCCCGCAGGCGGCTCTCGTCCACCCGGCCGCCGGTGGCGGCACGCAGGTAGTAGGTGAGCGCCAGCTCGCCGCTGTCACGGCCGCCGATGCGCTAGAAGTAATGGTTGTCGGGGATCCAGATCCCGCCGCCGGAGATGGCCGAGGTGCCCCCGAACTTGTCGCTTTTTTCCACCATCAGCACCGACAGGCCCTGGTCGGCGGCGGTTACCGCCGCGGTCATGGCACCCGCGCCGGAGCCGACGACGATGACGTCGAAGGCGGTCTGGGACTGATCTTGTGCGCTCACGCTGGCCTCGCTGAAGTGGATGTCGGCCCCGATATTCCCGCGGGTATCCGATGCGGCCATCGTCAAAGCGGACTAGCCCGATCCGGCGGCGGGGCCACGGCCTGATTTAGTCCAATTGGCCGATGCCGGGCGGACGGGCCGACGCGATGATTTCGTGAGCTGCTGCGTTTTTGTGTTTGGTGCCTGGCTTTCCGTTGTTCTACGTTGGATTGGCCGGGTGCTTCCCACGGCCGGGTTTGCACACCCGGCCGGCTACGGCGGCGCGGAGCGATGCTCCGCGAAACCCCGCCTCCGCCCCCGGCGGGCGACCTTCTTCTTGCTTCGCCAAGAAAGAAGGCAAGAAAGGCGACCCGGCTTCCCCGGTCGTTCGCGTTGCGAACGACTGCCCTGCGCTGCTCGGCGGGTCAGGACGGGCTTTTCCGCAAACACCGAGCCTTTGCTGAAACGGGGGGTGGTGATCAACAGGAAAAGCAGAACCCCGACGTCTCGTAAGCACCTGCGTCTCCGTAGAGGCTCGGTGCCCGGTAAAAAGCCCGTTCCGACCCGCCGAGCAGCGCAGCGACAGGCGGGGTAGTCCGGCGCGGCTGTCTGAGCCCGAAGGGCGAGTTCCGCGCTGGCCGCCTGGCGTGAGCAGCGCAGGGCAGTCATTCGCCTAAGCGAATGACCGGGTTGGCCGGGTCGCCTTCTTTGCCTTCTTTCTTGGCGAAGCAAGAAAGAAGGTCGCCCGCCGGGGCGAGACCCGGCCAACGTAACGCCAAACACCGGAAAGCCCCTACCCGACTCACCCCCCTGAAAACCCCATCAACCCCCGGAGAACCTCATGCCCCAACCCCGCCGTTTCAGCCCTGCCCGCTCCTGCTTCATCGAGGACGTTCCCCACTGGGATCTGGAGACCGATGTGCTCGTCGTCGGCTTTGGCGCCGCCGGTGCCTGTGCCGCCATCGAGGCCCGCCAGGCCGGAGTCCGGGTGCGGGTGCTGGAGGTCGCATCGGCCGGTGGAGGCAGCGCGGCGTGGTCCGGCGGCGAGGTGTACGTGGGCGGCAGCGGCGGCACCAGCGTGCAGCGGGCCCACGGTTTCGAGGACAGCACCGAGGATCTGGCCGCCTACCTGATGATGGCCGGCGGCCCTGGTGCCGACGGCGAGCGGGTGCAGGCCTACGCCCACGGAGCCGAGGCCCATTTCCGCTGGCTGCAGGACCAGGGCGTGCCCTTCAAGGGCAGCTACCTGCCGGGCAAGTGGATCGAACCCACCACCGACGACACCCTGCTGTGGTCCGGCAGCGAGCAGGCCTGGCCCTTCCGCGACAAGGCCCGCCCGGCGCCCCGCGGCCACACCGCCCAGTTTGTGGGTTGGGGCGGTGGCAAGGTGCTGATGGAAAAGCTGTGCGCCCGTGCCGCCGAGCTGGGGGCCGAAGTGCACACCGACAGCCGTGCCCTCACCCTGATCGTGGATCACACCCATGCGGTGGCCGGCGTGGTGGCCCGCATGGACGGCGCCGAGAAGTTCATCCGGGCGCACAAGGGCGTGATCCTGTGCGCCGGCGGCTTCATCCTCAACAAGGCCATGCTGGCCCGCTTCACCCCTGGCGCGCTGGCTTGCAACAAGGAAGTGTCCGGCGGCAACGACGACGGTTCGGGCATCCGCATGGGCATGGCGGTGGGCGGCGCGGCCATTCACATGGACCAGTTTTTCGCCACCGTGCCCTTCTTTCCGCCCGCGTCCCTGGTCAAGGGCATCTTCATCAACGGGCGCGGAGAGCGCTTCATCAACGAGGATGCCTACCACGGCCGGGTGGCCCACTATGTGCTGCGCCAACCGGAGGGCAAGGCCTGGCTGCTGGTGGATAACGAGATTTTCGGGCGGCCGGTGATCAAGCCGGACGTCACCGTCGCCGCCGTGGGCGAGACCTGGGAAGAGGTGGAGCAGGAGCTGGGGCTGCCGGCGGGCAGCCTGGTGCACACCGTCAAGACCTTCAACGAAGAGGCCGCAGCAGGCCGCGACCCGCTCTTTCACAAGGCCGCCGACTGGCTGCGCCCTCTCACCCAGGCGCCCTTCGCCGCCATCAGCTATTGCAGCGCCGAACTGGAAGCCCACGCCTTCACCCTCGGCGGCCTCGCCACCCGTCCCGGCGGGGAGGTGCTCGATGGTGACGGCCAGCCGATTCCGGGCCTGTTCGTCGCTGGGGATTCCACCTTCTTCGGACGCATGGCCGGGCGGACGGCTGCGGCCTGAGGGCTGCGGCAAACGCCGGCTCGGGGGAGCCGGCGGAAAGGCCGGCTCAGCCGCGCGGCATGCCTAGCCCGCGCTCGGCGATGAGGTTGAGCTGGATCTCGTTGGTGCCGGCGTAAATGGTGTCGGCGCGAGAGAAGAAGAACACCTGCTGCAGACGGCGCAGAGGATCGTCCTGGGCCTGAAGATCGCCGGCCGTGCCCATCACGTCCATGGCCAGCTCACCCAGATCACGGTGCCAGTTGGACCAGGCGTACTTGTAGACCAGCGCTTCCGGGCCAACCGCCGCTTCGCCCCTGGCGAAGATGCGCAGGGCATTGGCCCGCAGGGTCCGCAGACCGATCCAGGCGTCGGCGATGCGACGCCGGATGGCCGGGTCGCGGTCAACAGCGCGGGCGCGGGTGGCGTCCACCAACAGCTGGAGTTCATGGCTGAAGTGCATCTGCTGGCCGAGGGTGGATAGCCCGCGCTCGAAGCCGAGCAGCGCCATGGCCACCTTCCAGCCCTCGCCGGGCGCGCCGACGATGCACTCGGCAGCGGTGCAGGCGTCGTCGAAGAAGACTTCGTTGAATTCCGCCTCGCCGGTCAACTGGCGAATCGGGCGGATCTCCACGCCGGGCTGATCCAGCGGCACCAGCAGGAAGCTGAGCCCCTCACGCCCCACGCTGCCCGGTGTGCTGCGGGCAATCACGAAGATCCACTCGGATTCGTGGGCCAGCGAGGTCCAGACCTTTTGCCCCTGAAGATGCCATTGACCACCTTCCAGCCAGCAGCGGGTGCGGATGGCGGCCAGGTCCGAGCCGGCGCCGGGCTCCGAATAGCCCTGGCACCAGAACGCCGTGCCCTCCCTGATGCCCGGCAAAAAACGCTGCTGTTGCTCGGGCGTGCCGAAATCGATCAGGGTGGGGGCCAGCAGGGTTTCACCGATATGGCCCATCCGGCCGGGGCCACCGGCGCGGGCGTATTCCTCGTGGAAGGCCACCTGGAGCGACACGGGCAACTCGCGGCCGCCGTGGGCGCGGGGCCAG
Organism: Zoogloea sp.; assembly: GCA_016720685.1. GTDB lineage: Bacteria > Pseudomonadota > Gammaproteobacteria > Burkholderiales > Rhodocyclaceae > Zoogloea. The sequence goes on from JADKKC010000052.1 coordinate 26,606, forward strand.
CCCAGGCCGATCCAGCCGCCGGAGGCCATCACCTGCTCCCATTCCCGACGCAGTTGCGAATGGGCGGTTTCGTCCCCCGGGCCGCCCCGGTGGCGCAGCACTTCAAAACGGCCGCTCAGATGGCGCGCCATCCAGTCGGCCACTTCGGCCCGGAAGGCCTGCTCGTCAACGGCGGGCGCGGGTGCCTGCTGCGTGCTGCGCGCCGTGATGCCGGGTATCCGGCGTCTGGCCGAGCACGCTGTCGGCCACCGCAGCGCGCCACGCGTCGGGGGTGCCGAACCACTGGCGGCCCCACTGGGCGCGCTTGAAATGCAGCTGGGGGTCGTATTCCCAGGTAAAACCCACGCCACCGTGGAGCTGGATCGCCTCTGCGGCGCAGAAGCGGTAGGCCTCGGCGGCCTGCACCCGGGCCACGGCGATCTCGTCGAGGGCCGCCCCGGAGCTGGCGGCCAGGGCACTGCCCAGAGCCGAGCGGGCGCTTTCCAGGTGCACCATCATCTGGGCGCAGCGGTGCTTGACGGCCTGGAAGCTGGCCACCGGACGGCCAAACTGCTGGCGCTCCCGGGTGTAGGCAACAGTGAGTTCGATGCAGCGGGCTGCGCCCCCCACCTGTTCCGCCGCCAGCAGCACAGCCGTGGCGGCCAGGGCGCCGCAAAGCCCGTCATCCAGCGCACCGGGCGAATCCAGCCGGGCCTCGGCAGCCAGACGCACCCCGTCCAGCTGCCAGCCAGCCTGGGGGCGCGTCAGATCCCAGGCCTCAAGAGGATTGCACGTGACGCCGGCGAGCCCTGCCGCGACTTCGAACAGGCCCATGCCGCCTTCCGCGAGCCGGGCCACCACGAGGGCCATGTCGGCCGTATCCCCGTCCAGAACCTGGCCGGCGAGGCCATCCAGCACCCAACCATCGCCGTCCCGGCGGGCCTGGATGTCCAGCCCGGCAGCCGCGACGAAGGGCGACAGGCCGGGGCCGGCGATCACCGTGGCGGTGCAGCGGCCTTCCGCCATCGCCGGCAGCAGGCGCCGGCAGGCCGGGTCGGTGGCACAGCGCACCAGCAGCGGGTGGGCCAGGACCACGCTTGCAAACAAGGGCGAGCGACTGAGCTGACGCCCGCTTTCCTCCAGCAGCACGGCCGCCTCGGCCAGGCCCAGCCCCAGGCCGCCAAAGGCTTCCGGCACGATCACCGCGGCCCAGCCCAGCTCGGCGATGCCCTGCCACAGGTCCTGGTCGCCGTCCCGGCTCTCACGGGCATTGGCGTGGCTGGCCAGATAGGCCGCCGCGGTTTCCTGGAGGGCGCGCTGCTCCTCGGTCAGGACTGCGCTCACGGGGTAACCTGCGCTTCCATGGCGGCCAGAAAGTGCTCGCCATAAGGCGGCAACATGCCCACTCCCGGCGCGGGTCATAGGCCGGCGCCCTGAACACGGTGCGCACGTGGCTCAACTCGAATGAAGCCCTCACGCCCGTGGTAATGGCCCATGCCGGAGGCGCCGACACCGCCGAAGGGGGCGTCGTGCATCGCGGCGTGGAACATGGCCTCGTTGATGGTGACACCGCCGGACAGGGTGTGATCCAGCACCCGCTGCTGCTCGGCGGCATCCTCGCCGAAGTAGTACAGGGCCAGCGGGCGCGGACGGCTGTTGATGTCGCGGATGGCTTCGCCGACTTCGTC
>JADKKC010000053.1 GCA_016720685.1 Zoogloea sp.
CAAGACCCGGCCCGTCTTTAGCTTTTCAACAAGCTCGGCTTCGACCAGGAGCTCATCAGCTCCACGTTTGATAAATTCTAGCGCCGCAGTAATTTCGGTCATATTTGTCCTTGCGCAAGTCCAGACACGCGTTGTTTTTGTTAGACTTCGCGGCTTGTTTTTGCTTGGAAAGTCTGATGCTTAGAGAAAAGACGGCGATTCTAGCGCATCTCAAAAAGCTTCGCGAAGGCGTCACGACGCGGACGTGGCGCATTGTGGGTGCAGGTCTTGGGTCTGCGGTGGGAATGGCCGCGGCCATCGCGGTGGCGCCGGGCATGCCCGTGGAGCCGCTCGTCACGGAAACGGTGGTTGAACAGCTCGCCCCGCCTTCCGTCTCCGTCAGTCGCAACGACCAGCGGCCGTTTATCCGCGAAGACAGGATCCGCGCCGGCGAGAGCCTGGCTGGCGCACTGCGTCGCCTTGGCGTTTCCGCAGGCACTCTTACCGCACAGGCGAACAACCCGAAGCTTACGAAAGAACTGGCTGGCGCCTTCCGCCCCGGAGCCCTGATCACCGTCGCCAGCACCGCCGAAGGCGGGCTCCACTCGGCATCGATTTCAGCCCCGGGATCAGACAGCGCACACGTCATCGAAGTAACGGATGGAAGATTGCACGCAAGCCAGAAGGCGCTTGCCCTGGAGAGCCGTATTCACATGCAGGGGGGCACGGTCCAATCGTCCCTGTTCGCCGCCATGGATGCGGTGGGTCTTCCCGACAGCGTCGCAGAAGAGCTCTCGCGAATTTTCGGCGACGACATCGACTTTCACACCGACCTGCGCAAGGGCGACCGCTTCAGCGTCATCTACGAAGTGCTGTACCACCAGGGCCGCGCCATTCGTACCGGAAAAATTATCGCCGCCGAGTTCATCAACCGAGGCGTTCGACACTCGGCCCACCTCTTCACTCAGCCAAACGGCAACCAAGACTATTACAACCAGGACGGAAAAAGCCACAGGGAAGGCTTTCTTCGCTCACCGCTGGAGTTCTCCCGCGTCAGCTCAGGATTCTCGATGCGGGTTCACCCGGTTTTCGGCACTTGGCGCGAACACAAGGGCGTCGATTACGCAGCGCCTCACGGCACGGCCGTCAAGGCCACATCGGACGGCATGATCGAATTCATCGGCCAGCAGAACGGGTACGGAAATTTCATCGTACTGCGCCATGGCGACAAGTACACAACAGGCTATGGTCACCTGAGCGGCTTCGCGCGCGGCCTGAAGCCTGGCGCCCGTGTAACCCAGGGCGAGACAATCGGCTACGTTGGAAGCACTGGCTGGGCCACCGGCCCTCACCTGCATTACGAGTTCCGGATCAACAATATCCACCAAGACCCACTGACGGTCAGCCTGCCCAACGCGACTGCATTGAGCGGGAGTGCGCTGACCACCTTCCGCGCCCAGACAACAGCCCTGTCGGCCAGGCTCGCTCAACTCCAGTACGACAAGACGACCTTCCTGGACTGAAGCGCCCCCAGCCTGCTGACAAACATCACAGCCCCCGCACTGCCGGGGGCTTTTTTCATGCACGCTCAGAACCCGCCCTTTCCGATCAGACCGAGACAGGAGCGGCAACGCCGGAGGCTTGCCCTGCAATCAGCTTGCGGCGCGGCTTGCTCTCGCAGGAGCTCGCCCATGCAGGGCGCACAAATACAAAACGCCCGATGAGATTCATCGGGCGTTTTGTACTTCAACCTGACCGACTAGCGAGAACGCCGACCGGTGCAAGCAACAACACTAAGGATCAATCAGGCAGAGAACGAAGAACCGCAGCCACAGGTGCTCGTTGCATTCGGATTCCGGATCACGAACTGGGAACCCTCCAGACCTTCGGTGTAGTCGATCTCGGCGCCGACAAGATACTGGTAGCTCATCGGATCGATCAGCAGCATCACGCCATCCTTTTCCAGCACGGTGTCGTCTTCGTTGCGGATTTCGTCAAAGGTAAAACCGTACTGAAATCCGGAACAGCCACCGCCACTCACAAAAACCCGCAGCTTCAGATCGGGATTACCCTCCTCGATGATCAAATCTTTAACTTTGTTCGCCGCACTATCGGTAAAGACAAACGGGCTGGGGATTTCGGTTACGGCATTCATGGAACAACTCCTTCAGATTTATTTGCGGATTATGGTCAGCGCACCGGCAAGCGGTCAAGGCACTGACAGCAAATAGTCGACAAAATCACTCGTCTTTAGTTCAGGGCATGACAGGGATCTGCCCCAGTCCGGCAATTTCGGGGAGGTCAAACAGAATGTTCATGTTTTGTACCGCCTGCCCCGCCGCTCCCTTGACCAGGTTGTCGATGACCGACAGCACCACCACCACGTCGCCCCCTTGCGGTCGATGAACGGCAATGCGACACATGTTTGCCGAGCGAACAGAGCGCGTGGACGGGTGCGAACCCTTGGGCATGACATCCACAAAGGCCTCGCCCGCAAAGCGCTCTTCGAAAAGGGCCTGCAAGTCGACATCTTTCTTGAGACGTCCGTAGAGCGTCGCATGAATTCCGCGAATCAGGGGCGTCAGGTGGGGCACAAAGGTCAGGCCGACTGGCGCACCGGCAAACCTCGACAAACCTTGCCGGATCTCCGGCAGATGGCGATGACCGGCCACGCCGTAAGCCTGGAAGTTATCCGCCGACTCTGCAAAGAGGATGTGGGTTTCAGCCTTGCGCCCGGCCCCCGAGACACCTGACTTGGAATCCGCAATCAGGCCGTCGAGCTCGATCACCCCGGCCTCAACCAGCGGCAAAAAGCCCAGCTGAACCGCCGTGGGGTAGCAGCCCGGGTTGGCCACGATACGGGCGCTCTTGATCGCTGCGCGATTAACCTCCGGCAAGCCGTAAACGGCTTCGGCCACCAGCTCCGGGCAGGCGTGCTTCATGCCGTACCATTTTTCCCATTCGGCAATATCCGAAATGCGGAAATCCGCGGCGAGATCGATCACCTTGACCCCCGCAGCCACCAGATCGGCAGCCTGCTGCATGGCGATGCCGTTGGGCGTGGCAAAGAAAACCACGTCGCAGGCGGCAAGATTGGCGGACTGAGGATCGACAAAACGCAGATCAACCCGACGACGCAGACTCGGGAACATATCAGCGACCGGCACCCCTGCATCGCCGCGCGACGTAATCGCCTTGATCTCTACTTCCGGATGCTGTGCCAGCAAACGCAGCAACTCGACCCCGGTATATCCGGTACCACCCACAACACCAACCTTGATCATGCTCGCCCCCAACAGGAAATGAACAACCAGCGCAACCCGACGTCCGCGCCACACCGGCTGAAGATACTACTTCCAGATGACAAAAAGCCGCCCGAAGGCGGCCTTTTGGTACAACTGTCGAAACGATTAACGCTTCGAGAATTGCTTGCGACGGCGCGCCTTGCGGAAGCCGACTTTCTTACGCTCGACTTCACGGGCATCGCGAGTAACCAGGCCGGCCTTTTTCAGGGGCGACTTGAGTTCTGCATCGTAGTCGATCAGGGCACGCGTAATACCGTGACGCACGGCACCAGCCTGACCCGATTCGCCACCGCCGGTCACATTGACCAGGATGTCGAAATTGTCGGTAAAGTTGGTCAGCACAAGCGGCTGACGGACGATCATCCGACCGGTTTCACGGGAGAAGAACTCATCGACAGGCTTGCCATTGACGACAATGCTGCCGGTGCCCTTCTTCATAAATACACGGGCGACGGCAGACTTCCGGCGACCGGTACCGTAGTTGTAAGTCACAGCCATGGTTGGCTCCTGTTAAATCGCGAGAACTTTGGGCTGCTGGGCGGCGTGCGGATGCTCGGCGCCAGCGTAGCACTTCATCTTCTTAATCATCGCATAGCCGAGCGGGCCCTTGGGCAGCATGCCCCCTTGACAGCCTTTTCCAGCACGCGAGCAGGGAAGCGCTGCTGCAGCTTGGTGAAGTTGGTTTCGTAGATACCACCCGGATAACCGGAATGGCTGTAGTACTTCTTGTCCTGGGCCTTGTTGCCGGTCACACGCAGCTTATCAACGTTGACGACGACGATAAAATCACCCGTATCGACGTGCGGCGTGTAGATGGCTTTATGTTTGCCGCGCAAGCGACGCGCAACTTCGGAAGCAAGCCGACCAAGGACCAGGTCCGTCGCGTCTACGACGAACCAGTCGTGCTTGACCTCATGCGGCTTGGCAGAAAACGTTTTCATGGAGAATCCTCAGACTTTTCCCGACACCGGGAACAAACCATAATTCGGAAAGCCGCGGATTCTATCGCGCAGCTCGGGCCCTTGTCAAACCCTATCGAGAGATAAAAAAAAGCGCAGATCGGGGAGATCTGCGCTAAATCCACACCAAAGGAGGAGGGTGGAGGAGACACCTTTCAGCCGCTTCAACCAACAAAAGCAACTGGACTGATTGAATTATCGCCATGTCACCGAGCAGGCGCAAGCATTTTTTGTGCATCGCATCACAAATATTCTGATGCCGACATAAATTTTATTTATCGCAAAAATAGCTCGCAAGCTATTGTTTTAAATAAGTAAGGAACTACTCCAAAGACATAAACGCACAAGGCACCCCCACCACTCTCGGAACGATTTGCTGCAATGCAGCAAAGACACCTCGGACTGCTGGCAATGGTACGGCTACAATCCGTCTTCCCAGGCGCCGCTTACGGGCGCGCCAGTTGATTTCTGAGGAACGTAGAATGGAATGCGTAGTTAAGTGGGGTGGTGCGGACGGCATGGCCTTCCATGCCGAGACAGGTTCCGGACACCTGGTGGCAATGGATGGTGCGCCAGAAGCCGGTGGGCGCAATCTCGCGCCCCGACCGATGGAGATGATGCTGGCCGGCGCCGGTGGCTGTACAGCCTTCGACGTGGTGCTGATTCTCAAGCGCAGTCGCCAGGAGATCACCGACTGCGCGGTAAGCCTGAAGGCCGAGCGGGCCGAAACGGACCCGAAGGTTTTTACCCGCATCGCCTTTCATTACAAAGTGAGCGGCCACAACCTCAAGCCCGAGTCAGTCGAGCGGGCCATCAGGCTTTCCTACGAAAAGTACTGCTCGGCGACTGTCATGTTAGGCAAGACCGCCGTGATCGAGCACACCTGGGAAATCATCGAAGCCTGAGCGACGACGGGCGCAGGCGTCATACCGACGCCTTTTGCGCCAATCGCCGCACTACACCCAGTAGGCCACGCCGGTCATGACCTTGGAGGCCGCCTTCATGGCGGCCTTGACCGGCGCAGGCAGCTCCACCGCACCAAGCTCCAGTGCCGTTTCGGCGTGAGCCACCTCATCGACCTTCATCTGCGCGACGATTTCCCGCGAACGAAGATCCTGCGCGGGCAATCGTTCCAGGTGACTCTTGAGGTGAGCTTCGACCTGACGCTCGGTTTCCGCAAGGAAACCGAGGTTCACGCCGTCGCCGAAGCGTGCGGCGATCATGCCGATGGCCAGGGAACTTCCATACCAGAGAGGATTGAGCAGGCTCTTTCGCCCCCCCAGCTCGGCAATCCGGCGCTCGGTCCAGGCAAGATGCTCCGTCTCCTCGTGGGCCGCCCCCTCGAGTGCGCGCTTGATCCCTTCGTCCTTCGACATCAGCGCCTGCCCCTGGTAGAGCGCCTGGGCGCAGATTTCGCCGCAGTGGTTCACCCGCATCAGTGCCGCCGCATTCCGCCGCTCTTCATCAGACAGCTCCGCCTCGGGCTGGGCGTCACCAGGCACCGGGCGCACCGTGTGCGCATTGGCAAACACCGTGCGCAGCGCCTTGTCAAAACCGATAATCAGCTGGTCAATCATCTCTCACAACCTCGAAATCCAGGATTTTTAACGCGGCAGAGCGCCGTAGCGGAGCGAGCGGACGATCTGGTCCAGCACGGGCCGCGCCTCGCCCGGACGGCAGAAGTACTCCTTGAACAGCACTGCGTGCTGCCGGTTCAGCGCGTTGTCGGCGATCCGCGCCCACTCAACGTTGCCGGAGCGCACCCACTCGCCGCCGCGCCCGATGGCGTACAGCTTGCGTTCGGCGGTCTCGCAACGAATACCCTCATAGCTGACGTTTTCGGCGCCCCCGGCCCCCCGCACGACCAGCGTGTAGCGCACGACGCCATCGTCGGCGAGGCTGAGCGATCTGGCGTCAATGAAGAATGAGGCCGTGGCGGACGAGCTGACATCAAAAGCGAGCAAATCTGCGGGCGCCGGATAGGGCGGAAAACGGACCTCCCCCTCTTTCCAGTCGGGCTTGTTCTCGCTCTCGAACAGCGCCGTTCGCTGAGCATGAGCCACCGACACAGAGAGAAGTGCGACCGACACGATCGCGAAAGCGCCTTGGCACAGGCGACGGGAAAACGCGGACATGGGAACCTTCAGGGAAACGGAGCACTGATTCTACAACCTCTCCCCCCGCCGGCCAGGCCAACAGCGATCAGCTGGCGCAAAAAGCCTGGATGCCCGCACGGCCCGGCGGGCAAACCGGAACTGCGAAACAAATCCCGCGCACCATTCCCCCCTCCAGCAACCAGCACGTGCAGCCGGCCGCCAGGTTTGAAGGTTGCCACGACACACAGGACTTGGCTGAACACCCAGCCCGGCTCAAGCAGGCATTGGTAAGGGAAAATCACAGGAGCAGGAAATCGCCGTGGATCGGCCATTCACTGGATCGTGATGCGTATCCCGAGCCACCCGATATCTGAAACCGGAAGCGCTGGTCAGGGCAGCGAAGGCAGGTTTCAGATCCGGCACGGGAAGGTGAACGCAGGGCGTCAGTTCTGCAATAGAGGTCAGGGAGACGAGTGCGGAACGTCTTCAGGCCCGAGCGGTATATCAAAAAGCCGGTAACTTTCGGGGATATCGAACAGCCGGTCACGAAACAGCAGGCGTGCCAACTCCAGCAAGGCAGACTGGTACACGCTGCGCTTGAATTCGATCACCGCCTCCAGCGGCACCCAGTAATAACTCCAGCGCCAGGCATCGAACTCCGGGTGATTGCTGGCGCGCAGACAAACGTCGGAATCTCGCCCCACCAGTCGCAGCAGAAACCAGATCTGTTTCTGTCCCCGATAGGTGTTGCGCCATTCCCGCTTGATCCAGTGCTTGGGCACCTCGTAACGCAACCAGCCGCGTGTGCGGCCAATGACGCGAACGTGCTCAGGCTTCAAGCCGACTTCTTCGTAGAGCTCCCGGTACATGGCCTGTTCCGGCGATTCGCCGTGCTTGATTCCGCCTTGCGGAAACTGCCAGGAATGTTCTCGTATCCGTTTGCCCCAGAAAACTTCGTTGCGCGCATTCACCAGAATGATGCCGACGTTAGGCCGAAAGCCTTCACGGTCGAGCATGGTGCAACCTTTAATTCATGAACTGGCCAGAATTCTTCCACATTTCCCCCGCCCTTGAAAGGAGCACGCCCGAAACGGTGCGTTGCGACACGAACACCGCCAAGGCTGCAGGTGCACGCTAAAATTGCAAATTGAACTCTCAACGGATTCCGTCCATGCGTGCCTCCCAGTTCTTCCTCTCGACCCTCAAGGAAGCCCCGTCTGACGCCGAAGTCATCAGTCACAAGCTGATGATGCGGGCCGGGCTGATCAAACGCCTAGCCGGCGGCATCTACACCTGGATGCCGCTGGGCCTGCGAGCCCTGCGCAAGGTGGAAGCGATCGTGAGGGAAGAAATGAACCGAGCTGGCGCCATCGAGGTGCTGATGCCTGCCGTGCAGCCCGCCGAACTGTGGCAGGAATCCGGCCGCTGGGATTTCTATGGCCCCGAACTGCTGCGCTTCAAGGATCGTCACGACCGCGAGTTCGTCGTCGGCCCGACCCACGAGGAAGTCATCACCGACGTGGTGCGCCGCGACCTGCGCAGCTACCGCCAGCTGCCCAAACATTTCTATCAGATCCAGACCAAGTTCCGCGACGAAATCCGCCCCCGCTTCGGCGTGATGCGCGGCCGCGAGTTCGTCATGAAAGACGGCTACTCCTTCCACAGCTCCTTCGAGGATCTGCAGCGCGAGTACCGCAACATGTACGACACCTACCACCGCATCTTCAACCGCCTCGGCCTGAAGTTCCGCGCGGTGGCTGCCGACACCGGCTCGATCGGCGGCACCGGCTCCCACGAATTCCATGTCATCGCCGAAACCGGCGAGGACGACATCGCCTACTGCCCGGATTCCGACTACGCCGCCAACGTCGAACTGGCCGAGGCGGTCGCCCCTGCAAAGCCGCGCCCCGCGGCCACGGCAGCGCTGACCAAGGTACCCACCCCCGGCGCCAAGACCATCGCCGAGCTGGCTGCCTTCCTGAAGATTCCCGCCGAAACCACCGTCAAGGCCATCGTCGTCGAGGGCGACGACGAGTCCGGCGGCAAGCCCGTTCTGCTGCTGCTGCGCGGCAACCACGAGCTCAACGAGGTCAAGGCCCAGAAGATCGCCGGCATCCGCAATCCGCTCACCTTCGCCACGCCCGGCGACATCCTTACCGCCTTCGGAGCCAACGCCGGCTCGCTCGGCCCCATCGGCTTCACCGGCCGCGTGGTGATGGACCGCACGGTGGCTGCAATGGCCGATTTCGTCACCGGCGCCAACGACGACGACCACCATTACACCGGCGTCAACATCGGCCGCGACTTCGAAGCCGAAGTGGCCGACCTGCGCAACGTCGTCGTCGGCGACCCCTCGCCGGATGGCAAGGGCAGCCTCGAAATCTGCCGCGGCATCGAAGTCGGCCATATCTTTCAACTGCGCACCAAGTACGCCGAAGCCCTCAACTGCAAGTTCCTCAACGAGCAGGGCAAGGAGCAGATCATGGAGATGGGCTGCTACGGCATTGGCGTGTCGCGCATCCTCGGCGCCGCCATCGAGCAGAACAACGACGCCCGCGGCATCATCTGGCCGGACGCCATCGCCCCCTTCCAGGTCGCCATCGTACCGATGGGCTTTGCCAAGTCCGAGGCCGTGCAGAACGCCGCCAACGCGCTTTACGCCGAGCTGTCGGCCGCCGGCATCGACGTATTCCTCGACGATCGCGACGAGCGTCCGGGGCTCGCTCCTGGCCGACAACGAACTGATCGGCACGCCCCACCGCGTGGTGATCGGCGATCGCGGCCTGAAGGAAGGCGTGGTCGAGTACCAGGGGCGCCGCGAGGCGGAAGCAACCAAGCTCGCTCTCGCCGATGTCGCTGCGGTCGTCATCGCCAAGCTGAAGGGCTGACCGGTGACCAGCCTGCGCAACACTCTTGCCCCCGCCCTCCTCGCCTTGCTGCTGGCAGGCGGGGCGACGCCTGCGCAGGCGGGCAACCAGCAATACGAACCGCTGGCCGCCAGCGTGCAGGCCGCCCTGCACACGGCGGTTGCCGACCAGGCACCGCTGGACGCCAGCTTCCAGCGCTCGCCCGAACGGGCGCGCTGGCTGGCTGAAATGTCCCAGCGCCTGGCCCGGCGCATCCCCGATGAAACCTATCGCTCCGAACTCCTGCGCACGGTGCACTACGAAGCCACCCGTGCCGGACTCGATCCGCAACTGGTGCTCGGCCTGATCCAGGTGGAAAGCGGCTTCAAGAAATACGCCCTATCCACCGCCGGCGCCCGCGGCTACATGCAGGTCATGCCTTTCTGGACCAGGCTGATCGGCACGCCCGACAGCAACCTCTTCCACATGCGCACCAACCTGCGCTTCGGTTGCACGATCCTGCGGCACTACGTCGACCTCGAGAAGGGCGACCTCTTCCGTGCGCTCGGCCGCTACAACGGCAGCCTCGGCCGGGCCGAATACCCCAACCTGGTGCGCGCCGCGTGGGAGCGCAACTGGTCCTACGCCAGCATCCGTCTCGCCCAGAACCCCTGAGCAAGCGCATCAAGTACAACGGGCGCCGCGGCGCCCGTTTTTACTGGAAGGGCAAGCCTTATGCCACGATGATGCCGCCGCCCAGACACACCTTGCTTTCGTACACCACCACGCTCTGTCCCGGCGTCACCGCCCATTGCGGCTGGGCGAAGGCGATCTCGGCGCGGCCGGCCGCAAGCACGTCGATCTCACAAGGCGCATCCGGCGTGCGGTAGCGCGGCTTGGCGGTATACACCCAGTGGGTGCGCGGATCATGCCCCGACACCCACGACAAATCTGCCGCAATCAGGCGATCCTTCAGCAGCGCCGGATGATCATGGCTCTGCACCACGTAGAGCACATTTTTGGCCACATCCTTCTGCGCCACATACCAGGCGTCATGCTCGCCGGCGTCATCCTGGTTACCCTTGATGCCGCCGATCTGCAGGCCCTTGCGCTGACCGATGGTGTGATGCATCAGGCCCTGATGCTGGCCGATCACCCGATCGCCATCCAGCGTACGGATCTCGCCGGGCCTGGCCGGCAGGTAGCGCCCGAGGAATTCACGGAAAGGACGCTCGCCGATGAAGCAGATTCCGGTCGAATCCTTCTTGGCGAACACGTGCAAGCCGGCCGCCTCAGCCATCTTGCGCACGTCGCGCTTGTAAAGGTGGCCGATGGGAAACAGGGTTTTCGACAGCTGCGCCTGATTCAGGCGATACAGGAAGTAGCTCTGATCCTTGGTACCGTCCTCGGCCTTCATGAGCTGGTATTCGGTACGACCGTCGTTGGTCCATTCACGCACCTGGGCGTAATGGCCGGTGGCAATCCGGTCGGCGCCAAGCGCCATCGCATGGTCGAGAAAGGCCCGGAACTTGATTTCCGAGTTGCACAGGATGTCCGGGTTGGGCGTGCGCCCGGCTTCGTACTCGCTCAGGAAGCCGGCAAAAACCCGCTCCTTGTACTCCTTCGAGAAGTTCACCACTTCCAGGTCGATGCCGATCACGTCGGCCACCGACACCACATCCACCAGATCCTGACGGGTCGAACAGTATTCGTCATCATCGTCGTCCTCCCAGTTCTTCATGAACAGGCCGACCACGTCGTAGCCCTGCTGCTTGAGCAGCAAGGCCGCCACCGATGAATCCACGCCGCCGGACATGCCGACGACGACTTTTTGCTTATGAGACATTCGGTCCTTCTCCATCCAGCCAATCTTCCAGGGGCAACACCACGGCTGGATCGCCGTGCTCCCCGAACCAGGAATCCACTACAAAACGCGCGCCATCCGCAGGCGACGCTTCACTGCGCTCGCGGATAAGCGCCGAAAAATGTTGGGCAAACACCCAGCGCACCCGCCGGCTGACAGGCTCCACTGCATGAAAGCGCAGCAGGCCGCGCGCCTCCAGCATGCGGAGCAGCTGCGTCGTCGATTCGGAATGATCGACACAGTCCATCATTCCGTTCTCACCAAAATCCAGATAGTTGCCAGGCCGATCCGCGCCAATCGGCGACTGCTCGCCGGCCCAGCGGTAAAGCTGCCCCACCACCCGGGCCAGAATCGCCCGCTCCGCCACCGCCGAATCCGCCAGCCGCAAGCGCCCGGCAATTTCCACCAGGCGCAGCTCGGAAAAAACCACCTCGGCCCTGACCAGGCAGCCGTAGTTGTAGCAGATCTCCACCCGCTCATCCGCCATCACCGGCCCGGCGGACAAACCGACGAAAAACGCAGCCAGGCAGGGCACGAGAACGCGCATCGTCAGGCGTCGTAATGCCGGATCAGATCCAGCGGAAAACGCCGGCCGGCGATGTAGTCTTCGCAGCACTGCAGGATCAGCGGGCTGCGATGACGCTCGCGCGTGGCGCGAAGCTCGTCGAGACTCATCCACACCGCCCGCACGATTCCGCTGTCGAGCGGGCGATCCGGGTCGAAACCGGTGATCGCACCGCCAAAGGCAAAACGCAGGTAAGTGATATCACCGGCCGGCCGCGGCCACTGGTAGATACCGACCAGAAACTCCGGCCGGAACTGGTGAGCGGTTTCTTCCAGCGCCTCGCGGGCCGCCGCCTGCACCAGCGACTCCCCCTCGTCGAGGTGACCAGCAGGCTGATTGAAGCGCAGCCCGTCATCGGTTTCCTCTTCCACCACCAGAAAACGCCCATCGCGCTCCACAACGGCCGCCACCGTGACATTCGGCTTCCAGATCCTCATGGGCAAACCCCGTACCGGCAAAATCAGCATTTTAACCCCTTCGGCCCGACGGTCCGCAGGGCTGCGGAATGCGCTAGAATTGAAGGCTTAATTTTACTGTTTTCAGCTGGAGATCCCCCATCATGTCCATGTCCGACCGCGACGGTTTCATCTGGTACGACGGCAAACTTGTTCCGTGGCGTGAAGCAACCACCCACGTGCTCACCCACTCCCTTCACTACGGCCTGTCCGTATTCGAGGGCGTCCGCGCGTACAACACCGTCAAGGGCACGGCCATTTTCCGTCTCGCCGAGCACACCCAGCGCCTGATCAACTCCGGCAAGATCTACATGATGAACATTCCTTACACCAAGGAAGTTCTGATGGAAGCCCAGCTCGAAGTGGTTCGCGCCAACAAGCTCGAAAGCTGCTACCTGCGCCCGATCGCCTTCTACGGCTCCGAAAAGATGGGCATCTCCACCAAGGGTGCCACGGTGCACGTCGCCATTGCCGCCTGGCCGTGGGGCGCCTACCTGGGCGAAGAAGCCCTCGAGCACGGCATCCGCGTGAAGATTTCCTCCTTTGCCCGCCACCACGTCAACGTGACGATGCCGCGCGCCAAGCTGGCCTCCACCTACGCCAACTCCATCCTCGCCAACGAAGAAGCCGTCGAAGCCGGCTACGACGAAGCCCTGCTGCTGGACACCAGCGGTTTCGTGGCCGAAGGCGCCGGCGAGAACCTCTTCCTGGTCAAGGACGGCGTGATCTACGAACCCGAGATCGCCTCCGCCCTCACCGGCATCACCCGCGCCTCCGTGATCCAGGTCGCCAAGGAGTTCGGCCTCGACGTGGTTTCCAAGCGCGTCACCCGCGACGACGTGTACATCGCTGACGAAGCCTTCTTCACCGGCACCGCCGCCGAAGTCACCCCGATCCGCGACGTGGATGGCCGGATCATCGGCGAAGGCAAGCGCGGCCCGGTCACCCAAAAGCTGCAAAAGCGTTTCTTCGAAATCGTGAACGGCCAGGCGCCCGAATACGAGAACTGGCTGTCCTTCATCTAAGCCCCGGGGAGAACTACATGCCTGAAAACCAGGACAAGACCAAGCCGATCGAAGTCACCGCCAAGGATCTGCCGCTGCAGTGTCCGATGCCCGACGCCCCGCTGTGGGCGCGCCACCCGCGGGTTTTCCTCGACGTCGCCTCGGAAGGCCATGCGCGCTGCCCCTACTGCGGCGCCCAGTATGTCCTCACGGGCGAGCGCCCCAAAGGTCATCACTGACACTCCGATGATGTTCCGTTCAGCACGGGGGCGGCAACGCCCCCGTGCCGTATCCGGACACCCGCCGCGAAGGCCTGCCCCATGACGAACCCCATCTTCACCTCGCCCGAGGAGGCTGAAGCCGCCTTCTACGCGAGTCTCTCCCATGCCAACCTCGATGGCATGATGGCCGTGTGGTCGGAAGACGAAGAGGTCGTGTGCATCCACCCGGGCAGCATCCGCCTGGTCGGGATTCCGGCGATCCGTGAATCGTGGCGGCAACTCTTCGAAGCCGGCACCCGCATCATCGTGCACCCCACCCAGCCGGTGCAGTGGCTCAACGTGATGACTGCGGTCCATACCGTCCATCAGCGCGTCCACCTCGAAGGCGACCATCGCCTGCACCCGCCCATCATCGCGACCAATGTCTTCACCCGTGGTGCCGTTGGCTGGCGGATGGTCCTGCATCACGCCTCTCCGGCCCCCGACCTGGACAACCTGCGCGGCAGCGACAGCCCGCACATCATCCATTGAGCCCCGCCACACAGCCCGGCTCCGCCTACGTCGCACCCCGCTGGCTTCCCGGCGGACACCTCCAGACCATCTGGCCGCTGCTGCGCAAGGGGCCGCTGCCTGATTTCAGGCGCGAACGCTGGGACACACCGGACGGCGATTTCATCGACCTCGACTGGCTGCCCCACCGACCCGGAGCCCCACTGGTCATCCTCTTTCACGGCCTAGAAGGCTCCAGCCGCTCCCCCTACGCCCGCAGCCTGATGCGCCATCTCGCCGCCAGGGGCTGGAACGGCGTGGTGCCACATTTTCGCGGCTGCTCAGGTGAGCCCAACCGACAGCCCCGCGCCTACCATTCCGGCGACGCCGACGAAATCGGCTGGATTCTCGAACGCCTGGCCGCCCTCCATCCCCGCGTGCCGCGCTATGCCGCTGGCGTCTCCCTCGGCGGCAACGCCCTGCTCCTGTGGCTGGGCACCCGGGGCAAGGCGGCCAGCCACATCGTCAGCGCAGCCGCCGCCATCTGCCCGCCTCTCGACCTCTCCGCCGCCGGTCACAACCTGGGACGCGGCTTCAATCGCCTCTACACCCGCCACTTCCTCACCACGCTCAAGGCCAACGCAGCCCTCAAGCTGCAACGCCACCCCGGCCTCTTCGACGCAGAGGCCATGTTGCGGGCCACCAATCTCTACGAATTCGACAACCTCGTCACCGCCCCGCTCCACGGCTTTCGCAATACCGACGACTACTGGCTGCGCGCCTCGAGCAAGCCCCACCTGCCTGGCATCCGGCTGCCGACGCTGCTCATCAACCCGCTGAACGACCCCTTCCTGCCGGCCCGCCACCTGCCCGGCGGGGACGAGGTTTCCCCCTGCATCCAGCTCGAGCAACCATCGGACGGCGGCCACGTGGGCTTCGTCAGCGGCCCCTGGCCCGGAAACCTGGATTGGCTTCCAAACCGCCTCGTGCGCTTTTTCACGGACACCGGCAATTGCCAAACGGCTTTTCCGCCAATTGCTTAGCCCCCTGCCGGGCTGTCATGAGCGACCGCGTATAATTCATCCTTCATCGTTTTTCGCACCGGAGTTTTCCGCATGTTCGTTCCCGCACCCGAGATCTTCAAGGCCTATGACATCCGCGGCATCGTCGACAAGACCCTGACCGCCGAGGCCGTTCGCGCCATCGGCCACGCCCTCGGCTCCGAGGCTGTCGCCCGCAGCCAGAAGGCCATCGCAGTCGGTCGCGACGGCCGTCTGTCCGGCCCTGAGCTGGCCGGCGCCCTCGCTGACGGCATCCGCGCTGCAGGCGTCGATGTCGTCGACGTGGGCTGCGTGCCCACCCCGCTCACCTACTTCGCGGCCTATGAACTCGGCACCAATTCCTGCGTCTCGGTCACCGGCAGCCACAACCCGCCCGACTACAACGGCCTCAAGATGGTGCTGGGCGGGCAGACCCTGTTCGGCGAGCTGATCCAGGCCCTGCGCCAGCGCATCATCGACGGCAATCTCGTCACCGCCGCCATCCTGGGCAAGCTCACCCAGGCCAACGTCGTTCCGGCCTACGTCGAAAAGATTCTCGGTGACGTGAAGCTCTCGCGCCCGATGAAAATCGTGATGGACTGCGGCAACGGCGTGGCCGGCGCGGTGGCCCCCGAACTCTTCAAGCGCCTCGGCTGCGAACTGGTCGAGCTGTTCTGTGAAGTGGATGGCAACTTTCCCAACCACCACCCCGATCCGTCCAAACCCGAAAACCTCGCCGACGTGATCCGCGCCCTCTCCGAGACCGACGCCGAAATCGGCCTCGCCTTCGACGGCGACGGCGACCGCCTGGGCGTCGTCACCAAGGATGGCGAAATCATCTTCCCCGACCGCCAGCTCATGCTCTTCGCCGAAGACGTGCTGACCCGCGTGCCGGGCGGCGAGATCATCTACGACGTCAAGTGCACCCGCAACCTGGCCGGCTGGATCACCGCCCGCGGCGGCAAACCCACCATGTGGAACACCGGCCACGCGCTGGTCAAGGCCAAGCTCAAGGAAACCGGCGCACCGCTGGCCGGCGAGATGAGCGGCCACGTGTTCTTCAAGGAACGCTGGTACGGCTTCGATGACGGCCTCTACACCGGCGCCCGCCTGCTCGAAATCGTCTCCCGCCACGCCGACGCCAACCCGGTGCTGAAGAGCCTGCCCGACGCCATCAGCACCCCCGAGCTCAACATCAAGATGAACGAAGGCGAGCCCTTCGCGCTGGTGGACAAGCTCAAGGCCGAGGCCCGCTTCGAAGGCGCCGAGAGCATCCTGACCATCGACGGCGTACGCGTCGAATACGCCGACGGCTTCGGCCTGGCCCGTCCGTCCAACACCACGCCAGTGGTCGTGCTGCGTTTTGAAGCCGACACCCAGGCGGCCATCGAGCGCATCCAGGCCGATTTCCGCCGCGCCATCGAAGGCGTGTGGCCGGGCGTCAAGCTGCCGTTCTGAGCACCTGAATAAAAAATCGCCGGCACCCTGCAAGGGGTGGCCGGCGATTTTTTTGCTTACTGCGGCTGGATCAGAACGAATCCGGCACCGCAATCCCACGCCCGAGCAACCAGTCGCGCACCGCCAGGCCGGTTGCCTGCGGCCACGGGCGCAATTTTTCGGGGGCGATCAGGCGGTATTCCGCCAGTTCCTCGTTCAGCACGATCTCGCCCCGCGCCTGCACGTGATAGGCGATCACCACCTCGTTCTTGCGCAAAAAGGGATAAACGCCAACCAGCTTAACCGCAACGGCCTCAAGGCTGACTTCCTCGTGCACCTCGCGCACCACCGCGGCTTCCGGAGATTCCTCCCGCTCGAGAAAGCCGGTGACGAGGCCGAAAGTTTTCTCCGGCCACGCATGGTTGCGGGCAATCAGCACGGCGCCATCCCGATCCACGCATTCGATGATTGCCGCGACCACCGGCAGCGGGTTGTCCCAGCGCACGAAGCCGCAGGGAGGGTTGAAACACAGCTGGCGCTGCTGCCCCGCCAGCTCGCCCCACTCGAGCGGGCTTCCACACCGGGGGCAGAAGCGCCATTCGTTGAAACTCATGCAGATCAGCCCAGCTTGCCGCCGACCCAGCCCGCTACCGAGGCCAGCGCGGCAGGCAGCGCTGCGGCGTCGGTACCGCCGGCCTGGGCCATGTCCGGGCGGCCACCGCCCTTGCCACCCACCTGCTGGGCGACAAAATTAACCAGTTCGCCAGCCTTGACCTTGCCGGTCAGGTCGGACGTCACACCGGCAATCAGGCTGACCTTGCCATCGGCAACGCTGGCCAGCACCACCGCCGCGCTCTTCAGCTTGTCCTTCAGCTTGTCGAGGGTTTCGCGCAGGGCCGTCACGTCGGCGCCTTCGAGCATCGCGGCCAGCACCTTGGCGCCGCCCACCTCAGCCGCCTGACTCACCAGATCGTCGCCCTGGCTGGCGGCGAGCTTGCTCTTCAAGCGGGCGAGTTCCTTCTCCAGCGCCTTCACGTTGTCCATCACCTGGGCGACGCGGGCCAGCACTTCCTGCGGCTGCGCCTTGAGGGCGCCGATCACGCCATCGAGCAGAAGCTGCTGATCCTGCACCAGCGCCACCGCCACGTCCCCGCAAACGGCTTCGATACGCCGCACACCAGCCGCAACGCCGCCTTCGAGCGTCACCTTGAACAATCCGATGTCGCCAGTGCGGGCCACGTGGGTGCCGCCGCACAATTCCTTGGATGAACCGATGGAAAGCACGCGCACTTCGTCGCCGTACTTTTCGCCGAAGAGCATCATCGCGCCGGTTTTCTGGGCGGATTCGATGTCCATCACGCGGGCGTCGGTGGCGACGTTGGCAAGAATCTCGTCGTTGACGATGCGCTCGATGCGGGCGATTTCCGCGGCGGTCACCGGCTGGGTGTGGGCGAAGTCGAAACGGGTCTTGTCCGGATCGACCTGCGAGCCCTTTTGCTGCACGTGTTCGCCGAGCACTTCGCGCAGCGCCTTGTGCATCAGGTGGGTGGCCGAGTGGTGGCGCTGGGTGCGGGCGCGGGCCAGGGTATCGACCTTGGCGGTGACGCCGTTGCCGACGGTCAGCTTGCCGGTGGTGACGACGCCGTGGTGGCCAAAAACGGTGGCCTGGATCTTCTGGGTGTCTTCGACGGTGAAGATGCCGTGCACCGAACGCAGCTCGCCCCGGTCGCCCACCTGGCCGCCGGATTCGGCGTAGAACGGGGTTTCGTCGAGCACGACGACGCCCATCTCGCCTTCAACCAGTTCATTGACGGCCACGCCGTCCTTGTATAGCGCCAGCACATTGCCCTTGGCTTCGAGGCCTTCGTAGCCGTGGAAGGTGGTGGCCGGGCCGTCGTATTCGAGGTTGGCGGCCATCTTGAACTTGCCGGCCGCGCGGGCCTGCTCCTTCTGGCGGGCCATGGCGGCGTCGAAGGCGGCGCCGTCGACGGTCACGCTTGCGCTCGCGGCACACGTCGGCGGTGAGGTCGAGCGGGAAGCCGAAGGTGTCGTGGAGCTTGAAGGCGGTTTCACCGTTGAAAACGACATTGCCTGCGGCAGCCATCGCGGCGAGTTCGCCTTCGAGGATCGCCATGCCGTTTTCGATGGTGGCGAAGAAGCGGTCTTCTTCCTGCTTGAGGATGTCGGTGACGCGCTGCTGCCCGGCCTTCAGCTCGGGGTAGGCGTCGCCCATCTCGGCAACCAGGTCGGGCACCATCTTGTGGAAGAAGGCGGCGCGGGCGCCGAGCTTGTAGCCGTGGCGGATGGCGCGGCGGATGATCCGGCGCAGCACATAGCCGCGGCCTTCGTTGCCGGGAATCACGCCGTCGGCGATCAGGAAGGAACAGGCGCGGATGTGGTCGGCCAGCACCTTGAGCGACGGGCTGTCCATGTCGGCGTTGCTGGTCTCGCGGGCGGCGGCGGCGATCAGGGCCTGGAACAGGTCGATCTCGTAGTTGGCATGCACGTGCTGCAGCACCGCGGAAATGCGCTCGAGGCCCATGCCGGTATCCACCGAAGGCTTGGGCAGCGGATGCATCACGCCGGCCTCGTCGCGGTTGAACTGCATGAACACGTTGTTCCAGATCTCGATGAAGCGGTCGCCGTCTTCTTCGGGCGAACCCGGCGGGCCGCCCCAGATGTGCTCGCCGTGGTCGTAGAAGATTTCGGTGCACGGGCCGCAGGGGCCGGTGTCACCCATCATCCAGAAGTTGTCGGACGCGTAGCGGGCGCCCTTGTTGTCGCCGATGCGGATCACGCGCTCGGGCGGAACGCCGATTTCCTTGGTCCAGATGTCGTAGGCTTCGTCGTCTTCGGCGTAAACGGTGACGGTGAGCTTGTCCTTGGGCAGGCCAAAGACGCCGGTCAGGAGTTCCCACGCGTAGTTGATCGCGTCGCGCTTGAAGTAATCGCCAAAGCTGAAGTTGCCCAGCATTTCAAAGAAGGTGTGGTGACGGGCGGTGTAGCCGACGTTTTCAAGGTCGTTGTGCTTGCCGCCGGCACGCACGCACTTCTGTGAGGTGGTGGCGCGGGTGTAGGGGCGTTTGTCGAAGCCGAGGAAGACGTCCTTGAACTGGTTCATGCCTGCGTTGGTGAACAGCAGGGTCGGGTCTTCGTGGGGCACCAGCGAGCTGGAGGCCACGATCTGGTGGCCCTTGGAGGCGAAGAATTCAAGGAACTTCTGGCGGATTTCGGCGCTTTTCATCGGCGTGGGGGCTCCGGGTTACGTCGCCTGGCGACGGTCGGGGAATTCAGGTTGCAAAGCCCGAAATTGTAGCATTCAACCTCGCCCGCCCCCGCTGGCTATAATCCGCCCTTCAAGAACACACCAAAGAAGAGGGACAAAACCATGGGCCACCGCCTGTCCAAGATTTACACCCGCACCGGCGATGCCGGCACCACCGGCCTCGGCAATGGCAACCGGGTTTCCAAGAACAGCCTGCGCATCCACACCCTGGGTGAAGTGGACGAGGCGAACGCAGCCATCGGCATCATGCTCTGCGAGGAACTCCCGGACGACGTGCGCGTGCTCTTGACCAACGTCCAGCACGACCTGTTCGACCTGGGCGGCGAAGTGTGCATCCCCGGCATGGAGATGATCACGGCAAAACAGGTGGAACACCTCGAAGAAGAACTCGATCGCTTCAACGACGACCTGGAACCGTTGAAGGACTTCATCCTTCCCGGCGGCACCCGCGCCGCAGCCCTCGCCCACCAGGCCCGCACCGTTTGCCGGCGCGCCGAACGAATGATCGTGGCGCTAGGCCAGGAGGAATCCGTGAACGATGCGCCGCGCCAGTACCTTAACCGGCTGTCGGATCTGCTGTTCGTGCTGGGACGCGTGCTCAACCGGGCCGGCGGCCGCGGCGATGTCCTTTGGCAGAAGCGCAAGAACGCCTGAGAGTAAAAGCCAAAGCGCTCAAAAGGGCTGCCCGGTCTGGCAGCCCTTTTTTTTCAACACCCGGTCGAAACGGAGCACTGATTCAGACGCCGAAAAGCAAAAAAGCCCAAACACCGAAGTGCTTGAGCCTTAACGCCTGAAACTGGTTGCGGGGGCAGGATTTGAACCTGCGACCTTCGGGTTATGAGCCCGACGAGCTGCCAGACTGCTCCACCCCGCGTCAGAGAGGCCGAACTATAGACACAGAAGTGTCTAAAGTAAAGTTTTATTTGAATAAATCTCAAAAACAAAAAAAGGAATCTGGTGCCGGTGAAAGGAATCTAACCCTCGACCTCCGCATTACACGTTAGAG
>JADKKC010000054.1 GCA_016720685.1 Zoogloea sp.
CGTGGATTTCAGCCTGGTGGTGCCCGACGAATCCAAGTCCATCGACGAAGGCGCGGTAAAGATCTGGCAAAGCCCCAGCTTCAAGGAATGCCAGGACGACCTCCTCAAGATGGCCAGGCGCAACGGCGTGGCGACGGATATCGCGGTGCGCGACCTGCCGCCCGAGCACCGCGAATGGCTGCTTGAGGGCGACCCGACGTGGAAGAGCTGGGACGCGTCCTGGCCGCGCCACTGGTACGGCGTGCGCCACTTTTTCGACTGGCTGGAAACCAAGGCCTACAAGATGCACATCCGGGTGCTGCTGTCGCGCTATCGCAGCTACACCGAATGCCCCGCCTGCCACGGCGCCCGCCTCAAGCCGGACGCCTTGCTGTGGCGGCTCGAGGCCCGCCAGGGCGCCGAGGCGTTGGGCCTGAGCAGCGCCGCCATCCACGAACTGCTCGCCTGCCCGATCGAGGACATCGCGCCCTTCGTTGCCAGGCTCGATCTTCCCGCGCCGCTGGACGAAGCCACCGAGCTGCTGCTCGGCGAGATCAAGGGACGTCTCAAGTATCTGCAGGACGTGGGCCTCGGCTACCTCACGCTGGACCGCCAGTCACGCACGCTGTCCGGCGGCGAAGTGCAGCGCATCAACCTGACCACCGCGCTCGGCACCTCGCTGGTCAATACGCTGTTCGTGCTGGACGAGCCTTCCATCGGCCTGCACCCGCGGGACATCGGGCGCATCCTCGGCGTGATGGAGCGCCTGCGCGACGCGGGCAATTCGCTGGTCGTCGTCGAGCACGACCCGCAGCTGATGCTCGCCGCCGACCGCCTGCTCGACATCGGCCCCGGCCCCGGCGAGCGCGGCGGCGAGATCGTCGCCTACGGCCCGCCGGTGCAGATCGCCAACGATCCCGCATCGCTCACCGGCGCCTATCTTTCCGGCAAGAAGCGCGTCGACACGCGGCGCGCGCCGCGCGCGGTGGCGGCCGACGTGCCGCGGCTCACCTTGAAGGGCGCGCGCCAGCACAACCTGCAGGGCGTCGATCTGGCCATTCCGCTGCAGCGGCTGGTCGGCATTACCGGCGTGTCCGGCTCGGGCAAATCCACGCTGATCCAGGACGTGCTCTTTCCGGCGCTGGCCAAGCATTTCGGCCAGCCTGCTGAGCCCCCCGGCGCCTTCGACAGCCTGGCCGGGCTGGACGCCATCAAGGGCGTGGTGTCGGTGGATCAGTCGCCCATCGGCAAGAGCGCCCGCTCCAATCCGGTGAGTTACGTGGGCGCGTGGGACGCCATCCGCAAGCTTCGCCAATCTTCAGGAGTCAGGACCGCGGCTACACGCCCGGCACCTTCAGCTTCAACCGGCACCGGGCGCTGCCCCACCTGCACCGGCTCGGGTTTCGAGCACGTGGAAATGCAGTTTCTCTCCGACGTGTATCTGCGCTGCCCCGATTGCGACGGCAAGCGCTACCGGCCGGAAATCCTCGCCCTGTCGTGGCAGGGCAAGGGCGTGGCCGACGTGCTGGAGATGACCGTATCCGAAGCGCTGGTTTTTTTTGCCGACCAGAAGGCCGTGCAGGCCGCCCTCGCGCCGCTGGCCGACGTGGGCCTCGAATACCTGCGCCTCGGCCAGCCGGTGCCCACGCTGTCCGGCGGCGAAGCCCAGCGCCTCAAGCTGGCCGGCCATCTGGCCGAAGCGGCACAGCTAGCCGCCAAAAAATCGAAGAAGGGCGCAACGGGCGTTGAACCCGGCCTGCTCTTCCTGTTCGACGAACCCACCACCGGCCTTCACTTCGAGGACGTGGCCACGCTGCTGTCGGCCTTCGAAAAGCTGCTCGATGCCGGTCACTCGCTGGTCGTCATCGAGCACAACCTGGACGTGATTGCCGCGGCCGACTGGCTCGTGGACCTCGGCCCCGAAGGCGGCAGCGGCGGCGGACGGGTGGTGGCCGAGGGAACGCCGGCCCAGCTGATCGCCACGCCGGCGTCCCACACCGGCCGGGCGCTGGCCGACTACGCCGCCCAGCTCGCCGCGCTGCAGGCCGCGCCGGTGGTGGCCGAGCCGGCGGTGCGTTACCGCGCCGTGGTCGAAAAAGCCATCACCATTCGCCACGCCCGCCACCACAACCTCAAGAACATCAGCCTGTCGATTCCGCGTGACAAGTTCACCGTGATCACCGGCCTGTCGGGTTCGGGCAAATCCACGCTGGCCTTCGACATCGTGTTCGGCGAAGGCCAGCGGCGCTATCTCGAATCGCTCAACGCCTACGCCCGCCAGTTCGCCCAGCCCTCGGCCCGGCCGGACGTGGACGCCATCTTCGGCATTCCGCCCACGGTGGCCATCGAGCAGCGCGTGAGCCGCGGCGGGCGCAAGAGCACCGTCGGCACGCTCACCGAGATCCAGCCCTTCCTGCGCCTGATGTACGTGAAGCTCGGCACCCAGTTCTGCCCGGATTGCGACGTGCCGGTGACGCCGCAAAGCTTCGAGGCCATCGTCGCCCAGATCATGCGCGATTGCGCCGGCCAGTCGGTCGAGCTGCTCGCCCCGCTGATCATCAACCGCAAGGGCCTCTACACCGACCTCGCCAAATGGGCGCGGGGCAAGGGCTTCGAGCAGCTGCGCGTGGATGGTGAATACCTGCCCACCCACAAGTGGCCGCGCCTCGACCGCTACAAGGAACACAGCATCGAGCTGCCGGTGGGCAGGGTGAAGGTCGGGCCGGACACCGAGGTGCTGCTGCGCGAATACGTGGAGACGGCGCTGGGCCACGGCAAGGGCGTGCTCAAGGTGCTCACCACCGGCCAGCCCGAGGCGCCGCTGATCACCCTGTCCACGCTGCGCGCCTGCCCGGATTGCGGCACCAGCTTCCCCGAGCCCGACCCGCGGCTGTTCTCGTATAACGCCAAGCACGGCTGGTGCCCGGATTGCTACGGCACCGGCCTCAAGATCACCGGCAAGGTCGACAATCCCGACGACCTCGACCTGGGCGAACTCGACGCCGAAACCTTTGATGCCTGCCCGAGCTGCAACGGCGCGCGCCTCAACCCGGTGGCCCGCGCGGTGCGCTTCCGCGACCTGGGCCTCCACGAACTGGCCTCGCTGCCGGTGGGCAAGGTGGCGGGTTTCTTCGAGGGCCTGGCGCTTGAACACCGCGAAGCCGAGATCGGCCGCGACCTGATCGCCGAGATCCGCGGCCGGCTCGATTTCCTGCAGCAGGTCGGCCTCGCCTACCTGGCGCTGGATCGCGCCGCGCCCACGCTGTCCGGCGGCGAAGCCCAGCGAATCCGGCTGGCGGCCCAGCTCGGGTCCAACCTCACCGGCGTCTGCTACATCCTCGACGAGCCCACCATCGGCTTGCACCCGCGGGACAACCGCCTGCTGCTCGACACCCTCGAAGCCCTGCGCGCCCGCGGCAACACCTTGCTGGTGGTCGAGCACGACGAAGACACCATCCGCCGTGCCGACCACGTGATCGACATCGGCCCCGGCGCCGGCGTGCGGGGCGGGCGTATCGTGGCCGAAGGCCTGCTGGCCGACCTGATGGCCGCGCCGGAATCCGCCACCGGGCGCTGCCTGGCCCATCCGCTGCTCCACCCACTGGCGCCGCGGCGGCCGGTGCCGGCCGATCATCCGGCGCTCATCGTCAATGGCGCCACGCTGCACAATCTCAAGAACGTGACCGGCCGCGTGCCCCTGGCGCGGCTGACGGTGGTGACCGGCGTGTCCGGTTCGGGCAAGTCCACCTTCGCCCGCGACGTGCTGCACGCCAGCCTCGCGGCTGCCGGGCCGGTGGGCTGCGCGTCGCTGGTGGGCGCCGCGCAGATCGGCCGCGTGCTGGAAGTCGATCAAACCCCCATCGGCAAGACGCCGCGCAGCTGCCCGGCCACCTACATCGGTTTCTGGGACACCATCCGCAAGCTGTTTGCCGAAACCAACGAAGCCCGGCTGCGTGGCTGGACGGCCTCGCGCTTTTCGTTCAACACCGGCGCCGGACGCTGCCCGGTGTGCGAAGGGCAGGGCCGCATCACCATCGAGATGAACTTCCTGCCCGACGTGAAGCTGCCCTGCGAGGCCTGCGGCGGCGCCCGCTTCAACCCCGAGACGCTGACCGTGCAGTGGAAGGGCAAGAGCGTCGCCGAGGTGCTCGGCATGGCGGTGGAGGATGCGGTGGAGTTTTTCGCGGCCCATCCGTCCATCGCCCATCCGCTCAAGCTCTTGCAGGACGTGGGTCTCGGCTACCTCACCCTCGGCCAGCCCAGCCCGACGCTGTCGGGCGGCGAGGCCCAGCGCATCAAGCTGGTGTCGGAACTGGCCAAAGTGCGTGGCCGGGCCGGCGAGTCGGCCGCCGGCCCCGGCCGGCCGCTGCCGCCCGAAAAGCACACGCTCTACGTGCTGGACGAGCCGACCGTGGGCCTGCACATGGCCGACGTGGAAAAGCTGATCCATGTTCTTCATCGCCTTGCCGACGCCGGTCATACTGTCATGGTCATCGAGCACGATCTGGACTTGATGGCCGAGGCCGACTGGATCATCGATCTGGGCCCCGAAGGCGGCGACGGCGGCGGCGAGATTGTTGCCGAAGGGCCACCGGAGGCCATCGTGGACGTGGGCCGCTCACACACGGGCCAGATTCTCGGGGTATTCATGACCAGCCGCTGCGCGCCCGCCGAAATCAGGAGAGCAACACCATGAACCCGAAGATCACCCTGGCGGCACTCGCCGCGCTGCTGGCGGCCGCCGGCAAAGCCGCCGCCGGCGATCCGTCGGCCTGCGCGGCGCTGGCCGACAATACCGAGCGCCTGGCCTGCTACGACGAAGCCGTCGGCCGCCCCTACACGGAGGCGCCGGCCCCGGTGGCGGTCGTGACCACCCCTTTCTCGGCCCGTTGGGAACTCGATGCCGAGGACAAGAAAGGCAGCTTCCTGATCCGCCCCTACAAGCCCACCTACCTCCTGCTGGGGCGCTGGAGCAACTCGCCCAACCGCCTGCCGACCTCGCCCAATCCGGCCAATGCGGCTCAATGAGCGCACGGAAGTGGACGCGGCCGAAGCCAAGTACCAGATCAGCTTCAAGACCAAGCTGTGGGAAGGCCTGCTCGGCCGCCACGGCGACCTGTGGCTGGGCTACACCCAGCAATCGAACTGGCAGGTATACAACAAGCGCTTTTCGTCGCCCTTCCGCGAGACCGACTACGAGCCCGAGCTGCTGGCGGTGTTTCGTACCAACCTCGATGTCGGCGCCGGCTTCAAGGTCAAGATGATGTCGCTGGGTTTCAACCACCAGTCCAACGGCCGGGCCCTGCCGCTGTCGCGCAGCTGGAACCGGCTGGTGGCCCAGGTCGGTATCGAGCGCGGTGATTTTGCGTTGGTCGTGCGGCCCTGGCTGCGCTTGAAAGAAGACGCGGCCAAGGACGACAACCCCGACATCACGTCCTACCTCGGCCATGGCGACATCCAGGCCATGTGGCAGGCGGGCGAGCACGGTTTTGGCGTCCTGCTGCGCAGCAACCTGCTGTCCGGCTCGCAGCCCCGCGGTGCCGCCCAGCTGGACTGGAGCTTCCCGATCCACCGCAACCTGAAGGGTTACGTGCAGCTTTTCAGCGGCTTCGGTGAAACCCTGATCGACTATAACCACCGCCAGACAACCCTCGGTGTGGGCGTATCCCTGGTGGATTGGCTTTAGCCACCGTTCAGTCGTTCCGGCAATGTTCTTGCAGCGATCCAGTTTGTAATAAATTGCAAACTGGATTTGTTAAGATTCATGACTTTCAGGTATCACGCCACGCAGCATGTCGTCCCGGCGAATGCCGGCAACCCGGAAACCCACCCGACAGAGGTTTTAAGTAATGCTCCAGCAGACTCCGACGGCGACGTCGTCCCGTTTCCTTTTGTCCTGTTGCCAGGGAGCGTAAGCGCATGGTCACTTCGTTCAAGCTCAGCGTTTGCCCCCACGATACCGCCAAGAACCTGCTCGGCTGGTTCACCCTCAACACCTACCTGCAGCGCAAGCTCGGCGCCGGCATCCACTTCGAGCCGCAGGACAGCTTTCTCGTCGAGCGTCAGGCCGTGCTCGACGACAGTTTCCAAGTCGTCTACGCCAACCCCTACAGCGCCCTGGTCTTTGCCCGCGGCCGGGGTTTCGTGCCGGTGGCCCGGCCGGCGGGGGTCAAGGATGAAACCCTGGTGGTCGCCCGTGCCGGCGTGGCCGTGCCGGATGTGCCGCGGATTGCCAGCGCCACCGACAAACTGATCATTCACGATCTGGGCCTGCAGGTGATGCGCCGTGAAGGCATGAACCTCGATGGCGCCAGCTTCAAGTTCGTCGGCAACCACCTCAACGTCGCCAAGGCCGTGCTGCAGGGCGAGGCCGACCTCGGCTTTGTCTTCAACGAAACCTGGGCCGGCATGAACGCATCGACGAAAAGCGAACTCCAGGTTGTCGGCGAAAGCCACGACGGCACCGCCTTCCACTGCTTCATGGTGGCGCGCGAGTGGGCCGACAAGCGCGAGGCCATCCAGGGCATTCTGTGCGGCATGCACCTCGACCCGTCCGGTCTGCGGGTGCTCGAAGACCTGAAGTTCGAGCGCTTCGAACCGGTTGGTGAAGAAGTGCTGGCGCCGCTCGAGAAGCTGATCGGGGTATGAGCGCCTCGCCGGCTCCGTCGGCAGCTTCGTTGCGGCTGGCGGCTTCACGATAGCTTCGTTCCCGGAGGGGATAGAATCTCGTCCCCTCCGAATGCTGGCACCCCGATGAGCGCAGCCACCCCTCTCCGGTATCTAAGCGGCTACCCCGCGCACCTGGTGGCGCAGGTGCGCGGGTTGCTCGACAGCCACCAGCTCGGCCCCTTGCTGCTCAAGAAGTATCCTGCGCCCCACGCGGTGCGCAACGATACGGCGCTTTACGATTACGTGAGCGAGCTGAAGGCCCGCCATTTGCGCAATGCGGGGCCGTTGAGCAAGGTTGCGTGGGATGGCAAGCTGCAGACGATCCACAAGGCGCTGGGCACCCACACGACGGTGAGGCGGGTGCAGGGCGGCAAGCTCAAGGCCAAGCGCGAGATCCGCATCGCCACGCTGTTTCGCGAGGCGCCGCCGGAGTTCCTGCGCATGATCGTCGTGCACGAGCTTTCGCACATGAAAGAGCCGGATCACGACAAGGCTTTTTACCAGCTCTGCTGCCGCATCGAGCCCCAGTATCACCAGCTGGAATTCGATGTGCGCGCGTGGCTGAGCTTGATTGAGGTGACCGGCGCAACGCTGTGGGCACCGCCGCCGGCAGCCTGAAGGGCTTTGTTTCTGCTGGTCCACGGAAAAGCCCCGGAGCGGCGTGCGGCCGGTTCCGGGGCTTTTTGCGTGTCTTTCGGGGCTTACAGGCTGAGGTTGGCTTTGAGCTTGTCGAGCAGTTTGATGCCGATTCCCTTGAGCGTGAGCAGCTCGTCGAGGCTGCTAAAGGGGCGGGCAGCGACGATGGCGGCGGCGACAGCCTTGGGCAGACCCTTGATGGCGGCCAGTTGGGCGGCGCTGGCGGTGTTTACCGATACGCCGACGGGCGCCGCTTTGGCCGTTTTGGCCGCATTCGGGGCGGTTTTGGGGGCTGCCTTGGGTTCAGCCTTGGGTGCAGCCTTCGGGGCGGCGCTCGGTGTGGCCGTGGCGGCGGGGCTGGCTTCGGCTTTCACCTCGGCCACGGCCTTGGTTTCAGCTTCCGGCCAGCTGACCGGCAGCGGGAAGTTGACGTAGTCGCGGGTCACGAAGCCCGTCGAAGCCCATTCGCGCAGCAGCAGGGCGATGTGCCAGGTGCCGGCCGGGGTGGCGGCGAGGGGGTGTTCGGCGTTGATGTTGTGCCAGGCCTGCTGGCCGCCGAGGTTGCCGAGCTGGCTGGCGGCGAGCTGGACACCTGCCGGCGTGCCGCCGGTGTAGGGGCTGGTGAGGGCCCACAGTTCGAGGGACAGGGTGCCGCTCAGGTTGTCGGCAGCGCGGGGGTTGGTGATGCCATCGGCGCTGACGGTGACGGTCTTGTCGCCCAGCTCGAAACGGGCGCTGCCGTTGATTTCGGGCTGGGTGAAGCTTTCGGCGAGCGGATAGTTGGCGTAGTCGTGGACTTCGTCGAAGCAGCCGTCGTGGCCGGCGGCGAGCACCAGCACCATGGCGTGGCTGCCGTGGCCGGCCGGCGGGAAGCCGGGTGTTTCGGCGCCGACATACTGCAGCGACTCGGCCGTGAGCGTATCGAGGGGAATCTGGGCGACCAGCGTGCCTGCGGTCGGGTGGCCGACGAAGGGGGCCGCGCAGGCCCACAGCTGAAGGGCCCAGTCGCGTCCCGAGAGGCTGGCAGGGGCATCGGCCAGCAGCTCGGCATCGAGGCGAACCTGATCACCGTTGAAGCTGTAGGCGTGGGTGGAACCGATCCGGACGTTGCCGGTACGAAGGCCGGGAGTGGCCCGGAGAAGTTTGGGTGTTTGCATCGTGCGCGCGCCTGGCAGTGGTGGTTGCGGGCGATTTTGCGGGTGTCGGGAAGGCAGCGTCAATCGAATGGTGATCGATTTTTCCGGATGCACCGAGTGGGGGCAAAAACCGGCCAAAAAGCGCACCAATACCGGGATTTCACCAAAATGGTGCGCCCCTTCAAGGGGCGTTTACGGTGTCGCCGCCCGGTGGTTTTTTGATGGCAGGGCGGCGATTTTTTTCAAGCATTTTTTAAAGCAGCACGATGTCGAACTGCTCCTGCCCGTAGCTGGCTTCGGGGTGCAGGGATACGGTCTTGTCGATGAAGTCGGAGAGCATCGCCAACGACTGGGATTCTTCTTCGAGGAAGAGGTCGATGACATTGGGGGCGGCGAGCACGCGGAATTCGCGGGCGTTGAACTGGCGCGCCTCGCGCAGCAGCTCGCGCAGGATTTCGTAGGCGACGGTGCGGGCGGTCTTTACTTCGCCGCGGCCGGTGCAGGTGGGACAGGATTCGCAGAGCAGGTGGGCGAGGGATTCGCGGGTGCGCTTGCGGGTCATTTCCACGAGGCCGAGGCTGGTGAAGCCGTTGACCGTCATCTTGGTGTGGTCGCGGGAGAGCGCCTTGCGGAATTCGTCGAGCACGGCGCTGCGGTGTTCGGCGCTTTCCATGTCGATGAAGTCGACGATGATGATGCCGCCGAGGTTGCGTACGCGCAGCTGGCGGGCGATGGCCTGGGCGGCTTCGAGGTTGGTCTTGAAGATGGTGTCGTCGAAGTTGCGGGCGCCGACGAAGCCGCCGGTGTTCACGTCGACGGTGGTCATCGCCTCGGTCTGGTCGATGATCAGGTAGCCGCCGGACTTGAGATCGACGCGCCGGGCCAGGGCCTTTTCGATTTCGGCCTCGACGCCGTGCAGGTCGAACAGCGGGCGCTCGCCCGTGTAGTGCTCGAGCAGCGGGGCGACCTGGGGCATGTATTCGCCGGCGAAGGCCGCGAGTTTCTGGTAGTTCTCGCGGGAGTCGGCAACGATGCGCGTGGTGGCGTCGGTGACGAGGTCGCGCAGCACGCGCTGGGCGAGGTTCAGATCCTGGTAGAGCACATAGGGCGGGCGGGCGCCCACGGCGCGGTTCTTGATCTCGGCCCACAGTTTGCGCAGGTAGGCGATGTCGGCGGCGAGTTCTTCGTCGGAGGCGTTCTCGGCCATCGTGCGGACGATGTAGCCGCCGCTTTCTTCGGCCGGCAGCAGGTGGCTGACCCGCTCGCGCAGGGCTTCGCGGCCGGCTTCGTCACCGATGCGCTGGGAGATGCCGATGTGCTTGTCCTGGGGCAGGTAGACGAGCATGCGGCCGGCGATGGAGATCTGCGTGGACAGCCGTGCTCCCTTGGTGCCGATGGGGTCCTTGAGTACCTGGACGATGAGATTCTGGCCTTCGGCGAGGATGCGCTCGATGGGGCGCAGGGCGTCGCCGGCGTGGCGGTCGCTCCAGATGTCGGCCACGTGCAGGAAGGCGGTGCGCTCGAGGCCGACGTCCATGAAGGCGGACTGCATGCCGGGCAGCACGCGCACGACGCGACCGAGATAGATGTTGCCGACGATGCCGCGACTGGCGCTGCGTTCGACATGCACTTCCTGGACGACGCCTTGCTGCATGAGGGCGACGCGGGTTTCCTGGGGGGTGAAATTGATGAGGTATTCGTCGGACATGATGCGGATGGAAAACGGAGATGGGTGATGGCCCGGCCGTTTGCGGCAGCCCCGCCATCACCGATCGCCGCTCGTCCGGCAGCGCCGACGCGGGTTCAGCCCGCGCCTTGTTCTGAATCGTGTCTCCTCGCCCGGGCGCCGGAGCTGCTCCGGCGGCCAGGTCAGAGAGAATAGCCGAATTCCTGCAGCAAGGCGCCGGTCTCGAACAGGGGGAGGCCCATTATGCCGGTGTAGCTGCCGCGGATCGCGTCGATGAAAAGCGCGGCGCGGCCCTGGATGCCGTAGGCGCCGGCCTTGTCGGCCGCTTCGCCGGTGGCGACGTAGTGGCGGATCTCGGTGTCTGACAGCGGACGGAAGCGCACTTCGCTGGTGGACAGGCGCTGCTCGAAGCGCTGCCCGTCGGTGACGACCACGGCGGTCAGCACGCGGTGGGTGCGCCCGGAGAGACGCCGCAGGATCGCGATGGCGTGCTCGCCGTCGTCGGGTTTGCCGATGATCTCGTCGTCCAGCTCAAGCGTGGTGTCGGCCGAGAGCAGCAGGCGCTGGGGCAGCTTGCGCATGTGCATGCGCTGGATGCCGCCCTCGGCCTTGGCCAGGGCCACCCGGCGTACGTAGGTCACCACGTCTTCGCCGGGCTCGACGTTTTCCGAGATGTCATGGTCGCCGCGACTGGGGCCACGGAACAGCAGCGGCTCGAAGCGGACGTGGATCTGTTGCAGCAGTTCGCGTCGGCGGGGGCTGTTGGAGGCGAGATAGATCATTTCGGCGAGCGGTGGGGAGCGGTGGGGAGAAAGGGGCCTTGGTCGGCTTGGGACGTTGCACGCATCCGACGCAGGCCCGTTACTCGCGGTGGTAGGGGTGATTCTTCAGGACGCTCCAGGCGCGGTAGATCGCTTCGGCGAGCATGACGCGGACGAGGGCGTGGGGAAGGGTGAGGCTGGAGAGGCGCATCGTTTCGTGGGCGGTGGCCTTGAGGGCGGGGTCGAGGCCGTCCGGGCCGCCGATGATGATGGCGATGTCGTCGCCGCCGTCCTGCCAGTGTTCGAGGCGTTTGGCGAGGGCCCTGGTGCTGAGGTCTGCGCCGCGTTCGTCGAGGATGAGGCGGCGGCAGCGCGGCGGCAGTGCGGCTTCGATGCGCGCGGCTTCGAGGGCCATCATGGCGTCGACCGTCTTGCCGGTGGTGCGCGGCTCGGCCTTCACTTCGACCAGTTGCAGCGGCAGTTCGCGCGGCATGCGCTTGGCGAAGTCGTCAAAGGCGGTATCGACCCATGCCGGCATGCGGGTGCCGACGGCGACGAGAATGAGTTTCATGGGGTGGTCAGGCCCGTCCGGGGGCGGACGGGCAGGCGACGGCTCAGGCTGCGTGGGTGGCGATGGCGCCCGGACGGGAGGGGCGGGCCGGAACCGCGCCCCACAGTTCTTCGAGGTTGTAATAGCTGCGCGTGGCCGGCTGCATGATGTGGACGACGATGGCGCCGAGGTCGACCAGCACCCATTCGCCGGTGCCCTCGCCTTCGATGCCGACGACGTCGAGGCCGGCTTCGCGGGCCTTGTCGGCGACGTGGCGGGCCAGGGCGCGGGTTTGCCGGTTGGAGTCGCCGCTGGCGACGATGGCCCGGTCAAAGAGCGAGGTGAGGCGCGTGGTGTTGATGACCTGGATGTCCTTGGCCTTGACGTCTTCAAGGGCGGATACGACGAGCTGTTCGAATTGGGTGATGTCCATTGATTCAGAGATAGAGTCGGTGCGTGGAAATATAGTCAATAACCGGCGCCGGGAGCAAATAGCGCAGGCTCAGGCCGGCGGCGCGGCGGGTGCGGATGTCGGTGGCGGAAATCGCCAGCGGGGTCATGTCGAATTGTACGAGGCTGCCGCCGGGCGCACCGTGCAGTATGTGGGCAGGTGCCTGCCGGGCGGCGCAGAGGCGGGCCAGTGCGGGCGGCATCTGCGCCGTGTCGAGGCTGTAGCCGGGGCGGTTGGCGACGGCGATGTGGGCAAAATCGAAAAGTTCGGCCCAGCGCCGCCAGGTGGGCAGGCCGAGGAAGGCATCCACGCCCAGCAGCAGCACCAGCGGCCGGGTCGGGCCGAGTTCGGCGCGCAGGCGTTCGAGGGTGACGATGGTGAAGCTGGCCTGGAGGGCTTCGACTTCGGCCGGGTCGACTTCGAAGGCCGGGTTGTCGGCGGTGGCGAGGCGGGCCATGGCCAGGCGGTCGGGGCCGCTGGCGCCGGGCGCGGCCCGGTGGGGCGGCTGGCCGGCGGGAATGATGCGTACGCGATCGAGGGTCAGGGCTTCACGCGCGGTTTCGGCCAGACGCAGGTGGCCGTGGTGGATCGGGTCGAAGGTGCCGCCGAACAGGCCGAGCGGGCCGTGACCCGGCTCAGGCGGATTCATCGGGCCCGATCTGGCCGAACACGTCTGAAGCGTTGGCGTAGAAGCTGGCGAACACCACCGGGATGAAGATTGCCGGAAGCGCAATGGCCGGCAGGGTGCCGAGGATGGGCGAGATGAGGCCCAGCAGGCCGATCAGCAGGCCGGGTATCAGCACGGCCAGCATCAGGCCGATGCCGTAAGCGAGGAAGGCGCGCCAGTTGCGCCAGCAGGCGACGAGGCTGAAGAACATGGCCTTGACGGCCGACAGGCGGCCCCAGCCGGCCAGGAGCGGGGCGAACCAGTAGGCCATCATCAGCGGCGTGGAGCACATGGTGCCGACAATGAGTGACACCGACAGCATCGGGTCTTCGGCGGTGGCTTCGTCGAGCTTGCGCTGGCCGAGCATCAGTTCGGCCAGGACGCCGCCGTCGACCAGCGCCGTGAGGCCCAGCACCACGAAGGTGCCGGCAAGGTAGATGCCGCCGATCTTGATTTGCTCGGGCAGGTTCTGCTTGAAGCCGGAGATGAGGATTTCGGGCCCGGCCTTGCGTTTTTCGGCTACCGCCTTGCAGCCGTTGTAGATGCCCAGCGACAGGGCCGGCATGGCCAGCGACATCAGGATCTGGCCGATGAACGGCACGGCGGCGAGCACCAGCAGGCACAGCCAGTAGCCGAAGACGAGGAAGGTGATCAGGGCCGGGTTGCGTTTCCACAGCGCGAACCCCTCGATAATCCATGCCCAGCCGCGGGAGGCGGGCAGCGTGCGTGCGTGCATCGGCTTACTCCCCGGCCGTTTCAGGGGTGGCCGGCGGCAGCGCCGGCATTGCACCGAAGACGTCCTGGTAGGACGCGTAGAGGGTACCGGCGAGTACCGGGATCAGCACCAGCACGCCCAGCCCGGCGGGCAGCATGGCAACCCAGATCAGCACGTAGATCAGCACGCCGAGCACGACGAAGGCGCCGAAGTTGTTGAAGCATGCCGACAGGGACATCTTCATCGCGTCGAGGGGCGGGGTGTTGCGCAGCACCACCAGCGGGGCGGCAAACCACAGGGCCGTGATGAGCAGCACCCACAGCACCGAGAACACCACGCTGCCCAGCACCACGCCGCTGACCAGCCCGAGCCCGAGCCCGGCCAGCGCACCGAGGATGTAGCCGGTGAGGGCTGCGCCGCCACCGATGACCACCGACACGAAGCCGGCAATCAGGCCGCCGAGCAGGTAGAACACGCCCACCAGCGCCAGGTTGCCGGCATGCACCTTGAGCCCGGCAAACAGGTGGTCGACCCGCAGCGGGCGGCCGTTGGCCTGGGCGTCGCAGCCGAGCACCATGCCCGACACCATGATGGGAAAGCCGATCAGCACCACTGCCCAGCCGAGCAGGGGCACCAGCCCGAGCACGAACAGCATGATGAAGAAGATCATGCTGATGGCCAGCCACACGCCCGGATTGCGGATGAAATAGGACCAGCCCGCCTTCAGCCACACCAGGCTCTCGGCGGGGGACACGTGGCGCGGCTGCGGGTGGCGCGCGGCACTGTAGGGATGGGTTGCCGGGGTGGCCGGTTCAGTCATGGCAGGGCGGGTCGGGGCTTGGGGTGAACAGGCAGAGAACAGGAAGAAAAATCAGCATGTTGCGCTGCGGTGGGATGCTAGCCCAAATCGATGGCCAAGTTCAAACCGGCTATCGGAATGGGCGCGTGCCCTGCGCGCGAAACCTTAGCCCGGCAGTACCGGCAGGGCGCTGTCGAGGGCGCGCTGGCGGAGGATCCGCCGGTATTCGCCGGGGTCTTTCACCAGCACCATCTCGCCGGCCCGCGGCAAGTGGAAGTCTTCGAGCCGAGACAGCCAGAAGCGCAATGCGGCGGCGCGCAGCATGGCCGGCCAGGCGGCCCGTTCGGTGGCGGTGAAGGGGCGCGCTTCGGCGTAGCTGGCGAGCAATGCGCGGGTGCGGGCCGGGTCGAGCCGGCCTTCGGAATCGGCGCACCAGTCGTTGGCGGTGACGGCCACGTCGAACAGCAGCGCGTCGACGCCGGCGAAGTAGAAGTCGATCACGCCGCCGACGAAGTCGCCGTCCCACAGCACGTTGTCGCGGAAAAGATCGGCGTGGATCACGCCCTGGGGCAGGGCCTTGATGTCGAAGCCGGCCTGGAAGGTGAGTTCGGCGTCGAGTTCGGCTTGCTCGTCGGCGGGCAGGTGGGCGTGCACGCGGGCGGCGCAATCCCGCCGCCAGTCGGCATCGCGGGGGTTGGCCTGCTTGCGGCCGAAGGACATGCCGGCCAGGTGCAGCCCGGCCAGCATGGCGCCGATGCGCGCGCAGTGGGGCACGCCTGGTGCCATCTCGGATTTGCCGGCCAGCCGGGTGACCAGCACCGCGGGTTTGCCCGACAGGCTGCCGAGGTATTCGTTGTCGCGGTTGGCGATGGGCGCCGGCACCGGCAGCCCGTGGCGCGCCAGGTGGGCCATGAGGTGCAGGTAGAAGGGCAGCTCGGCGCGGGGCATCGTCTCGAACAGCGTCAGCACGTAGCGGCCGAGGCTGGTGGTGACGAAGAAGTTGCTGTTCTGCACGCCGGCCGAGATGCCTTGCAGGGCATCAAGGCGGCCAATGGCGTAGTTTTTCAGCCAGGCAGCGAGATCGGTTTCGGTGACGGGGGTAAAGACGGACATGGTGGAGGGAGATTACCTCAAGGCCGGGCGGAGGGGGGGGGGGGGGGGGGGGGGCGGGACGTGGGTGCGTCGGCCTCCTTCGGGCGCCTATCTTTGGCCTTGGCGGCGCTCGTGTCGGGGATTTCCCGGCGTCGGGATTCTCGCGACTTCAGTCCCGTAATATCCGGCCTGCCCTAAACTTTCGATGCCTTTGGGAGGCCGGCCGGGCGCTGCGCCCGGCGCCCACCACCAAGCCGCTGGCGCTGCGCATGATGCCGATGCCGGCCGATCTCAACCCGGCGGGCGATGTGTTCGGCGGCTGGATCATGGCGATGGTCGCCGCGGCCCCCGCGGATCCATCGCCGGCGGCTTGCGGGGCCGGCATCGCGGTTGGCGCTCCCGCGTGGTGACGGTGGCCGTGAATTCCTTTGTATTCAAGCAGCCGGTCGGGGTTGGCGACATGGTCAGTTTTTATGCCGAGGTGGTTTCCGTCGGGAACACCTCGGTCACGATCGATGTGGAGGTGTTTGCCGAGCAGAACCCGGCGGGACCCGCGGGCTCGGGTCAGGTCACCGAGGCGCGGCTGACCTATGTGGCGGTGGATAAGGCGGGCGCCAAGCGTCAGATTCCCGCCGAACCCGCGTCGACCGGGCTGAACAAGGCGGCCTGCCCATGTTTGCCGAGCAAGGAGGCCGTGCTGCAGGTGGTGCCGATGCCGGCCGATCTCAACCCGGCGGGCGATGTGTTCGGCGGCTGGATCATGTCGATGGTCGATATCGCCGGTGCGATTCCGGCGATCCGCCGGGCGCGCTCCAGGGTGGCCACCGTCGCGGTCGATTCCTTCGTGTTCAAACAGCCGGTTTCGGTGGGCGATCTGGTCAGCTTTTACGCCGATATCGTCACGGTCGGGGATACCTCGATCACCGTCGACGTCGAAGTCTTCGCCCGTCGCAATCCCGAGAACCCGGAGGTCGTGAGGGGGGGGGGGCGCCGGCGGGGGGGGGGGCCGCCGCCCCCGGGGGAGGGGGAGGTGACCGAGGCACGCCTGACTTTCGTCGCCATCGACGAATTCCAGGCCGCGCGCCACATCGCGGCGGATTGAGCGCCGGAAGGCGGCTGGCCGGCCGGTCCAAGCAGGGGCCGGCTTGGAGTAGACTCGTCCCCCCGCTTCACCCGATGCAGCTCTGCCATGTCCGTCCCCCAGCTCAACGCCCCGCAACGCGAAGCCATCCACTACCTGGACGGCCCCTGCCTCGTGCTGGCCGGCGCGGGCTCCGGCAAGACCCGGGTGATCACCCAGAAGATCGCCTACCTGGTGGGCGAATGCGGCTTCAACCCCCACAACATCGCGGCGATCACCTTTACCAACAAGGCCGCCAAAGAAATGCTGGAGCGCATTTCCAAGCTGATGGGCGGGCGCGTCGCCAAGGGGCTGACCGTGTGCACCTTTCACGCGATGGGCGTGCGCATCGTGCGCCAGGAGGCCAAGTACCTCGGCCTCAAGCCACAGTTCTCCATTCTGGATTCGACCGACACCACGCAGATCATCGCGGAGATGACCGGCAACACCGACAAGAACCGCGCCAAGGCGCTGCAATGGCAGATTTCCAGCTGGAAGAACGCGCTCATCGAACCCGACGAAGCGGCCCAGCTGGCTTCCGACGAAATCTCATCGTCGGCGGCGCTGCTCTACCGCGACTACGACAAGACCCTGCGCGCCTACCAGGGCGTTGATTTCGACGACCTGATCCGCCTGCCGGTCAAACTCTTCGACGAGCACCCGGACGTGCGCGAGCGCTGGCAAAACAAGCTGCGCTACCTGCTGGTGGACGAATACCAGGACACCAACCGCGCCCAGTACCGCCTGCTCAAGTTGCTCACCGGCGTGCGCGGCGCCTTTACCGCGGTGGGCGACGACGACCAGGCCATCTACGCCTGGCGCGGCGCCGACGTGGAAAACCTGCGCCAGCTGCCGGTGGATTTCCCCAGCCTGCGGGTCATCAAGCTGGAGCAGAACTACCGCTCCACCACGCGCATCCTCCACGCCGCCAACACAGTCATCGCCAACAACGAAAAGCTCTTCGAGAAAAAACTGTGGTCCGAACACGGCGCCGGCGAGCCGGTGAGCGTGGTGGCCTGCCAGACGCCCGAGCACGAGGCCGAATCGGTGGTGATGAAGCTCTCCGCCCACAAGTTCGAGCACCGCACCCACTTCAAGGATTACGCGATCCTCTACCGCGGCAACCACCAGGCGCGTTTGTTCGAGCAGCAACTGCGCAACCACAAGATCCCCTACGCCATCTCCGGCGGGCGCAGTTTCTTCGAGAACGCCGAGATCAAGGATCTGTGCTCCTACCTGCGCCTGATCGCCAACGAGGACGACGATCTGTCCTTCATCCGCTCGATCACCATCCCGCGGCGGGGCATCGGGCCGGCCACCATCGAGGCCCTGGGCAGCTACGCCTCCAACCGCAAGCTCAGCCTGTTTGCCGCGGCCTTCGAAGAAGGGGCGGCCCAGCACGTGAATGCGCGCCAGCTCGACACCGTGCGCGAGTTCTGCCACTTCATCAACCGCATGGCCCACCGCGCCCCGCGCGAGCCCGCCGGGCAAGTCATCAACGACATGCTCAAGGCCATCAACTACGAAGCCTGGCTGTACGAAAGCTGCGAGCCGCGGGAAGCCGAAACCAAGTGGAGCAACGTGGGCGATTTCACCGGCTGGCTGGGCAGAAAAGGCGAGGAGGACGGCAAGACGCTGATGGACATGATCCAGACCATCAGCCTGATCACCATGCTCGACAAGGACGACGCCGAACTCGACCAGGTTCAGCTGGCCACCCTGCACGCCTCAAAAGGCCTGGAGTTCAAGCACGTCTTCCTCGTCGGCGTCGAAGAAGGCCTGCTGCCCCACCAAAGCTCGATCGACGAAGACAAGATCGAGGAAGAACGCCGCCTGATGTACGTCGGCATCACCCGCGCCCAGCGCAGCCTCAGCATCAGCTACTGCGAGCGCCGCAAGGCCGGCCGCGAAGTGCGCACCTGCGACCCGTCGCGCTTCATCGACGAAATGGGCGAGGAAGGCATCAAACGCAACGACCGCAAATCCCAGG
>JADKKC010000055.1 GCA_016720685.1 Zoogloea sp.
CGCTGCCGACCCTTGGTAAAATTGGCCAATGCTCATCCCTGCTGTCCCGATCCTGCCGACGCGTAATTTCAAAGACCACCATGAATGATCCGACACCCCGCTGGTGCTACCGCTTTGACAACTACCGCCGCGCCTTCGGCTTGCTGCGGGAGGCCATGGAGCAGGAGCGGCCGCTTACTCAGTTGGAAAAAGAGGGGGTGATTCAGCGTTTTGAATACACCATGGAACTGGCCTGGAAGAGCATGAAGGACTACCTGGAAAGCGAAGGGGTGGTGCTGGAGCCGGTGACTCCGCGTAACGTCATCCGCAAGGCTTTTGAGGCGGGGGTCATCCGGCGCGGAGAGGCCTGGCAGGCGGCGCTGGATGCACGCAACAGCATGTCTCACACCTACAACATCGCGGCCTTCGAGCGGGTGATCGCTGATATTCGTAGCACTTACCTTGCGGCGTTTGATGAGCTTTACGAGTTTCTGATGATTCGTCGTCTGGACGTAGAGGCACCGCGATGAACTCCACCATTCAGCCGGCGGCGGATCGGTTTGGCCTGACGCCTTCTCAGCGGCAGCAGGTGGCCCTGATCCTTGAAACGCTTGCGGATCGTATCGAGCGGGTTGCGGTGTTTGGTTCCCGGGCCGAAGACCGCTATCGCACCAACTCGGATCTGGATCTGGTGCTGTACGGCAGTGTCAGTGAAGCCGATTGCGATCGATTGTGGACGCTGTTTCAGGACAGTGCTTTGCCCTTTTCCGTGGATGTGAAGAGTTACGAGCGCATCGACTACGCGCCTTTGCGCGCCCACATCGACGCGGCTGCCCGTGTATGGCTGGTACGTTCAGGTTTGGTCTTGCAGGAAGTTGTCGAGTGAGTCGAGCTTCAACGCGACCTTTACCGCGACAAAACACACCCCAAAAAACAAGCGGCCCGAAGGCCGCTTGAAACATCACTACAACACGCTTCTTGAAGAGATTTACTTCTTCTTGACCGGCGGAATGTCGGTGCAGCTGCCGTGGGCTACTTCGGCGGCCATGCCGACGGTTTCGCCGAGGGTGGGGTGGGGGTGGATGGTTTTGCCGATATCCACTGCGTCCGCGCCCATTTCGATGGCGAGGCACACTTCGCCGATCATGTCGCCGGCCGACGGGCCGACGATGGTGCCGCCGATGACCCGGTGGGTTTCGGCGTCGAAGATCAGCTTGGTGAAGCCGTAGTCGGCGCCGTTGGCGATGGCGCGGCCGCTGGCGGCCCAGGGGAACTTGGCGGTGTCCACCTTTTTGCCTTCGGCCTTGGCCTGCGCTTCGGTGTAGCCAACCCATGCCACTTCCGGATGGGTGTAGGCCACGCCGGGGATCACGGTGGCGTCGAATGCCGACTTGTGACCGGCTGCGACTTCCGCCGCCACGTGGGCTTCATGCACCGCCTTGTGGGCCAGCATGGGCTGGCCGACCACGTCGCCGATGGCGAAGATGTGGGGCACGTTGGTGCGCATCTGGGCATCGACGGGGATGAAGCCGCGGTCGGTGACGGCCACGCCGGCTTTGTCGGCGGCGATCTTGTTGCCGTTGGGGGCACGGCCCGCCGACTGCAGGATCATGTCGTACTTGACCGGTTCCGGCGAAACGCCTTCGCCTTCGAAGGTCACGTAGAGGCCGTCTTCCCTGGCATCCACGGCGACCGTCTTGGTCTTCAGCATGATCTTGTCGAAACGGCTGGCGTTCTGCTTTTCCCACACCTTGACGGCGTCACGGTCGGGGCCCTGCATCAGGCCGTCCATCATTTCCACCACGTCGACGCGGGCGCCGAGGGTGGAATAGACGGTGGCCATTTCGAGGCCGATGATGCCGCCGCCGATGACCAGCATCTTTTGCGGCACCAAAAGTCGGCAGCTCGAGCGCGCCGGTGGAGTCGACGATGCGCGGGTCGCGCGGGATGAAGGGCAGATGCACGGCGGCGCTGCCAGCGGCGATGATGCACTGCTTGAACTTGACCACTTTGTTGGCGCCGGTTTTTTCCTGGCTGGTGCCGGTGGTTTCTTCGACTTCGATGTGATTCGGGTCGAGGAAGTGGCCGTAGCCACGGATGACGTCCACCTTGCGGCCCTTGGCCATGCCGGCGAGGCCGCCGGTGAGCTTGCCGACGACTTTGTCCTTGTGGGCGCGCAGGGCGTCCACGTCGACGCTGGGCTTGGCGAAGCTGATGCCGGCGGTGGAGACGTGGCTGGCTTCGTCTATCACCTCGGCCACGTGCAGCAGGGCCTTGGACGGAATGCAGCCCACGTTCAGGCACACGCCGCCCAGGGTGGCGTAGCGTTCGATGATGGCTGCCTTGAGGCCCAGATCGGCGGCCCGGAAAGCGGCCGAGTAGCCGCCGGGGCCGGCACCGAGCACGACGATGTCGTACTCGACATCGGCTGCGCCGGCGTGGCTGGCGGCCGTGGGTGCGGCAGTGGCGGCAGAGCGGGGCCGCCAGCGGGCCGGGGCCGCTGCTGCCGGTGCCGCAGCGGCGACGGCGTCGGATGTTTCGACGACGATCAGCACCTTGCCTTCGGCAACCCGGTCGCCCAGGGCAACCCGGACTTCCTTGATGATGCCGGTGGCGGACGAGGGCACGTCCATCGTGGCCTTGTCGGATTCGAGGGTGGCGATGGCGTCTTCAGCCTTGATGCTGTCGCCAACCT
Organism: Zoogloea sp.; assembly: GCA_016720685.1. Classification (GTDB taxonomy): domain Bacteria; phylum Pseudomonadota; class Gammaproteobacteria; order Burkholderiales; family Rhodocyclaceae; genus Zoogloea. The sequence goes on from JADKKC010000055.1 coordinate 2,675, forward strand.
TCACGAACAGCTCAATGACCGGGACGTCGGAGAAATCGCCGATGTCCGGAACCTTCACTTCAATCATGCTCATGGCGGTCTCCTTAGAGCATGACCCGACGGAAGTCGGCCAGCAGTTGGGCGAGGTACACGTTGAAGCGGGTGGCCAGCGCGCCGTCGATCACGCGGTGGTCTGCGGTGAGCGACATGGGCAGGGTGAGGCGCGGCACGAACTGCTTGCCGTCCCACACCGGCTTCATCACCGATTTGTTGACCCCCAGGATGGCCACTTCGGGTGCATTGACGATGGGCGCGAAGTAGGTGCCGCCGATGCCGCCAAGGCTCGAAATGGTGAAGCAGGCGCCGGACATGTCGGCCGGCTTGAGCTTGCCGTCGCGGGCGAGCTTGGCCAGCGAGCCGGATTCGGCGGCGATCTCGAAGACGCTCTTGGTGTCGGCGTTCTTGATCACCGGCACGACGAGGCCGTTGGGCGTGTCGGCGGCGAAGGCGATGTTGAAGTACTTCTTGTAGACGAGGTTGTCACCGTCGAGCGAGGTGTTGAACTCGGGGAACTCCTGGAGCGCGCGCACCGAGGCCTTGATGATGAAGGCGAGCATGGTCAGCTTCTTGCCCGACTTCTCGTATTCCTTGTTCATCAGGACGCGGAAGGCTTCCAGGTCGGTGATGTCGGCGTCTTCGTGGTAGGTGACGGCCGGGATCATCGCCCAGTTGCGGGCCAGGTTCTGGCCGGAGATCTTCTTGATGCGGCTGAGCGGCTTGACGTCGACCTCGCCGAACTTGGAGAAATCCACCTTGGGCCACGGCAGCAGGTCGAGCCCGCCACCCAGGCTGCCGACGGCAGCCGCTGCGACGGTTTTTCCGGGGACCACGCCGGTGCTCATGGCGGCCTTGATGAAGGCGCTGACGTCTTCCTTGAGGATGCGGTTCTTCGGGCCGGTGCCCTTGACCTGGGCGAGATCGACACCCAGCTCGCGGGAGAAGGCACGCACTGACGGGCTGGCGTGAAGCGAGCCGCCCAGCTTGACCGCCGACGGGGCGGACGGCTGAGAAGTCGGCGCGGCCGGCACCGGCGGTGTGGGCGCAGGTGCGCCATCGGCCAGCGAAACGTTGGGGCCCGCGGCGGGGGCCGGCGCAGCGGCCGGTGCCGCAGCAACGGCGCCCACGGCCTCGACACGGATCAGCACCGTGCCTTCGGACACCGTGTCACCCAGCTTGACCAGCACTTCCTTCACCACGCCGGTGGCGGATGAGGGCACGTCCATGGTGGCCTTGTCGGATTCGAGGGTGACGATGGCGTCTTCCGCCTTGATGGTGTCGCCCACCTTCACGAACAGCTCGATGATGGGCACGGCGTCGAAATCGCCGATGTCCGGCACCTTGACTTCCACCACGCCACCGGCGGCGGCAGCCGGAGCTGCCGCAACGGGCGCCGCGGCGGGCGCAGGTGCAGGTGCAGCCACCGGGGCGGCAGCGGGGGCAGGGGCGGCCGCAGCCGCGCCGGCGGCTTCGACGCGGATCAGCACGGAGCCTTCGGCAACCTTGTCGCCCAAGATTGACCAGCACTTCTTTAACCACGCCTGCCACCGACGAGGGCACGTCCATGGTGGCCTTGTCGGATTCCAGCGTTACGATGGCGTCGTCCACCTTGATGGTGTCGCCGACCTTCACGAACAATTCGATGACCGGAACCTGGTCGAAATCACCAATGTCCGGGACTTTGACTTCAATGAGTTGGCTCATGTTTGTAGTCTCCTCGGCACTCAGACAGACATGGGGTTGGGCTTGGACGGGTCAAGTTCGTACTTGACCAGCGCAGCGGCTACGGTCTCGCGACTGATCTTGCCTTCGTCGGCCAGCGCCTTGAGGGCTGCCAGCGTGACCCAGCGACGATCCACTTCGAAGAAGTGCCGCAGTGCCTCGCGGGTGTCGGAGCGGCCAAAGCCGTCGGTGCCCAGCGTGACGTAGCTGCCTTTGACAAACGGGCGGATCTGCTCGGCGAACAGCTTGATGTAGTCGGTGGCGGCAACAACGGGGCCCACGGCGCCTTCGAGCTTTTGCTCGACGTGCGACTTCTTGGGGGCCTCGAGCGGGTGGAGCATGTTCCAGCGGGCGGCGTCCTGGCCATCGCGCACCAGTTCGTTGAAGCTCGGGCAGCCCCAGATGTCGGCCTCGACACCCCAGTCGTTCTTGAGCAGGTCGGCGGCGGCGATCACTTCGTTGAAGATCGTGCCGGAGCCCAGCAGCTGGACGCGCAGATCACCGGCGCCGCCCTTACGGAAGGCGTACATCCCCTTGATGATGTCGGACTCGGCACCCACGGGCATTTCCGGGTGCTCGTAGTTCTCGTTCATCACGGTGAGGTAGTAATAGATGTCTTCCTGCTCGGCGAACATGCGGCGCATGCCGTCCTGCACAACCACGGCCACTTCGTACTGGAAGGTCGGGTCGTAGGAGATGCAGTTGGGGATCATGTTGGCCATCAGCTGGCTGTGGCCGTCCTCGTGCTGCAGGCCTTCGCCGTTCAGCGTGGTGCGGCCGGCGGTGCCGCCGATCAGGAAGCCGCGGGTGCGCTGGTCGGCAGCCGCCCAGCACAGGTCCATGGTGCGCTGCAGGCCGAACATCGAATAGAAGATGTAGAACGGAATCATCTGCACGCCGTGCACGCTGTAGGCGGTGCCGGCAGCGATCCAGTCGGCCATGGCGCCGGCTTCGTTGATGCCTTCCTGAAGCACCTGGCCGGTGACGCTTTCCTTGTAGAACATGAGCTGGTCATGGTCTTCGGGAACGTAGTTCTGGCCTTGCTGGTTCCAGATGCCGTACTGGCGGAACATGCCTTCCATGCCGAAGGTGCGGGATTCGTCCGGCACGATCGGAACGATGTTCTTGCCGATCTGCTTGTCCTTGAGCAGGGTGTTCATGATGCGCACGATGGCCATCGTGGTGGACAGCTCGCGGCCGGTGCCGGATGCCTTCAGCAGCGCGCCAAAGGTTTCGAGGGACGGCACTTCGAGCGCGGCAGCCTTGCGGCGGCGGCTCGGCAGGAAACCGCCCAGCGCCATGCGACGTTCGCGCATGTACTTGAACTCGGCGGAATCTTCCGGGAAGCGCAGGTAGGGCAGCTCGGCGAGCTGGTCGTCGGGCACCGGCAGGCCGAAGCGGTCGCGGAAGCGACGGATCGAATCGATGTCGAGCTTCTTTTGCTGGTGGGAGGTGTTCATCGCCTCGCCGGCCTGGCCCATGCCGAAGCCCTTGATGGTCTTGGCGAGGATCAGCGTGGGCTGGCCCTTGTGGGTGACGGCGGCGTTGTAGGCGGTGAAGATCTTGAAGATGTCATGGCCGCCGCGGTTGAGGTTCCACACCTCGTCGTCGGTCCAGTCGGCCACCAGCTCGCGAAGTTCGGGCGTGTTGAAGAAGTTCTCGCGAACGTAGGCGCCGTCCTTGGCCTTGAAGGTCTGATATTCGCCGTCGCACAGCTCCATCATCCGCTTCTTCAGGATGCCCTTCTTGTCGCGGGCGAAGAGGGCGTCCCAGTGGGTGCCCCAGATCAGCTTGATGACGTTCCAGCCGGCGCCGCGGAATTCGGCTTCGAGTTCCTGAATGATCTTGCCGTTGCCGCGCACCGGGCCGTCGAGGCGCTGCAGGTTGCAGTTGATGACGAAGATCAGGTTGTCGAGCTTCTCGCGACCGGCCATGCCGATGGCGCCGAGGGATTCGACTTCATCCGTTTCGCCGTCGCCCAGGAAGGCCCACACCTTGCGCTGCTCGGCCTTGGTGGCGTCGATGAGGCTGCGGCTGGCGAGGTATTTCATGAAGCGCGCGGAATAGATCGCGCACAGGGGGCCAAGGCCCATCGACACGGTGGGGAACTGCCAGAAATCCGGCATCAGCCACGGGTGCGGATAGGACGAGATGCCCTTGCCGCCGGTTTCCTGGCGGAAGTGGTCCATCTGGTCGTCGGTCAGGCGGCCGAGCATGTAGGCGCGGGAGTAAACACCGGGCACCGAATGGCCCTGGAAGTAGATCAGGTCGCCACCGGTTTCGTGGTCGACGCTCTTCCAGAAATGCGAGAAGCCCACGTCATAGAGGGCTGCGGCCGACGCGAACGAGGCAATGTGGCCGCCCACGTTGGTGTGCTTGTTGGCCCGCACGACCATGGCCATGGCGTTCCAGCGGATGTAGGAATGGAGCTTGATCTCCATGTCCGGATCGCCCGGGTAGCGGGGCTGCTGGTCGGCGGGAATGGTGTTGATGTATTGGGTGGTGGCCGAGTAGGGAAGGTCTATGCCTTCTTCGCGGCCCGCCTCGATGAGCTTTTCGATCAGGAAGTGGGCACGCTCGGTGCCTTCCTGCGCGACGACACCGGACAGGGCGTCCAGCCATTCTTTGGTTTCCTGGGCATCAACATCCGCCCGTACATTTTGCGTGTTCGCGGCCATGGTTTTGTCTCCTCATGACTTGCGGGTTGTGGATTGCTGCCGCGGATAACGGCAGCGGGGTTTTACTGCAAACCTGCGCGCAGCCGGATCACGGCTCCTGATTTTTCACAATATAAAACCAATTATCACATCGTGCAATACGTGATGTCCGTATTCCACGACATTTGCAGACGTTTTTTTCTGCCGCAGCGCGCATGGCGAGCCGGCTGCAGGCGCGCCAGAGCGCACCCTGCCCTGCCAGGCGGAATGCCATGCGGCAACGGCCGGCCTCGCCCAAAAGGCGGAGGTCGGCGATTATTCGTTGGAGGGGAGCAGGTAAAAAAAACGGCCGGGGGTGAGGGGGGGGAGGGAGAAAACCCCCGGCCGCTTGCGGAAAGCGATATTTTGCGGCGGGATCATTTGTGTTGCGCATCCCGCTTGCGGTCTTCATCGTAGGCAAAGACAACGTGCCTGTTGCGTACTTCCCCGATGACCAGGATGCGTGTGCTGTCGATCGCTTCGTGGTCGGTTCTGGAGAAGGGCTGATCATAAACCATGACGATCCCTTCAACCCGCTCTTGCAGGGTTTCCAGCGCGTTGCGCAGTGCGGCACCGTCGGTTCTCTTGGCCTGGCGGATCGCCGCGGCGAGAAGCAGCATCGAATCGTAGCCCTGGGCTGCCGCCGGTGCGACCGGAATCCGCTCGACGCCAAAACTTTTGCGGTACTTGTCGATGAAGGCCTGGCGGGCCGGCGTGTTGCCCTCCTGGATGAAGGTTTGCGGCATTCGCGTGCCTTCGGCGTTGGGGCCGGCGTTGTCGATGAAGTTGGGCATGTTGAGCGCCCAGCTGCCCACCAGCGGCACCTTCCAGCCAAGGCGTACCATGCCGTTGGCCAGGTGGGCCAGTTCCGGGCCCAGGCCGTAGGTGAGGATCGCCTCGGCGCCGCTGGCGCGGGCGCGGGCCAGTTGCAGCGTCATGTCCACGTCGCGGATGTTGAAGCGCTCGACCGCCGCCGGCTTGATGCCGTGCCGCTCGAGCGCCCGCTCCAGGTCTTCGCGGCCGAGCTGACCGTAGTTGGTGCTGTCGTGGAGGATGGCCAGCTTGCGAAGGTGGCGGCGCACCACCGCCTCCTCGACGATCATCGCTGCCTGGAGGCTATCGGGCGCCGACACGCGGAAGATGTAGTTGTCGGCGTATTGCGGTGGCAGAAACTGCCTGGTGATGATGGAACCCGTGGCTACCGAGGTGATCATCGGCACGTGCGCCTGCTGGTAGAGAAGCTGGCTTGCCAGCGCCACGCCGGTATTGACGATGCCAAGGCCGGCGACGATCTTCTCGTGGCCGATCAGATCTTGTGCCACCTGCGCGCCGCGCTCGGGCCGCGCCTCGTCGTCCCGCTCGATGAGGCGGAGCGGCCGCCCGAGAATGCCGCCGGCCGCGTTGATTTCCTGGGCGGCGAGCCGGATGCCGTCCCGCATCGAAAGCCCCATCGGGCTCGATCCGCCGGTAAACGGGCCGGACACGCCGATGCGGATCGGCTCGATGGCTCCGACGCCTGTCGTCAGCAGGCCCTGCGCCAAAAGCGCAAATGCCGCAAACCTCGCAACCGACGCCAGCCTGCGCACGCATTGAAGCAAGGGTGTCTCTCCCGCCTGTCATTACTGTCTTGGCCGATGCTGCCTGGGGGTGATATTGCACCCTGGTTACCGGCCGAGTCACGCGTATTCCGCGGAAATCCGCATGCCCGGCCTTGCTGCACTGCGGGCGACTGGCGATGATCGGGACCCGGCCGGAAGGGCGGGCCGGTCGATCCACGTGACAGGGCGCGGTGATCTTGTCCCTTTTCAGTCTTTCGTTAGGGTAACTCCCGATGCCTCATCGCCCTTTCCGCCAGCACGATGTACGGGAGATGCCAAACAAGAACAACATGACCGTTCCCCGCGCACCCCAGGCCAGCTGGTACTGGTCGGCCCCCTATTTTGCCGTGCTGGTTTTTTCGCTGGTCATGCTGGTGCTGGTGTGGATTCTCCAGCGCCAGGAGAGCGAGACCCAGCGCAATGCGCTGGCCCGCGACGTGCAATGGGCCGAGCAGACGATGCGGCTGCACATGCAGGGCACCGAGGAGTTCCTCGGCCAGATGGCCCGCGAACTGGCGGGCGGCACGCTGGATGGCGATGCTTTCCAGGTGCGGGCCAACCAGCACATCGCCAACAACCCCGAGCTGGTCAACCTGGTGTGGGTGGCCGCCGACCAGAAAGTGAAATGGACGGCGCCCTTCGACACCACGGACTGGCTGGTCGGCGATGCGCTGTCGATGGTGCAGGCCGTGGTGCTGAGCCGCGCCCGCGAGCTGGGCCGCCCGGTGTATGGCGAGGCCTATGCCAACGCCCGCAACATGGCGGTGCTGGAGGTGTATATGCCGGTCCAGCAAGGGCGCACGCCGCTGGGGGCGATCGTGGCCGTGTATTCCATCGAGCGGATGGTGACCCATCTGGTGCCGAGCTGGTTTGGCGAAAAGTACCGGCTCGCCTTCACCGGCGCCGGTGGCGAGCCGCTGGCGATGAATTCGGGTGTGCATCCGATCGACGAGAGCCTGGATTTTTCGGTGCCGCTCGACCCGCCCGGCAACGGGCTCTTCCTGCAGGCCACGGCCTATCACACCGACAGCGAGCTGCCCAAGGGATTTCCGATCGCGGTGATCGTCGGTCTGTCGTTCTTCGTGCTGTGGAGCCTGTGGCTGCTGCGGGCCCATACGTTGCGCCGGGTGAGGGTGGAGAAGGAGCGCGACCGGCTCTTCAACCTTTCCCTCGACATGCTGGCCATTCTTGGCCCGGAGGGGGTGTTCCGGCGCTGCAACCCGGCCTTCGAGCGCATCCTCGGCTATCCGCTGGCGGAATTGCCCGGCCGGCCGATGCTCGATTTCATCCACGCCGACGATGTGGCCGACACGATCGAGCATCTGCGCAGCCTGGCTTCCGGCACGCCGGGCTCCTTTGAAAACCGCTGCCGCTGTGCGGATGGCAGTTACCGCTGGCTGGCCTGGAGCGTCAATTCGGTGCCCGAAGAAAAGCTGATGTACGCCGTCGCCCATGACATCACCGGGCGCAAGGCGGCCGAAGAGGCGCTGCACGACGAATACGCCTTCCGCCAGTCGATGGAGGAGTCGCTCGTCACCGGCCTTCGGGCCATCGACCTGACGGGGCAGATCATCTACGTAAACCCGGCCTTCTGCCGCATGACCGGTTGGTCGCAGGAGGAGCTGCTAGGCACCCGGCCGCCATTTCTGTACTGGCCGCTCGACGAAGTCGACGCCCTGCAACGCAACCTGGAGCTGACCCTCAACGGCAGCGCACCGTCCACCGGCTTCGAGATGCGCATCCGGCGCAAGAACGGCAGCGGCCTCGACACCCGTTTCTATCTGTCGGCGCTGATCGACGGGGAAGGGCGGCAAACCGGCTGGATGGCGTCGATCACCGACATCACCGAGCCCAAGCGGGTGCGCGCCGAACTGGAAACCGCCTACGAGCGTTTCGTGGCGGTGCTCGATGGCCTGGATGCGGCGGTTTACGTGGCCGATGCAGCCAACGATGAAATCCTCTTTGCCAACCGGGCCTTCAAGAGCATTTACGGTTTTGATGCCGTTGGCCGCCGGGTGGGCACCTTCGGCCTGCCGACTCCGCCCGACACCCTGTGGTATGACGTGGACCCGCGTCGCCTGACGCCCGAGCACGTACCCCGCGAGCTCTACGATGGCGAACTGCAGCACGTTCTCTCCGGGCGCTGGTACCACATCCGCGAGCGGGCCACCCGCTGGGTGGACGGCCGCGTCGTGCGCATGGCGATTGCCACCGACATTACCGACCGCAAGCGTGTCGACGAAGAAAACCGCGCCCAGCAGGAGCGACTGCAGCGCACCTCGCGCCTGATCATGATGGGCGAGATGGCCTCCACGCTGGCCCACGAGCTCAACCAGCCGCTGGCGGCCATTGCCAATTATTCGGCGGGCTGCGTCAATCGCCTGCAGTCGGGCGAGTACCGCCCGGAGGACATCCTCACGGCCATGCAAAGGTCCTGTGCCCAGGCGGAACGGGCCGGCAAGATCATCCGGCGGGTGCGCGAATTCGTGAAGAAAAGCGAGCCGCGGCGGCATGCCGTATCGCTGGCGGGGGTGGTGGACGACGCCATCGGCTTTGTCGAGGTCGACGCCCGTCGCCACGCGGCACAGGTGGTGAGCCAGATTCCGGCCGACCTGCCGCCGGTGTTTGCCGACGCGGTGATGATCGAGCAGGTGGTGCTCAATCTCGTCAAAAACGGCATCGAAGCCATGCGCGACACCCCGGCCGACGAGCGCATCCTGTTTGTTTCGGCCCGGCGCATCGACACCAGCCAGGTGGAGGTGAGCGTTGCCGACCGTGGCCATGGCCTCTCGGCCGAAGCGCTGGAAAAACTCTTCTCGCCGTTCTACACCACCAAGGCCGAGGGCATGGGCATGGGGCTCAACATCTGCCGCTCCATCATCGAATTCCACGATGGCCGCCTGTGGGTGGACGCCAACCCCGCCGGAGGATGTATCTTCCGCTTCACGCTGCCTCTGGAGATTCTCAGTGAAACCGCAAGCCCCGACGCCTGAACAGATCATCTACCTCGTGGATGACGACGAAGCCCTGCGCGACTCCCTCGTCTGGCTGCTTGAATCCCAGGGCTTCAAGGCTGCCCCTTTTGCCTCGGCCGATGATTTTCTGTGTGCCTGGCGCCCCGAGTTCAACGGCTGCCTGCTGCTCGACGTGCGCATGCCCGGCATGAGCGGGCTGGAACTCCACGAGCGCCTCCGCGCCCGTCACTGCACGCTGCCGGTGATCTTCGTCACCGGCCACGGCGACGTGCCGATGGCGGTGGCAGCGCTCAAGAAGGGTGCGGTCGATTTCATCGAAAAGCCCTTCAACGACACCGAACTGCTGCGCCTCGTCAGCCAGTGCCTCGTCAAGGAACAGGAAAGCCGCAGCCGCCGCCGGCAGGACGCCGAAGTGTCGCGCCGCCTCGACCAGCTCACCCAGCGCGAACGCGAAGTGCTCGATCTCATCATCGCCGGCAAGCTCAACAAACAGATCGCCGACGTGCTTGGCATCAGCATCAAGACCGTTGAAGTTCATCGCGCCCGCGTGATGGAAAAAATGGCCGCCCATTCGCTGGCCGAACTGGTGCAGAACGTGATGGCCATCGAGGGGCCGGGTCGCTAGAGTTTGTGTCCGGGGGCTTGTCCTGCCCCGGCACCCCTGGCGGAACCGCGGGGGCAAGGATTCTCGCCTGCTTCAGTCCGCCGTCGGGGAAACGCAGCCTCGGGCGTGGTAAACTCCCCGGTTTTTCTTGAGGGGCACCGGCATGACGGCTCGCATTATCGATGGCAACGCGCTTTCCGCGAAACTGCGTGGTGAACTCGCTGCGAAGGCGGCTGCGCTGACGGCCCTGGGCACCCAACCCTGCCTGGCGGTGGTTCTGGTGGGCGGCGATCCGGCCTCCGCTGTGTACGTGCGCAACAAGGTGGCCGGCTGCGAGAAGGCCGGCATCAAGTCCCTCAAGTTCGAGTACCCGCAAGATGCAGAACCCGCCGACGTGCTCGGCAAGATCGCCGAACTCAACGCCGATCCGTCGGTGCATGGCATCCTCGTCCAGCTTCCGCTGCCCCGGCACTTCGACGAAAAGCAGGTGCTCGAAGCCATTGCCGTTGAAAAGGACGTGGATGGCTTTCATGCCGAAAACGTCGGCCGCCTGTCGCAAGGCCAGGAAGCCTTCGTGCCCTGTACGCCCAACGGCGTCATGGAAATGCTCAAGAGCATCGAGCTGCCCCTGCGCGGCGCCGAAGCCGTCGTCATCGGTCGCTCCAATATCGTCGGCAAGCCGATGGCCATGCTCCTCACCGCAGCCGGCGCCACGGTGACCGTGTGCCACTCGGGCACCCGTGATCTTGCTTTTCACACCCGCCGCGCGGACATTCTGGTGGCTGCCGTCGGCAAGCCGAAATTCGTGACCGCCGACATGGTCAAGCCCGGCGCCGTCGTCATCGACGTCGGCATCAACCGTCTGCCGGACGGCAAGCTGTGCGGCGATGTGGATTTCGAATCCACCAAGAACGTCGCTGGCGCCATCACCCCGGTGCCTGGCGGCGTCGGCCCCATGACCATCACCATGCTGCTCGCCAACACCGTCGAGTCTGCAACCCGCGCTGCCCGGAAGGCCTGAACATGAGCGAGCAACAACCCGTCATCGGCATCGTCATGGGGTCCAACTCCGACTGGCCCACCATGCAGGCGGCCGCCAGGGTGCTGAAGGATTTCGGCGTGCCCTTCGAGGCCCGTGTCGTGTCCGCCCACCGCACCCCCGACCTGATGTTCGAATACGCCGAAGCCGCCCGTGGACGCGGCCTCCGCGCCATCATCGCCGGCGCTGGCGGCGCTGCCCACCTGCCGGGTATGCTGGCCGCCAAGACCACCGTGCCGGTGCTCGGCGTGCCGGTCCAGTCCAAGGCGCTGTCCGGCAAGGATTCCCTGCTGTCCATCGTGCAGATGCCCAAGGGCATTCCGGTGGCCACCTTTGCCATCGGTGAAGCCGGCGCTGCCAATGCCGGTCTTTTTGCCGTCTCGCTGCTGGCTGCCACCGACCCGGCTCTTGCCGCCGCGCTCGACGCCTTCCGCGCCACTCAGACCGCCAGCGTGCTGGCGATGACCCTCGACCCGGTCTGATTCCAGGATTGACGTGATGATTCTCCCGCCCGCCACCCTCGGCATGCTCGGCGGCGGCCAGCTCGGCCGCTTCTTCGTCGCCGCAGCCCACGAGATGGGCTACAAGGTCTGGGTGCTCGACCCCGATCCGCACAGCCCCGCCGGCCTCATTGCCGACCGTCACCTGAAGGCCGGCTACGATGATTTCGCGGCTCTCGATGCGCTGGCCGATGCCTGTGCGGCAGTGACCACCGAGTTCGAGAACGTCCCCTCCGACACCCTCGACTACCTGGCCAAATTCATTCCGGTGCGCCCCGGCGCAGCCGCGGTGGCGGTGTGCCAGAACCGCATCGTCGAAAAGCGTTTCCTGCGTGACAACGGCCTGCCGCACGGCCCTTTTGCAGTCATTACGTCCGACGCCGACGTCGCTGCAGCCGCTGACAGCCTGTTTCCGGCCATCCTCAAGGTTGCGCGTTTCGGCTACGACGGCAAGGGCCAGGCCCGCGTCGCCAACGCGGCCGAAGCCCTTCATGCCTTCCACCAGTTCAAGGGCGAGCCCTGCGTGCTCGAGCAAATGCTCACCCTCGACTACGAAGTCTCGGTGGTGCTGGCGCGGGACGAGAGCGGCGCCGTGAAGTGTTTCCCGACCGTCGAAAACCGCCACACCGGCGGCATCCTCGACGTGTCCATCGCGCCTGCCCGGGCCTCCGCCTGCTTGCGCGATTCGGCCCAGGAATACGCAGAACACATCGCTGGACGTCTTGGTTTTGTCGGCACGCTGGCGGTCGAATTCTTCGTGAGCCGCGGCGAGCTGATCGTCAACGAAATGGCACCGCGCCCCCACAACAGCGGCCACCACACCATCGACGCCTGTGTCACCAGTCAGTACGAGCAGCAGGTGCGCGCCTTGTGCGGCCTGCCGCTGGATGAAGCGCGCCAGCACAGCGCCTCGGTGATGGTCAATCTGCTGGGCGAACTGTGGTTTGAAGGCGGCGAGCCCCAAGGCCGCTACCGGGAGCCCGACTGGTCCATCCTGCACGCGGTGCCCGGCCTCAAGCTGCACCTCTACGGCAAGCACCATGCCCGCCACGGTCGCAAGATGGGGCACTTCACGGTGATCGGCGCCGAGCCGGCCGACGTGCTGGAAAAGGCCCTTGCTGCGCGTGCCGCCATCGGCATTCGCGACGAATAAGGCCCGGCAATGACCGACATCCAGCGCGCCGTCGCGCTGCTGCGCCAGGGCGAACTGGTCGCGTTGCCCACCGAAACCGTCTATGGCCTTGGCGCCGACGCTCTCAATCCGGATGCAGTGGCGAAAATCTTCGCCGCCAAGGGCAGGCCGTCGGATCACCCGCTGATCGTTCATCTGGCCGACGCCGAAGCGCTTACCGCCTGGGCGCGCGATATTCCGAAAGATGCCATCGCGTTGGCCCGCGCCTTCTGGCCCGGCCCGCTCACCCTGATCCTCAAGAAAGAGGAAGGGGTGCCCGACATCGTTACCGGAGGTCAGGATACAGTGGGGCTGCGCGTGCCGAACCACCCCATCGCGCTGCAGTTGCTGCGCGCCTTCGGCTCAGGCCTGGCTGCGCCGTCGGCCAACCGCTTCGGCCGCATCAGCCCCACCACCGCCGAACACGTGCGCCAGGAGCTCGGCGACCGGGTGCCGCTGATTCTCGATGGCGGTCCCTGCCAGGTCGGCCTTGAATCCACCATCCTCGATCTGTCCCGCGGCGTGCCGGTCATCTTGCGTCCAGGTGCCATCGGCGCGGATGACATCGCCCGTGTCATCGGTCGCCGCCCGCGCCTGCGCGACGAAGACGCCAAGGCCAGCACAGACGCTCCCCGTGTTTCCGGCGCACTGGCCGCCCACTACGCGCCGCGCACGCCGCTTGAGCTTGTGCATGGCGCCAGCCTGGCGAGCCGCGTCCGCGAAGGCGACGCCGTGCTCGCCCGCGTCCCGCAGCCTGCCGGCCTGCCAGCCAATGTCCTGTGGATCGAAGCCCCGGCGGATGCCGCTGCCTATGGCCACGACCTTTACGCCCGCCTGCGCGCGCTCGATTCTGCCGCGTGCCGCCGCATTCTCGTCGAAACCCCGCCCACCAGCGCCGACTGGTCTGCCGTTATCGACCGCCTCGGCCGCGCGGCCGTTGGCTCCGGCGCCGACGAAGAGACCTGATTCGCGGGGCGGGGCTTTTCAGCACCAAAAACCGCCGCTATAATGCGCGGCTTACGTGGGCCGATAGCTCAGCTGGGAGAGCGCCGCGTTCGCAATGCGGAGGTCGTGAGTTCGATCCTCATTCGGTCCACCAGGAATTCGAAAATGCTTACGCGCACATTGCTTTCAAGCGTTTTCAATCTGTAGTACTCCGTGGAGGGGTTCCCGAGCGGTCAAAGGGATCAGACTGTAAATCTGACGGCACTGCCTTCGAAGGTTCGAATCCTTCCCCCTCCACCACCTCAGCAGCACATAAAAAAGCCCTTGCCAGAGCAAGGGCTTTTTTTATTGGCACCGAGCCGGCTGTTCGGCAGTCGTGTGCGCGTCGATTTTCTCCGGCTAGCCGATTTCGATCTTCGCTGCACCCTGTCGCAGTGCAGGGCGCACGGGGGCGTTCGGGCTGCGTGTGAGGTGTACGTCATGGTGGGGGCTCAGTCCGGTGTGTATGATTAAATCAGGTTTGCCGTGTCGCGGTGGCAGGGCGGACGTGCAAAGACAAATGCAACCGTTATCCGGGTTTTTGCCGGGTCAAGTGGAATGATTCGACCATGCTAGGCAATAAAAAGGCACATTTTCTTCTCACCCTGTCCTTGAGTGTATTGATGAGTATCGCGGTGCGTCCGGCTCAGGCCGACGAGGCGATCTCTGCCGTTGAGTTTATGGTTTTGCCCGAGTTCTGTCGGTCGGCGCTTGCTGGTTCATCGTATGCCGCGAGTGTCCCGTTCGAATACAGGTCGCGTCGAGGCGTGGCAGCCCCGCAGGGCGGGAACAGCACTCTCGGTGTCGGGATTCCGGGCGGGCACCACTTCTGCATGGGCTTGGTGTATTTGAACAGGGCTGGTCGTGGAACCAATGGCGCCTATGCCGGGGCGGTCCAGGAGTTCACGTATTCCCAGACGCGGATGGAGATGGATTCGCCGAGTTACTCTTACGTCAACGCCTATCTGGGCCGGGCTTTGTATCGGTCAGGCAAGCGCAGCTATGCCATGAAGGTGTGGGCGGAGGCGATCAGCGTGCAGCCCCAGGGGCGTGACTCCTACCTGGCGATGGCTGAGGCGATGCTCTCCGAGCGCCGTCCCCAGGATGCGCTCGAAATCCTGCAGAAGTTCGATCAGGTGAAGGATGTGGAATACGCCGATGCCGAGCATTTCATGGCCCAGGCGTATTTCGAGCTCAAGCGCTACGACGAGGCCAAGCTGCATCTTGATAAGGCCTATTCGCTGGGCTACCCGGTTTTTGGCTTGAGGGAAAAGCTCAAGCGTGTAGGCAAGTACTGAGTCGTTCAGGCTGCGGGGCCGCGCTCCCGCAGCTCGAGTGCCTCGATGCTGGCTGAATGGGCCACCACCTTCTCAGCGCCGGAGACGCTTTCAGCGCGTCTTGAAGCTTTCGGGGATCGGCCTCGGGGCCAGTTTTTCGGCGGCGACTTCAAGTGCGTAGAGGGTGCCACCGGTGACCAGCCAGGCGTTGACCCAGTCGGGCTTCGGGCCAACGCCGGACCAGGTCAGGGCGCGATTTGATGGATGCATGTAGCGGATGCTCTGCGCAGCGGCTTCGCGGGCGAGGCGTTCTGCTTCGGCGGCCCGGGCTGCGCGCTCGGCTTCTGCCGCGGCTTCTTTCGCTGCCGCTTCGGCCCGTTCGGCCTCGGCCGTGGCGTCCTCGACTGCCCGTCGTGCCCGCTCCTCTTCTTCCCGCTCGCGTTTGCCGATTTCGGATTTGATTTGCTCGGCGAGTGCTTCGAGCTGGGGGAGGTCGTAGGACTTCAGTTCGGTCATGGGGCGTGGGGGCTTGGGGCAGCAGGCTGACAGGGGGCAGGAGCGAACATATCAGGCTCTGCCGACGGCGAGGCGCCAGATTCTCGAAGCTTCGTTCCGGGTGTCACGTTTCGGCCGATATTTCAGCTGACAGGCCCGGTTTGTTCAAGGACCGCCGAAAGGTGTTTTCCGGGTGTTCGTGACGGTAGCATCATCGACCCCCGCCATGCCATATCGCGGGGCAGGAAATTTTCAGATCCGGGATCCCCGGTGGGCCGGCGCCGCGACCCGCGGGACGCAGCGAGCGTATCGAGGGCCGGCTGGGCTGGCAGCGCTGCGGGCGTTTTCTTGGAGCGCGTCTTGCGATCCGTCAGCCGACAAAAAAACCGCCAGGCCTATAAGCCGGGCGGGTTTTTCATTTCAGGCATCCGGGCGTTGAAAACGTCGCTCAGTCCGATTCGGGGCGCATCTGCGGGAACAGGATGACGTCGCGGATGGCCGGGCTGTCGGTGAGGAGCATGACGAGGCGGTCGATGCCGATGCCGCAGCCGCCGGTCGGAGGCAGGCCGTATTCGAGCGCGCGGATGTAGTCGGCGTCGTAGTACATGGCTTCTTCGTCGCCGGCCTCCTTGGCCTGGGCCTGGGACTGGAAGCGGGCGGCCTGGTCTTCGGGGTCGTTGAGCTCGGAGAAGCCGTTGGCGATCTCGCGGCCGACGATGAAGAGTTCGAAGCGCTCGGTGATTTCCGGGTTTTCGTCGGAGGCGCGGGCCAGCGGGCTGACTTCCACCGGGTAGTCGATGATGAAGGTCGGCTCCCAG
This sequence comes from Zoogloea sp., assembly GCA_016720685.1. GTDB lineage: Bacteria > Pseudomonadota > Gammaproteobacteria > Burkholderiales > Rhodocyclaceae > Zoogloea. Next base: position 18,590 of record JADKKC010000055.1, read on the forward strand.
GTGTCGGCTTCGGCGCTGGCTTCGAAGAGCTGCAGCTGCAGGCTGCCGAGGCCGCCGGGTTTCACTTTTTCGCCAAAGTCGTGGATCTTCTGCTTGAGCCAGTCGGTGTCGGCCAGTTGGGCGTCGGTGAAACCGGGGTGGTGCTTGCGGATGGCCTGGACGATGGTCAGGCGATGGAAGGGTCTGGACAGGTCGAGTTCGCGGCCCTGGTACTGGAACACTTCGGTGCCCAGCGCCTCGCGGGCGGCGTGGCGGAGCAGGCCTTCGGTGAAGTCCATCAGCGTGCGGTAATTTGCGTACGCCTCGTAGAACTCCATCATCGTGAATTCGGGGTTGTGGCGGGGCGAGAGGCCTTCGTTACGGAAGTTGCGGTTAACTTCGAAGACCTTCTCGAAGCCGCCGACCACCAGGCGCTTGAGGTAGAGCTCCGGCGCGATGCGCAGGAACTGCTGCATGTCGAGGGCATTGTGGTGGGTGGTGAAGGGCTTCGCTGCGGCGCCGCCGGGGATGGGGTGCATCATCGGCGTTTCGACTTCGAGGAAGCCGTGGCCGGTCATGTAGTTGCGGATCGACTGCACGAGGCGGCTGCGGGCCACGAAGGTGTGGCGGGATTCCTCGCTGACGATGAGGTCGACGTAGCGCTGGCGGTACTTGGTCTCGGTGTCGGTGAGGCCGTGGAACTTGTCGGGCAGCGGGCGCAGGCTCTTGGTGAGGAGGCGCAGTTCGCTGCTCTTGACCGACAGTTCGCCGGTCTTGGTGCGGAACAGGGTGCCGGTGGTGCCGACGATGTCGCCGATGTCCCAGCGCTTGAAGTCGGCGTAGGCGTCTTCACCGAGGGCGTCGCGGGTGACGTAGAGCTGGATGCGGCCGGAGAGATCCTGGATGGTGATGAAGCTGGCCTTGCCCATGACGCGCTTGAGCATGATGCGGCCGGCGACCTTCACTTCGACGGGCATCGCTTCGAGGTCTTCGGCGGTTTTCTCGCCGTAGATTTCGTCGAGTTTGCCGGCGGTGTTCTCGCGGGAGAAATCGTTCGGATACGCCTTGCCGGCGGCACGCCATTCGGCGAGCTTTTGCCGGCGTTCGGCGATCAGTTTGTTTTCGTCCTGGGCGGGCGTGTTGGTCTGGTCGGACATGTTGGGCTCTTCAATCAACGGAATCGGGGCGCGGCGTGGTCGCGGCAGCGTCAATGAAACGCTGCAAAGCCCTGAATTTTGACACATCCGGCGTTGAACGTCGCGGCCTGGGCGGGGCAAAGCGGCCCTACAGGAAGATTTCGTCGATATCGGACTGGATCTGGGCCTGGCCGGCCGGGGTGTTGATGCGCAGCTTGCCGCTCATGATCAGCTCGTCGAAACCATTGGCCTGGTTGCGGCCGTTGTTCTTGGAGTAGTAGAGGGCTTCGTCGGCGCGGCCGAGAAGTTCGGCGGGCGACAGGCGCGGATCGATGCGGGCGAAGCCCAGCGAACAGGCCACGCGGCCGACCCGCGGGAAGTCGTGCCTTTCGACGTCCAAGCGAAAGCGGTCGAAAATGCTCTGGACGTGGTCTTCGGACACGTTGCGCAGCATGACGACGAATTCTTCGCCGCCAAAGCGGAACAGCTTGTCGTTGTTGCGAAAGCTCTGGCGCATCAGGTCTGCCACGCGCAGCAGCACTTCGTCGCCGAAAAGGTGGCCGAAGTTGTCGTTGATTTTCTTGAAGTGGTCGATGTCGACGACGCCGAGCCAGCAGGGCTGGGTGATGTTCTGGGCTTGCTCGCGCCTTTCCTGCGGGGCTTTGCGGGCCTGTTCGGCAAGCTCGGCGGCGGCGATCAGGCGTTCGAAGTCGTCGTCGAAGGTTTTGCGGTTGAGCAGCCGGGTGAGGGTGTCGAGATTGGCGTATTCCCATTGCTGCTGCTGGTTTTCAAAGCAGCGCAGGAACACGCAGAGGGCGTTGCAATCGGCCTCGCAGGGTTGGGTCGGGGTGTGGATCTCGAGCACCCAGCGGGCCTGGCCAAGGGCGCCGACGGAGAAGGCGAGGCGCCACGTGTCATCTTCCTGCATGAGCGCGTGGCCGAAATCGGTGTGCAGGCAATTGGCCAGCAGCGGATCCACCGGCAGCCAGGATTGTCCGTCGCAGACGTCGTCCCAGTAGGTGTCGGTGCCGTCCGACACGCAGCAGCCGAGCAGGCCGACGGTGAGATCGGGCGGGGTGAAGCGCACCGCAAAGAGCAGGCCGTAGCTGCCATCCAGGAAGCGCATGGTGCATTCGGCCGCGGTGCGGAAAATCTCGCGCAGGTCCCGCGTGCGCGACAAGCGCTCGGCGCCGTCGAGGAGCTGGAGGAGGTGCGGTGACGACAGCGAAGATGCCTGGCGTAGGGACATGAGAAGTTGTGTCTGGGTGTGTCTTTGTCCAATAACGTCCGTTGCGGGGGAAACCTGAAGTTTACGTGGTGCTCCGACGGGGCCGGTTTCAGGGGCGCCAGAAAGCCGGATATGCGCCCGGCTTCAGTCACAATGCCCGCTGGATCAGCCCGATCGGCGGGGCCCAGTCGTCGCCGGGTTTTTTCTTGCGCGTGACCAGGGTGAGCTGGGCCGGGGCGAAGACGTTGGCGTTGTGGGTGACCGGCGTGGTGATGAGGTACTGGGCACGGGTGGCGCGGAGGAAGGTGCCGACACGGTCGATGTTGGCGATGTCGAGGTGGGCGAAGGGTTCGTCGATGAAGACGAAGCCGCCGGGACGCGCCTCGTCCATCAGGAGGGCGATGAGCAGGATCAGGGATTTCATGACCTGCTGGCCGCCCGAGGCTTCGCCGTCGTTGAGGCCGACGGCGCCCTTGCGGTCGAAGTCGAAGCGCACCTCGAGCCCGGCGGCGGACAGCAGGCGGTCGTCGTTGTCGAGCACTGGCACCGG
>JADKKC010000056.1 GCA_016720685.1 Zoogloea sp.
TCGCGGGCGCCTCGACCACCGGCGCTTCCACCGTCAGATCCAGCACCTGCATTTCGGCCACCGGCTCGCTGCGCACCGCACTGCCGGCGCTGCGATAAACATAGGCGCCCGATTTCTCGTCCCGGCCAAACTCCAGCAGCCCGCGGGATTGCGCCTCTTCGAGCAGGTTGCCGAAGGCCCGGAAGCCGTAGCGGGTTTCGCTGAAATCAGGCTTGCGACGCTTGATGGCTTCCTTGAGCACCGAAGCCCAGATCTTGCCGCTGTCGCCGCGCTCGGCCACCAGCGCATCGAAGGTTTGCACCGCGATCTCGATGCCCCGCGTCTTGCGCGCCTCGATTTCCTCCTTGCGGCGGTTGTCGTCCTCGGGCGCACGCCGGGCCGGCTGGGCTTCCTTCGGTTCGCGCCGGGCCGCCACGCGCTGGGTTTCGCGCACCAGATCGTCGTAGAAGATGAATTCATCGCAGTTGGCGATCAGCAGGTCGGAGGTCGATTGCTTCACCCCCACGCCGATCACCTGCTTGGCGTTTTCGCGCAGTTTGGACACCAGCGGCGAAAAATCGGAATCGCCGCTGATGATCACGAAGGTATTGACGTGGCTTTTGGTGTAGCACAGGTCGAGGGCATCGACGACCAGCCGGATGTCGGCCGAATTCTTGCCCGACTGGCGCACGTGGGGAATCTCGATCAGCTCGAAGTTGGCCTCGTGCATCGTGGCCTTGAAACCCTTGTAGCGATCCCAGTCGCAATAGGCTTTCTTGACGACGATGCTGCCCTTGAGCAGCAGGCGCTCAAGAACAAGCTTGATATCGAATTTCTCGAACTTCGCGTCGCGCACGCCGAGAGCGACGTTCTCGAAGTCACAGAACAAAGCCATGCTGACGTTTTCCGGCGATGCGGCCATGCGGGTCTCCAGGTCTTGGGGCGGATCAGGCAGCTTACCCGCAAACCCGAGCCAGAGGCCATTGGCACGGGCATCGTGATAGGGTTCGCGTCCCCCACCCGCAGGAAGCCTCCGGCCATGAACCGGCAAACCGCCACGCCCCCGCCCGCCAGCGCCCGCGGAACGCGCATCGCACTGATCTTCGCCCTCGTCGCCGAGCGTCTGTCGGCCTTTTACGAACACGGCCAGTGGCTCACCGACGCCCAGGGCGCCAGCCTTTGCGCCGACTGGCTGGCACGCACCCAGCGCAGCCTGCCCCAATCCGAGCGCAAGCAACTGTCGGCCATCAGCGACCGGCTGGCCCGGCAGGTTGCCGGCAGCCTGTCCCGCGAGGCGGGGCTGTATACCGTGCACGAAATGATGGAATCCCTCGACCCGAACCACGAATCCGAAGTCGGCCGGGCACTGATGGAAGAATGCGAGCGCATGCTGGACGAATACGCCGCCTGAACCCGCGGCGCCATCCATGCATGTCGGATTTTCTTACAAATGCCAATGAGCTCCGCCCAATCCGAGCAGCATAGCCAATAAGAATCAGCACATTAAAAAACCCGGCCTGATTAGTGCTTTGTGTCACGCCAGGACACAACACATCAAGGACAGTGCCATGATCAAAACCAACGCCATGAAAACGCTCGTCATTTCGCTCATGGCCCTGGGTGCGCTGGCGGCGATGCCGGCCCATGCCGACACACTCGAAATTCAGGGCTCGGCCACCGCCGGCACCACCAACGACACATTCGGCCCGACCACGGACACCTCCTACATTGGTGACGGCGCCTCGTCCGTCGACGCTGCGGGCAACTTCGCCTCGGCCGACGCCTGGGGCAACAGCCACGGAACCTACCGTTCCTCGTCCTACGGCGAAGGCTACTTCGACAGCACGGCAACATTCCATCGCACCCTGTCGATCATCAACAGCAGCGCCTACGCCACCCAGTACACGATGAATTTCTTCATCTACTACGGCTCCTTGAACATCAATGGCTACACCACCGGCACGGCCAGCTACGATCTGAACATCAACAAAGTGAACGGCGCCACGACCAGCCTTTTTGCCAGCGGCGCCACCCTCGACGCCAGCGGCAGCGTCGTGCAGACCGGCCAGGCGCTCGACGGCGCCGGCACCGGAGGGCCGGGCGCTGACCATTCCTATGCCTGGAACGGCACCAACATCAGCCGCGACCTTGGCATTCTCGACGCCGGCGGCATGATGACCATCAACTTCAACCTGGTCACCACCGCCCGCGGCATCCTGCCCTCAGGTTCGGGTCTGTGCGGCCTTGATGCGGCGCCCGCCGAAGCGGCGCTCACGGTCGTCGACCCGGCTTACCAGTGCGCCAAAATCTACGCCAGCCTCGGCGACCCGGGTGACATCGAACCCGACACCCTGATGCCACTGAACGCCGTCTTCGGCATCACCGGCAGGCAGGCCAACCCGATTCCGCTGCCCGGCACCCTGTCGCTGGTCGGTGTAGGCCTGGCCGCGCTCGGCCTGGCGCGCCGCCGGCACTGATCCGCTCGCGGATGAATGAGCAAGGGCGCCCCGGGGCGCCCTTTTTCGTTGCCGGGTCGGAATGCCCCGATCAGGCCTCACTCAAGGCTTGATGGCGGCGGCCTTGCGGTCTTTCTCGGCCTTTTTTTCGGCCGCCTTGCGTGCCCGCTCTTCGTAGTCTTCGCGGTCGCTCCGGGCCTGCTCGGCACGCTGGGCGGCCGCGCTGGCTTCGTCGGCACGACGCTGCGCCTCGGCGGCCTCGTGACGGTGACGCTCTTCCGCTTCGATCAGCCCGCGGGACTTCGCGTCCTGCTCGCGCTTGACGCGATCCGCGTCCTTTTCGGACAGATTGCGCAGGCGCGTCTCGCTGTCGGCCCGGTTGCGGGCCTCCTGCTCGGAGCGCTCGATGGCTTTTTGCGGCGCCGTCTCGGCCTGTTCGGCCTGGGCTTCGGCAAAGCGGCGGTTCTTGTCGGCAAGCTCGATGCGACCGGCCTCGAGATCCAGCTGACGCGCCTTGCGAATCTCCACGACGCGCCGCCCGCGGGCCTGGTCGAGGCAGCGATTGACGAGAAAACGCGAGTAACAGGCGATTTCCTCGTCCGAAAAACGGGCCTCCGCCGCGCTCCGCAAGGCCGAAGCCTCGTCACGCATCGTGGCGGCTCGGGCCATTTCGGCAGCCGGATCGGCCTCGGGAGCGTCGGCTCCCAGCGCAAGACCGTTGAACAGGAAGGCAAGCGACAGGGCGCTCAGGCGGGCGAATCGGGGCAGGCGCATGGTACGCAGGGCGTGAGGCAACGGGACCGCTTACAATACCGGATTTTCCGCCCTCTTACCGCCCCCTCCCGCTGCCGTGATCCAGTTCCGTAACCTTCGCCTCGCCCGCGGCGTCAAGACCCTCATCGAAGGCGCCAGCCTGCAGATCCACCCCGGCTGGAAGGTCGGCCTGACCGGCGCCAACGGCTGCGGCAAGTCCACCCTGTTCGGCCTCCTGCGTGGCGAGCTGCACCAGGAATCCGGCGACCTGGAAATCCCCCCCGCCTGGGTGATTGCCCACGTGGCCCAGGAAACCCCGGCCCTGCAGCGCCCGGCCATCGAATACGCCCTCGACGGTGACGCCGAGCTGCGCCGCATCGAAGCCGCCCTCGCCGCCGCCGAAGCCGCCCACAACGGCGAGGAAATCGGCCATCTCCACGGCCGCCTGCAGGAGATCGGCGGATACGCCGCCCGCGCCCGCGCGGCCGCCCTGCTCGACGGCCTCGGCTTTACCGGCCCCGACCTCGAACGCCCGGTGGCGGATTTTTCGGGCGGCTGGCGGATGCGCCTCAACCTCGCCCAGGCGCTGATGTGCCGCTCCGACCTGCTGCTCCTCGACGAGCCCACCAACCACCTCGACCTCGACGCGGTGATCTGGCTCGAACAGTGGCTCGGCGACTACCGCGGCACCCTGGTGCTGATCTCCCACGACCGCGATTTTCTCGACGCGGTGGTGGGCCAGATCGCCCACATCGAAAACCAGCAGCTCACGCTGTACTCGGGCGGCTACTCCAACTTCGAACGCCAGCGCGCCGAGCGCCTGTCCCAGCAGCAGGCCATGTTCGAAAAGCAGCAGCGCGAGCGCGCCCACCTGCAAAAATACGTCGACCGCTTCCGCGCCCAGGCCACCAAGGCCCGCCAGGCGCAAAGCCGCATCAAGGCCCTCGAGCGGATGGAAACCATCGCCGCGGCCCACATCGACAACCCCTTCAGCTTCAGCTTCCGTGAATGCGGCGCCGCGCCCGACCCGCTCCTGCAGCTCGAAGACGCCGCCGTCGGCTACGCCGACAAGCCCATCCTCGCGGGCATGAAGCTCACCATCCGCCCCGGCGAGCGCATCGGCCTCCTGGGCCGCAACGGCGCCGGCAAATCAACGCTGATCAAGCTGCTCTCGGGCGGCCTCAAGCCCACCGCCGGCGTGCGCCGCGAAGGCAAGGGGCTCAAGCTCGGCTACTTCGCCCAGCACGCGCTGGAGAGCCTGCGCCCCGATGAATCCGCGCTGCAGCACATGCTGCGTCTCGACCCGCAAACCCGCGAACAGGATCTGCGCAACTACATCGGCGGCTTCGACTTCCACGGCGACATGGCCACCGCGCCGGTGGCGCCCTTTTCCGGCGGCGAAAAATCCCGCCTCGCGCTGGCGCTGCTGATCTGGGGCAAGCCCAACCTGCTGCTGCTCGACGAGCCCACCAACCACCTCGACCTCGAGATGCGCCACGCCCTCACGCTGGCGCTTCAGGACTACGAGGGCGGCATGGTGATCGTCTCCCACGACCGGGCGCTCCTGCGCGCCACCTGCGACCGCTTCCTGCTGGTGGACGACGGCCGCCTCACCCCCTTCGACGGCGACCTCGACGACTACAAGAGCTGGCTCGCCCAGCGCCGCGCCTTTGACGCCGCCGCCGCCCAGTGCCCCGACCGCGCCGCCGACAAGGCCAGCCGCAAGGCCGACCGCGAAAGCGCCGCCGCCGACCGCCAGGCCCGCCTGGTCGCCCGCCGTCCGCTGGTCAAGGAACTCGAGCAGCTCGACAAGAAACTCGCCCCCTGGCACGCCGAAAAAACCCGGCTCGACGAACGCCTCGCCGACCCCGATCTCTACACCGGCCCCGAAGCCGGCGAGGTGCCCAAGCTCATCAAGCTTCAGGCCGAACTCGCTGGCAAGATCGACGAAGCCGAGCTGCGCTGGCTCGAACTCCACGAAGCCCTGGACGCCATCCCGGCCGATTGAGGCCAGCACGCCGCCCCCGTCACCATTCGCGACGGATTCGGCACAGGCCGTCAGCGTCTCTTTGCTAGAATCCGCCTTCCGCCAAATCAACCGCCGTAATCTGGAGTTTTTGCCGTGCAACTCGTCTGTCTCGACCTCGAAGGTGTTCTCGTCCCCGAAATCTGGATCGAATTCGCGGAGCGCACCGGCATTCCCGAACTGCGCCGCACCACCCACGAAGAGCCCGATTACGACAAACTGATGAAGTACCGGCTCGACCTGCTCAAGCAGCACAAGCTGGGCCTGCCGGACATCCAGAAAGTCATCTCCGAAATGGGCCCCGAGCCCGGTGCCAAGGATTTCCTCGACGCCCTGCGCCAGGATTTCCAGGTCATCATCCTGTCCGACACCTTCTACGAATTCGCCATGCCGCTGATGAAGCAGCTCGGCATGCCCACCCTGTTCTGCCACAAGCTCGAAGCCGACGCCAACGGCTACCTGGTGAACTACCACCTGCGCATGCCCAACCAGAAGAAGGAAGCCGTCCAGCGCTTCAAGGAAATCAACTTCAAGACCATCGCCGCCGGCGACTCCTACAACGACACCGCGATGCTCAAGGAAGCCCACGCCGGCATCCTGTTCCGTGCCCCGGACAACGTCATCGCCGAGTTCCCGCAGTTCCCGGTGGTTCGCGAATACGCCGACCTGGCCCGCGAAATCCGCTCCGCCTCCGCCCGCATCTGATCCCCCCTGAGCGCCGGCCGCGGCCCGGCCCCTGAATCACGGGCCGGCGGGCTGGCGGGACACACATCATGCACCGCGAACGCTTCTTCACCCTCTCCGCCTCCTGCCCTGACCGCACCGGCATCGTCGCCAAGGTTTCGGGCTTCATCGCCGAACACAAGGGCTGGATCCTCGAAACCGCCCTCCACGCCGAACCGGCGGTAGACGCCGACAAGCGCGGGCGCTACTTCATGCGCATCGAGATCCGGGCCGACTCGCTGCCCTTCATGCTCACCGAGTTCCGCGAACGCTTCGCCCCCATTGCCGAAGAGCTGGAGATGGACTGGAAGATCACCGATTCGGCGGTCAAGAAGCGCGTCGTGGTGCTGGTGTCCAAGCAGGAGCACTGCCTCTACGACCTGCTCGCCCGCTGGCAGTCGAAGGAACTCGACATCGAGATTCCCTGCGTGATCTCGAACCACGACACCTTCCGCGGCTTCGTCGAGTGGCACGGCATTCCCTTCCATCATGTGCCGGTCACTGCCGACAACAAGGATCGCGCCTATGGCGAAGTCCAGCGCATCTTCGACGAAGTGCACGGCGACACCATGGTGCTGGCGCGCTACATGCAGATCCTGTCGCCCGGGCTGTGCGCCGCCAATCGCGGCAAGATCATCAACATCCACCACAGCTTCCTGCCCAGCTTCGTGGGCGCCAAGCCCTACCACCAGGCCTACGAACGCGGCGTGAAGCTGATCGGCGCCACCTGCCACTACGTCACCGAAGTGCTGGACCAGGGCCCGATCATCGAGCAGGACGTGATCCGCATCGACCACTCGGATTCGGTCGAGGACATGGTGCGTTACGGCAAGGACATCGAAAAAGCCGTGCTGGCCCGCGGCCTGCGCTACCACCTGGAAGACCGGGTGCTGGTGCATGGCAACAAGACGGTGGTGTTCCGCTAGCCACGCCAGCAAGGCGCCATCCGGACCGGCCCCGCGGGGCCGGTTTTTTTACGTCCGCGCCACGGGCCGCGACGCACGCCCGCATCAAAAATGGCCGTGAAATATGTCGCTGTAAAAAACTCCGACACTTTCATGGCCCGCAGCCTGGCCGCCACCGGCACACCGGCACTCACCCCGGAGGAAGCCAGGCGGGGGCTTTTTTCCGGCGACCCGACTGCCAAACACGTCACGCCCCCGCGACGGCACAGCGTGCGGTTTTTATCGCGGCGGGCGGGCACCGAGCGCACTGCGCGGGCGGAATCAGTGCGGTTGTCGGCGCGGGCGCAGCGTCGCATCCGAGTCGATGCTTTTTACAAAATTCTTCAAATTCGCAAAAATCGTTTTTCATAAAAAGCCAAGCCCTTTGGAAAAGGAAGTTTTCCATTTTTAACAACTTGGCACAGGCTTTGCTTTAAGCCTGTCAAGACAGTTGATTCCGCCCTTCCAACCTTCCTGACCGAACGCAAAAACATGAACGCCAAGAAATTCAGCCTTTCCGCCATCGTCGCCGGCCTGCTCGGGCTCGCATCCCTGTCCGCCAACGCCGCTCCTTTTGTCGCCACCGCGGACATCTACGTCGGCGGCAGCAGCTACGCCGGCTCCGATCAGTCCCTCGGCTACGTTGGGGACGGCGGCTTTGATGCCTTCGACGGCTTCGGCTACTACCCCTTCGGGCTGCCCGCCGGCGTAACCCTCCAGCGCCAGGTCCAGCTGCTTGCCGGCTCCAACACCTACCGCTGGGTCGACACCTTCACCAACAGCACCAGTGCCGCCCTCTCCGGCCAGGCCCGCTTCTACGGCAACCTCGGCTCCGACGGCGGGGAAGCCGTGACGACCAACACCGGCTTCCTCAAGGTGAGCCACGAAAGCCGCTCCGGCCAAACCTACGATCCGGTGCTGGCCCTGATCAACGGCAACAACGCCTGGACGCTGGCCAACACCTCGGCGGCCATCACCCCGGGCGAATACAACAACTACATCACCCTGAACCTCGCCGCCGGCCAGTCGATCTCCGTCGCCCACTTTGCGATCCTGGTGCGCCCGGACGACATCGCCACCAACTACGATCCGACCGCCTCGGTGGCCAGCGCCACCGCGCTGGGCCAGGCCTGATCGCCGACCCGAGCGCCTACTGGACCGGCCTGTCCGCCACCCAGGTCAGCCTGATCGCCAACTTCGACGCCGCCCGGAGCGCCGTGCCGGAACCCGCCAGCCTCACCCTGCTCGGCCTAGGCATGGCCGGCCTGCTGGGCGCCCGTCGTCGCAAGCACGCCTGATCGCCCGCTGCGCAGCAAAAGAAAAACCGGCCTCGCGCCGGTTTTTTTCGTTCTGGATCGCCCGCTGGCGCACCGCGGCGCTACAGCATCCGCATGCCCGCGCTCCAGTCCATCTTGCGCTCGGCCACTGCGTCCCGCGGAACAGCCGCCAGGAAGGCGACGCGGCGCGACGAGCCCGGCGTGGCGGTGGAAAACTCGAGCAGCGGAACCTCGGCAGCGCCTGGGCGATCCGGCGGCACCAGGATGTTCATCGCATCCAGATAAAACGCCAGCGACTCGGCGTGGATGACCGATTCGGCGTCATCCAGGCTGCGGATGATGCCGGCCAGCGTGGCCTCGAGGCCCTTGCCAGCCGAATCCAGGGCGTGGAGTTCGGCTGCATTGGCGTCGAGCTGGGCGCGCAGGCGTTCGATGTCGCGGCCGTTGTAGGTATTGCACTCCAGCGCGTCCAGACCGGCCCGGCTCTGCTCCAGCAGCTGCAGGCGGCCGGCCAGCAAACGTTGCGCGAATACCAGGCGCTCGCCCTGCTGCTGGCGCACGGCAAGGTCACGCAGCGCGGCAATCACCAGCCCTTCAAGAACAATGTCGGCAATGCGCCGGCGCAGCGCGTCTTCGGTGGCGGCAAAGCCGAACAGCCGGAAGTGCCGGAAGCCGACGGCTTTCTGCTCGACATCGTGGCGCAGGATTTCGCCTTCGAGGGCCGAGCCGAGCACGGTGTGTTCGCTGCGCGTGGCGGCCACCACGCAGCACACCCGGGCAAGTCCCGCACCGGCCGTGGAGGCCAGAAAATCCTGCAGGTCGCGGCTGCCGGCCAGCGCCTCGGCCACGTCCGGCGGGCGGACGAAAAAAGCCCGCAGCACCGGGCTTTGGGCCCAGTTTTGCGGGCTGGTCTCGATGCAGGGCGGAAGGCTGGCTGCCACTCGGTCGGCGTAATCGAGGGCACGGGTCACCGCAGGGCACAAGCGCTCGCGGGCATTGCCGAGCAGCCTGAGGCGCGGGTCGGTGGCGTCGATGACCCGCTCGACCGCGCCTGCGAGCCGTTCGTTGCCGGGGCAGACTTCACCGCCCGAGCCAAGCAGCCAGTCGAAAAAGCCCATCGCAGCCCTCAGGCCTTTTTCACGAACTCCGACTTCAGCTGCATGGCGCCGAAGCCTTCGATCTTGCAGTCGATGTCGTGGTCGCCTTCGACGATGCGGATGTTCTTGACCTTGGTGCCGACCTTGACCACCGACGACGAGCCCTTGACCTTCAGATCCTTGATGACGGTGACGCTGTCGCCGTCCTGCAGCACGTTGCCGTTGGAATCGCGCACGACCTTTTGCGCTTCGGCCGCGGCGACTTTCGGCCACTCGTGGGCGCATTCGGGGCACACGTAGTTGTCGCCGTCTTCATAGGTGTATTCGGACGAACACTGGGGGCACTTGGGCAAACTCATGCTGACTCCTGGCTAGCGTTGGCGGTGCGTTTTTGCAGCAGCAGACCGCACTCGAGGTGATGGGTATAGGGAAACTGGTCGAAGGCCGCGGCGGCGGCGATACGGTGGGTGTCGAACAGCGCGGCGACGTTTTCCTGCATCGTCAGGGGGTTGCAGGAAATGTACAGGATGTTGTCAAAGCCGCGGGCAAGCTCGACGGTGCGGGGGTCGAGGCCGCTTCGGGGCGGATCGACGAACAGCGTCGTGAAGGCGTAAGCGGCGAGATCCACGTCCCGCATGCGCGAGTATTCACGGCCGCCGGCGAGCGCGTCACTGATTTCGTCGGACGACATGCGCACCATCGTCACGTTGTCGATGGCGTTGGCTTCGAGGCTGTACTCGGCAGCGGCCACCGAGGGTTTGCTGACTTCGGTGGCCAGCACGCGGCCAAACTGCGGCGCCAGCGCCATGGTGAAATTGCCGTTGCCGCAGTACAGCTCCAGCAGGTCGCCACCGATGCCGGCGGCCTGGCTGCAGGCCCAGCCCAGCATTTTGCGGTTTACGCCGCCGTTGGGCTGGCTGAAGCTGTTTTCGATCTGCTTGTAGCGCAGGCGGCGGCCGTTGAGTTCGAACTCTTCCAGCAGCCAGTCACGGCCGATCACGATCTTCTGCTTGCGGCTGCGCCCGATGAGCTGCACGCCCAGGTCGGCGGCAAGCGCGGCGGCAGCGGCCTGCCAGGCTTCGTCCAAAGGGCGGTGATAGATCAGGGAGATCATCAGCTCGCCGCTCAGGGTGGCCAGAAAATCCACCTGAAAAAGCTTGCGCTTGAGCGCCTCGCTCGCCATGAGCCCGGCGCGCAGGCGCGGCATGGCGGCGGCGATGGGGGCGGCGGCGGGCGGAAAATCCTCGAGGGTGATGGCGCGCTTGGGGTCCGCGGGGTCGAACATCGCGTAATCCACCCGGTCACCCTCGTGCCACATGCGGAACTCGGCGCGCAGACGGTAGCCGAGCGGCGTCGATTCGAAAACAGCCGGCTCGGGCAGATCGAAGGCGGCGAAATCGCGCCTGTAGCGCGCCACCTTTTCGGCGAGCTGGGCGGGATAGTCGGCGGGATTGAAGCTGGGGAGTGACATGCGTCGGACAAAGGGTGCCGTGGGCGGAGGGGCGAATATACGCTTGTCGACCGGGGGAAGGAAAACCCCGCCTGCCGGCAGGGTTTAAGCAGCCAGGCGGCGAGGGCTCGAACACCCCGCGTCCGGCACCGCAACGCAAACCCGATCCACCCGAAATGTTTGCCGGAAGCAGGCCCCAAAGCAGAAACGGGCGCTTCACGGCGCCCGCTTCTGTTTCAGGAGAAAGCCCCGCCAGGATTACTGGTGGTAGGCGCTTTCGCCGTGGGAGGTGATGTCGAGGCCTTCGCGCTCTTCATCTTCCGGCACTCGCAGGCCGATGAACATGTCGACCAGCTTGTAGGCGATGAAGGCAACCACGGCAGACCACACGATGGTGGTGCCGACGGCGGTAGCCTGGACGATGACCTGGTCGCCGATCGAGTAGGCATCGGCCGTCTTGTTGGTCACGTAGTCCCAGATGCCGGAGCCGCCGAGGCTGGGCGCCGCGAACACGCCGGTCAGGATCGCACCGAGGATGCCGCCGACGCCATGCACGCCGAACACGTCGAGGGAGTCATCGGCACCCAGCATGCGCTTGAGGCCATTCACACCCCACAGGCAGATGGCGCCGGCCAGAAGGCCCATCGCCACCGCACCAGCCACACCGACGAAACCGGCCGCCGGGGTGATCGCAACAAGGCCTGCCACTGCGCCGGACGCTGCACCCAGGCCGGACGGCTTACCCTTGATGATCCATTCGGCCATCATCCACGAGAAGGCTGCGGCAGCGGTCGCCACCCAGGTATTCACGAAGGCCAGGGCGGCAACGCCGTTGGCTTCGAGTGCCGAGCCGGCGTTGAAGCCGAACCAGCCCACCCACAGCAGGGCTGCGCCGACGATGGTCAGGGTAAGGCTGTGCGGTGCGAAGGATTCGCGACCGTAGCCCACCCGTTTGCCAACCATGAAGGCACCGACCAGGCCGGCAACGGCGGCGTTGATGTGCACCACGGTGCCACCGGCGAAGTCGAGGGCGCCCTTCTTGAACAGGAAGCCGGCGGTCGCGTTGGCGGCATCGGCCGCTTCGGCGGAGGTGTAGGCATCCGGGCCGGCCCAGTACCAGACCATGTGGGCGATCGGCAGGTAGCTGAAGGTAAACCAGATCACCGCGAACAGCAGCACCGCCGAGAACTTGATGCGCTCGGCGAAGGCGCCGAGGATCAGGGCCACGGTGATCGCCGCGAAGGCGCCCTGGAAGGCCACGTAGATGAACTCGGAGATCACCACACCCTTGGAGAAGGTGGCGGCAACCGAATCCGGCGTGATGCCCTTCAGGAAGACCTTGTCGAGACCGCCGAAGAAGGCGCTGCCCTCGGTGAATGCGATGGAGTAGCCGTAGAGCACCCACAGCACGCTGATCAGCGAAAACACCGCAAAAACCTGCAGCAGCACCGACAGCATGTTCTTGGCGCGGACCAGGCCGCCGTAGAACAGCGCCAGACCAGGGATACACATCAGGATGACGAAGGCGGTGGACACCATCAGCCAGGCGTTGTCGCCCTTGTTGGGGACCGGCGCCGGAGCGGCTTCGGCCGGCGCGGCAACGGCGGCCACGGCAGCGGCGGGGGCCGCCACGGGGGCTTCGACCTTGACCGCGGCCGGAGCACCTGCGGCAGACGCTTCGACGGCGGGAACCGGTACTTCCGGCCTGTCCTCGGCGCTGGCGCCCCCCGCAAAACCCAGGGCCACGGAGGCCAACAGGGCTGCGAATAGCTTTTTCATGATTTCACGCTCCCTTTACAAAGCTTCCGCACCGGATTCGCCGGTACGGATGCGAATGGCTTGCTCGAGGTCGAACACGAAGATCTTGCCGTCACCGATCTTGCCGGTGCTGGCCGACTTTTCGATGGCTTCAATGACCTGTTCGAGGATCTCGGTCTGCACTGCGGCTTCGATCTTCACCTTGGGCAGAAAATCGACAACGTATTCAGCGCCGCGATACAGCTCGGTGTGGCCCTTCTGGCGGCCAAAGCCCTTCACCTCGGTCACGGTGATGCCTTGCACGCCGATGGCGGACAGCGCCTCGCGCACTTCGTCGAGTTTGAAGGGCTTGATGATGGCAGTAACGAGTTTCATGTTCGGGTCCTCAGACGGGGCGGCCGGCAAGCCGCCACGCAGTTGCGGAAATCAGAAAGAGCGGGTGACGGAAAGAACAACGCGGTCCTTGCCCATATCCTTGCCCAGCAGGTTGATGTACTCGTCGCTGGCGTTGGTCGCGATGTAGCTCAGGCCCAGCACCGTGCCGCTGAAGTCCTTGGTCACGCCGAGCTTGTAGTCGGTGTAGGACGCGGCGCGGGACGACTCGCCATTCACCTTCTGGCGACCCACGTGGGCCACCAGATTCACCGTCGGCACCAGCTCGTAGTTGGCGGTCAGGTCCAGGTAGCCGGAGTTCTTGCTGCCAACCCAGCCGAACAGGTCGGAGAAGGAGTGGGAATACTTCAGCGTCAGGAAGCTGTAGCTGCCGGCGATGTAGCCTTCGAGGGTGTTCGGGTTGTTCGTGTAGCCGGTGCCCGGGTAAAAGTATTGCAGCAGGCCGACGTCGTAGCCGAAATCGCCGACGGTGTTCTTGAAGCCGCCGTAGAAGTCCATTTCGAGGCTGTTGCTCACCGTGGAATTGCCATCGGTCAGCCACGACACGTTCGACGCCCAGGTGCCGACGTACAGGCCGCTGGAGTGCGCGTAGTCAAAACCGCCCTGCACGGCCGGCTTGCGGTTGGTCTGGCCGATACCGCGGTAGATGTACTCGGAAGCCAGGGTCACGTTGCTGGTGAAGGTGTGCTCCGGAGCGGGGGCTGCATCGGCGGCGCTCGCCATGGTGGGCAGAACAACGCTGGCGGCGATCAGGGCAGAAGCGACGATGGTCTTGTGCATGATGAAAAACTCCTGAGGTTTAAAGTTGGTGACTTCAATAAAGCAATCGATGTGCCAGTTTTAAAACTCTTTTATTTTCAATAGCCTACGCATAAAACCAAGCCGTCGCTGCAGCGCAAAAAATATTCGGGATGCACCAGTTTGGGATCATGCACCAATTTAGTGCGAGATTTTGGTGCGCGGGCAGCCGGAGCCGGTGTCCTGTCGCGGTGCTAGACTTGCAGCCATCCCGCTTTACTTTTTTCCTGTGAGGAACGCAGTCATGGCCAACCCTAAAATCCTCGACGAAATCGGCTCGAAAGTTTCCGAACTCCTCGCCAGCAGCCCCGCCAAAGACCTCGAGAAAAACGCCCGCGCGCTGCTCGCCAGCGGTTTTTCCAAGCTCGACCTGGTTACCCGTGAAGAATTCGAAGTGCAGCGCGAAGTGCTCGCCCGCACCTGCGAAAAACTGGCCGAGCTGGAACGGCGGGTCGCCCACCTGGAAGCGGAGCTGGCCAACCGCACGCCGGCCGACGAATAAGCTTTTCGTCCCGCACACCGAGGGCGCCGCGGCGCCCTCATTTGCGTCTGCACGCCTTGCCCACCGTCCGCCGGAGCCCCCATGAAAAAACACCTCGCCCTGACCCTGCTGGCCGCCCTCGCCGCGCCTGCCCTTGCCGAACCGGCGGGCTACACCATCGACGGCAACCACACTTTTCCGGCCTTCGAGGTGGATCACCTGGGCTTCTCGACCCAGCGCGGCCGCTTCAACAAGACCAGCGGCCGGATCGTGCTCGACCTGGCCGCCCGCCAGGGCACGGTGGACGTGACGATAGACGCCGCCTCCATCGACATGGGTTTCGCCAAATGGAACGAAAACATGCGCGGAGAAAACTACTTCAACACCGCCGCCCACCCGGCCATCCACTTCAAGTCCGAGCGCCTGGTTTTTGACAAGGACACGCCCGTGGCCGCCGAAGGCAACATCACCCTGCTCGGCGTGACCAGGCCGCTCAGCCTTGCGCTCACCCGTTTCCGCTGCGCCCCGCATCCGCTCAACAAGCGCGAAACCTGCGGCGCCGACATCACCGCCCAGCTCAAACGCTCGGATTTCGGCATGACCAAGTACATTCCGTCGGTGGGCGACGACATCCGGCTGGTGATTGCCGTGGAAGCCTTCCGGGAATAGCCCGCCGCACGTCGCCGGGGCGTAACCCGCCCTGCGTAATATTCCTGCAACGCCCCTGTCCGGTTCCCCCCGATGCTGCTTCGCTCCGCCGCCCTCATTGCCCTTCTCGCTGCCAGCCTCGGCCTGAGCGGCTGCGCCAGCATCGGGCCGCAAAGCCTCGACGACACCCGCCTGCACTACAACGAGGTGATCAAGCGCACCACCGAAGAGCAGTTGCTGCTCAACATCGTGCGCCTGCGCTACACCGACACGCCGAGCAGCCTTGCCGTGTCGGGCATTGCCGCCCAGTTCGAGCGCACCCAGAGCGTCGGCCTGCTGCCCTTTTTTACGGCTGCCGGGGGCGATCTCAACCGCAGCTTCACCGCCGTGCTGCCCCAGGCCCAGATCATGGGCGCCGACCGGCCCACCTTCAGCCTCACCCCGCTCGACGACCAGGAATTCACCCGCAAGCTGTTCACCCCGCTGCCCCTCGATGGCGTGATCTACCTGGCCAAGACCACCTGGCCGATCTCCAAGGTCTTCCGGCTCTACCTCGAAAACCTCAACTGGGTGCCCAACGCCCAGTCCGCCAGCGGCCCCACGCCGCGCCTGGCCCCGCCGGCGGGTGATTTCCTGCGCGGCGTCGCCGCCCTGCAAACCCTGCAAGACCGCGGCGCCATCGTCTTCGGCCTGCAGGAAGAGGAAGAGCAGCTTGGCGGCAGCCTGCCGGCCGGCGCGGTTTCCGCCGCCAACCTGATCGAAGCCACCAAAAACGGCCTCGAATACCGCCCCGACGCCAAGGGCGGCTGGCGCCTGATCCGCAAGAACAGCGTCCCGGTGCTGCGCGTCGACCCGGACGAACTCAACTCACCCGAAATGCGCACGTTCGCCCAGGCCTTCCACCTGCGCGAAGGCGCCACCGAACTGCGGATCACCCAGGAAGCGCTGTTCCCCTTCCGCTCCGCGCTGCCGAAAGACGGCGTGGCCAACCTCGACCTGGAAACCCGCTCGCTGCTGCAGGCGCTTTATTACGTCAGTCACGGCGTCGAAGTGCCGGCCGGGCATCGCGCCCGCGGCCTCGCCACCCTCACCCGCGACGCAGCCGGACGCGACTTCGACTGGCACGAGATCATGCGCGACCTGTTCCACGTGCACACGGCCACCGAACGCCCCGCCAACGCCCACGTCGCCGTCCAGTACAAGGGGCACTGGTTCTACGTGGACGAGGCCGACCAGGACAGCAAATCCACCTTCTCGCTGCTCGTCGAGCTGTCACGCCTCGAACTCAGCGGCAAGACCGGCCCCGGCCCCCAGCTCACCCTGCCCATCGGGCGCTGACGCCCCCGGCCGGGCGCCACCTGTAGATATCCACAGCCCCGACACGCTACACTCCGTTTTTTATGCGGAATTCATCATGAGCCTGGCCGTTCTGAAGAGCCGCGCCCTCGTCGGCCTGCAGGCCCCCGAAGTGTGCGTCGAGGTGCACCTCGCCAACGGGCTTCCCGCCTTCACGCTGGTCGGGCTGCCGGATGTGGAAGTGCGCGAAGCCCGCGACCGGGTGCGCGCCGCGCTGCAAACCGGCCAGTTCGAATTTCCCCAGCGGCGCATCACCGTCAACCTCGCCCCGGCGGATCTGCCCAAGGAAGGCGGCTGTTTCGACCTGCCGATCGCCCTCGGCATTCTGGCCGCCTCGGGGCAGATTCCCGGCGACAAGCTCGGCGCCTTCGAATTTGCCGGCGAGCTGTCGCTGACCGGCGAACTGCGCCCGGTACGCGGCGCGCTGGCGCTGGCCCGCCAGGCCGCAAACAGCGGGCGCACCCTGATCCTGCCCGCGGTAAATGCCGCCGAAGCGGCGCTGGTAAAGGGCGTCACCATCCTCCCGGCGGCCAGCCTGCTGGCGGTGGTCGCCCACCTGTGCGGCCACACCGTCATCGCGCCTTACGCCGGCGAAGCCCTCTTCCAGGCCCCGGCCTACCCCGATCTGGCCGATGTGAAAGGCCAGGTCCAGGCCCGCCGGACGCTCGAAGTGGCCGCCAGCGGGCAACACTCGCTGCTCTTCTATGGCCCGCCCGGCACCGGCAAATCCATGCTCGCCCAACGCCTGCCCGGCCTGCTGCCCCCGATGGACGATGACGAAGCGCTGGAAAGCGCCGCCGTGCATTCCGTCGAAGGCGGCTTCCGGCCCGAACGCTGGCGCCTGCGCCCCATGCGTGCGCCGCACCACTCGGCCTCCGCGGCGGCGCTGGTGGGCGGTGGCAGCACCCCGCGCCCAGGCGAAATCAGCCTGGCGCACAACGGCGTGCTGTTCCTCGATGAACTCCCCGAATTCGACCGCCGCGTGCTCGAAGCCCTGCGCGAGCCCCTCGAAACCGGCCACATCACCATCTCCCGCGCCGCCCGCCGGGCCGAATTCCCGGCCCGCTTCCAGCTCGTCGCGGCGATGAACCCCTGCCCCTGCGGCTACCACGGCCACCCGGACGGGCGCTGCCGATGCACGCCCGACCAGATCTCCCGCTACCGCGGCAAGCTCTCCGGGCCCCTGCTCGATCGCATCGACCTGCTCCTCGAAGTGCCCGCGCTGGCCGTCTCCGACCTCCAGTCGGCCCCCGCCGGCGAGCCCTCGGCCCCGGTGCGCGAAAGGGTGGCGCAGAGCTGGGCGATCCAGCTCGCCCGCCAGGGCAAACCCAACGCCCGGCTGGCCGGCGCCGAGATCGAGGCGTGGTGCCAGCCCGACCCAAGCGGCGCCAAACTGCTTGCCACGGCCATCGAGCGCCTGCGCCTGTCGGCCCGCGGTTACCATCGCATCCTGAAAGTCGCGCGTACAATCGCCGACATGAGCGCGGCCAAGCACGTTGGCGCTGCCCATGTGGCCGAAGCCATCCAGAGCCGCCGCGGCCTCTCCGAGTTCATCTGAATCCCCATCCTGCAGGAGTTTTACGTGGCACCCACCCTTCCCGCCGGCGCGCCCCGCGCCAAGAACTGGTCCCTGTGGTTCGTCGGCTTTCTGGTCGTCTTCCTCGCCCTTTTCATCGGCTACACCTGGCTGGCCCTGAGCTGGAGCTACTCCTCCGGCGAGCGCGCCGGCTACGTGCAGAAGTTTTCCCAGAAAGGCTGGCTGTGCAAGACCTGGGAAGGTGAAATGGCCATCGTCGCCATACCCGGCAGCCTGCCCGAGATCTTCAAATTCACGGTGCGCGACGACAAGGTGGCCGCCGAGATCAACAGCGTGATGGGCAAGCGCGTCGCCATCAGCTACGAGCAGCACGTGGGCATTCCGTCCACCTGTTTTGGCGAAACCGGCTACTACGTCAGCCGCGCCCATTCCGTCGAATAAGACCACGAAAGTCCTCATGCCGTATGCCCAACTGGCGGCGCTGCTCGCGGCGCTCGCCACGGTCGGTCCGTTCTCGATCGACACCTACCTGCCGGCCCTCCACGCCATCGGCGCCGGGCTGAACGCCAGCACCGTCGAAGCCCAGCAAACCCTCACCGCCTACATGCTGCCCATGGCACTGATGGTGCTATGGCACGGCGCCATTTCCGACGCCTACGGGCGCAAGCGGGTGATCGTGATTTCGATGCTGCTGTTCACCGCGGCGTCCGTCGTCTGCGTGATGGCCAGCAGCATCAACATGCTGCTGATCGGCCGTGCGCTGCAGGGCATCAGCGCCGGAGCCGGCATGGTGGTGGGGCGCGCGGTGGTACGCGACCTGCTGGACGGCGCCGCCGCCCAGCGCCTGATGAGCCACGTCAGCATGGCCTTCGCCCTCGGCCCGGCCATTGCGCCCATTCTGGGCGGCTGGATCTTCAGCGTCTTCGGCTGGCGCGCGGTGTTCGTCTTCCTGGCCCTGCTCGGCCTCGTCCTCGCCGCCCTCAGCGCCCGCTACCTGCCCGAAACGCTTCCGCCCGAAGCGCGCCACCCGCTGCACCCCGGGCCGCTCGCCCGGCGCTACAAAAGCGTCTTCACGACCCCCGGCTTCCTGCTCCTGACCTTCGCGGTGAGCTGCAATTTCAACGGCTTCTTTCTTTACGTGCTGTCGGCACCGGTCTTCCTGATGAAGCACCTGGGGCTGCCGGAAACCGGCTTTGGCTGGTTCTTCATTCCCACCGTGGGCGGCATGATGCTGGGCTCGGCGACTTCGGCACGGCTCGCCGGGCGCCTGTCGCCACCGCGCACCATCGCCCTCGGCTGCGGCCTGATGCTGGCCGCCGCGGCCGCCAACCTGGCGGTGTCCGCCTGGCTCACGCCCGGCCTGCTCCAGTCGGTGATTCCGGTCATGCTCTACACCTTCGGCATGGCCATCGCGATGCCCAGCCTGACCCTTCTCGCGCTGGACCACTTCCCCACCCACCGGGGCCTCGCCTCCAGCTGCCAGAGCTTTCTGCAGATGCTGTTCAGCTCGCTGACGGCCGGCGTGGTGGCGCCGGCACTGTGGAGTTCGGTCACGGGGCTTGCCGCCGGCATGGTCGGCAACCTGCTGCTGGGTCTCGCCAGCTTCGGCCTGTGGTGGGCGCTGTATCACCGCACACGGACGGCGGCCGGATGAACTGGCTGGAGAGCATCGACCTGTACTGCGAGCGCACCGGCCCGGAGCTATGGTCCGAGCCGCTCAATGCGCTCTCCAACCTCGCCTTCATCGGCGTTGCCGCGCTGCTGTGGCGCCGGGCCGGAGGGCGCCACAGCAGCGGCGACATCCGCCTGCTGCTCGCGCTGATCGCCGCCGTCGGCCTCGGCAGCCTGGTTTTCCACACCCTGGCCACGCGCTGGGCGGCGCTGCTCGACATCGTCTTCATCGCCTTCTTCGTGCTGGTCTATTACCAGCGCTTCCAGGTGCGCCTGCTCGGCAAAAGCCCGGCCGCCAGCTGGCGCGGCGTGGGCGCCTTCGTGCTGCTGGCGGTGCTCTTCGGCAGCGCCACCCGGCTCCTGCCGCCGATTGCGCTGAACGGCTCGGAAATCTACCTGCCGCCTTTTGCGCTGCTGCTGGTGTGCGCCCGTCAGGCCCGCGGGCGGGCCGCGCAAACAGCGCGCTGGCTGAAGCTCGCCGGTGCGCTGTTTCTCGTCAGCATCACCTGCCGGGCCATCGACCAGGCAATCTGCCCGATCTGGCCCCTCGGCAGCCATGTCGGCTGGCACCTGGTCAATGCCGCCATGCTTTACAGCTGCCTGCGCGGCCTGCTGGCAGACTCGGCTGCGCCGAGCGCACCCGCCAAGCACACCGTGAAGTCGATGATCTGACTCAGGGCGCGGCCTTACCGGATCGGGCCGCGTCGCGCGCGCGCCAGCAGCGCGCCCCCAGGCTCAGCAGGGCGAAGCTGGCAGGTTCCGGCACAACATTGACCGATGCCGGAACGAGAGCCAACAGGCTGAGATTGTCGACTGTGATCTGGTTGGCGTACTGTATCCAAGCACCCTGGGTGTCCCAGTTGTAGCCGGGCGTAGACAGGCCGAAAGACAAGCGGTGCAGCCCATCGGAAGCAATATCCAGGCTGTAACTCTTGTGCCCGGAGGACTGGGCGCCGCCGCCCGTCTGCGCAATCCAGAAGTCCTGGGCAAGCACCTGAACACCATCCAGGAGCACTTCGAACTTCTGGGTGGCTTGCAGCCCATGAGTAACGATCGTGTCGTCCCAGCTCAGAGCGTAGGTGCCGGCCACCAGAAACATGCTCTGAGAGATGTGCGGCCGCGGCGGGGCCAGGCGATAGGCGTAGGAACCCGCCCCTGATGGATCATAGAAGCCCTTGAAGAGAGCCACACCGTCAGGGGTCTGCTGCACGTTGACCAGGGGCTTCAGGTAATAAATGTCGTCGGACGGCGTTGGATGGTCGACGGTGTTTAGGAAGCCGCTCCAGCCGTTGATGCCCCGGGAGAAGTCACCATTGACGAGGAGATTAGCCATTGCGCCGGAGGCCGGAGCCAGCAGAGCCATCGCCAGGGCGAGCCTGTTCAGAACAAAGAGAGTGTGTCGTGTCATGGAAGATGAAGGAAAGTCATGGAAAAGTGGAGGCAGTAGCCCTCGCATGGGCTCCCTGAGCCTCAGCTGAAGCTGTCGGCGAAAAAGGTTTTCGCCCAGCCGAACATGTCCTCGTGGCTGTTTCAACGGCGACGGACGAGGCCCAGGGCCGCCAGCCCTAGCAGCCCCAGGGCCGCGCCGCCCGGCTCGGGGACACCTGCCGGCGGGGCCACGATGGCCAGCACATCCAGGTTGAGGGCCGCGTTCTGGGCGCCGAGATAGTTGCCCAGATCGCTCTCCTGGCCCGGCAGCGGGTTCTCTCCAGGGGGTGCGAGTCGCTGAGGTAAGGCTTGGCTTCGTTGCTGTCCGGATCGTAAAACCCCGCGTAGCGATAGAACTCATAGCGCCGCAGGATGGACGCGGCCTTCGGCCCGACGGGCGCGCCGTAGCCGCTTTCCAGCAATCCCGAGAGCGGATTGCCCGGATCCTTCTGCAGGAGCTGCCACTCGACTTCCGTCACCGCGGCGTCGACCTTGGGATTGCCGCCGACCAGCTCTTCCAGGTCGATGCTGTCCTTCCAGCTCGGTTGTGAACACCTTGACCCACATCGCCTCGCCGAACCTGTCCGCCGCCTCTGGCTCCGGCGCCTCGATCACGGCCGCAACCACCGGCGGAGCCGCCGGCAGGCCGGGCGCCGGGGGCGGGGCCTGGACGACATTCCAGGCCGGCGCAGGCAGGCTCACCGTACCGTTCGTCAGCACCCCGGCGGTCGCCGTCTCGAGCAGCCAGCTGTATGTGGTGCGAATCGGATTGCCAAGGGTTCCGACGCCGAAGTGGTCGCAGGGCGTTGCCGCCGTGTAGCCGATCCCGCCGCCAGACCAGCAGTTGTCGCCCGGCGTGATGAAGCTGCCGCTCGGCGTGCCGTAGTCCCAGCCGGTCCCGTCGAACACGCCCATGTAGGTAACCCGCGTGCCGAAGGTGGAACCGCTGCTGTATTCGGTGACGGTCGGCGCGCCGTAGCGCACCACGCTGGTCGCCGGGTCGAAACCCCGCCCGCTCGGAAAAACCACGCCCGACACCGCCGAAGGTATCGGTGATGTCCGAGGCGTGCAGCCCTTCGAGCTCGATCTCGAACCCGTGCGCCGTATGGCCGGTATCGTTGATCACGTCGAAGTTGCCGAGCATGCCGATGACGCCCGCCGTGGCGCCCGTTGGCAGGCACGCGGCAGCGATGGCCAGGCCGATTCCTGACAGTATTTTCTGTTTCATCGTTTCGTCCCCTCCAGTCAAAAAAAGGGCGCCCATCCGGGGCGCCCTGCAAGCTCGTCAGCTGAAGCTGTCGGCGAAAAGGTTTTCGCCCAGCCGAACAGTCCTCGTAGTGTCCGCGGGTTGGTGCCGGCGCTTCGGCGAGGGTGTTGGGCACCGGCTTCATCAGTCCGTTGGCCGCGTCATAGCCGAACACCACCGTCAGCCACGAAGCCGTTTTCGAGGTGATCGGGCTGTAACAGGCGGAATTGATCATCGGCACCGAATCCAGCACTTCGCCGACGAAGTAGCGCACCAGCGCGTCGGCGCACACCTTCGCCTGGGCGTTGGCCATGTGGCCGGACTTGGGCTGGCCGGTGCCCTGGGAGTCGCCGATCACATGCACGTTGGGCACCAGCGTGGATTCATAGCTGAGCGGATTGACCGGTGCCCAGCGGGCACCTGGCGCGCTGCCCAGCAGGCCCGCGGCCACTACCAGCTTGCCGGCCTTCTGGCGCGGAATGATGTTGGCGGCGTCGGCCTGGATCGTGTCCCAATTGGTGGTGATTTTCTTGCTGGCCCAATCCACCGACAGCACCTCGGTGCCCGGGCGATACTCGATCACGCCGGCATAGGTGGTGCTGAAGGCGGTGTGGAAGGTGTGCGCCTCGGCCACCACGTCCGGGTTGGCGTCGAGCACGATGACCTTGCCGGCCCGGCGGTTGCGCAGCAGGCTGTCGGCGATCAGGCAGGCGCGCTCGTAAGGCCCCGGCGGACAGCGGTAAGGCGCCTGGGGAATCGACATCACAAAGGTGCCGCCGGCCGGCACGGCCTGAAGCTGGGCCTTGAGCGCCAGCGTCTGCGGGCCGGCTTGCCAGGCGTGGGGCAACACCGAACTGTCGAGGCCCGGAATGGCGTCGAAATCGATGCCGGGCGCCAGCACCAGCTTGTCGTAGGCGATCTGGCTGCCGTTCAGGGTGCTTACCCGGCGATTGACCGGATCGATCGCGACGGCCCGGTCGGCCACGATGTTCACACCATACTTGGTGCGCAGGGTGTCGTAGCGGATGGTGATGTCGGTCATGCCCAGCGCGCCGGTCATCACCAGGTTGCTCAGAATGCAGGAGACGTGACTGGGGTTCGGCTCGATCAGCGTTACCTGGATTTTCGGGTTCCACAGGCGGACGTACTTGGCAAGGGTGGCACCGGCGAAGCCGCCGCCGATCACCACCACCCGCGGAGCGGCGGTCTGGGCGCGCAGCGGCGAGGACATCGCGCCGGCGGCAAGGAGGGCTCCGGAAGTCTGCAGGAGCTTGCGACGATTGTGCGAAAACATGGCGTATCCCTTCGAATCTGTTGTGCTCAATCGTCGTGCGACTTGCGCCGGGTGGGCCGGGTCGACGGGGTGGAGGTGGAGGTCGAGCCCGTGGAACTCGTCGCGGTGGTTCGCCCGCCGGTGGCGAAGTAGCGGGCCATCAGACGGATCTGGGCGTCGCTGTAGCCGGCGGCCTGGCGGTGCATGATCTCGTCGGGCTTGATGTTGGCCTTCATCTTGATCAGTTCGCCGTAGATCTCGCTTTCGCTCTCGCCGGCCAGTTTTTCCATGCCGGCCACGGCCTGCCCGTTGGTGCCGTGGCACTGGGCACACTGGGATGCCAGCAGGCGCCCGGCCGGCGGCGCGCCGTGGGCGGCCGCGGTGGCCAGCAACAGGGCCAGCGCCGCAAGGCGGCCCAGGTGTTTGGGGTGTGCTTTCATGACCTCTCCTCCTCCCGGCGCCCGCGGCTGCGGGCGCACCGAAACTAGTATTCGAAATGGATTTTCGTGGCGATCACGGCGCCGGCCTGAGCATCGAAGTAGCCCTTCAGCTCGACACGTCGCTCGTTGGCCAGGCTGGACCGGCTGCCGCTCTCGAAGCTCACCGGGCCGCTGGCATCGATCAACTGGCCACGCAGACGGAAGCGCTGGGTGTCCGCGTCGAAGTCGGTAATCAGTGCCGTGATCTCGAATTCCTCGGCATCCGGCGTGTCCTCGTCGGCAAGCTCGATTTCCGTGGCGACCAGGATGCCGGCGCGCCCGCGGCCCTCCATCTCGACCCGCCGGCCAAGCGCAGGCGTGCCGGAAATTCTGGCCGCACTGGCATCCACCGTCACCCCATCGACGACAAAGGAGGTGGGCGAGGCGAGCATGGAGATGTCACCCTCGATCTTGATCTCGACATCGGCCAAAGCCACCCGCGGCGCCGCGCCGAGGGAATCCACCCCCCACAGGCCGCCGGACGGCAGGCGGGCCGACGAGGCACGCACGATCTGCCCGTTGGCCAGCGCCGGCATTCCGGCCGCCGGCACGCTGCTGTAATCAAGCCGCACGCCGGCCACCGTGAAGCGGCGGTTCGCCGTATCCAGCGCTTCGACCGGACCGCGCAGCTTGAAGCGGCTCGCAAAAGCGACGGGCTCGATGCGCGTGGCGGTGTAGGCCCCGTCGGCGGCGTTGAAGAAGCCATAGACCTCCACCCGATCACCCGCCCTCAGCGCCCCGATACCCGCCAGGCGGTCGTCGAACACCGTCGAGGCCTTGATGCGGACCGTGGCGCCGAGCACCGTGAAGCGGCCCGCGGCCACATCGACCCCGCCCACCGGACCGACAATCTCGCTGCCGTAGCGGATGCCCGTGGCCACCCCGGTGCCGGCCACGAAGTCGGCGCTGCCATTGACGACGCTGACCATGCCGAGCCTCAGGTCGGCCCGCGTCCGGGCGTTGCCGTCCTCGTCGCTAACGGTGGCCGCGCTATCGTCGTAGCGCACGCCGGAAATGATCACCGAGCCGAAACCCGAAATCGGTCCGACGCCAACGGTGCTCGACACCGTGCTGGTGCCGCCGGTGCCAACCCCGGCCACCTCGCCGCCCCCACCCCCGCCACAGGCGGCCAGAATGCAGGCAAGGACGATGCCGGCCAATCCGCCGGACAGCTTGCGCAACAAGGCGCGGTGAAGGTTTGAACTCATGGCTGGTCTCACTTTTTCGACTCTGTTTGATCGGGGGCAGGTGACGGCGCCATGTCCGTCGCGTAACTGTAGAGGCCGATGCGCAGGCGCTTATCCTGCGGGCGTCCCGCGTTCCGGTCGGCCTCGATGAGGCCTTCGAGCAGCGGCACCGCCGCGTGCATCAGGCTCTTCCAGCGGGCCAGCACAAACTGGCGCGCGGCCGTCACCGACTGCCCGGAGAGCTCGTCGGCGAACACCGCCTGCTCGAAATGCGGCGGCTCCGGTGCCAGCACATTGCTCACCGCCGCCGCCAGGTGATCGCCCACGTTGTCGCCGGAAAGCCCAGCATCGGCGCCTGGGCGTCGCTCGGCACGAAGGCGTTGCGCACCAGACGCACGGTGTCGGTGGCTTCGTCGAGGCGGGCGATGCCCAGACGGCACATTTCATCGAGCAGGCTGCGCGGATGCACGTCGCGGGTCACCGACTGGGCGAGGGCTTCGAAGCTCGCCTCGCCCGCGACGCGCGGCACCCGT
>JADKKC010000057.1 GCA_016720685.1 Zoogloea sp.
ACCATGGACAAATACGAACAATTCCAGATCGAACAAAGCACGCTGCTCAAGGCGCTGGCCGAAACCGGGCCGAACGAGAGCCTGATGCGCAGGATGCAGGCGCTTTACAAGGACACCTGTGTGGTCGTTGCACTGGGCCCGACCACTGCGATACAGCGCGATCCGGAGGACGAGGCTCGCGGCACTGCCGATGAAACGGACGTGGCCTATTACGTTCAGGCTTACATCCAGGCCATCGAGAGCCAGGCTCTGGCCAAGATTTTCGAGCAGAAATCGTGGGGCGAAGTCTCGCTCGAGTACGAGGCGCTCGACTTCGACGGCACCGTCTGCCCCGGCGTGCGGGTTGCCTGGACGAACACCATCGCCTTTCTGGCAGAAGGCAAGGACGGCGCTTTCAACGACAAGCTCGAAGGCATGGCGGGCGCACTGGCAAAGATGCTGTCGGCCACCTGGTATCGCTGGCAGGTGCGGCTCGTCTGAGTTTTTTTCGGCTTGCGCGCGGCGGGTGCTCAGGGGCGAAGATTCCGGGGCTTGACGCCGGCCGGCGCTCGCCCGGATGCTGACGGCCCTGCGTTCCCGCATTCCACATGCCTCGCCGCCAGCCATGCCTCAGCTCGACCCCGTTTTTGCCCATCTCCAGCCGGCCGCCGTCTGGCGCCATTTCGCCACCCTGTGCCGCACTCCCCGCCCGTCCAAAGCCGAAGACGCCCTGCGCGAGGCGCTGCGGCAATGGGCCGGCGAGCGCGGACTCGCCACCCTGGTTGATGCCGCCGGCAACCTGATCATCAGAAAACCCGCCAGCCCCGGCCACGAGAATGCGCCCGGCGTGGTGCTGCAGGCCCACCTGGACATGGTCTGCCAGAAGAACACCGGCGCCGACCACGACTTCCACCGCGACCCGATCCGGCCACGCCTGTGCGATGGCTGGCTGGTGGCCGACGACACCACCCTGGGCGCCGACAACGGCATCGGCGTGGCGCTGATTCTCGCCGTGCTCGAAGACAGCACCCTCGTGCACGGCCCACTCGAGGCGCTGCTCACGGTGGACGAAGAGGCCGGCATGGGCGGCGCCCAGGGCCTTGCCGCCGGCGTGCTGCAAGGCCGCCTGATGCTCAACCTGGATACCGAGGACTGGGGCGAGTTCTACCTGGGCTGCGCCGGCGGGCTGGACGTGAACGTCGCCCGCGATGGCGTGGCCGAGGCCCTGCCGGCCGGCGTCGAAACCTGGCAGATCGCCCTCACCGGCCTGCGTGGCGGGCATTCGGGCGTGAATATCCACGAAGAACGCGGCAACGCCATCAAGCTGCTGGTGCGCGTGCTGCGCGATCTGGAAAGCCGGTTTGGCGTGCGCCTGATCGAACTCAAAGGCGGATCGGCCCGCAACGCGCTGCCGCGCGAGGCCCGCGCCAAGCTGGCCCTGCCGGCCGGGCACGGCGCCGCACTGGCCGAATGCCTGGCCGGCTGGCAGACGCTTTTACGCGATGAGCTGGGCGGCGTGGATGAAGGCGTGAGCCTTGCCGCCACCCCGGGCGAGGCCACGGAGCTGATGAGCGCTGCGGATCAGGCCGTCTGGCTGGGCTCGCTGCACGCCGCGCCCCACGGGGTAAAGCGCCGCAGCCTGTCGGTGGAAGGCGTGGTGGAAACCTCGAACAACCTGGGCGTGGTGGACCTCACCCCCGCCGGCGGCAGCTGCAATTTCATGGTCCGTTCGCTGCGCGACAGCGGCAGTGCTGCGCTTGCCGACGAGATCGTGAGCCTCTTTGCGCTGTCGGGCACGCGGGCCGAAAAATCCGGCCACTACCCCGGCTGGACGCCCGACCCGGCGTCTCCCCTGCTCGCCCTGTGCCAGAGGGTTTATCGCCGGGATTTCGGCGCCGACTCGAAAGTGCAGGTCATTCACGCCGGCCTGGAATGCGGCATCATCGCCGCCCGTTATCCGGGGCTGGACATCGTCTCCTTCGGCCCCACCATCCGCGGCGCCCACGCCCCGGGCGAACGGGTCGAGGTGGAATCCGTGGGCAGGGCGTGGAGCCTGCTGGTGGCGATTCTGGCGGAGGCTGCCGGCTGAAATCCGGCCATTAATTATTAACCCCCGGCCCGGCCCCCCCCCCCCGGGCGGCCCCCCCCCCGCCCCCAGTTCTGGGGCCCCCCCGGCCCCCCCCCCCTTCCGGGCGACTGGAGTCCCCCAATCGCGCCAGCCAGTGAGCCGCCGCAAAGCTGCCCAGCTTGCGGTACAGCGTGTTGCGGCTGATCCCCAGCCGGCGCGCGGCCGCCGAGATGTTGCCCTGCTCGGCTTCCAGCGTGCGCTGAATCATGTCCCGTTCGATCTCCTCCAGGCGGCCGAACGCGGCGCTGTCGGCCTTGGGCGCTTCGGTGCTGCGGGCGGCCTGGGGGCCGGACGTACAGGACGGGGCGGCGGCCGATGTGGGCACCAGCATGTCGATTTCCTCGAACACGTCATCCGGCAGATGCCAGGTTTCGATGACATCCTCGTCTTCGTCGAGCAGCGCGATGCCCACCTTGATGACGTTGCTGAGCTGGCGGATATTGCCCGGCCAGCGGTAGCGCAGAAAGGCGTCCATCACCTTGTCGGAGATGCGTACGGCACGATCGGGGCCGGCTTCCTCGCGGAGCAGTTTCTCGATGAGGCTGCCGATGTCGCTGCGCTCGCGGAGCGACGGCAGGTTGATGCACAGGCCGTTGAGGCGGTAGTACAAATCCTCCCGAAAACCGCCGCGGGCGACTTCTTCCTTCAGCTTGCGGTGGGTGGCGCACACCAGCGTGATATCCACGGTAATGCTCTTGTTGGTGCCCAGCGGCGTCACGCAGCGCTCCTGCAGCACGCGCAGCAGGCGGGCCTGAAGCGACAGCGGCATGTCGCCGATTTCGTCGAGGAACAGGGTTCCGCCGTGGGCCTGCTGAATCTTGCCGACCGCGCCCTCCTTGCGGGCGCCGGTGAAGGCGCCGCCCGAATAGCCGAAGAGTTCGGATTCGATCAGGGTTTCGGGGATGGCGGCACAGTTGAGTGCCACGAAGGCGCCATGGGCGCGCGGGCCGCTGTTGTGAAAGGCCTTGGCGAACATTTCCTTGCCCGCGCCCGATTCACCCTGGACGAGGATGGGAATGTCGCGGCCGAGCACGCGGGTGGCCTTGTCGATGGCCGCCTGCAGGCGCTCGTCGCCGGTGGACAGAAACTTGAGGGTCAGGCGCGGTCGGGCGGCGGACGGGGCCGCGGCGGGTTCAGGCTTCACCGTCTTGCTGACGCGCTCGCCACGGGCGTCGAGCAGCACCGGCGCGGGGCTGCCCGCAAGCGCCGTGACATTGCCGCGCAGGCGGGCGTAAAAACGCTTGCCCTTGGGCCCGCCGATGGCGATCAGCGACGACGGATCGCGCCGGGCGCGGTCCACCAGGGTGCCGAGGGGCACGTCGAACAGCATGCTGTAGTGGCGCCGGGGCAGCTCTTCGCGGCGCAGGCCGAGCTGATCGAGGGCCGACTGGTCGGCGCCCAGCAGGTCGCCGTCCGGCCCGATGGCCAGCATCGCTTCGCACAGGCTGCCCACGTGGTCGGGGCGAATATGGAAACTGAGCAGGCCCTGGTGGGCGAACTCGGCTTCGAAGAGACGTTTTTCGATGATCCGCGACGACATCTTGACCAGCCCGAGTGAGTGGCGCTGGTAGGCGCGGTAGTCGCTGGAAATATCCAGCACGCCCATCAGCCGGCCCTGGGCGTCCTGGATGGGCGCAGCGCTGCAGGTGAGAAAGGCGTTGCCTTCGAAAAAGTGTTCGGAGCCGAAGACGTTAACCGCGTCACGCTCGGCCAACGCCGTGCCGATGGCGTTGGTGCCGCGCTCGAACTCGTGCCAGCAGGCGCCCGGGCGCAGCGCAACCTGCTCGGCGCGGCTCAGGAAATCGGCGTCGCCGAAGCTTTGCAGCACCATGCCCCGCGCGTCGGCCAGGATCACCATGCTGTGGGAGTTGCGGATCTGCTCGAAGAGGTGCTCCAGCACCGGCTGGGCATGGGACAGCAGCGTACGGTTGCGCTCGCGGGCATCGCTCACGGCCCGCAAGTCGGGTTCGCCGCCGCCCTTGCGGGCCGGGTCGAGCCCGGCCTGGCGGCAGCGCTCCCACGAACGCAGCACGTTGTTGTCGAGCAGGGCTTCGGGCAGTTCGCCGCGTCCGAAGTACAAGGAGCGCGCTTCCTGGAGGCTTACCGAACGGGCTTCGGTGTTGAATGGAACCTGCATGTGTCTTCCCCCTTCCGCTGGTGCGGAATGTTCCGGGATCGGGCCCGGTATTGCGCGTGCCAAAATGTAGCAGTCGAATCATATTTCAGCAATGTGACTGCTCCACCATGCGTCTCTCTCAGCAAGTCCCGCGCCAGTTTATCGCCTCATAAACAAAACCAATAGACCCGCATCCTCGCCGCTTGTCCCGCACACTCCCCCAACCCCGCAAACTTGGCACGCCCCTTGCTGGTTGGTCATCACACACACAGCCCGGCGCTTCACGGCGCAAGGCTCGACGAACTCCAACCACGACCAAAGGTGATCCAGGTGACTGCTCGCAAATTCTCCGTTATCCGCACACTCTCTGCCGCGGCCCTGCTCATGGCCGCCAGCGCTGTCATTGCCCACGGCGACGTGGTTCCGCAGGCGGTTGATACCTCGACGCTGAAGCCGGTCGGCACGGAATGGCTGGCCAAGAACCCCTACCTGAAGGACAAGGAAGCGATCCGCATCGGCGACTCGGCCTTCAACCAGAACTGCGCCCGCTGTCACGGCCTCGGCGCGGTATCCGGCGGCATTGCGCCGGATCTGCGCTACCTGCCGGCCGGCCAGGAAGGCGACGAGATCTTCCTGCAGCGCATCAGGAAGGGCGCCACCCGCGACGGCCGCGTTTACATGCCGCCCTTCGAAGGCATCCTGTCCCAGGAAGCCATGTGGACCATCCGCGCCTGGCTGGAGACCGTCCGTGAAGACTGATCGCCGCCACTTTCTGCTCGGCGCCGGTGCCGCTGGCGCCAGCCGCCCGCCCTGCCCGCCGCGCGCCCAGAGCGCAGCCGGCAGCCTTGCCGAGATCCGCCAGCGCGGCAGCCTGCGCGTGGCGGTCTACAACGATTTCGCCCCTTACTCCAACCAGGGCAAGGGCATCGACGTGGAGCTTGCCCAGGCCCTCGGCAAGCAGCTCGGCCTCGCCACCCAGGTGGTCGGCTACAACGCCGACGAGGACATGGACGACGACCTGCGCAACATGGTCTGGAAAGGCCATTACCTCGGCGCCCAGCCTTCCGACGTGATGATGCACGTGCCGGTGGATAGCTACCTGCAGGGCAAGAACGACAAGGTGAAGATCTTCGGGCCCTACCACCTCGAAACCATTGCCGTTGCCCGCGTGCAGCGCATCGGCCAGATTCGCGGCTCGGCCGCCACGGCACTGGAAGTGTTCACCCGCGAGAAGATCGGCGTGGAAGGCCGCAGCCTGGCCGACGCCTTCCTGCTCGGCGTGCTGAGCGGGCGCCTGCGCGAAAACGTGGTGCACTTTGCCAGCGTGGCCGCCGCCGTGGGCAAGCTCAAGGCGGGCGAACTGGCCGCCGTGATGGGCCCGCGCTCGGAGATCGAAGCGGCCCTCGGCAAGGACGCGCGCTTTGTGATTGAAGTGGTGCAGATGCCCGAGCTGAAGATCAACAGCTGGCCCCTCGGCATGGCCGTCAAGGCCGATGAAGGCGAACTCGCCGACACCCTTGCCGGCGCGCTGCGCGAGCTGCAAAAGAACGGCACCGTCGCCGCCATCTTCGCCCGCCACGGCATCACCTACCTTCAGCCCACGCAGTAAAAAGAGGTGATCCGATGAGCCGCCCCACTCCGCTACGCAGCCTGCTCGCCGCCTGCGCGCTCTTGCCGGGCGCCGTGCTTGGCGCCCCCTTCGCCTACGTGCCAAACGAGAAATCGGCCAGCGTATCGGTGATCGACACCGCCACCGACACGGTGGTCCGCACCCTCCCCGGCGGCCAGCGGCCACGGGGCATCGCCAGCGACGGGCGGCATCTTTTTCATTAGCGAAGCACCGGCCGACGGGCTGGTGATCATCGACACCACGGCCACGGAACCCACCCGCCGCATCGTCCTCGGCAAATCACCGGAAGGCATCGGCATGTCGGCCGACCGCCGCCTGATTGCCGCGGCGGTGGAGGAATCCAACAGTGTGGTGCTGATCGATGCCGCCACCCGGCGCAAGCTGGCCGACATCAAGGTGCGCGGCAAGAACCCCGAGCATGCGGTGTTCAGCCCCGACGGCCGCTGGCTGCTGGTGAGCGCCGAAGAGGCCGAGCAGGTGGACCTCATCGACGTCAAGGCCCGCCGGCAAGTGGCGCAGATTCCGGTCGGCAAGCGCCCGCGGGGCATCGGCTTTACCCCGGACGGGCGCCGCGCCTACGTGGCCTGCGAGCTGGCCAGCGCTGTCTACGCCATCGACATGGGCAGCCGGCAGGTCATCGCCACGATCAAGGCCGGCACTTTCGCCAACGGCGTCACCATGGCCCCGGACGGCAGCCGCGCCTATGTATCCAACGGCAAAGACGGCACGGTGAGCGTGATCCGCACCGCAGACAACCAGGTCGAAGCCACCCTCCCGGTGGGCAAGCGCCCCTGGAACATGGCCATCACCCCCGACGGCCGCAAGCTCTACGTGGCCAATGGCCGCTCGAACAGCGTGTCGGTCATCGACACCGCCCGGCTCGAAACCATCGCGGAAATCCCCGTTGGCGAGTTGCCCTGGGGCGTCGTCATCCAGCCCAGGGGGGGGGGTCGAATCGCCCTCAGCCTAAATCACGGTAGGTCGGGTTAGCACCGCGCGACCCAACATGAACGGGACGTCTGAGTCGGTTACGCGCGCTACCGACCCAACGAGTCGCCACAAAAGCGACGGGGCTCCGTCCGTAGCGATACACCTGCTCCATTCTGGAGCAGGTGTTCCAAACCCTCAGATCACAGCTTCAGAATCCACTCCACCGCCGCCTTCAGATCGGCGTCGCTGATCTTGTCGGGGCCATTGGGCGTCATCGGAATCTGGCCCCAGTTGCCCGTGCCGCCAGCCCGAACCTTGGCGCTCAGCACCGCCACCGCATCCGCCTGGCCCTTGTACTTCGCCGCCACGTCCTTGTACGACGGGCCCACGCGTTTCTGGTCCACCGCATGGCAGGCCACACAGCGCGCCTTCTTGATGATCTCTTCCGACGCCACGGCCGGGGTGGCAGCAGCCAGCCCGAGCCCAAGGGCGCACAACATCGGTATCAACTTCATCATGATCTCCTCCTTGTTTTTGAAAGCCTGAATTCCGCTACAGCGGCCCCCCTGCGGGCAAACCGCCATGCCAGCACCCAGCAAAAACCATGCAGGCCCGGCAGCACCGCCCGCACCAAACGGAAACCCTTTCGCGACAAGCACTTGCTTCAAAACCCCGGCCTCCACCGGGCCAGACGGGCTGCTCCGCCCCTGCACACCTGCTCCATCCCGCAACGTCCCACGGAGCAGCTCCGCAGCCCGCTCAGGCGCCGCAAGCCGCAGCGGCCGGCCTTCACGCATCAGGCATGTTTCCTGCTGCACCGATTTCGTGAACAACGCGGCCCCCCCCTCCCCGGAAACCCCCGCCAGCGCCATCCGGCGCTCGTGGCAGCGCTGCGCCGCCGGCGGCCTGTCCAGCGCCGATCCCTTGCCCGACGCCCGCGCCTGCCGCACCAGCCTGTCAAACCGCCTCGAAGCCAACGCCCGGCTGCTGGCCTTTGCCCAGCCGATCATGGAGCACCTGCACCAACAGGTCGCCCGCTCGTCCTCGACCATCCTGCTGGCCGACGACGCCGGCGTGATCCTGCGCGCAGTGGGCGACGCCGACTTCGCCGAGCACGCCGCCCGCATCGCCCTGCAGCCCGGCCACTCGTGGGCCGAAGCCGCGATGGGCACCAACGCCATCGGCACCGCGCTGGCCGAACAGCGTGCCGTGGCGGTGATCGGCGCCGACCACTACCTGGAGCGCAACCGCTTCCTCACCTGCATCGC
Source organism: Zoogloea sp. (assembly GCA_016720685.1). Lineage (GTDB taxonomy): Bacteria > Pseudomonadota > Gammaproteobacteria > Burkholderiales > Rhodocyclaceae > Zoogloea. Next base: position 8,052 of record JADKKC010000057.1, read on the forward strand.
CGCGCCCATCCACGCGCCCACTGGCGGTGTGCTCGGCATTCTCGATATCTCCACCAGCGCCCAGGTCACGCCGGTTCACGCCCAGGCCCTGCTGCAGACCACCGCCGAGATCATCGAGAACCGCCTGATCGAAACCCTCCCCGACGCCGCCCTCACGATCCGCTTCCACCCGCGGCCCGAAGCCCTCTCCTCGCCCCTCGAAGGCCTTGCCGTATTCGACGACGCCGGCCGTCTGCTGGCCTGCAACCGGCGTGCCGAACAGCTGCTCGGCATCGCCGACACCCGCCGCACGCGGCCGGTGTTCGGGCATATTTTTGAAACGCGCTGGAGCGCCGTCCTCGACCACGCCCTTGCCGGCGGCGCCCACCCCACTCTGCTGCGCGAGCGCAACGGGCGCGAGTTCGCCGCCAGGGTGCTGGCCCGCAAACTGCGCCGCACCCACCCGGCCGGCAGCGCCGAAACCCCCCGCCGCGCCCCGCCCCGGCGCACCACCCTCGACGAGCTCGATCTGGGCGACAAGACCGTCGCCGAAGTCATCCGCCGCGCCCGGCGCATTGCCGGCCTCGACATACCGCTGCTCATCCAGGGCGAAACCGGCACCGGCAAGGAAGTCTTCGCCCAGGCCTTCCACCACAGCGGCCCCCGCCAGCACGGCCCCTTCGTCGCCATCAACTGCGCGGCCATTCCCGCCAACCTGATCGAGGCCGAACTCTTTGGCTACAGCCCCGGCGCCTACACCGGCGCCCGCGGCGAAGGCGCCCGCGGCAAGCTGCGCGAAGCCCACGGCGGCACACTCTTTCTCGATGAAATCGGCGACATGCCGCTGCGCCTGCAGGCGGTGCTGCTGCGGGTGCTCGAAACCCGCCGGGTTGCACCGCTGGGCGGCGGCCCCGAAGAAAGCATCGCGCTCACCCTCGTCTGCGCCAGCCACCGCCCGCTCAAGGCCCTGTGCGAGAGCGGCGAATTTCGCCCCGACCTGTACTTCCGCCTGTCGGCCATGAACCTCGCGCTGCCGGCCCTGCGCCAGCGGAGCGACATCGAAGCCCTGGCCCGGCAGATCCTCCACGAGGAATCCCCCGGCCGCCCGCTGCGCTTCGCCGCCGCCACCCTCGACCTGATCCGCCGCCACCCCTGGCCCGGAAACATCCGCCAGCTGCGCAATGCCCTGCGCCTGGCCGCCGCCATGCTCGGCCCCGACGAAAGCACCCTCCGGCCCGAGCACCTGCCCCAGGATCTGGAAGACGGCGACAGCCCCGACGCATGCGCCACCGGCCAAAGCCTGCGCGCCGCCGAAACCCGCATCGTCGACGAAACCCTCGCCCGCCACGCCGGCAACATCTCGGCCGCCGCCCGCGAACTCGGCATCACCCGCACCACGCTGTACCGCAAGCTGCGCCGGAGCCCGTAAAGCCTCCCCGTGGGATACTCCCCGCCTCGCCTCCACGCCCCGCTCGCGCCCATGCCCGCCCACCGCCTGCCCGCCGCCGCACTCGCCCTCTCGGCGCTCATCCTCACCGCCTGCGAAGCGCCTCCCTCGACGCTCGTCCCGGAACTCCGCCAGCAATTCCAGCCCGGCCTCACCCAGGCTGCCGCCGAAACCGCGCTCCGCCAGCGCGGCACCACCTTCTCGATACGCAGCCCCGCCGAGTGCGCCGAACTCGCCAACCGCAGCGCCATGGCCAGCCAGCTGCCGCCGCGCGGCGGCCCTTGCATCTTCGGCAAGATTCCCGTGTCCTAAGCGAAAATCGGCGGACGCACCGACGTGATCCTGCAACTCGTCTTCACCCCGACGGCACCCTCGCCAGGCAACCTCGAAGAAATCAGAAACCTGTTTTAAAGGCCCGCCAGGGCGCCGGCAGCGCCCACTTGATGCCGGCATCCATTAGATACGCGTGTACTATCCGGCTTTGCCCATTAAAGAAAGCCAATCTCCGAATGCAGATGGAAGTCAAAGAGAAGCCCATGCGCGCCGTCGTGGCGGCCGTACAACTGCCGAACGTCAGTGACGTCGAGTTCGAAGCATCGCTCACCGAGCTGCGCGAACTTGCCAAAACGCTGGGCTTCGAGGTTGTGCGCACCTTCATCCAGAAGCGCTCCGGCTTCGACTCCACGGCCTATCTGGGCGTTGGCAAGCGGCACGAGATACGCTGCTTCAGAACAACGGAGACCGACCTTGCCGACGTCGAAGACGCGGCGCCGCCGGCGTCCGACCCCGCCGATCGCCAGGCCGACGTGATCCTGGTGGACCACGAGATTTCGCCCTCGCAGGCCCGCAACCTCGAACTCGAGGTCGGCTGCGAAGTGATGGACCGCACCATGGTCATCCTCGAGATCTTCCACCGCAACGCACGCTCCCGCGCGGCGCGGGCTCAGGTCGAGATTGCACGCCTCGGCTACATGGCGCCGCGCCTGCGCGAAGCCGCCAAGCTGGCCGGGCCGCAGGGACGGCAGCGCAGCGGCGTTGGCGGCCGCGGTGCGGGCGAATCGCACACCGAACTGGACCGGCGCAAGGTTCGCGACCGCATCGCCGAGCTGCAGCAGGAAATCGACGCGATGGACGTCGAGCGCAAGACCCAGCGCTCGCGCCGGCAGGAACGCCAGGGCCTGGCCAGCGTGGCGCTGGTCGGCTACACCAACGCCGGCAAATCCACCCTGATGCGGGCCCTCACCGGCAGCGAGGTGCTGGTTGCCAACAAGCTCTTCGCCACGCTCGACACCACCGTGCGCGTGCTGCACCCCGAAAGCGTGCCGCGCGTGCTGGTCAGCGATACCGTCGGCTTCATCAAGAACCTGCCCCACGGGCTGGTCGCATCGTTCAAATCAACGCTCGACGAAGCGCTGGATGCCTCGCTGCTGCTGCACGTCATCGACGCGAGCGATCCGGGCTTCGAGCGCCAGCTCGAAGTCACCGACCGGGTGCTCGAGGAAATCAGCGCCGATGCCGTGCCGCGCATCCGCGTGTTCAACAAGATCGACCACGTGGGCGACGCCGAGGCGCAGGCCGAGTGCACGGCCATGCTGCGGGAGAAATACCCGGATTGCGTCGTGATGAGCGCTCGCCGCCCCGACGAGGTGGCCCAGCTGCGCGCCACCATCGTCGCCTTCTTCCAGAAGGATCTCATCGAGGACACGCTTTTTCTGCCGTGGTCGGAGCAGCAACTGCGCGGTGAAATCTACGCCAACTGCCAGGTGCTGGAAGAAAGCGCCGACGAAAACGGCGCCCTCTTCCGCATCCGCGCCGAAGCCGAGGCCATCACGGCCCTGCGCGAGAAACTCGGCGAGGAATGAAGCCCCGGGGGAGGCGGACGCTTGCCCGTGATATGTCCGGGGCGAAACGGGCGTGGGGGCAAGCTCTTAACCCTCGCCCACCCGGAATCCATCCTTCAGCGCCTCGCGCAGGTAAGCCACAAAAACGTACGGCCTTGGGCACGTGGGCGCTGTAGGGCGAACGGCGTACAGGCGGTTGCCGTAGGCGCTCACGGGCAGCCAGTCGGGCAGCAGCGGCACGAGGCGGCCGCTGGCAACGTACAGCCGGGCGCTGAAATCCGGCAGCAGCGCAACGCCCAGCCCGCCGAGCACGGCTTCGCGCAACACCTCGCTGTTGTTGGCCGAGAAGCTGCCGCGCGGGCCCACGCTGACCCGCGCGCCACCGCCCGCGGCCGGCTCGAAGCTCCAGCTCGGGCTGCCTTCGCTGCGCAGATAACTCAGACAGTCGTGACCGGCAAGGTCTTCGGGCCGGGCCGGCATGCCGCGCCGCGCCAGGTAGTCCGGGCTGCCGACGAGCACCGAGCGGGTTTCGCAGAGCGTCCACGCCACGTGGGTTTCCGGCACCGTGGCCACGTGGCGGATGGCCAGGTCGAAGCCGTCCTGGACCAGTGAGCTGAGGCGCTCGGAAAGATCGAGTTCGATGCGCAGATCCGGATAAGCACGCAAAAAACCCGCCACCAGCGGGGCAATGTGCTGGCGCCCGAGGGCCACCGCCACCGTGACCCGCAGCAGCCCCTGCGGCGTTTCGGCCAGATCGCGCACGCCGGCAAAACTGCGTTCGATCTGCGCAAAGGCGCCGCGGGTCGAATCCACCAGCGACTGGCCGGCTTCGGTAAGACGCACGCTGCGGGTGGTCCGGCGCACCAGCGGCACCCCGGCCGCGGCCTCCAGTTCGCTGATGCGCTGGCTCATGGCGGCCTTGCTCACGGCCAGGCGCTGCGCCGCCGCGGTGTAGCTGCCGGTGTCGGCCAGCACGCCGAGCCAATGCACGTGGGCCCACAGCGCGTCGATTTGTTGTTTTTTCATAAACGCCATTGTTCATTATTGTGAACAGTGAAACCAGTCTTTGCGTCTTCCGCCGCGGCCCGGCCGTCCTTACACTGCAAGGCCCTGATCCTGCCTCCCACCGAGGACCGCCCCATGCAACTCACGCCCCGCCTTGTCCTGATGCTCGCCACGCCACCTGCCATGTGGGCCACCAACGCGGTCGTCGGCCGCCTGGCGATCAACAGCATCGACCCCCTGTGGCTCAACGCCATACGCTGGATGGTGGCCTTTGTGCTGCTGCTGCCGCTGGGCTGGGCGGCCCTGTCGACGCCGGCCGCGCGGGCGCAGATCGCGGCGCGCTGGCAATACCTGGCCATCCTCGGGCTGATCGGCGTGGGGGCCTACAACGCGCTGCAATACATGGCGCTGCGCACCAGCACGCCGCTCAACCGTCACGCTGATCGCGTCGAGTTCGCCGGTGTGGGCGATGGTGGTCGGGGCGCTGGGCTACAAGGTCATTCCGACACGCCTGCAACTGATCGGCGCGGTGCTGTCGCTCGCCGGGGTGGCGCTGGTGATGTCGCGGGGCAACCCGGCGGCGCTGGCCGACATCCAGTTCGTGCAGGGCGACCTGCTGATGCTGCTGGCGATCATCGGCTGGTCGATTTACAGCTGGATGCTGGCCCGCCCGCCCGCACACATGACCGGCGCCGCCCGCCCGGCCTGGAACTGGGCCCAGTTTCTGGTTGCCCAGTGCGTGTTCGGGGTGGTCTGGGCCGTGGGTGCCGCCGGCGCGGGCGATCTGATCGCCCCGTCCGCCCCCACCCAGTGGTCGTGGCAGCTGGTCGCCGCCATCGTGTTCATCGCCATTGGCCCGTCGATCATCGCCTATCGCCTGTGGGGCCTGGCGGTGGCCGAGGCCGGCCCGGCAATGGCGTCGATCTTCTACAACCTGACCCCGCTTTTCGCGGCCGTGCTGTCCGCCGCGGTGATCGGCGAATCGCCCCAGCCCTTCCACGGCGTGGCCTTCGCGCTGATCGTCGCCGGCATCATGGTGTCCTCGCGCAGCACGGCAAAGAAGATCAAGTAGGCACGCACACAAACAAACAGGCCCGGCGAACTCCCGCCGGGCCTGTTGTTTTGAAGGCCGCCAGTGCTTACTTGGGCGCCAGCGTCAAAATCCACTTCACCAGTTTCTTCGCATCGACCTCCTGGATCGCCACCTTGTTGGGGGGCATGGCCAGACCGCTGACCTTGTCCTTCCAGTGGCTGCCGTAGGGGTTGGAGCCCTCCACCACGACGCGGGTCAGGAAGACATCAGCACCCGGCTTGCCTGATACATTTTTGCCACATCCTGCCAGGCGGGGCCGATCGGGGCCATGCCGTTGGGGCCCGGCGCACCGGACTCGATGCTGTGACAGGTGAGGCAGCCGCTCTTGCTGGCGAGACTCTTCATGTCGTCATCCACCGCGGCCGAGGCCGACGTGGCGAAAAGGGCCAGCCAGGGGTGCAGCCAGCCGCAGCACGTTGCGTATGGCGTTCATCTTTCTTCTCCTTCACTAAAAATTTTTTTCGGTATTTTGGCCGTCAGGCCACCGGCAGGCTGAGCCGCACCTGCAGGCCGCCGCCCGGCGTATCGTCCAGCCAGCAGCGTCCGCCGGCCATTGCGGCCCGTTCGCGCATGCCGGTGAGGCCGCCGCGGGCGCCCTGCGACAAGCGCACGCGGCTGGCCACCGCTGTGGCGCAGCACGTTGGTGAGCGCCTCCTGCAGGGTGCGATAAAGGGGCCAGGCCGGCCAGCGGCGGCAGCGCCGGAAGGCGGGCCTCGAACTCGGTTTCGATGCCGATCTCCGGCGCCCGGCCGCGCCAGCTTGCCACCAGTTCGTTCAGGGCATCGACCACGCGCAGCCCGTCCAGCCCCTGGGGGCGCAACTGGGCCAGCCGGTTGCGCACCAGGCCCAGCATCCGGGCCGACTCATGGCGGATGTCGCAGGCACTGGCCAGCAGTGCGTCGGCTGCGCCGCGCGCCGCCTGGCGCTCGATACAGGCGGCCGCCACGCTGATGGCGGTCAGGCCCTGGCCGAGTTCGTCATGGAGTTCCCGCGCCAGATCCTGGCGCTCGGCCTCCTGCAGTTCAAGGAGCCGGCGCGCCATGTCCCGCTCGGCCTGCCGGGCCCGGGCCAGTTCGCCGGACAGGCGCTCGATGGCACTGGCGATGCTGGCAAATTCCTTTAGTTCAAAACGCGGCAGATGTGCTTCCCCTTCGCCGCCCCCAAGATGGGCCAGACCGCGCTCAAGCTCGCGCACCGGCGCCAGCGCCCGGTGGACCACCAGCCAGGCAAGGCCGGCCAGGATCAGCGACAGCAGCAGCAAGGTCGCCATCACCCGCCCGCCGCCCTGCAGCACCTCGCGGATTTCGGCGCGCGCGTCGGCGCGAATCACCAGGGTGCCGTCGGCCAGCGGAATGCGCCGTTCGTGGAGGATGCCCGGCGTGAGTCCGGCCACGGCCGGAGGCGCGGACTGCTCCATGCTGGAACGCTCCACTTCGATCACAACGTGCCGTAGCGGAGCACCTTCGAGCGCCGCGCGCAGCGCATCGCTCCCCTGCCCGGCCTGCGCCGCGGCCTGCACCACGTCCACCAGCCGCGCGGCGGCGGCCATTTCATCGGCCACATCGCCGCAACGCCAGCCTGACCCACGCGCGCCACCGCTGCCAGCAAGGCCAGCGCAAAGCCCAGCACGTATCCGAACAGCCTCCAGCGCAGATCCACCGCATGCCTCCCGTTTGCCGATGTGTGGGTAGGCATCAGCAAGGCATGTGCCAGCCCGGTGCCGGGGGGTGTGGCCAGGTTGAATGAAGGCTTTTTTATCGGCGGTGTTCGCGTTAAGTATGGAAAGCGTTGTTGCCTTCAACGGCAAGCGCTCTCCAGACTGGTGGGTTTGCCGTTACTGAACGGCGTTCCGTTGTTAGGGCGTGACGTTGGCGGGGTCGCGCCCCGGCGGGCGCCCTACTTTCTTGCTTCGCCAAGAAAGTAGGCAAAGAAGGCGACCCGGCTTCACCGGTCGGCCTTCGGCCGACTCCCCTGCGCTGCTCACAACGGGCGGCCGGCGCAGAACTCGCCCTGCGGGCTCAGACAGCTGCGCCGGACTTCCCCGCCCGTTGCTGCGCGGATCAAAGGTTCAGACGGGCTTTCACGGACACCGAGCCTTTACTGATACAGGGCTGGGCGACTGACCGTTGATCACCTGCATTTCCGGTCCCCTCTGACGTGCCGACTGGAGGTGATGACGGGCGGAAAAAGGGCTTCGCATGTCTGAGCCCGCAGGGCGAGTTTGCGAAGACCCCGCCCGGCGCGCCCGGAAGGGCGGAGGTGGGGTTTCGCGGAGCATGCTCCGCGCCACCGTAGCCGGTCGGATGTGCAAATCCGACCGTGGGAGGGAACCCCCGAAGGGGGCGCGGCAGCGGGGTACGTTTTCTTGCCTTCTTCTTTGTCGTACAACAAAGAAGAAGGTCGCCCGCCGGGGCGAGACCCGGCCAATGTGACGCAAAACACGGGAAATCCGTCCCGCAAGGCCTCACCGGTTCGAGCTCGAACGAATTACCAGCGAGCCCAAAAGCGGAGGGTGCTTTCGCACCGACAGGCAAGACCCTCAAAGCCCGGCGGACCCGCCAGTGACCGTGATTGCACACTTAACGCGAACATCGCCTTTTTATCTCCCACTGAAAACACCAACGCCCCTTGCGGGGGCGTTGGATGTGTACTGCGCGGAAGGCCTGCCCGATCAGGGCATGCAGATCTGGCCGGCCACCGGGGCAGCCTGCCCGAGGCTGCTGCCGATCACGTGCAGCACGCCGGTCACGTTGGCAAAGGCGCCCTGCTTGTCGGTGCCCGAAATGACCAGTTGCTCCGTCATGGTTTTCGCACCCACCACCTGACCGGTCGGGGCCAACACCGGCAGCGTCACGATCACGTCGGTGCTGTAGATGGTGGTTTTGCGCGAACCGGATCCCAGCGTGATCGCGCTGCGCGCGGTCTGCACGATCTGGCGCGGCCGGGGGTCCATGGCACCCTGAGGAATCGCAGCCGGCGTCTGGGTCATGCCCGCGGCTCCGGCGAGGTATTCGTTGGTCAGGCCGCGTAGCCCGTTGCCACCGGAAAACCGGCCAGGTTCAGCTTGACCGAGAAACACTCGCCCAATTGAGGCCGAAAACAGGCCGGCGGCAGCGCCTTCGGCAACGCCCGGCTGGTTGATCGTACAGGCGAAATCGGGCGTCAGCCGAACGGTGCCGACCACCGGCACACAGGCAGCACCGGCCAGGCTGGAGGCGATCGTTAACAGCAGCGGAACGAGGATTTTGGGGGCCATTCGAGTGCTCATGAGACATCTCTCCGTAAAGGATTGAAGGAAAAGCGGCAGCGGGCTGCCGGCAGGCAGCGAATCAGCATTGCAGGATGCCAGAAAATTGCGGACGAATAACCATGTTAGTGTCGTGCACATCACTCAATTCGGGTTATGTGACCGAACCTTGCGCATATCGCGCTGAAAATCATCCGCCGAGGCACGTCAGCGCCCGGATTGGTGCGGCCCGGCCGGCCCCTGCTAAAGTAAGCCCCCGCCGCTCCCGGCCTTCCATATTCCTGCGCCCCACAATGATCGTCCGTCCCCGCCCGCGCATGCGGGAGCTCTTCTTTATCTGGAAGGGCTCCATCATTCCGCTGATCCTGCCCCAGGTGCTTTTCGTCACCGCGGTCGCCACCCTCGTCACCCTGCTGGCCGATCTCATCGGGCCACGTTTTCCCGATTTCGCCACCGGCCCCTTCACCTTCCTCGGCCTGTCCCTGTCGCTGTTTCTCGGTTTTCGCAACAACGCCTGCTACGACCGCTGGTGGGAGGCCCGCAAGCACTACGGAAACCTGCTGGTCGTGCTGCGCTGCCTGGCCCGCGACAGCCAGTTGCTGGAAACCGACGCTGAAGGAAAGCAGCAACGCAAGGACGTGCTCCGCCTGTGCACCGCCTTCACCAAGGCCCTGACCGCCCGCCTGCGCGACCGGCCCATCGTCGAGGCGGCGAAGGCCGAACTCTCGCCTGCCGAGATCACCGCCATCAAGGCCGGCCACAACATCCCGGACAGCATCCTGCGCCTCGTCACCGCCCTGCTGCTTCAGGCCCGCCAGGCCGGCCGGCTGGATTCGGTCACCTATTGCGCCATGGCCGAGCACATCAACCAGCTCACCGCCATCCAGGGCGCCTGCGAACGCATCCGCTACACGGCCCTGCCCTTCGCCTACACCCTGCTGCTGCACCGCACCGCCCACATCTTCTGCGTGCTGCTGCCCCTGGGCCTGGTCCACTCCCTCGGCCACGCCACGCCGCTGCTGACTGCGCTGGTGGCCTATACCTTTTTCGGCCTGGACGCCCTCGGCGACGAGCTGGAGGAGCCCTTCGGCACCGCCCAGAACGACCTTCCGCTGGACGCCATCACCCGGGTCATCGAGATCGACATGGCCGAATACCGCGGCCTGGAGAACCGGCCCGAGCCGCTCAAGCCGCAAGACTTCGTGCTGATGTAGCACCGGCAGCGCCCCCCAGCCTCGCCCAGCGGCCTCGTAGCGGTGAATTCCGCATGAGGCTTAAGAAAACATTAAGAAGCATCAGGGACAATGCCCCCTTGTCCCATGCAGGAGCCCCCATGTCGCCGCAGCCCACCGCCCGTCGTCCCCACGTCCGCCGCCTGCTGCCCGCGCTCGCCCTGCTGGCCGGCGCTCACGGGGCCATCGCCGCCGATCCGGCCTTCGTCGCCATCTCCAACACCCAGGGCCAGGCCCTTGGCATCGTCGTCCAGCGCGTCGTGCCGGGCGGCGGCACCGCGGCATCCGGGCTGCCGGCCACGGTCGGCATTCCCAACAGCCAGGTGCGGGTGATCGCAGCGCCGCTGGCCGGGGTGGTCGAAAGCCTGGAAACCGCCCCCGGCATGAGCGTAAAAAAGGGCGAGGTACTCGCCCGCATCTCCAGCCCGCAGGCGCTCGAGCTGCAACGCGACCGCATCCAGGCCGACTCCCAGGCGACCCTCGCGCGCCAGAGCCTCGGCCGTGACGAACAACTCTTTCGCGAAGGCCTGATCGCCGAATCGCGCCTGCAGGCAAGCCGCGCCAACGCGGCCCAGAGCGCCGCCCAGGCCACCGAGCGCCGCCAGGAACTCGCCCTCGCCCAGCACAGCGGCGGGCAAACCCTCTCCCTGGTCGCGCCTATCGCCGGCAACGTGCTCGAGCAGCACGTGAGCGTGGGCCAGCGCGTCGAGCAATCCGCGCCGCTGTACCGCATCGCCCGGCTCGATCCGCTGTCGGTGGAGATCCAGGCGCCGCTGGCCATCGCCGCCCGGGCCAAGGTCGGCACACCGCTCACCATTGCCTCGGCCGGCGCCAGCGGCAAGCTGATCGCGGTGGGTCGCGCCGTCGATCCGGCCAGCCAGAGCGTGCTGCTGCGCGGCCTCGTCACCCAAGGCGCCGAGGCCCTGCGCCCCGGCCAGGCCACCTCCGTGGACCTCGCATTGGGCAACGCCACCGAAACCACGGTACAGGTGCCCGGCAGCGCCATCCTGCGTCACGAGAACAAGCCCTGGGTCTTCGTCGCAGCCCGGGCCGGCACCGCCACCGGCTACCGCGCCACGGCGGTCACCATCATCGGCCGCAGCGGCGAGGCCACCGTCGTCTCGGGTATCCCGGCGGACGCCACGGTGGCCACGGCCGGCGTCTCGGCGCTCAAGGCCAGCTGGCTGGGTATCGGCAAGGAGTAAGCGCCCCAAGGTGCGCGGAAGCCGCAGGGCCACACAGACCGCTCCGCCCACCCGTGGCCCCTGCCGCGGACACCCTCACCTCTCACACCTGACTCATCACCCCCAAAATGCTTTCCCGCCTGATCGAGTTTTCCCTCACCCAGCGCCTGCTGGTGCTGGTTGCCACGCTGCTCTTGATCGGCGCCGGCGTCACCGCCTGGAACGGCCTGCCCATCGACGCCTTTCCCGATGTCTCCACCACCCAGGTCAAGCTGATCATCAAGGCACCGGGCATGACGCCGGAGGAAGTCGAATCGCGCATCACCGTGCCGATCGAACAGGAGATGCTCGGCATTCCACACCAGCGCATCCTGCGTTCCACGTCCAAATACGCGCTGGCCGACATCACCCTCGATTTCGATGACGGCACCGACATCTACTGGGCCCGCCAGCAGGTGGGCGAGCGCCTCGCCGGCGTGATGGGCAACCTGCCGCCGGGCGCCACGGGCGGCCTCGCGCCGATCACCACGCCGCTGGGCGAGATGTTCATGTTCACCATCGAAGGGCCGATCTCCCTCGAAGACAAGCGCACCCTGCTCGACTGGACGATCCGTCCGGCGCTGCGCACCGTGGCCGGCGTGGCCGACGTGAACAGCCTCGGCGGCGAAGTCCGCAGCTTTGAGATCGTGCCCGATCCGGCCGCCCTGGCCGCCCGCGGCCTGACCCTCGCCACGCTCCAGGCCGCGCTCGAAGCCAACAACCGCAACGACGGCGCCGGCCGCCTCAGCGAAGGCGAGGAAACCCTGCTGGTGCGCGCCGAAGGCGCCATCCGCAACCTCGACGACGTGCGCGCCATTGTGCTGCGCAGCCAGAACGGCGGCGTGGTGCGCGTGGGCGACGTGTCCACCGTGCGCATCGGCGCCCTCACCCGCTACGGCGCGGTTACCCGCAGCGGCGAAGAGGAAGCGGTCGAAGGCCTGGTGCTCGGCCTGCGCGGTGCCAATGCCGGCAAGGTGATAGCAGGCGTCAAGGCACGCCTCGCCGAACTCGCCCCGCAACTGCCGCCGGACGTCAAGGTGGTGGCCTTCTACGACCGCAGCGAACTCGTCGGCCGCGCGGTATCCACCGTATCCAAGGCGCTCATCGAAGCCATCGTGCTGGTGGTGGTGCTGCTGCTCGCCTTCCTGGGCAACCTGCGGGCCGCGCTGGTGGTGGCGCTGATGCTGCCGCTGGCCGCGCTGGCCACCTTCATCGCGATGCGGGCCGTCGGCCTGTCAGCCAATCTGATGAGCCTCGGCGGCCTCGCCATCGCCATCGGCATGCTGGTGGATGCGGCGGTGGTGGTGATCGAAAACGTCGAAACCCAGCTCGCCGAAGGCGGCGCCGCGTCCCGCCAGCCGCTGCTGCACCTGGTCTTTCGCGCCACCCGCGAAGTGGCCTCGCCGGTGGCCTCGGGCATCCTGATCATCGTCATCGTGTTCCTGCCGCTGCTCACCCTCGAAGGCCTGGAAGGCAAGATGTTCGGCCCGGTCGCCCTGACCATCGTCTTCGCGCTGTCCGCCTCGCTGATCCTGTCGCTCACGGTGGTGCCGGTGCTGGCGTCCTTCCTGCTCAAGCGCGGCGACGCCCACGAGCCCTGGCTGATTCGCAAGCTGCAGGCCGGCTACGCCCCGCTCCTCGACTTCGCCCTGGCCCGCGGCAAACTGATGGTGGCCCTGGCCGGCGTGTCGCTGCTTGCCGCCGGCGGCGCCTACTTCAGCCTCGGCAAGGCCTTCATGCCCACCATGGACGAAGGCGACATCATCATGCAGCTCGAAAAGCTGCCCTCGATCAGCCTTGCCCAGACCATCGCCACCGATTTGCGCGTACAGCAGGCCGTGATGAAGGCCGTGCCCGAGGTGAAGGCCATCGTCGCCCGCTCCGGCTCCGACGAGCTCGGCCTCGACCCGATGGGCCTCAACCAGACCGACACCTTCCTCGTCCTCAAACCCCGCGACGAATGGCGCAAGCCTGACAAGGACTGGCTCACCGACCAGCTGCGCGCGGTGATGGACAACTTCCCCGGCATTGCGCTCACCTTCACCCAGCCCATCGACATGCGCGTCTCGGAAATGCTCACCGGCGTGCGCGGCGACCTGGCCATCAAGCTCTACGGGCCCGATCTCAACACCCTCAACCACCTCGCCACCCAGATCGAAGGCGTGGTGAAGGCCGTGCCCGGCGCCGAGGACACCATCACCATCCGCAACGAAGGCGTGCAATACCTCAAGATTCAGGTGGATCGACTGGCAGCCGGCCGCGCGGGCCTCAATGTCGAAGACGTGCAAAACGCGCTCAGGAGCCTGCTCGAAGGCCGCGTGGCCGGCACGGTGATCGAATCGACCCGCCGCGTGCCGCTGCTGATCCGCGGCCCGGCCGATCTGCAACGCGACCCGGACGCCTTCGCCGCACTGCGCATCACCACGGCCGACGGCCACAGCCTGGCACTCTCCAGCGTGGCCAGAATCGAGCGCATCGACGGCCCGGTCAAGGTCGACCGCGAAAACGCCCAGCGCTACTCGGTGATCCAGTCCAACGTGCGCGACCGCGACCTCGTCGGCTTCGTCGAGGAAGCCAAGGCCGCGGTTGCCGCCAAGGTGCCGCTGCCCGCAGGCTACCGCATCGCCTGGGGCGGCCAGTTTGAAAACCAGCAGCGCGCCGCGGCCCGCCTCGGCGTCGTGGTGCCCATCGCCCTCGGGCTGATCTTCGTGCTGCTGTTTTCCACCTTCGGCTCGGTACGCCAGGCCCTGCTGGTGCTGGCAATGGTGCCCTTCGCGATGGTCGGCGGCGTGTTTGCGCTGGCCGTTTCCGGCGAATACCTGTCGGTGCCGGCCTCGGTCGGCTTCATCGCGCTGCTCGGCATCGCGGTGCTCAACGGCGTGGTGATGGTGAGCTACTTCAACCAGCTCCACGCCCGCGGCATGCCCATCGGCGAAGTCGTCGTCGAAGGCGCCAGGCGCCGCCTGCGCCCGGTGCTGATGACCGCCAGCATCGCCGCCCTGGGCCTCGTGCCGCTGCTCTTCGCCACCGGCCCCGGCTCCGAGGTCCAGCGCCCGCTGGCCGTCGTCGTCATCGGCGGGCTGCTCAGCGCCACCGCCCTCACCCTTCTGCTGCTGCCGCTGCTGTACCGCCGCTTCGGCATCGCCCCCGCTGCTCCCGAGGCCACCGTCAAATGAAGCCCGACACCCCGTCCTGCACCCTGCCCAACGTCGTCCTGACCCTCGTCATGCCCGTCGACGTGGAAGAAGCGCTGCTCGAAACCCTGCTCGAACACCCCGAACTCGCCCCCGGCTTCACCAGCCAGAAGGTTGAAGGCCAGGGCCAGCGGATCACCTTCATCGGCACCTCCGAACACGTGCGCGGCCGCGCCGCCTGCTGCCGGGTTCAGCTCGTCGTCCCCCTGACCGACGCCAACGCCCTGCTCGACATCCTCAAAGCCAGATTCGCCACCAGCCGGGTGTTCTTCTGGATGGTGCCGGCGCTCGCCAGCGGGAGGCTCGCATGAAGCGCCGCCTGCTTGCCCTGCTGCTGGCCACGCTGCCGCTCCACGCTTTGGCGCAAAGCCCTGCCGACGCCCC
>JADKKC010000058.1 GCA_016720685.1 Zoogloea sp.
GATGCTGGTCAAGCGCCTGCAGCCGATCCCGGTCGAAGCCGTGGTGCGCGGCTACCTGGCCGGGTCCGGCTGGGCCGAGTACCAGCAGTCGCAATCGGTCTGCGGCGTCAGCCTGCCGGCCGGGCTCACCAATGCCTCGCAGTTGCCCGAGCCCATCTTCACCCCGGCCACCAAGGCCGACGTGGGCGAGCACGACGAGAACATCTCGTTCGAGCAAATGGCCGCGAAGATTGGCCGCCCGCTGGCCGAGCAGGTGCGCGACGTGGCCATCCGCCTTTACCGCGAGGCTGCAGCGTTTGCGCTGACCCAGGGCATCATCATTGCCGACACCAAGTTCGAATTCGGGCTGGATGCCAACGGCACGCTGACCTTGATGGACGAGGTGCTGACACCGGACTCCTCCCGCTACTGGCCGGTCGAAGGCTGGGCCGAGGCGGCGAAGCGCGGCGCCAACCCCCCCAGCTACGACAAGCAGTTCGTGCGGGACTGGCTGGAACAGGCCCGCATGGGCGGCCAGCCATGGAACAAGACAGCGCCGGCGCCGGCGCTGCCGGCCGATGTCATCGAGCGCACTGCGGCCAAGTACCGCGAGGCTTTCGCGCGTTTGCGCTCGTCCTGAGAGGGCTCCACCCGCCATGGCATCCCGCCTGATCGAACGCCTGGACCTGGCGATCGCCGCCGCGACCGACCCCTTGCGGCGCGAGCACCTGAAAGCAGAGCGTGCCGGCGCATTGGCCCGCCTGGGCCTGCTGGCCGATGCCCGCTTTGCCTTGGGCGGCTTGCGCACGCAGAACCAGAGGCACCGCGACGCCCTTCTTGCTGCCTGGATCCACCCGGTCGACGGCTTGATTGACCACTTTGAATCGATTGCCCCCGGCGCCATGGACAAGTTCCAGCGCGCTTATGACCTGGCAGAGTCTGAGCGGCATGCGCCGATGCAGGCGCTGGCCGCGGCCTGGTTGGCGAACTGCGCCTTCAATGCCTCGGACCTTCCCGCGCTGAGCCGCTACTGTCGGCGCTGGTCCCGTTGATTCGCGCGCAGTTTCTGATGGTTCTGGGCCGCTTCGACGCGGCGGCCCAGTTGTTTGATGGTCACCTGGACCGTGCTCGCCAGGAGGGCCTGGCCTACCGCGAGCCGCGCCTTCTGGCCGACCGCGCAGTTGGCGGACGCCCGTGCCGCCGAGGCCGGTGTGCGCCAGCAGCAAGATCCAGACGACCGCGCGGCCACCTATGCTCGGTTGGCGACCATCCATCGTCATGGCGGTCGCGATGCGGTGGCCGCAGCGCTGCAGCAACGCGCTGACGAGGCGCTGGCCGAGCACCAGGCCAGCCAGGCAGCCACCAAGCGGGCGCTGGACCAGACCCTCGCGAATCTGACCGTCTAGAACAGCGCCATGCTGAGCTTGCGCCGGTACTGGTCCAGCACCGGATCGCTTGGCGCCACGGCGGCTGGGCCGGTGACCTCCAACGTGCCCTTGGCCTTGCCCGAGTCGGGCCCGGCCTTGGGCAGCGGCTTGGCCATCAGTTCCAGAATCGCCACGTAGGTCTTGCGCGCCAGTTCCTGGCTCCAGGCCTTGTCGCGCATCAGGATCTCCAGCAACTCGTCCATCGCTGCGGTGTCTTCGCGTCGGGCGAAGAACTGCTGTGCCCGTTCGAACCGGGCCTGGAAATCGCGCCTGTTGGCGGCAATGGCGGCATCCAACGCAGCCAGCGGCCGGGCGGCCGGCAGGGCTTCGCATGCCTTCAGCCAATGCTCGACCGCAGCGTAGCGCGCATCGGCCAGCGCCTTGGCCGCCACCGGGTCGAAGGCCTGGCGGGCCTGCGCCGTGCGCTCCGGCTCGGCCACCGCCAAGCCAGCAGCAGCTTCAGGTAGTCCAGGCGAGCGTTGTCGTTGGCCGGGTCGATGGCCACGGCCTCCTGCAACTTGGCCATCGCATCGTGCACATCGCCGCCCTCGTTCAGCAGCGCCTCGGCCTCCTCGGTGTCGGCCTCAGCCTCCAATTCGTCCGGGCTGGGCACGTGTTTGTCGAGGAACTGCCTGATCTCGGCTTCGGGCAGTGCGCCCACGAAACCGTCGACCGGCTGGCCCTGCGCGAAGATCACGCAGAACGGGATCGAGCGCACGCCAAAGGCCTGGCTCAACTGGCCCGCGATCTCGGGCTGTTCGTCGCTGTTCAGCTTGGCCAGCACGAAGCGGCCGCCATACGCTGTTCCAGCTTCTCCAGCACCGGGGCCCAGGCTCTTGCAGGGCCCGCACCACGGGGCCCAGATGTCCAGAAGCACTGGTTGTCGCATGGAGGCGCCGATCAGCTCGGTCTCGAAATTCTGAATGGTGATGTCGATCATGGTGTGTCTTAACTGAGGCCGAACAGGCGCGAAACAAGCGCAGCCTAAAATCCGGTCTTTGTGTGATCCGGAGCCGCAGCCTTGAACTCTGCCTCGCCCGTGGTCGGCATCGTGATGGGGTCGTCCAGTGATTGGGACACCATGCAGGCCGCCGCTCAGATTCTCGCCGAGTTCGGCGTGGCCCACGAGGCCCGTGTCTTGTCTGCGCACCGCATGCCGGACGACATGTTCGCCTATGCCGAGGCCGCCCAGGGGCGCGGCCTGAAGGCCATCATCGCAGGCGCCGGCGGTGCCGCGCATCTGCCAGGCATGCTGGCTGCCAAGACGATGGTGCCGGTTCTCGGCGTGCCGGTGGCCAGCCGGCATCTGCAGGGCGTGGATTCGCTGCATTCCATCGTTCAGATGCCCAAGGGCATTCCGGTGGCCACCTTCGCCATCGGCAACGCCGGGGCCGCCAACGCCGCCCTGTTCGCGGTGGCCATGCTGGCCAACGAGAATGCCGGATTGCTCGGAAAGCTGGCCGCACACCGCGCCGCGCGGACCGCTGCGGCGCGCGCCATGACGCAGGACCTGAAGTGAACCCGCGCCGCTGCTGCCGGCGCGGCGCTGGGTGTGATGGGCGGCGGCCAGCTTGGCCGCATGTTCGTGCATGCCGCCGACCCTGGTATGCGACGGCAGTGCTCGACCCCGACGCCACCAGCCCTGCCGGCCTGGTGGCCCACTACCACGTGCAGGCGGCCTATGAGGACGCTGCCGGGCTAGCCCGGCTCGCCGACGTGGCCGATGCGGTGACGACCGAGTTCGAGAATGTGCCGGCCGGCGCGTTGCGCACGCTTGCCGCACGCCGCCCGGTGGCGCCGGCTGCCGATGCGGTGGCCATCTGCCAGGACCGGCGGGCCGAAAAGGCCCGCTTCGAGCGTGCTGGTGTTCCTTGTGCGCCCTATGCGGTGATCGACAGCCGTGAAGCGCTGGGCGCGGCCGATGCGTCGCTGTTGCCAGGCATTTTGAAAACTGCCACCCTGGGCTATGACGGCAAGGGTCAGGTCCGCGTGTCAGACCGTGCAGAGTTGGCAGCCGCCTGGGAGCGGCTGGGGGGCGTGGTGTGCGTGCTGGAGAAGCGCCTGGCGCTTCAGGTCGAACTGAGCCTGATCGTCGCCCGTGGGACGGACGGCAGCATGGTCAGCTTCCCGCTCCAGCAGAACCTGCACCGTGACGGCATCCTGGCCGTCACCCAGGTGCCGGCACCCGAGGTGGCACCGGTCTGGGCGGGTGACGCCGACCGTTGGGCTCGCGCGATCGCCGAGTCAATGGCCTATGTCGGTGTGCTGTGCGTCGAGTTCTTCATCGTCGACGACGGCGCCGGTGGGGCTCGCCTGGTCGCCAACGAGATGGCACCGCGGCCGCACAACTCCGGCCACTACACGATCGACGCGTGCGACCAGTCGCAGTTCGACCTGCAGGTGCGTTGCCTGGCTGGCCTGCCGCTGGTCGAGCCGCGTCTGCACTCGTCAGCGGTGATGTTGAATCTGCTCGGCGACCTGTGGTTCTCGTCGGAGGGCGGCCCGCCCGCACCCCGCCCTGGGCCGAAGTGTTGCGCGCAGGCGCCCACCTGCACCTCTACGGCAAGTCTGAGGCGCGGCCAGGCCGCAAGATGGGCCACCTGACCTTCACCGCCGCCAGCCCTCAGGCTGCTCGCGAGACGGCGCTCGTCGCCTGCGACGTGCTCGGCCTGCCGCGCTTCTAGGCCATGCCGCTGCTCGACGGTGACAACCCCGTAGCGTAGCATGACGCCGCGCGGCACTGGCCGACGGCGAGCTCCGCGTTCCCGACCGAGACGGTCTCACGGCCTGGGAGCCAGGGCCGACGACGACCACGCGGTTGCCCGCATCTTCGCCGCCAAAAGGGTCGGCCGGCCGACCATCCGCTGATCGTCCATCTGGTCGATGCAGGCGTGGCGCCGGTGTTCGCCGCCTGGCCCGAGCGCGCGGCGCCTGGTCGAGGCCTTCTGGCCCGGGCCGCTGACGGTGATCGTGCCGCGCCGGGCCGGTGTCGGTGCCGCTGCGGCCGGCGGGCAGGACACCATCGGCCTGCGGTGCCCCGCCCACCCGGTGGCCCATGCGCTGCTACACGAGGCACTCCTGCTGGGCGTGCCCGGCGTGGCCGGGCCCAGCGCCAACCGCTTTGGCCGCATCAGCCCGACTTCCGCCGCCCATGTGGCATCGGAATTCGAGGCGGGCCTGTGGATACTCGATGGCGGCGATTGCCAGGTGGGCATCGAATCCGCCATCGTCGACTGCAGCCGCGACCGGGCGGTGTTGCTGCGGCCCGGCACCCTCACGCGCGAGCGCATCGAGGCGGCACTCGGCGGCGAGCCGCTTGAGGCGCCCGATGCGGCGGCGCCGCGGGCTTCCGGCACACTGGAGGCGCACTATGCGCCGCGTGCCAAGGTTCGGATGATGAACCCCGCCCAGCTTCGCGCCGCCTTGGCGGTGCTCGGGCCGCAAGCGACCGGCACCAGCCCGCCGGTGGCGGTATATTCACGCACCGCTGGCCCGCTGCCGGCGGGCGTGCCCGGCCGGGTCATGCCGGCCGATGCCGATGCCGCTGCGCAAGCCTTGTTCGCGACCTTGCGCGAACTCGACGCCACTGGCGCCCCCCTGATCTGGATCGAACACCCCCCCGCCGAACCCGCCTGGGAAGGTGTCCGAGACCGCTTGCAACGTGCCGCTGCCGCAGGTTGAACCTTCTGGAACCGCGCCCGACTCTCTGGAACTGGAATGAGCATGAGTCCGACCCTCTGGCCCCGTTGACCGCCCGTGCAGCCCGCTTCACCCTGACTGCGGTCGTCGGCATCAGCCTGCTCGCGGGCTGTGGCGGTGGCACCAGCCAGGTGGAGGCTTTCGTGCCAGACCGCATCCTGACCTTCGGCGATGAACTGAGCCTCCTCACGGCCGAGGGGAAGAAGTACGGGACGAATTTCGTCGACGACACGAATGTCTTGAAGTGCAACTCCAGCCCGATCTGGATCCAGACGCTGGCGGCGCGATATGGCATGGTCTACTCGCAATGCAACCCGGACAACGTGGCGACTGCCAAGGCCCGCACGCTGGCGGTCAACGGCGCCACGGTTGATGGCATGGCCACCCAGATCCAGGGCTTCCTGGCGGGCGACAGCATCCAGGGTCAGGATCTGGTCACCGTGCTGATCGGCATGCACGACATCCTCGACGCGTACGCCAGCTACCCGACCGAGAGCGAGGCCATACTGACTGCGCGTCTTCAGTCTGCCGGTGCGCGCGCGCTGCCGCGCAGGTCAACGCGCTGGCCGCAGCGGGGGCAAGGGTGCTCGTCAGCACCGCGCCAGATGTGGGCCTGACCCCGTTCGCGGTGGCCGAGAACACGCTCCACGGCGACGGTCGGTCGGCCGTGATGACTCGCCTGACCAATGCTTTCAACCGCAGCATGCGTCTTGAACTCACCAATGATGGCAGCCGCATCGGCCTGCTCCTGATGGACGACCTGCTGCGCTCCATGTCGCGCGTTCCGGCCACTACGGGATCGCTGACACCAAGAACGCCGTGTTGCAAAGCGCCACGGTCAGCCTGCCCGACTGCAGCAACAAGACCTCATCCCGGCAACCACCGTGCCCACGCCGACCATCGTGTCGTACCTGTGGGCCGACGCCACGCGCCCGGCAGCCACGGTTCACTCGCAACTGGGCGCGCAGGCCGTGACCCGGGCAGCCAACAACCCCTTCTGAGATCTCAGGGCCGCAGTAGACCCTAGGCGCAGCTCTCCAACAAAGGGTTTGCCCCCGCGCGGGGTTTGAAACCCACCTCGTATAGTTTCTCCACTAAATCGAACGGTCGTTCTTTTTTCTGGATTTCGAGGTGGGCATGAAGACTTTTCATCTGTCATGGTTGGCGGCCGCTGCGGCTGCCTTGTTGGTCGGGTGCAGCGGCGCTGGCGACGGTGACCAGGCGCCCCGTGCCAGTTACGGCAAGCTGATCACGTTTGGCGACAGCCTGAGTGACGTGGGCACCTACCAGGTCGGTATCGTGGCCAGCCTGGGTGGCGGCAAGTACATCGTCAACGGCACGGCTGAATCGCTCAACTGGACAGAACGACTGGCCAGTGTGATCGGCGTCGCACCGAAACTGTGCCGCGCAGACCGGCCTGAATTCGATCGCCGAACTGGGCGGCCCGGTCCCCGAGGAGAACCACGACGGTTGCACCAGCTATGCCCAAGGGGGCGCGCGGGTCACCAACCCGGTCGGCCCGGGCAACATCAACCTCCTTTTGCTCGGTGACACCTCCGGCGCGCTGGGCCAACTCACCAAGCCCCTGGTCGAACAGATTGCCCGCCATCTGGGCACCACCGCCACTGGCAGCTTCAATGCGACGGATCTGGTCACGGTGATGGCCGGCGGCAACGACCTGTTCATGAACTCGGCCACGTTCACGGCGATGGTTGGCGCGGGCGTCCCGGCCGACCAGGCCGCGGCAATCGCACTTGGCGCCATGCAGCCGGCCGGCACCGAACTGGCCGGCTACATCAAGGATGAGATCGTCGCCAAGGGCGCGACCCGAGTGGTCTCGGTCAATTTGCCGGATGTCAGTGCCACGCCCGCCTTCCTGGCCGAAACCGCCGAGACCCGGGCTTTTGTGCTCGGCATGGTCGCGGCATTCAACGGTGCGCTTGCCACGGGCCTGACCGGAACAACGGACAACGTGCTGCAGGTGAACGCCTTCGCCGCCAGCCAGGACCAGGGCGCCAACCCGGCACAGTACGGCTTGAGCAATGTCACCACGCCCGCCTGCGATCTGGCAGGTGCGCTGGCCTCGTTGCCAACCTCGTTGGTCTGCACTGCCAACACCTTGATCGCTGGAGACACCGACAGCTATGCCTACGCCGACGGCGTGCATCCGTCGCCCCTGGGCTACAAGCTGCTGATGCAGTTGGTGGCCAAGGACATGGCCAAAGCGGGCTGGCTGTGAGTCAGGGCCTTCCGAACAGCGAACACAAGGACCAAGCGACCATGAAGATGACCCTCTCGTCGGCCTCGCGCTGACTGCACTCGCCCTGGTGGCGAGCCCTCCCTCGGCCCAGTCGGCACGGCACGATTTCGGCCAAGATCGGCTACAACCGATCATCCCGCAGGTGCGCAGTGGCGACCTGTCGGCGCCGAGCTTCCCAGGCACCAAGATCGACGTCGAGGAGGCCGGCGCGCCGATCTTCACGTTGTCGTACATGGTCACCGACAGCTTCTCCGTCGAGTTCTATGCGGGCCTGGGCTACAAGCACGACGTGGTCGGGGATGGTGCCATCGCAGGTGTCGGCAAGATCGGAAGCGTGCAGCAGATTTCGCCAACGTTGTTCGCCCAGTACCGGTTCCTGTCTGCCAACTCGATGGTGCGCCCGTACGTCGGCCTGGGGCTGACCTATGCCTACTTCCTACGGTGAAGAGGGGTCGGCTGCACTGACCGCGTTGACCAACCCGG
>JADKKC010000059.1 GCA_016720685.1 Zoogloea sp.
GTCGGCAGCCGCTGCGTTGTCGTGCCTGTGTGGGGGCGACTTCAGTCGCCCATCCGCGCGTTGAATCACGGGCAAACCGCTGATCAGAGTCCGCGGGCGACTGAAGTCGCCCCCACATGCAGCCTGCATCGTCGGGTTGATCTTGGGCTCCGGTTTGCTCCCCGTGATACGTCCGATCAGAAAAGATATCAAAAAAGAGTTGTCTCATCTTAAAAGTATCGTATAAAGTATCTTTGTTGGAGGAGTTGCGCCGCAGATATCAAATATTAGATGCGGCCCGGTCGTTAACATCACGGACAGAGGGGATTCGGCTTTGGATGCAGGAATCGTTTTGATACTTGGGCAGGACGGGATAACCAGCGGGGCGATCTATGCCCTGCTGGCGATAGCCCTGGTCCTGATTTTTTCGGTCACACGCGTGATCTTCATTCCGCAGGGCGAGTTCATCGCCTTTGCGGCGCTCACGCTGGCCGCACTGCAATCGGGCAAGGTGCCGGGTACGGTGTGGCTGCTGGTGGCAATGGGGGCTTTCGTGGCCCTGATCGACGGTGTGGCCCGCCTGCGCGACCGTGACACCGAAGGCCTGGGCAGCCTGCTGGGCTGGAACCTGGCCTATCCGCTGGCGCTGGCCGCGCTGCTGTACGGCGTGAATCCCGGCGAGCTGGCCATGCCGCTGCAGATTGCGCTGACGCTGGCCATCCTTGTGCCGCTGGGGCCGATGATCTACCGCATCGCCTACCAGCCCATCGCCGACACCAGCGTGCTGGTGCTGCTGATTGCCTCGGTGGCGGTGCACCTGATGCTCACCGGCCTCGGCCTGGTCTTCTTCGGTGCCGAGGGCGTGCGCACCGCGCCGTTCTCGGAAGGCAGCCTGGTGCTGGGCGAGGTGTCGATCAGCCTGCAAACCCTGTGGGTGGTCGGTTGCTCGCTGACCTTCATCGTCGGGCTGTACGCCTTCTTTGCCCGCACCATCTACGGCAAGGCCCTGCGGGCCACGGCGGTTAACCAGTCCGGCGCCAAGCTGATGGGCATCTCGCCGGAGGTTGCCGGCAAGCTCACCTTCTTGCTGGCGGCGCTGCTGGGCGTGTTTTCGGGCCTCCTGATCGGCCCGATCACCACCATCTACTACGACACCGGCTTCCTCATTGGCTTGAAGGGTTTTGTGGCCGCCATCATCGGCGGGCTGGCGAGCTACCCGCTGGCGGCGCTCGGCGCGGTGCTGGTGGGCCTGCTGGAATCCTTCTCGTCGTTCTGGGCCAGCGCCTTCAAGGAAGTGCTGGTTTTCACCCTGATCATCCCGGTGCTGTTGTGGCGCTCGTTCAACAGCCATCACGTGGAGGACGAAGAATGAAACAGTCCGTCCGTCTTCTGGCGGTGCTTGCCGTGCTGGCCGTTGTGCCGGCGGTGCTGCCGCCTTATTACGTCACCCTGCTCAACTACATCGGCATCTCGGCGCTGGTGGCCATCGGCCTGGTGCTGCTCACCGGCGTCGGCGGGCTCACGTCCTTCGGCCAGGCCGCCTTTGTCGGCGTGGGGGCCTACACGACGGCGGTGCTCACCACCGCCGAGAACCTGCCCGGCTGGATCGCCTGGGCCGGGCAGTCGCCGTGGCTGACGCTGATTGTCGGCCTTGTGCTTACCGCCACCATCGCGCTCCTGCTCGGTTCGCTGACCCTAAAGCTGTCGGGCCACTACCTGCCGCTGGGCACCATTGCATGGGGCATCAGCCTGTACTTCCTGTTCGGCACGCTGGATTTTCTTGGCGCGCAGAGCGGTATCTCCGGCCTGCCACCGATCAGCATCGGCAGCTGGGTGATGGAAGACGGCAGCGAGATTTATTACCTGATCTGGGCCTTCGTGATGGCTGCGGTAGTGACCACCCAGAACCTGCTGGACTCCCGCGAGGGCCGTGCGATCCGTGCCCTCAAGGGCGGCGTGGTGATGGCCGAGGCGATGGGCGTGAATACCTCGCGCTCGCGCATCGTGATCTTCGTGATTGCCGCGCTGCACGCCAGTGCCGCCGGCTGGCTGTATGCCCACATGCAGCGGCTGGTTAACCCGTCTCCCTTCGGCCTGCATCACGGCATCGAGTACCTGTTCATGGCCGTGGTGGGGGGCGCCGGCTACGTGTGGGGCGCGGTAATCGGCTCCGGCCTGGTGACGCTGCTCAACCAATGGCTGCAGGATTGGCTGCCCAAGCTGTTCGGCCATGCCGGCAACTACGAAATCATCATCTTCGGCATGTTGCTGCTGCTGATCCTGCACCGTGCCCGCGAAGGCATGTGGCCGGCCGTGCTCAGCCTGCTGCGCGTGAAGGCTGAGCCCAAGAAGGTGGTCGACAGCGCCGAAGCCCTGCCGCGCCGCAGCATGCCGACCCGCGGCGAGGTGATCCTGGAAGTGAAGGACGTGACCCGGCGCTTCGGCGGCCTGGTGGCCAACAACAACATGAACTTCAGCATGCACGCCGGTGAAATCCTGGCGCTGATCGGCCCCAACGGCGCCGGCAAGAGCACCATGTTCAACCAGATTTCCGGCGTCGATACGCCCACTTCGGGCGAGATCGTCTTCACCGGAAAGGCCGTGGCCGGCCACGATTCGCGGGAGATCGCCCGCCTGGGCATGAGCCGCAGCTTCCAGCACGTGCGTCTCTTGCCCCGCATGAGCGTGCTTGAAAACGTGGCCATCGGTACCCACCAGCGCGGTTCGAGCGGCGTGCTGCCCGCCGCCTGGCGCTTCGAGCGCAAGGAAGAAGAGCGCCTGCTCGCCGAAGCCGCCCGGCAGATCCGCCGCGTGGGCCTGGAAGAGCACATGCACGACGAGGCCGGTTCGCTGTCGCTGGGCCAGCAGCGCATCATCGAAATCGCCCGCGCGCTGGCCGCCGACCCCTGCCTGCTGCTCCTCGACGAGCCGGCTGCCGGCCTGCGCTTCAAAGAGAAGGAAGCCCTCACCGAACTGCTGCGCAAGCTGAAGGCGGAAGGCGTGGCGATTCTGCTGGTCGAGCACGACATGGATTTCGTGATGGGCCTCGTGGATCGCATCGTGGTGATGGAGTTCGGAGAAAAGATCGCCGAAGGGCTGCCGGAGGAGATCCAGCAGAACGAACGCGTGCTGGCTGCGTACCTGGGAGGTGTGGAATGAGCGCTTTGCTTGAAGTGGAAGAGTTGCGGGTCAATTACGGCAAGGTCGAGGCGGTGCACCACATCGGCCTCAAGGTCGAGGCCGGCCAGATCGTGACCGTCATCGGCCCCAACGGCGCCGGCAAGACGACCAGCCTCGCGGCGATCATGGGCTTGCTGCCCTCCAGCGGCCGCATCGTTTTCGATGGTCACGCCCAGCGTCGCGCCAACGTGGAAAAACGCGTCATCCAGGGCCTGGCCCTGGTGCCCGAAAAACGCGACCTGTTTGGCGAGATGAGCGTCGAGGACAACCTCGTGCTCGGCGCCTTCCAGCGCTATCGCCAGGGCCACCGCGACCAGGCGAAGACGATGGAGGAAGTCTTCGAACTCTTTCCGCGGCTCAAGGAGCGGCGCAATCAGGCCGCCGCCACGATGTCCGGCGGCGAGCGCCAGATGCTGGCCATCGGCCGTGCGCTGATGGGCAAGCCCAAGCTCCTGATGCTCGACGAGCCCAGTCTCGGCCTCGCGCCGCTGATCGTGCGGGAAATCTTCCGCATCATCTCGGGCCTGCGCGAGCGCGGCGTGTCTATCCTGCTCGTCGAGCAGAACGCCCGCGCCGCGCTGCAGGTGGCCGACTACGCCTACGTGCTCGAAATGGGCGCCGTGGCGATGGAAGGCCGCGCCGCCGACCTGGCCGACGATCCGCGGGTGGTCGAGGCCTACCTGGGTTTCGGCAGCAAGCACCAGGACATGCTCGCCACCTGACGAGGCCGGCGCAGCCTTCTGTGGGGCGACTTCAGTCGCCCTCGGCGGACGAAAACCAGGAATTCGCCCCTCGTACAGTGGCGGCCGATGATTTCGGGCGGGCTGCTCCGGGCTGCGTTGGGATAAAGCCTGCCAGGCGCTAAAATGCGCGCTTGCAAAAAACGGCGGGCATCAGTGTGAAAGTGGAGCAGGAAGAGCAAGACAAGCAGGGGGCTGCAGGCGGTCTGGATGCCGATTCGGCCCACCTGCTGAGCGTACTGGCCAGCAACATCCGGCTGTTTCGCGGGCAGCGCGGCATGACGCGCAAGAACCTCGCGGAGCAGTCCGGCGTGTCGCTGCCGCACCTGGCGCGCATGGAAAGCTCCCAGGGCAACGTGTCGGTGGTGGTGCTTGGCAAGGTGGCGCGGGCGCTCAACCAGTCGGTTGCCAGCATGTTTTCCGAATCTGACTCGCTCTCGGGCGATCTGGGGCTGATCGTCGAATTTCTCCGGCGGCAGCCGGCAGACCAGGTGGCGCGGATTCGCGGGCAGTTGTTCACCGAGTTCCAGCGGGCCGAATCCGCCCGCGGCAAGCGTATCGCCCTCATCGGCCTGCGCGGCGCCGGCAAGTCCACCGTCGGCAAGGCGCTGGCGGAGCGGCTCGGCCGCCCCTTCATCGAACTCAACGAGCAGATCGAACGCGAGGCCGGCATCAGCGTTCAGGAAATCATCACCCTCTACGGGCAGGCCGGCTACCGCAAGCTCGAAAAGCGCTGCCTCGAAGAGCTGGCCGTCGCCAACCCCGAAGTGGTGCTGGCCACCGGCGGCGGCATCGTCGGCGAAGCGCAAACCTACCAGCTCCTGCTCAGTTCCTTCTACACCGTGTGGCTGCGCGCCGACCCCGAGGTGCATTTTCGCCGCGTGATGGAACAGCGTGACGCCCGCATCGCCACGCCGGGCCACTACCGCGAGGCGATGGACAACATCCGCAACACCCTGGCCGCCCGCGAACACCTGGGCCAGATGGCCGCCCTGGCGGTGGACACGACCCCGCTGACGGTGGATCAGGTGGTGGAAAAAATCATCGCGGCGCCCGGCGTGCTCGAAGGTGGCGGAGGCGGCGGCTTGCCGCCCGGCTCGTGAAGGCGGCCGGTCGTGCCGGCGGTTGAATGAAAGGTGGGTCGGGGCTGCGCAGCAACTTTTTTTTTTTTTTTTTTTTTTTTTTTTTTTTTTTTTTTTTTTTTTTTTTTTTTTTTTTTTTTTTTTTTTTTTTTTTTTTTTTTTTTTTTTTTTTTTTTTTTTTTTTTTTTTTTTTTTTTTTTTTTTTTTTTTTTTTTTTTTTTTTTTTTTTTTTTTTTTTTTTTTTTTTTTTTTTTTTTTTTTTTTTTTTTTTTTTTTTTTTTTTTTTTTTTTTTTTTTTTTTTTTTTTTTTTTTTTTTTTTTTTTTTTTTTTTTTTTTTTTTTTTTTTTTTTTTTTTTTTTTTTTTTTTTTTTTTTTTTTTTTTTTTTTTTTTTTTTTTTTTTTTTTTTTTTTTTTTTTTTTTTTTTTTTTTTTTTTTTTTTTTTTTTTTTTTTTTTTTTTTTTTTTTTTTTTTTTTTTTTTTTTTTTTTTTTTTTTTTTTTTTTTTTTTTTTTTTTTTTTTTTTTTTTTTTTTTTTTTTTTTTTTTTTTTTTTTTTTTTTTTTTTTTTTTTTTTTTTTTTTTTTTTTTTTTTTTTTTTTTTTTTTTTTTTTTTTTTTTTTTTTTTTTTTTTTTTTTTTTTTTTTTTTTTTTTTTTTTTTTTTTTTTTTTTTTTTTTGGGGCTTTGGAGCGGGGGAGCGGGCGGCCTCTTCGGCGTCCTTGCTGAACCAGAGGCGATGGGTTCTTGTTCTGTCTCGCCTACGTGTTCAAACGGGGTGAGGTGACCGCCGCCGGCTCGCGCCGCGGGTGGCAACACCGCCCACTTGAGTCCGTACGGGTCACGGCAGACCGCAGCGTACCCGACACCGGCGCTCGAAGGGGCGAGCCTATGCAGCCGGCGGCGCCTGCGCGATCCCAGGCTCCGCCGTCGGCCACCACGAGTTGCAGGTGTCCGAAGTCGCGCGTGCTGGAAATTGCCGGATCGCTGGCGGGCGCATCCCGAGTGGTCGGCATCTCCACGCCGCGATTGATCTCGACCGCGCGTGGTCCGCGGGTTGGGGAAAGGGCTGCGGCCCGGCTCGCACCGAAGGCGCGGGCGTCAGGCTTCGGCGGCCAGCTGTTGATCAGCCGCATCGCGGCGGGGTCGTGGGGTGCGGTGCGTGCTCGGTGCCCTGGGCTTGGGTGCAGGTAACCCGACGTCGCGGCATTGAACTGCTCGTCCAATGCCACAGCGTGGTGTCGCTCCCCAATCCAGCCGTGGGCGCTGGCCATACCTGTCGGGCGGGCCGGGCAAGGCCTCGAGGCCGTGCAGAAGCCGGGGTCGCGGCGCTAATCCGAGCTACTTGCCGCACTATCAAAACGCATCAAACCGGCGGATTGTTTTCCAGAAACTCGAGCAAGGCCTGAAATTTGGATGCGGCCTTGCCGGTCGGGTCGACGATGCTGTGGCTGAAATACTTCACGATGTTGGCGGCCGTTATCCCGGTCGTGCGCGAGTTGTATGTCGTTCCATTGGCACCGCCTGCCATTTCCCCACCCTGACGAATGAGCGCGATCTGGCTGATGCCCTCAGCGGCTTTGGCGTTGCCGCTGGCGACGGCTTTGTCGTACAGCGCTTTTTCCGCTGAACTGAGATGTGCAAAGGTATTAACGAATCCCGTGGCCTTTTGCATGTAATCAATCTCGTCGGCGGTGCGCGTGTCGTATGACTTGGCGGAGATGTCGGCAAGCTTCTGGTCGTTGGCGAACAGAAAATCGTGGTCTTCCTGACTTCTATTCACCGGGCCCCTGGCTCTGATCTCGGCAAGCCGGGCCTCGACCACTCTGTCGGTGCTTCCAGCAGCGGAAGAGGACGAAGCCGCGAATGCCTCCCGCGCCGCCTGAGAAATATTGACGGTGTCGGCAGTACTTGCCGGTGATGCAGCCAAATATTGCCGGGTCGATGGCGAGTGCGCCACAGCGGAAGGGAAGTGAAAGGCTGAAATGGATTGGATGTTCATGGCATGCCTCCGCTTTGGATACGGTATGAACGCCGGCTTTCACGAAGCGGACGAAGCTGGAGCCGAATGGATGCGATTGGCGAACGACTCGGAAGGCATTGCGCAGAACATCGACGGATTCATCCGACGCCAGAACAGGTTGGCTACGATCCGTCACAAGAGTGAAAAAGAAGGTGCCGCCGGGAACGATGGTGCGTCGATAGTGCTTGGGGAATGTCGGGTTGCGCTGAGCTAACCCGACCGGCTTGAACTGACAGGCAAGTCCCGACCCAATGCCGCCGTTGAGCTTTGAGGAAAGCTGTCGTTCAACGTT
>JADKKC010000060.1 GCA_016720685.1 Zoogloea sp.
ATTTTCCGATGTTGTAGAGGTCGGAACGAAGGGCTGGCGGCGAAGTGGGTCTTCCACAGCCTGGGGTGAGCAGGTGGACGTCGGCAGCGGGGTGTTGGCCGACGCGCTGAAGCACATCGACCAGGTAGTCGTAAGGATCGACGCCGTGCAGGCGGCAGGTGACGATGAGGCTCTGGACGATGCCGATATGCTTGGCGCCGAGTTCTGTCCAGGCGAACATCCATGCCTTCCGCCCCATTGGAATTGCCCTCAGCGCCCGCTCGAGGTGGTTCGTATCGATGGGGACATCCGGATCGGTGAGGAAGACTTCCAGTCCGGTTCGTCGGTTTCGGGCGTAGGCCAGGGCCTTGGTGAACGGGCTGCTCGGTAGCAAGCCCTGGTTTTCAAACTGGCGGGCCACCCACTGGAAGAACATTTCGACCCGCGGTTTTGCGTGCGTCAGGCGGTAGTCGCGTTTCTTCTCGCCGGTGAGCTTCTTGTCACGGATGTCGGCTTCGATGGCATAGAGCGCGCCGATGTGATCGAGCCCCTCGGCCACTGCGGTCGGCTCGGCATCCTTCGCTTCAAATAGCTCTCGTCTGGCATGCGCCCAGCATTGGGCGTGGGTCAATCCGGTCTTCCTGGCGTAGTTCTCGTAGGCGCTGTAGCCGTCGGAGAGCAGCACCGCGCTTTGGGCCGGGGTGAGGCCGAGGGTCTTGACCACGCTGTCGGCGCGGCGGTTGTCGAAGAACGGGAAGCACACTTCGTCGAGTTCGCCATAGACGGGCCAGAAGTAGCCTTGCTTCATCTTGCCCGGGCCGTTCTGGCCGGCCTTGATCGGCGTCTCGTCCATGGCGATGACGCGCGAGGCGCGGATCGAGGCGAGCTGTGCGTCGTAGATCGGTTCGAGCAGGGAAGAGGCCTGCTGGCCCAGCTGGGTGAGCCAGGGCCGGCTCACCTTGAAGCCGGCATCCAGGAGGCGTTGGTGCACCCGATGGAACGGCAGGTGATAGGCCATCTTGTCCAGCAACAGGCCAGCAACGAAGCTCACGTCGGCGCGGCTGCCCTCGATCACGCCCACCGGCGCCGCCGGGCAGCTGATGAGTTGGGTGGCGACGCGTTTGACGATCGGGCGGACATACTTGATGAGCACGTAGCTGCCCGGCCGCTGGGCGAGCCGGAAGCTTTCCTTGGTGCCGATGATTTCGTACTGCTCGGGGGTGAGCCCGGCGACCTCCGGGCTCACCAGCTCGATCACCTCGATCGGGACGCGGGCTTCATCGAAGAAGCTGACCGACTCGGCCTTGGCATCCGGCGCCTTGGACGAGCTCTTGCGGGAATGGGCGGCGACGCTGCGCTCAGGGGCATCCGGCGGCGTGCCGGTCTGCGCCAGCGAGAGCAGTTCCCCCAGGCTCATCTGCTCGGCAGGAGCGAGGACACTGCGCTTCTCGCTCTTCTGGCCGAAGATCTGACGCCGGAACCCGTCCACTTGGTGCTCAAGGCCGGCGATCTTCTGCTGCAATTGCCCCACATCCCGCGCGAGGGTGGCCCGATCGAGCGCCAGTTCGACCACCTGCGCGGGGCTGAAGCCAGCCGCTTCAGCTTGAGGCCGGTGTAGTCCATTTCGCGGCTCGCGACCTGGCGCCAGTCGGACAGGAAGCGGCCGGATACGAGCCTCTTGGCCCAGATGCAAAAACCGGTGCGATCCCAGTACAGAACTTTTTATGTGTGACGCTCGCCGGTTGATGAACGCGAACAGATGGCCGGACAGCGGATCTTGCTGCAGGCCATGGCGCGCCAGTGCATATAGATCGTTGAAGGATTTGCGCATATCGACCGGCTGGCCATACAGATGGACCCGAACCTGCCCTTCGGGGAAGAACATCAGCCGCGCACCCGATGCAGCACCACGCCGCCACCCAGATCGAGCGTCAGTTCAAGCCGCCCGGTGGGCACGGCGGCCTCCTCCACTTCGCCTGCCGGCCTCAAGAGTCCCAGGTCGACAAAGTCCGACGTCGACTCCCGCGGCAGCGCCTGCTCGAGGCCGCCGCCCAGCAGGCGACGCCAGCGATAAAAGCTTGCGGTGCTGATCGACTCCCGCCGACAGAAATCCGCCACGCTCAGGCCGCTGCCGGCCTGGCGCCCGATCAACGCCTGCCACTGCCCTGCATCACGCTGGCGCCAACGCTCCGTTCCCGCCTTTCCTGCCATTTCCAGGCCTCCCATGATCAATTGAAGATGGAAGGAATTCTCCGGAACGGAATGCGCGGGGGAAGAACGCTGCTGGCTTAACCCTTACGAAAGGACGCCTTGGGTGTTGTCACTGACCGCCACAATAGAGCCACCTCTGACCGGCATATAGGAGCCAGTTTGAATAGGCTCTGACGAACGTCTTCGGGGGTTCAAGCTTGGTTGTTTTTCGGGGTGCTGGCAAGGACTGTTTTGGCCTTGTTCGGCCCCTGTCGCGCGCCCGGTAAGACGCCCGGTAAGACGCCCCGTCGAGGGTCAGGCAATAGGCGTTGTGGCGCAGCCGATCGACGGTGGCCGAAGCGAGCAGGGGCGGTTGCCGGGAAGGCCTGATCCCACTTGGTGAAGTCGAGGTTGCTGGTGACGAGAGTGGCGCTCTGCTCGTAGCGCTCGGCGATCAGGTCGTGCAGATCCTCGTCGGCCGGGGCGCGCAGCGGCTTGAGGCCAAAGTCGTCGATTAATGTTGTGCACAACATTATTAACCCGGCCCTTAAATAGCCTTGCTATGCAGCATAGGCGGCCAGAGGGTGCTGGAAGTAGGATTGAACCCGTCCGGGGATCTGGGCGATGCGTTTCATGATCCGCATCGCCTTCTGCATCAGGTCATTGTCGTTGTCGCTGGCCGGCTCCAGGCGCAGGGACGTCTTGAAGTCGTGGTTCAGGTACTCGTCGGGGTTGGATTCAGGGGCATAGGGCGGCAGGTAGAACAGTTCGATCTTGTCCTTGAGGGGTTCCGCCCAGTCCCGGACAATTTTGGCGTGATGGACCCGCAGGTTGTCGACGATCAGGAAGACCTTGGCCGTTGCATCCTCCAGCAGATGCGCCAGAAACTCGATGAAGCGCTCGGCATTGATGGTGCCTTCGACGATCTGGAAACTGATCTCGCCGCGATTGGTGATGGCCGAGATCATTGACAGCTTGCCCCAGCGAGCGGGCATTTCCAGCACCGGGGTGCGCCCGGCGGGCGCAAAGCCGCGAATCCAGTGCGCGTCCTCCTTGACCGCCGTCTCGTCGGCCCAGTAGATCGCGGCCCCTTCGGCCTTGGCGCGGGCGGCAATCGCGGGATAGGTCTCCCGCAGCCAGCGCTGGACCCGTTCGGGGCACTGCTCCAGCGCGCGCTTGACCGGACGCTGCGCGGTATAGCCCCAGCGTGCGAGGTATTTCCCCACCAGCCGGTCGGACAGTTCGACGCCGAACTGGGCCTTGATCAGCGCCTGAATCGCCCGCCGCGTCCACAACGCAAAGGGCAGCGACATCTGCGCCGGGAGCGCGCCGACGATGCGCTGGCGAATCCACACTTCCTGCGCCATCGTCATCTTTCGACACATTCCGGGCTGACGCCCTCGGGTCTTCTCCACCAAGCTCCCCGCCCCTGCCGCACGCGCCTTTCTCAGCCAGCCTTCGACCGTTCGGACGTGCACGCCGGCAATTGTCGCCAGCTCGGCCGCCTTCAGCCCGGACTGCGTGCGCAGTCGAATCACCATCTTCCGGAGCGTGTCCCGCCCCTCGGCCCCAAGTTTGCGTGCGTCGATCTTGTCCATGCCTGGATCATAGCAGAATGGGCATATTTAAGGGCCGGGTTGAGAATGGTGAATGATCCCCAGGCTAGTCCCCGCGGGATAGGGCTGGACGGCGGCCGATTTCGACCTTCAGCTCTAGCTTTTCCTTTCCACGCCTCAGTTCGAACACGGCTAGGCGGCCGGGGGGCTGCGCTGCGATGGCTTCAAGCATGGCTTGAGGGTCGTTTACCTTGCGGCCCTCGACGGCAATCAGTACGTCACCCGGGCGTACGCCGGCCCGGTCGGCCGGGCTGCCGCGCATTACGCCAGAAATCAGCGTGCCGTCGGCTGACGGCATGCTGAAGGATTCGGCCAGATCGGGGGTGATGGCCTGGACTTCGACCCCAATCCAGCCACGGGTTACCGAGCCGTTCTGAATGATTTGCTCCATCACGCTGCGGGCCAGCGAAACAGGAATCGCGAAGCCAATGCCCAGGGAGCCGCCGGAGCGGGAGTAGATCGCCGCATTGATGCCGACAAGGTGGCCGGCTGCATCGATTAATGCGCCGCCGGAGTTGCCGGGGTTGATTGCAGCGTCAGTCTGAATGAAGTCTTCGAAGGTGTTGATTCCCAGGTGGGTGCGGCCAAGTGCGGAGACGATACCCATAGTTACCGTTTGGCCGACGCCGAAGGGGTTGCCGATGGCGAGTACGACATCGCCCACCTGGAGCGGATCAGGTGCTGCGAAGGTTATTGCGTGAAGCTTGCCGTCGGCCTTGATCTGCAGCACGGCCAAGTCGGATTCGGGGTCGCGGCCGACGATGCGCGCGGGCAGCTTGCGTCCGTCGTTGAGAGCTACCTCGATTTCATCGGCGGCCTCAATGACGTGGTTGTTGGTAAGAACGTAGCCTTCCGGTGAAACAATTACGCCTGAACCGAGCCCGGAGGCGCGCTGTTGGGGGCGGTTTTCGAGCCGGTCACCGAAAAAGTGGCGGAACAGTGGGTCGTCGGAGAAGGGGTGGCGCTGAGCCTTTACTTCCTTGCTGGTAAATATATGTACTACCGATGGAAGGGCCTGTCTGGCGGCTTCCGAGTAGGATGAGACCGGCCTGCCGCTCTGTGCCGATGCAGACTGGGTCGCTTCCTGGATGGTGACAGCAGGCATCGTCTGCCGCTCGCCGATCCACTCTGGCTTGAGCGTGCTGATCACGAACAGGATTGCCACCGATATGGTGACGGCCTGGGCAAAGATCATCCACAGACGATGCATCGTAAAATCTGCCATCGGCGCACATCGGCGCCGCCAAATTGCTGAATGTTGATAAGGAAAAGCGGCGATGGAACGGACTGAATTGCAGCGCTACCTGAACCGGCTGCTGGAAGTCGAGCGCTTTAAGGATTATTGCCCAAACGGCCTGCAGGTGGAAGGTCGGACGACGATCAGGCGCGTTGTTTGCGGGGTTACAGCCAGTCAGGCTCTGCTTGATGCTGCTGTGGCGAGAGGGGCTGATGCGGTGCTGGTGCATCACGGCTATTTCTGGCGCGGGGAAGATGCTTGCGTCACCGGCATGCGTCGGCGGCGGCTGGCAACGCTGCTTGCCAATGACATGAACCTGTTTGCTTATCATCTGCCTCTCGATGCCCATCCCGAGTGGGGTAACAACGCCCAGTTGGGCAAACTGTTGGGCTGGCTGGAGGAGGGCCGTTTCGGCGACCAGAATCTGGGTTGGAACGGACGCTTGCCGCAGCCAGTCAAGCTTGGCAACCTGGCGCGTAGTATAGCTGCCCGTCTTGGGCGCGAGCCGCTGATCCTGGGCGATCCGGAGCGTGTCGTCGAGCGGGTGGGCTGGTGTACGGGCGGTGCTCAGGGTTATTTTGAGCAGGCCATTGCGAGCGGTGTGGATTGCTTTGTATCCGGCGAGGCCTCGGAGCCGACGACTCATCTGGCCCGTGAGTCCGGGGTGGCTTACCTTGGTGTCGGGCACCACGCCAGCGAGCGCTATGGTGTTCAGGCGCTGGGTGCCCATCTGGCCGAAGTATTCGGCATTGATGTGGAGTTTGTTGAGGTGCCCAACCCCGTGTGATGCTTGGTTGCGCCAAGTCCCGGCTTCAGGCCTCGAGGGGGGACGGTTCTGGTCGAGCAGGGGGCGGCTCCATTTCCTCCAGCGTGAGTTCCGGGGTCGGTTTGCATGGGCCGAGCTCTTCGTCGAGGATGGCAAGCAGCAGGAGCAGTTCTTCGACCACCGTAAGCGGGAAGCCCTGGCGTGTGCCATTTCGGTTGTCCCGCAGGATCTGGTGGATGTAAATCTGTGCTTCCGGCGTGCCCCACAGATCTTGCAGGCGCTGGCAGACGTGGGCTATCTGCTCGACGGTATCAAGTGTGGAGCGGATATTCTGGAAGTCGCTCCAGCCGATCATCTTGACGTTGAAGGTTTTGTTTAGCTGGCGCGTCAGAACTTCGAACTCGGCGCGCATGCCGGCCACGTGGTAGACCTCAAGCAGCTTCAGCCAAGGCTTCACCGCTTGCCGAGGATTGTTGCGGATGTAATCGGCCAGGGTTTCGGCGGCGCCCTGAGTGCGGCCGAAGGACATCATTATTTCGGCGAGTTCGAGGGCGGAATCCTGCTCGTCTACCGTCTCGTCAAAGGGGATCGGGTGCGCAGGCGCGAAGGTGGGCTCGGCCCACTCGCCGGAATTGTCAGCTGGCGGAGGTGGAGCGGCCTGCTGGATTGGCGGCATCGCCCGCATTTCTTCCGGGGTCTTCGGGATGGCCGTGCGCTGGGTTGTGGATGGTGGGGCGCTGATCCGGAAGTCGGGCTGGGTGGTTGGCTCCAGATCCTCGATCACTTCCGTGGGGCGACGACGGCGCAGCCACATGAGGGCCCCTCCGCCCAGCAGGACGGCGAACAGGCCGCCGATGGGCGGACCCCACTGCCTGAGCTGCTCGGTAATGCTCGAAGGTGTGGTCGACGCCTCTGGTGCTGCAGCCGGCGCAGAGGGTTGTCCAGGCCTGGCCGCCATCTTTGCGGTTGGAGAAGCGGGTGCTTTGTCGTCGAGCTGGGTTACCCGCTCCTTCAGCAACGCCTGATACTCTTCCAGACGCTTGATTTTCTCGTTTACCTCAAGCTGTGACGCGATGCGGTCGTCGATTTCGGCGAGGGTGCGCTGTTCCTGTCGCAGCTGCTGGCGAGAACCGTCTGCTTCGTCGCCGCGCGGCGGATTGGCGAGCTGGAGGCTCATGCGAAGCGGCACGCGGCCGACTTCGTCGCCGCTGCCAAGTGTCAGGCGGTCCTGGCGGGGAGGTTCAGCCGGGCCGGTCTGATGGATGTTCTGCTTTGGTGGGCGCGCAGGGCGGGTTGTCGGCGCGTGCGCAGCTTCGGTGTGGAGCCTGCTGGCAGGGCGCTGCTGGCGCGTGCTGGGGCGGGCTGGTGGTGCAGCTGGCTGTTCTGTGTAGTCTGCAGCAGCAACGTTTGCCGCGATCGGAGGGCTGATCTGCCTACCGGGGGGCTGGAGCAGGATTGTGTAGTCGCGGCGCAGCTCGTTGTCGCAGGCAATATGCAGGCCGAGCATCGCGAACGGGTGATTTACCACTTCGCGCGTGGTGACAATCAGGCGATCGCCGGCGAGTCGCAGGCGCGTGTTGTTGATCCAGGGCGTGTCGTCGTTGCTGACGCGATTTACACGCTTGAAGCAGCTTGCATCGAGCTTTTCGCCCGGGCCAAAAATCAGTTTGACCTCGGCCCGGAAGGATTCGCCAAGCTCCGACAAAATGACCATTTCACCAAGCCCGGCCGCTTCGGCGGTCGGGATGCCCAGTGGGGCGAGCGTGGCAACGAGCAGGAAAAGAGTCTTTCGCACGCAGTTCATCAATGGGGCGGTCGTGAATTCGGCTAGGTGACGCAAAGTTAATCTTGTGGCTGATCGGTAGGTCAGGCGCGAGCAGCGAAGCTACAGTATTCTAAAGAACTTTGCTGCCCGCCGCGGAGTCTTGTCCGTCGTGGGCTGCCGCGAATGTGAAGACTCAAGCCTGAAACGGCATTTTTTACGAGTTTTTAAGCCTAAATTGATTTTTTGTTCATCATGCCGCTCTCCGACCCGCAAGTTTCGCGCTCCCGTATCCATTCCCGTCGTATTGAAATCCAGGGCTTCATACGTGATGACGGTCTCCTCGACCTTGATGCACGCCTGACCGACCAGAAGGATATTGATTACCCTCTTGCGTCCGGCGTGCGAAAGGCCGGTGATCCGGTTCATGACCTTTTCGTACGTGTAACTGTCGATCGGGATTTTTTCATCCTTGACGCGGAGGCCTCTTCCGAATGGGTGCCTTACCCGGATGCCTGTGGAACAATCGCTCCGGCCTATCGCCGCCTGGTCGGGCTTAATCTTGTGCGTGGCTTTCGCCGCACGGTGGGCGAAATGTTTGCCGATGTGCGAGGCTGCGCCCACCTTACCGAGTTGCTGGCCTCCCTGCCGACTGCGGCAATTCAGGCATGGGCGACCTTCGTGCGCGACAACGCTGACGGGGATGACAAACCTTTTCAGCTCGATCGATGTCACGCCCTCGAGACAACTACTCCCACTGTAATGCGCTACTACCCCCGCTGGTATCGCGGTAGCGATCAGCAGTGAGCTTGCCGCGGTGCAGCGCCGAATCGGTCGGGCGCATGCTTTCGTATATAATTGTTCGATCTGTAATCCGGTGTTTCTACGGCGAGAGCCTGGAGTCGCGTCGGAGCACGATCGCCCTTCGGGCAGCGCGGCCGTGTGTCGTGTTGTGCGCGGGGCAAAACCGGTGTCTGCGCTGGACGAGGGAGAACGGCGCAGGTATCGGGGGGCGAATTGCCGCCCCGAAGAGTCCCATCAACCAAGCGTAAGCGGCCTAACAGGCTAAGACTTCGATCGAAGGGCAACCATGAAAATTCATGAGTATCAGGCAAAAGAACTACTGAGGAAGTATGGCGTCGTGACGCCGCGGGGCTTCCACTGCATTTCCGTCGACGCGGCGGTCAAGGCAGCCGAGGAACTTGGCGGCAAGGTTTGGGTTGTCAAGGCCCAGATTCACGCCGGTGGCCGCGGCAAGGGCGGCGGCGTCAAGCTGGCCCGCTCGCTCGATGAAGTGCGCGCCAACGCTGAACAGATCCTCGGCATGCAGCTCGTCACCCACCAGACCGGCCCCGAAGGCCAGAAGGTGCGCAACCTGTTGATCGAGGAAGGCGCTGACATCCAGAAGGAATATTACGTCGCCGTCCTGACCGATCGTGCTACCCAGAAGATCGCCGTGATGGCGTCTTCCGAGGGCGGTATGGATATCGAGGAAGTTGCGCACAGCACGCCTGAGAAGATCCTCAAGGAATTCGTCGATCCGCTGGTTGGTCTTACCGACGCTCAGGCTGAGACCCTGGCGCGTGGCATCGGCGTGCCCGAGGCTTCCGTCGCCATGGCTGTGGATACCCTCAAGAAGCTCTACACGACCTACATGGAAACCGATGCTTCCTTGGCGGAAATCAACCCGCTGATCCTGGAAGGCAACGGCAACATCAAGGCCCTGGACGCCAAGTTCAACTTCGACTCGAACGCGCTCTACCGTCATCCGGAAATCGTTGAAATGCGCGATCTGGATGAAGAGGATGCAGACGAGATCGAAGCTTCCAAGTTCGATCTGGCCTACATCTCGCTGGATGGCAACATCGGTTGTCTGGTGAATGGTGCCGGTCTGGCGATGGCTACCATGGACACCATCAAGCTGTTCGGTGCCGAGCCCGCCAACTTCCTCGACGTGGGCGGCGGTGCCACCACCGAGAAAGTGACCGAAGCCTTCAAGATCATGCTCAAGAACCCCAAGGTCAAGGGCATTCTCGTCAACATCTTCGGCGGCATCATGCGCTGCGACACCATCGCCACCGGCGTGGTCACCGCAGCCAAGGAAGTGCACCTGTCGGTTCCGCTGGTCGTCCGCATGAAGGGCACCAACGAAGACATCGGCAAGCAGATCCTGCGTGATTCGGGTCTCCCGATCATCGCTGCCGACACCATGGCCGAAGCGGCCCAGAAGATCGTCGACGCGGTCAAGTAAGGAGATACTGAATGTCCATCCTGATCAATAAAGACACCAAGGTCATCACCCAGGGTATCACCGGCAAGACCGGTCAGTTTCACACCGAAAAGTGTATTGAATACGCAAACGGCAAGAACTGCTTCGTCGCTGGTGTAAACCCCAAGAAGGCTGGCGAAAAAATTCTTGATGTGCCCATCTTTGGTACCGTCAAGGAAGCTGCTGCCAATACCGGCGCCACTGTTTCCGTGATCTACGTGCCGCCTGCCGGCGCTGCCGCTGCGATCTGGGAAGCCGTTGAAGCCGACCTCGACCTCGCGATCTGCATCACCGAAGGCATTCCCGTCCGGGACATGCTGGAAGTGCGCAACCGCATGAAGAAGAAGGTTGCTGCCGGTGGCAAGGAAACCCTGCTGCTGGGCCCCAACTGCCCGGGTCTCATCACTCCCGATGAAATCAAGATCGGCATCATGCCGGGTCACATTCACCGCAAGGGTCGCATCGGCGTGGTTTCCCGCTCCGGCACCCTGACCTACGAAGCTGTCGCCCAGCTGACCGAAATCGGTCTGGGCCAGTCTTCCGCTGTCGGTATCGGTGGGGATCCGATCAACGGTCTGAAGCACATCGATGTGATGCGCATGTTCAATGATGACCCGGATACCGACGCAGTCATCATGATCGGTGAAATCGGTGGTCCTGACGAAGCCGAAGCCGCCATGTGGTGCAAGGCCAACATGAAGAAGCCGATCGTTGGCTTCATCGCCGGTGTGACGGCACCCGCGGGCAAGCGCATGGGCCATGCCGGTGCGTTGATCTCCGGCGGTGCCGACACTGCTGATGCCAAGCTCGCTGTCATGGAAGAGTGCGGCTTCACCGTGACCCGTAACCCGTCCGAAATGGCCAAGCTGCTCAAGGCCATGCTGTAATCGATCAGGCTCCGGCTTGAACCAGACCGCGCCCGTGGCTAGCTGCCCGGGCGCGGTTTTTATTTTGTACGACGTTCTTGTTACCTGTATGGGGGACGATAGAATTCGTGGCACGTCGATTTCGTTCAAAGCCTTTGATGCCTCCGTTCAATACCGAATCATTGAGCCCGGCCTCCGGTTCGGGCAGTTGTCGATCGTCGCCATCAACCTCATCCCTCCCGGGATCGGCGGGCCGTGTCGATGCGCCAGGGGAGGACCCTGGTCGGAAAGCTCTCCTGTTCTGATGAGCTACGATGGAGCATGAATCTCCGGCGGGCTGGCGAATGGCGATGTTGTCTCA
This sequence comes from Zoogloea sp., assembly GCA_016720685.1. Lineage (GTDB taxonomy): Bacteria > Pseudomonadota > Gammaproteobacteria > Burkholderiales > Rhodocyclaceae > Zoogloea. The sequence continues at coordinate 11,047 of JADKKC010000060.1, forward strand.
CGTCGGACGTGTCCGCGCGCGCAACGAGGATTTTGTTTTCTGCGATGAGGCTCTCGGCATTGCCGTCCTCGCCGACGGCATGGGCGGACATGCCGGGGGTAATGTGGCGGCACGCCTGGCAGTCGATGCCTGGGTCGGGCGTATCCGGAAGTGTCTTGTGGAGCCGCTTGGCGAGCGGGATTTGCGGGTCGCAGTGGCAGATGCGAACCGGGTGGTTTTTGCTGCTGCCTGCGCCGATCCGGCACTGAGGCGCATGGGAACCACGCTGGTGGCGGCATGCTTCAGGCGTGACGATACGCTGCTGACCTGTAACGTCGGTGATTCAAGGCTCTATCGGTTGCGGGGCGACGTGCTGAGCTGCCTTACCCGCGACCACAGCGTGTTGCGGGCGCAGTGCGACGCGGGCATGATTGAATCCGAATCAAATGGACCGCTTGCGCTACGCGGTCTCCTGACGCGGGCCGTGGGGGTTGCAGCTTGTGTCGTTGCGGATGTGACGATTTCCTCGCTGCAGCCCGGCGACGTGTATCTGCTGTGTTCGGATGGTCTTACGGAAATGCTCCCCGATGCCGATATTGCTCATGTGCTCGGAGCTTTGGGCGGAAATCCGCGGCTGGCTGCCGAGCATCTGGTCGATCTGGCTAATGATCGGGGGGGCGTGGATAATGTGTCGGTTGTCATCGTGTCGTCAAACCGCTTTGGGCGGCTTGGCGCCGAGCTTGGTTAAGGCTGGTTTCGGATAGGAATAGTGATGCCCCGTTTGATATTGAGCATGGATGGTCTGGTGCTGAAGGAGATGGTGCTGGAAAAGGAGCGCACGACCATCGGACGCAAGCCGCACAACGATATTCAGATTGACAATCTGGCGATCAGCGGCGATCACGCGGCTATCGTGACAATCCTGAACGACGCTTTTCTCGAGGACATGAACAGTACCAACGGTACTTACGTGAATGGCCAGCCGGTCAAGAAGCACGTATTGCAGGATAACGATGTCATCGAACTGGGAAAGTATCGTCTCAAGTTCATTGCGGACAGCAGTGCAGTGGCGTCCGAGCAGGATGAGGCGATGTCCTTTGCCCAGACTTCGGGAACGGGGGATGATTTTCCTGCCACGCCCGAGCCGCAGGCCGCAGGCTCATCCTCGGTACCGCCGGCAGCCGCGCTCGGGATGATCCAGATCCTGAGCGGGACTCATGCCGGCCGGACGCTGGAGCTTTCCAAGTCGCTCACTACCCTGGGCAAGCCCGGTTTTCAGGTTGCTGTCATAACTCGGCGCCCTCACGGGTATTTCATTACCCACGTAGAGGGAACGATTTTTCCTGTGGTGAACGGGCGCTCCCTCGATGCCCAGGCTCATCGCCTGAATGATCATGACATCATCGAGATCGCCGGCGTCAAAATGGAGTTTTTCTCACAGATGGTCGCGTAGTACTGCCTGCAGGGGCATTGCCTAGGGGGTGAACGTGATATTTCTGGCTGCGGATGGACTGGCTGAGTCGTATCCTGCCAGACTGTCTTTTGATTATTTGCCGGTGCCTGGACGGATCGTCCAGCTGCAACTGTCTCGGAATTCCATGGAAACAAGATGAAGGTGCGGGTTCTGGGCTGCAGTGGCGGAATTGGCGGGCGGCACCAGCGCACGACGGCCCTGCTGGTTGATGATGACGTTTTGATCGATGCGGGAACCGGGGTCGGAGACCTGGAGTTCGACGAGTTGCTGCGCATTGATCACGTATTCGTCACGCACGCCCATCTTGACCACATCGCGATGATTCCCCTGCTGGTCGATACGGTGGGGGAAGCGCGTTCCATGCCCATCGTTGTGCATGGCTCGCCAGAAACCCTGCGCATCCTGCGCTCGCATATTTTTAATTGGCTCGTCTGGCCTGACTTCTCGTCGATTCCCGATCGGGGTAATCCGTTTCTGCGTTTCCAGGAAATGCATACCGGCGAAACGGCCAATCTGGGTGGCGGGCGCTCGATGACGGCTTTGCCGGCTTTGCATACGGTGCCTGCTGTCGCGTATCAGGTGTCCGGAGCGGGCGGGAGCCTTGTCTTCTCCGGCGATACGGCGTACTCCGAACCTCTGATTGCTGCCATCAACGACATTCCGGATTTGCGCTATCTGCTTGTCGAAACGGCCTTCCCTGACGCTCTGCACGACCTTGCGCTGGCGTCCCGTCATCTGTGCCCCAGTCTGCTGGCGCTGTTTCTCGACCGGATCAAGGCTAACCCCGAGGTCTGGATTACCCACCTCAAGCCGAGTCGGGCGCAGACCACTCTGGACGAAATTGCGAATTACCGCGGGCGTTTCACGCCACAGGCCTTGTACAACGGCCTGGAATTTGTTTTTTAGTCGATGCCGCCTGCCGGGACGGCCACGGGCCGTCCACATGTTTTGTGCCGGTTAAAGTCTGCGTCCGTCGCGCCGTTGTTCCCGCTTTCCCAATGCAGGCCATTCTTTGCGACGAAGCCTGCCTTTCCAGATATGACATAACTATGAGCAGCGCAGTGAGCAGGAGTGGTGTCAGCGACGGTAGCCAGCCGGCTGGCCTTTTTCAAGGGGCTCCAGGCGGTTACCAACCGCGTCCACGCAACCGAAAATATCGACGAGATCATTTTCGAGTTGTCGGCCGAAATCTGTGCCTTGTTTTCAGCCGATCGTCTGACGATCTATATCGTCGACGAAAGTCGCGCGACCATCTCGTCGCGGGTCAAGACAGGCCTGCACAGCATCCGTACGATCCGTCTGCCGATTGCCGAGAACAGCGTGGCCGGCTTTGTCGCCCTGAACGGCCAGATGCTCAACATCCACGACGCCTACGACGAGCGCGAGCTCAAGGCCATCTCCACGCGCATGGAATTCCGGCGTGAGGTGGATGAGCGCACCGGCTATCGTTGCCGCCAGATGCTTGTCGCGCCAATCGCCAATCCGGACGATGGCGAAGTGCTCGGCGTTATCCAGCTCATCAACAGCCGCACTGAAGAGGTTTTCTCGGCGATCGCCGAGGAGGGCATTCAGGGGCTCGGGCAAACGCTCGCGATCGCCTTCGCACAGCGCCGTCACTCTCTCGTCCAGCCCAAGTCGAAGTACGAGGGCCTGGTGAATGACGCGCGCCTGACCAGCTCCGAACTTGAGACTGCAACCAGCCAGGCCCGTGAGCTGGGCATACCGCTTGAGCAATTGCTGATCGAGGAGTATCACCTCAAGCCCGCCGACATCGGTGCCGCGGTTTCGCGCTTTTTCGGCGTGCCCTACGAGTCTTACCGGCAGGATCGGGTCAAACCCCTCGATCTGCTAAAGAACCTCAAGCGCGACTACGTCCAGCAAACCCAGTGGCTGCCTCTGGAAGAGAACACCGAGGGAATGCTGATCCTCGTCACGGATCCAGAGCAAGCCATCGCCTCGCGGGTCGTGCAGAACGTTTTTCCGAAGGCGAACCCGATTTATTGCGTGACCACCAACGCCGAGTTCGTGCAGACAGTGGCGCAGTTTTTTGGCTCATCGGTCGATGACTCCTCGGTGACCGAGTTGCTGTTCGACATGGCCGAAGAAGAGAGCGATGGCAGCCTGGCGCCTGAGGACGTCTCGGCCGCGGCCGACAATGAACTCGTCAAGCTGGTCAACCGGATCATCGTCGACGCCTACCGGCAGGGCGCTTCTGATATCCACATTGAGCCCCGGCCGGGCAAGGAGAAAACCCAGATCCGTTTCCGCAAGGACGGCGCATTGGTGCCTTACATCGAAGTACCGTCGAGCTACCGCAATCCGCTCGTCACACGAATCAAGATCATGTGCGATCTTGACATTTCGGAGCGCCGCAAGCCCCAGGACGGAAAGATCAAGTTTCGCCGCTTCGGCCCCCTCGACATCGAGTTGCGGGTCGCCACGCTGCCCACCACGGGCGGCCTGGAGGATGTGGTCATGCGGCTCCTGGCCAACAGCGAGCCGCTACCGCTGGAGCAACTGGGCCTGCTGGAAAACAACTACCAGCGCCTCAAGCAGACCATCGCCAAACCCTACGGAATCTTCTTTGTGTGCGGCCCGACCGGTTCGGGCAAGACCACCACGCTGCACTCCATTCTGGGCTCCATCAACACACCAGAAACCAAGATCTGGACCGCCGAGGATCCGGTCGAAATCACCCAAAAGGGCTTGCGCCAGGTTCAGGTCAACCGCAAGGCCGGTCTTGATTTTCCGACTGTCATGCGCTCCTTCCTGCGCGCCGACCCCGATGTGATCATGGTCGGCGAAATGCGTGACAAGGAAACCGTTTCAATCGGCCTTGAGGCGTCGCTGACAGGGCACCTGGTGTTCAGCACCCTGCATACCAATAGTGCCCCCGAATCCATCGTGCGCCTGCTGGACATGGGGATGGACCCCTTCAACTTCGCCGATGCGCTGCTCGGTGTGCTTGCCCAGCGCCTGGCCAAGCGCCTGTGCAGCAAGTGCAAGAAGGCTTATTACCCCAGTGACGACCAAATCCGCAGCATGCTTGACGAATACACTGAAGATCTGCATCAAACCCGGGCCTTTCAGGAGGATCCGGTGCGCGCACGGGAGGATATTCTCGCCGGCTGGCGGACGCGTTATGCCGATGACTCCGGAAAATTCACGCTCTATGAGGCAGTGGGGTGCGAGCACTGCACCGGTGGCTACAAGGGGCGCCTCGGTCTGCATGAATTGATGGTGGGCACGGACCAGGTCAAGCGTTTGATTCAGGAGCGTGCCCGGGTGGCTACGCTGCTTTCCGCCGCCCTCGACGAGGGCATGCGGACCCTGCGTCAGGATGGCATCGAGAAGGTCATGGTCGGCATTACCGACCTCAAGCAGGTGCGCAAGGTCTGCATCCGCTGACCCTGCTTTTGCCGCTGTTTTTTCCCTAGTCCAGCCGCGCCAGCTTGGACTTTGCCATCGGCGGATTGCGCGCGAAATAGCGCCTCAGGCCGCGCACGATGGCGTCTGCCATGCGGTCCTGGTAGGCCTCGTCGTTGAGGCGTGCTTCTTCTTCCGGGTTGGAGATGAAGGCGGTTTCTACCAGGATGGAGGGAATGTCTGGCGCCTTCAGAACCGCAAAACTGGCCTGCTCCACTTCGCCCTTGTGCAGTCGGTTGATGCCGCCGAGTTCTCCCAGCACCGCCTTGCCCACCTTCAGGCTGTCATTGATCGCGGCTGTTTGCGAAAGATCGAGGAGAGTGCGCGCGAGGTGGCTGTCCTTTACACCCAGGTTAACCCCGCCGATCAGGTCGGCTGCGTTTTCCTTCTGGGCCAGCCAGCGAGCCGCGGTGCTCGATGCTCCTTTTTCGGATAGCACGAACACCGAGCTTCCGCGCGCGGAGGGACTGATGAAGGCATCCGCGTGGATCGACACGAAAAGATCGGCCTGTACCCGGCGTGCCTTCGAAACCCGCTGCTGGAGCGGCACGAAATAATCGGCGTCGCGGGTCAGCATGGCGCGCATGTTGGGCTGGGCATCGATTTTTGCCTTCAGGCGGCGTCCAACCGAGAGCGTGACGTGTTTTTCGAAACTGCCAGCCGCACCGACTGCGCCGGGGTCTTCGCCGCCGTGACCCGGGTCGATGGCAATGGTGATCAATCGGTTCATGCTGTCCGCGTTGTCCGGGCTGGCAGGAGTCTGCGCTTCATGGCCGGCGACGGACTCCTGGCGGGACGCTGCTGGCTCGGATTTAGGCGGGGCCTCGGCAGTCTTGCGGGGCTTTTCCTCCATGCGCTTGGGGGGCGGCGCGCCGCCAACTGCGGCTTCTTCCGGCGAAATCTTTTCCAGCAGGGCCAGCAGGGGATCGACCGGTTCGACCGGGTAGAGATCGAGTACCAGGCGATGGCCGTATTCGCCGACCGGCCGGAGCGTGAATACCTGCGGTGTGACCTCGGCCTTCAGTTCGATGACCAGGCGGACCACTCCGGGACGGTTGCGGCCCGCGCGGATCAGCTGGATGTAAGGATCCTGCCCCGTGATCTTGGTAGGAAGGGATTGCAGGATGTCGTTCAACTCGACCCCTTCGAGGTCTACGACGAGTCGCTCGGGGTTGCGCACTGACTGGTGGGTGAACACCACCGGGTCACGGCTTTCGAGGGTAATTCGCGTGTAATCCTTGGCCGGCCAGACGCGCACGGCAAGAACAGAGGTTTGGGCGGCCTGGCCGGGGCGGCTGACCAGCAGTAGCAGTGCTGCGCTGCTGGCGCCGATGAAGCGGCGTCGGTTCAGGGGCGGTGTGTGTCCGCTGCCGAGATGAATTTTTCGAGACATTGTCGACCCTCCGTGCTCAGCGCGCGCAACTCAAGATCGCGTCCGCCGGACGCAGAAATCCGCAGTCCGATTTCGAGATCGGCCGCGGGCAGATAGGGTTGCGCGAGCTTGGGCCATTCGACCAGGCATATGCCGTCGCCTTCAAAATATTCTTCCAGGCCCGCTTCAAGGAATTCTTCTGCATGGGTGAAACGATAAAAATCAAAGTGATATACAGCAATTCTAGAATTATTGTACGGTTCAACCAAGGTATAAGTTGGGCTCTTGACCCG
>JADKKC010000061.1 GCA_016720685.1 Zoogloea sp.
CGGGGTCGAGAATCCGGGAAGCGACCCTTGGTAGTCCGGCCGCCGGAGACCGACGCGAAATGCTGCAGGTTCGGAAGCTTGCCCAAGATGTCGGCCGGCACCATTTCCTCGAAACTCTCGCTCACCTGCGTCGAATGCCCCGCAGAAAAGTCCCCCAGGTGGGTATCCGTGCCCAGGCTGTAGCCCACCCGCATCGTGTGAATGGCGGTCTTGCCAAAGGTCTCCACCCCACCAAAATCCTGCAGGGTAGGCCGGTCGCCCAGGCACGCAGGGCAATCAGGTTGTTCCGAGGTTGCCCCGGGGCCGTACGCCGCGTCTTCGCTGCCAAGGCACGCCGGGCCAGATCCGCCCGGCGTCTGCATCGCGCAGGTGGTGTAGATGCCGCCCTCGGCGCCCCTTGTTCAGGATTTCGATCAGGGGCTGGTTGATAGCATTGGAGACCTCGTCGACAAACGGCGAGATAACGCCGGTGGCCGCCCGGGTTGTAGCGCATGCCGGCGCGCCGCGGCGGGTCGGCCAGCGCCAGCGCGCCGATGGCCGATGCAGAGAGAGGCCTCCGGCAGCGGGTCAGCCGCATGTAGAGCACGTGGCCGCCGCGCTCGATCTTCTCGAAGTTCATGATCGGGCGCCTGTCGCTTTCGCATCCGAACCGGGTCGGGCTGGAGGCTGGCGCCGAGATCGCCCGAGGTCAGCATCGACAGCACCACCGGCAGCAGGTTGGCCCGTGATCTTCTGGTAGTGCTCGCGGTTTATTGCCGAAACGTGCGCACCTGCGCGTCGATGACCTTGTTGTGCTGGCTTTGGGCGGGACACGGTGCTCGTAGAAGGCGACATAGGCGAGCGGGTCCGGAGCTTGCGGCCTCGGGCTGGCTTCTCATTTGGCCCCGTTTTGCCTCGTTCATCAATTGCTTCATTGCCCGGCAGTTCGCGCCACCTGCCGCGCAGTGCGTCGGCACGAAAGTAGCGGCGCAGCGATTTCCTCCAGCACCGGTTCGATGCCGCCCTCGATGTATTTGGTCGAAGCCTGACGAGGTTGGGCCCGCTCCTCCCGGTCCCGATCCAGGCCCCTGCACGACCACGTTGACGGCGTCCCAGCCAGAGCGTTGAGCCGCCACCGGATGTCAGGCGGCATCACAGACTGGATGCGCGAGCTGGGCTGGTCGGTTTTTGCCCGGTTGAAGGTGAAGTCGATCCGCACGCCTGTTTGAAACGCCGGTGGAACTCGGGGAAGGTGTCGGCTTCGCGGTAGTCACGGCAGGCCTGCTTTGCGATGCGTTTGAGCCTGCCGGCTGTTCTTGGGTCGATCACGATGACGACATCGCCGCGCCGGATCGCCTGGGTGATCAGGCTGCGCCTTGGTGCGACACCGCTTGCCGGATTGCGTCGTTCCCACCAGCGGGGTGCCGCCCTCGAAGTTCTGCAGCGGCCGGTACAGCGCCCGCTTTCAATCGGTTCGACGCCGTGGGCCTAAGGCAGACCGATCTCGGCGTCCGAGCGCGGCTTGACCGCAGTAGCCAAAAACCGCACAACAGGCGCGGCGATACCAGCGAACTCTCCCGGTAGTCGACCTTGGACAGTTCGTAGAGCCGCTGCCGTGCACCGGCTGCCATTAAAGCCGAAGCCCAAGAACACTAAGGCCGGATCCTGGCACCACCGAGCGAGGTCGTCGGTACCGACGACCTCGATGCCACGCCCGCCCAGCGACGCCCGCAAGACCAGCATGCGCAGGGTCCGGGTCACCCGCAACACGCCCATTGCGAAGCAGACGAGCGCCAGCAGCAGGGCCAATGCCGGTTGGGCAGCGTGCAGACTGCGCCTACCGCCCAGGAATGAAGCGCGCCAGCCACCAGGCGATGCCGGCATAAGCCTCGTAGGCGCGGCGCCAGGCATCTCATAGCGGCGTACCAGCATCTCAGCTTCCCGCCGCCGGTGGCTGGCAAAGCCCGCCATATCGAGTCCGCTGACGCAGTGCGGAGTCGAGCGACATTTTTGACCGATGGAAGCAGGTTGCCGTTGAATTCACGCGACAGCTTCGGCGGGCCATTGCGGTTGGGTTTCACCAGCAGGTTCGCCTCGGTGAGGCACGCATGCGCCAGGGATGGCTGGACGCCGCGCCGCCTGAATTCTCCAGCGGTACGAATACTCGCGGGCGACGGTGCAGACAGTGGGCGGACCACGCCATCGTTCAGCGTGCGAACGGCATCGGCCGAGGCGTCGCGAACGACCGGGTTCAGACGCATCGGGGCTTGCAAGACGAATGTCGCCGAAGGCGGTGTCGTCGCCGGTTCCGAGGGGTGACCCGGGTGTCTCCGCGACCGGTGTCACGCGGACGTCACTCTCGGCGGGCGCGCCTGGCGGCGGATCGAGCGACAACTGGGTGCCGCTCTTCAGGGGTGCCAGCGGTGGCACGGGAGAAGGGTCTGCGGCGCAACTGGCGCAGATGCCCGCGCTGGCTTGAATTCAAGTGCGGGGGCAAGGTCACCGGGGGCGGATCGATTCCCGCGATGAGAATGGCCGGGGCCGGGAGCTTGACGGCTTCCAGCGGAGCCCCTGGCGCCGGGCGGCTGGATGGACCACGTCGCGCGGCCCGCTGCTGCCGCTTCCGAACACGCCAGCACGGCCAGTAGCAGTTCCAGCATCGTCTCGGGCGCCTTGGGGATGCCGGCCAGTTGGTCGGCGTCGAGCAGTTGCTGAACATCCTCGGCAGCGCAGAGCCAGACCGGGAACAGACCGTCCTGTCCGAACCACAGGCGCGACTTCTCGAGGTTGGCTATCCAGGCCGAGTTGCCGCTGGTGAGCCGGCGCAGGGCGTCGACCCCGAGTTAGCGCTCCAGGTGCGAGCCTTGTATTGCGGCGAACCGTAGCGGTCGGCGCTGGCGACCAAGGTTGCGGTCGATGACTGAGCGCCAGCGAGCGGCGGACCAGTTCGTCGAGGATGTTGTGGTCGCGATAGACCCGGAATGCCGCCGATGCTGGCCAGCAAATGCGGCACGATGACTGGCGTTGCCCTCGGACAGGTCAGCCATCACCGCGGGCGGCACCACTAGGGCAGGGCGAACAGGCCCGGGCCGCGCGCCTCGACGGCTTGGGGCCGCCAGCGCAGGAAATAGCGCTCGCTGCCCCGGGTTGCCAGCCAGTCGGCCAGTGGCCGCAGGAAGGCCGGCCACGCCTCGCCGGCGGCATCGGCGACGATGATTGGCTCATCAGCCGGTGCAATTCGCAACACAGACCGGCGATGAAGGTTGCGCGCTAGGCGCCAGCGCGGCTCTAGTTGGCAGCGTGCCAGAGATGCTCATCCGCCCCCGAAAAATGTGGTGCGTCGGTGCCCTTGCAGGCTGAAAAAAAAGCGGTCTCAGGCCGGGCCGCAAGAGGCCGCCCGGCTTGCTGAAGTAGTTGTCGGCGGTCGCCGGCAGCAGATGCACGCAGGCGGCGTATCGGCGCACCAGCATTAGGACATCGCGCTCAAGCTGTCGGTCGATGCCGTAGCACAGCTTGATGCGTGCGATCAGTCCCTTCGCCGGCCAGCAGATCCTCGACCGGCACCGCGGCGAAACCGGGGTCGGAGGCGGGGTACGTGACAGGCGTTGATGTGACTGCCATGGCGGTACGGCAATGCCGGAAAGAATGCGAAGTGGCCATTCTCCAGGTCGGCTATCTCGCGTGTCGCGCCGAAACGTCACTTATTCCGACAGGTTATCGCCTTCCGGGGCTCAGCTTGTGAAGCAGCGCGAGCATGCAGTTGGCGCTCGGTCATATCGAGGGCGGGCGAGCCGGGTAAGACGCTTGGATGCGATGGTCCGGTGAAAGCGTTCCAGCAGCTTGCAGAAGGCCAAGGTTCGCCGGTGCGCCACGGTGCCGACCGCGGCGATGAACTCGCAGCCACACTCGGGCAGGTCAGCACCGGACAGCGCCGGTGCGTTGGCCAGCCAGATGCCGTCGATATAGGAGACGAGGTTGAAAGGCCCGGTCCAGGCTGATGCGGTAAGGCGGCATCGGCCGAGTCGGGGGCGCGTCCGCGCGGGATGGTGTGGGCATCGGGGAAGAAGAGACTCTGCACTTGGCGCGGCGGGATGCCGGTGATGAGGTGGATCGTCTTCAGGCGTGCGCCGAGCGCCGCTAACTGCTTCGCCAGTTGCATGGCGCGCAGGTGCCGGTCGCCGCGCGTCGGCATGGGCCGTGGCTCCTAATGCCGGCCTGCCATCGGTGTCGGCGGATGGACGAGCGCCATGGAACCCGCCAACACTCGCGGCGTGCTCAGCAACGTCACCAGGTCGGCGCGTGGTGGGAACAGGGTCGTGTCGCCGACGTGGATTACCAGGACCACAACTCGTCGAGGCTCAGTTCTCGAAGATGGTTGGCTTGCGCCGTATTGAGCCCGTACCTGCAGCAGGTCGAGGCGGGGTCATACTGGAGACCAGCGCGGAATGACGACCAGCACATTCAGGTTGATCCATTCGACATCGGTAAGCGTCACGCGACTCGTGGTCATGTTCTCCAGTTGGTCCTGCTGAAACGGGTGTCTGAGCATCGAAGATGGAAAGTTTTATGAGCGACCCGTCATGATAATTGGGTTGTGGCAATAAAAAGCAGCATAGTCATTGGTATTGTGTTATGGCAGGGGCATTTGTTCAAAAATCTGGAGGACGATCCGTTTGCCACACGTAAGGTCCGACAGAAGCTGTTTCCTGGGGAATAGCCGCCACAGGGAGGATTGTTCGGGTGTATCGAAATGGCATAGTTAGAGGGGCGGCGATTTCAACGGATCAGACCAGCACCGGCGGCGAAGCCGACGCAGTTCCTCAGCGCGATCGCCGGCCTGCTGCGCCGGAGGAGGGGCCACTGCCACTCGATCTGATGCCGGGGTAGCGCGCCCTCGGTATAATGGTATTGGAATGGCTGAAGGCCGGGCCAGGCAGATGCCCGGCCCGGCCTTCAGCGATTTTCCTGGATCAGGCAGCTTCCGCAAGCCTTTCCATTCATGGGCCGGCAAGTCGATCAGCCGGCCGCCCAGTCTTCAAACTCCGTCGCGCGGTCGTAGTCCTCGACCTCGGCTGTAATGCGTCACCGCATTGACCAGCCCATAGCCTGACAACTGGCCTTCGGCAATCAGATGGCGCAGCACGCCGGCGCGCTCGGTGTCGTTCAGCGTGTAGCGCTGGGCCAGCACCTCGACCGTCTTCACCGGGTCGCCCACCAGCGGGATGTTGAGCGTCTTCTGCATCTTCTGCGCCGTCTGGCGGAAGGTCGCTTCCGACACCGCAGCCTGCACTACGTCGCGCACCTTGAGAAAGAAGGCTTTGTCGTCGGCGCGCAAGGTGTCGTCCTGGTACACCCGGATGCGTTCATCCTCACCACCGAGCGCGCGTCCCACGTGGGTCTTGCGCAGCGAGCGGTCGGCAGCGATCAAGCCATTGCTGCACACCAGCCGGAACAGCAGCGGCTGCACCGACAGCGTGCCCTGGCCGACCTCCGAGTTCGAGATCACGACCCCGGCCTGCACCACATCGCCAGGCGCCATCTCGTATTTCAGGCGCGGCGTGATGCATTTGAGGTACATCTTCGTCTCGGTCAGTTCGACCGACTCGAAGCGTACCTCGGGCAGTTGCTGCAGGATGGGCAGCACGCCTCTCGGCCGGTCGAAGTTGTCCAGGCGGCGGTAGCGATCCGACAGCACGGCGCGCACTTGACCATCCAGGTGCGCAGCATGCGCCGCTCTTCCTCGCTTTGCAGCCGGTGTTCCACGTTGCGATCGAGCAGGGCCGGCTGGCCTTCGCGCATGCGCTCGAAGTAGGCATACGGGATCTTCAGCTTGTCCGCCAGTTGGCGGCGCGCCAGCGGCGTGACACCGTAGTGCACCGGGCTGCCACCTTCCTCGATGACGAGTCGCGTGCTCCCCAGATCGTCGGTGGCATGACGCACCAGCGTCGAGGGCACGACCAAGTCCTTCTTCGAATGCAGCTGGCGCTCCAGTTCCTGGCCAGGCTGACGAGAGAACGTCCGTTTTTCATAGCAAACTCCTCGCCGGAAAAGAAACGCGGAGACGGCATCCCCCCTCGGCGGACGCGCATCCCCGCCAGAGTCGATGACAGACCAGCGGTCGCCGGTCCAGAAAGGGCGCTAGAAATCGCCCCGGAACTCCAGGGCTGTCTTCGCGGCGCCGTGGGGCGCCGCCTGGGTGTGACAACTACCAGTAGGGCAAACAAAGGGCCTTTTTCACCGTCACCGCCTGATGCAGTGCCGCTGAAAAAGCGGGTGCAGCCGACTGGCCGCACCCTTCATCAAACATTCATGCCGCACGCGGCGCTCCGGGCTTCCAGGCGTTGGCGCCAGACATCGGCCCAGTCGGTGCCGGCATGCTTGGGCAGGAACACCCGCACCTGCCGCCGACCACTGTTTTTTTCCTCCCGCTTCAACCGGCGCGCCAGCGCGAAGGCGAAGGCCTGGCCGGCGAAGTCGCCATCGGCGTCGTTGTCGGCATAGATGCAGACCTTGCGCACCGTGTCCGGCAGCCACAGCTTCCTCAGGTTGCCGGCGTTGAGCCCGGCCCAGACCGGTTTGCCGGTCGCCAGATGCAAAGGCGATGCCGGTCTCGATACCTTCGCAGACCGCCAGTTCCTCGGTTGCCTCGAAGAGGCGAACCGCGGCGCCGTTGATCCCAGCCGAAAGCACCTTCTTCGCATCTGGTACGGCGAGTTTGGCGCCGTTCTTCAGATAGGTCCGGTGCAGCGTCACGGCGTGGCCGTCGGCACCCCTGGATGCAGGCCAGCATCGCCGGATATTCAGCCACCTTGCGTGACTTGCCGGCGGCTTCCTTCTGGTAATAGCCTAGGGCAGGGTGGAAGCGCAGCACCTTCGGGTATAACCGGCAGGGCGAGACCCCCGTCCGCTCAGGTAGCGATCGACTTCGTCGCCCACCGTTACCGCTTTGCCTCGTTCCAGATGCGTTGGGCCAGCTTCTTCATGCGCTCGGCTGAAGGCTCGCTTGTTCGGGACGGTGCCGTCACGGGCATCATCCCCAGGCAGCGCTCGACGTCACGCAGCGCGGTGTTGAAGTCCACGCCCATGACGGCTTGCAACAGCTTGAAGCCGCCACCCGGGCCGCATTGGCGGCAGTGGTAGTTCCCCTCGCTGAACTTGTCGGTGTACTGGAACCGATCCGTGCCACCGCACAAGGGGCAAGGCAGGTTGCGCCGCTTGAGAATGCGTTCATCCACGCCCAAGCTCGCCAGGATTTCCGTCCACCGGCCATGGGCACGCTGCTTGACCGCTTCGATGCGGGCCGCGTACTCACGATCCTGCATGGCCAGCTCCCGCATTGGCAGAACCCGCTTCGGCAACCGGGGTCACCGAATGGCCGGGCGCAGCACCCACACCCACGGTGACCGGAAGGCCTTGCCGTGCAGCAGGGGATACCGGCCCAGCCGCAATTCCTGCAGCAGCGAGTCCAGCGTCTGCACCGGATCGACCGAACGCAGGCGACGGATGAGGTCCGCCAGCGCGTCGCGGTCCGCGTCCAGGTCCGAAGCGAGGAACTGGTCGTTCTCGTCGATGAAGGACGAGGCCTGCCGCACCGGTTCGCCGGATGTCTCGCCGGCCGGGATGTACAAGACACCATGGTGGCAGACACCCTTGTCGGTGACTTCGACGACCTTGCTGCCGGCGCGTAGGCGCACGGCCTCGCACAGGATCACGGTGGGCCACACCCAGCGCCCTTCCAACTGGACGCGGACCTGTTCGGACACCGCCTCGACCTGCACCGTTTCCGGTCCAGAAACGCACGTGGCGCCATGCCCAGTGCTCGGAGCTCAGGCCGATCCAATCGAAGAGCAGATAGCCCTTGGCCCGGGCCAACATCCAGCGCGCCGCATTGTCGTCGTCCAACCAGTCGAGGGAGACCAGGGTCACCGCGCCGCTTTCGACGGCTTGGCGGGGTGGGGCTACGGCAACTTGCCGGACATAGCTTCGGTCGTCGTCCTGGATCGGATAGCCGACGATCTCATCGAACAATTCGACCGGCAGTACATCCAGATCGTTGAGCAGGTCCCAATGTCCCCAGGCGCGCATCGCCGCATAGTAGATTGCGACGAAGCGTTCGGGCGAAAGCTGGGCCTTGGCGACCTCTAGCGTCTGCCGCCAGCAGGCCTTCAACTCGGTATCGATCCGCTTTCTTTGTACGTCCTCGTCGATCAACTTGTCGCGATCCGGCAGGCGCGCCACGAACTGGCGCGAATCCAGGTGCACGATATTGACCTCGTCGAACGGGCAATAGTTGGGCTTCATGACGCAGAAGCCCTGCAGGAAGACCCAGGGTGTTGTAGCTGAACTTGCCATCCCGCGTGCCGGTGAGGTGGACCGTGCCCAGCGGCTTGCCGTTGAACAGCACCTCCACCGGAAAACCCAGGCACAAGCTCTCGATGCGATTGCCCAAGTCGGGCAGGTCAACGCCGTGCAACTCGATCCGGGTACCGGCAATGGCTTCGGTGATGGGCTCTACCTCGATGGACGCCTTGGCCAGCGCCGCCGCGGTGTCGATGTCGACACGCTGATGCTTTGAGGCGACGATGCAGCGCGTGGCGGCATACAGGCACTTCGAGAAGCCCACCCCGAAAGGGCGCTCCTCGGCACTGGTGGCCGCATCCCAACCCGACTCGTGGAAGCTCAGGAGCTTTTGGAAGTCGTCGAGGCCTCGGCCATCGTCTTCCACCCGCAGCATTTGGGTGGTGGCGTCGTAATGGATCTCGATGCGCATCGCCCCGGCACGGCGGGCGTTCTGCAACAACTCGGAGACGAGCGTAAAACGGTCGGTGAAGGCATAGCGCTGGTTGCGCAGCGCGCCTTCCTCGTTGATTTGAACCTGTATCTGCATGATGTGCTCCATGAGTGCAGGCGGAACCCGGCCCCGGCGGGACGGGCCCGCCAAGGGGGGAAGAACGATCGGTCAGCCGAGACGGCGGATCGGCGGGGTAAACAACTGACCGGCGGCCAGGGCCTCCATCAAGCTGTGTCCGAGGAACTCCCGGGGCAGCAGGTGCTGGGTGGAATGAACCCCACTGAGGACCCGGCCCTCGGCATCGAGCCGTTCGACTTTCAGGCCGATCGGATGCCAATGCACCCGGTAGGCCAGCCAGTCGGCGCCGGCGATGACGAAGGTGCGGCCGGCCCGACCGGTGAGGATTTCGCTTTCCTTGACCAGGAACTCGATGTCTTTCGGCGCCTGAACGGTCAGCAGGGAAGGGGCGTCGTGCGCGATGCGCGTTTGGGTATGCATGGCGGCCTCCTTACAGCACGCGCGACGCGCAGGGCTGCCCGTCTTCGGGCGCGGCTGCGTCCGTGCGACGGGTAGATGGATCGAAGGGCAGATCGTTGATCCGCGCCAGGGCTTCGCGGTCGGCTGGCGTCGTCATCAGACAGTCGGCGTGATGCCGTTCCTTGATAATCTGTTCCAGCCCTACCGCGTCTTCATAATCCATGCGTCCGACGATGCCGTAGGCGACGAAGATCGCCAGCAGGCCCAGGACATCCTTGAAAGTGGTCATGACGACTCCTTGAAGGGGTGAGGCTTTCGCGTTGGCGACAAGCCCGAAAATGTGAGACGGCATCAGGCGAACAGGTCGCCCTGTACCGCCATCCGCTTGATTTGCTCGTTGATCCACTGGGGGTTCTTGGCGAGTCGGGCCTCGACCCATGCGGGGTTGTGGACGACGGCGTCGCACACCCAGTCGGGGTAGCGCTCGAGCGTGGCGTTGAACCAGGCCTTCAGGCTGTGGCGGATGAGGTCGCGAACTTCCTCCGCGTCGACCCGACCGCAGTAAGCGATCGGCGACAGCGGGCTGCAGCCGACGACACGTAGGCAACTCACGAAGGAGAACGGCAGGCCGTCCTTCTCGCGTTCGCTGAACACCCAGCGCAGGGTGTCGAACTTTTCTGCCAGGGGCGTCGCCGGGTCGGCCAGTTGGCTGACTTCCTGCAGCAGGCGCCAATGCAGGAAGACGATGTCTTCCTCGCTCCATTCGACGGGCGCATCCTCGCCGTCGAGCAAAACGTCCAGGGCTGCGCGATCGGGGATCGCCGCCGGACGGTGGCGCGAGGTGGCTACCATGGACGGGAAAACTGGGCCCACGGGCGTGGGACGGGAAACTCGGGGGGATACGCTCGGATTCAGCATCGTTGGCTCCAGGAAAAGTTGGAGGCAACGCGCACCACGGGTGGGGGCATATGCCCCCGTGGGGTGAGAAACGGCCGGCCCGCTACGGGCGGAACGGCGCTATGGGAAGAAGCTCCAGGGCTGGCTTGAACGGCCGGTGACAACCGCCGTGATCGGTGTGCCAGCTACCGATCGAGGAAGGCTTTCGGGGGAGGGGTGCTTACGGAACCATTGGAAGCGCCTCGCCCCTGCCTCGAAAACTTGCCTCGATGGCATGGGTGCGACAGGCACCCATATCGGTGCCGGCAAAATCGGCGCACGCGGCACCGGTGAAGCCGATGGCATACGCGACAGAAAGGAAACTCCAGGGCTTGCCTTGTTTGAATGCAGGGCCAGCTGCTGCATGACGTAAAGGTAGTGCCACCGGATGGCCAGGTCAATCCCGAAAACCTGCCCGAATCGGGGCCGATTGCCGAAAGGCCCCTCAGGTGACGGCCATTTCCGGTGGCGAATGAGCATGCTGCTGCGGATGATCGCCCGAACGCGGTATTTCGAGGAGCACGGCATGTCGGAGATCCAGATCGTCAAGGTGAGACCAGGGGGCCGTCAACGCCCGCATTCTCGCCAAGGAGGCCAAGGCCGACTTCCGACGCGTCGAGGCGGCCAGCCTGAAGATGCCGACGCGCTTCACCAGCGCCGAGGGCAAGCGCTTCTTCGCGCGGCTGTTCAACACGCTGCAACTCAACACCCACTTCATCTCGGTGATCGCCCGCACGCGGCTCGACCACGAGGACGTCGCCAAGGTCGAGGAGGCCATTCGAGCCCAGATGGACGCAGTGACCGAGAACCTCAATAAAGCCATCGACGGTGCCGAAGCACTATTCAAGGTCCATGGCATCACCAGCACGGCGACCTACGACACCGTGCCGCTCGATGTGGACGTCCATGTGTTGTCGTCCATCGGTCGACGCTTCCTGGAGGTGCTGGGCAAACTCGACCAACTGATGCCCTTGCTGCAGACCCTGGAGATTCACGAGGTGATTACCACCAAGGCCGTCGACATCCAGCGCGCGGGTCTTAAACGGCAGGTGCGCGATGTCGCCAACGGTGCGCGAAACTTTGCGATGGGGTTGCGGCGGCGGATGAATGCTCTGGACGCGCACGATGTCGAAGACCGCAGCGGGCCAAACCGGCAAGAGGCCGAAGCCGTGGGTGCACCGGATGGCGCGGACGAACCCGGTCCGGAACGCGACGCGGCGGTCGATCGGACGGAGGCCGACGCCAGCGCACGATCGCCGGAAGCCCTCGAAAGCACTGTGTCTTTGGTTGGCGATTAGGGTCGATGGCCGCTTCATGGAGGGGACTTCACGGTCTGTGTATTCCGGTGAAAACCACCAGCCGTTCCATTCGCAAACCCGCCGGTGGTTCCGATTGCAATCCACCAAGGTGCAACGCAACGATACCGCCACAACTGAATGCGCAGGTAGGCCAACTGCGAACCGTAAGGCAGTGCAGCCTCTATGCCTGCTTCAGGCTGATACCGGACTGCTGACAAATGCATAGCCAGCGGCGGGTCTACTCCGTTTGCTGCCGCTCAGCCCTGTTTTATTTGTGCGGCAGCAGGGTGCCCATTGCCGTCATTGGCAAGAAATGTAAGCTGACGTTCGCTGGTTGGTCACGCCAAGCAAAAGCAGCCTTTCACTAGCTGGAATCCAGTTTCTTGCCTGAACGGCGGGTTTCCGGCCTGGACCAGCCGTTGGCCGCGCCGCCCTGTACTTCAGCCACCGGCCACAACCTGCCGGTCAGGGTTACGTTTCAATTTCTGCTGGTGGTGTGCTCGGTGATCGAATTGAATGGCCGGTATTCGGCGAGCAAATTGATGACCTCACTGCCTCAACCCGGCCATCACCGGTCACTCAGAAGATCGCTCCTTAGCGGACATTGGCGCTATCCGTATGCTTGTTGATTGATCTGGAAACCAGCATCAGATAATCTCCAAGCCATTCAAAAGCTTACAGGCGACTCAATTGTGTCCTTATTATTTGAAATGACGCTGACGTTTTTGCGCCTGAATAATTGTTAGGCGATCGCTCACCAGTTTGCATGTCAACGCCCCTTAATTTTACCCAAAAGGAGTATTTCAATGAGCAAATACGATGATCTCATAGCTGGGCAATACGCGAACGATCTTAAGCTTATCGCACAGGTGGGGGGCCTATATTTCAGCCAGGATTTCAGATTGTCGAACACTCCAACGACTTGGCGACTACGGCTTGGGCGCTACCTGCAAATATGATGGGCATCCCGTTGATATCCACGGATACTGGATTTATTTGCCCGGTACTAATAAGTGTTGGCAGGCCATTAACCGTGGAGGCGGTCCTCTTCAATACTGGAATGAAGATGGAAAAGCGGCAGGGAATCCTGAAGATTGGGAAATATTTCAGTTCGAAGCAGTAGATAAGCATGCGGGCACCGTGAAAATTTCGAACCCTTCATACGTCATTCTTAGAGCGGTCACTGGGCAGCACCCAAATACAATGACCACGCCGAATTACATTAATCTAGTAGGGGATCAATTTTCATGTAACGACTCATCTCCGAATGCAGCAATATTCAGAGTCGAGTTTTGAATTCCCCCCTCTCACGCGTAGGTTCAACCTTGAAGTGCAACGAAAACATTGGGGCACTACGCCTAACAAATCGGTCAAGGGGCGGGATGCAAGCGATGCAGACCGTCCCCTTACCTTGGTCGTTCGGCATCGTAGTCACCACATCGATTTGATCGGCTGCCAATGACACAAGCACTTCACTATCCAACAATTGAATTTAACGACATTGAGGCTTTGAAGCGTGCGTTATTGGTGTGGGACCGCATTTATCGGATTGTTCCGCAAGGCTACTCTCCGCAAGACACTTCAGAAGTCCGAGAAGCAGCATCAACTGGTGCGCTTCAAGACCTATCGGTAGACGAGCAGGAGAAGTCTCAAGCTGCACATTCGTTTCTTGACTTCTATGCGAAGCGGAACGATCCAAATAACAGGTTGGTATGGCCCGCGGGTTTTTCGACTGAAACATTTACACGCATCAATCCAGACAAGATCGACGCAAAACTTGTTCCATTGTTTGAACAGCTGGCACACCGACTAACAGCCGACGGTTTTCTTGAGGTGCCGCACGAACTAGCCGGCGGATACATGTTCTATCTGGCCACATCTGTTGCCAATCGCCGTGGCCTAGACATGACAACTGAATCGTCAGACTACTGGGCAGTTGGGAGTTATTTCGCCGCAAGCGGGAATTTCACCGAGCAGGTCTATGCTGAGCAAGCCGATGCCTATCTGGCGAATCTTGCTATTGACGATTTGTTGCCGGAATCCTTGGAATTAGTACCTATTGATACCGTTCTTCGCTTTCGAGAGGACACGGCTGAATTGAGGCACGCGTTTCAAGTGGAGCTGCAAGAGCTTAAAGATGTGTTGGGGCGCTGCAACAACAAGACTCACGCAAGAGATATTGTTGCTGATTTCTCCAATCGGTTTGAACGTGCCAA
>JADKKC010000062.1 GCA_016720685.1 Zoogloea sp.
TTGTCGATCAGGTAGGTTTCCGGCACGCCGTACACGCCGTAGTCGATGCCGACCCGGCCATCCATGTCGAGCACCGACAGGGTGTAAGGGTTGCCGTGGCGGGTGAGCCAGGCATCGGCGCGCTGGCGGGTGAGGCTGGCTTCTGCGCCGGCTGCGAGTTTTTTCACGTCGGTTTCGCCGTCGCCGCGCACTTCCTTGTAGTTGAGGCCGACGATGGGGACGCCGCCCTGCTTGGCGAAGGCCACCAGCAGCGGGTGCTCTGCACGGCACGAGACGCACCACGACGCCCACACGTTGAGCAGCCAGACCTGGCCGCGCATGTCGGCCGGGGAGAAGGTTTTTCCGGCGGCGCCGAGCTGTTCGAGACGGAATTCGGGCGCGGGCTTGCCGACCAGCGGCGAGGGCACCTCATGGGGGTCACGGTTGAGGCCGATGGCGAGGAAGACCACCAGCACCAGGAAGATGCCGAGGGGAATCAGGAAGCGTTTCAAGATGCGGCTCCGGGGTGCTGGCCAGGCGGCTTGCGCTGGCGGCTTTCGATTTGAGGCGGTAGCGCCGATCGCTGGCTGCCAGCAGGCCGCCGAGCGCCATGAAGACCGCGCCGGCCCAGATCCAGCTGACAAAGGGTTTGTAATACACGCGCACGCTCCAGGCCTTGTCGCCGCCTTCCAGCGGGTCGCCGAGGGAAACGTAGATGTCGCGGGTCAGGCCGGGATCGATGAAGGCTTCGGTCATGGGCATGGCCGACGAGAGGTATTTGCGCTTTTCGGGGTGCAGGGGCATCACCAGCGCGCCGTCCTTGAGCAGCTCGAGGTTGCCGCGGGCGGCGGTGTAGTTGGGGCCGGGTGCGTCGTCGACGCCCAGGAAGCGGATCGTGTAGCTGCCGGCGGCAACGGTGTCGCCGGGCGCCATGCGCACGTCGCTCGGTTCCTGGTAGGCCGCTGACCACGGTGACGCCGACCATGAACACCGCCACGCCCAGGTGGGCCAGCGCATGCCCCTAGAAGCGCGCGTGCGCGCAGAGCGCCGCCAGTGGCCTTGGACTCGCGCAGCGCGACCAGGTCCACCGCAGGAGCTGGCAATCCAGAGGCCGCCAGCGCCAGGCCGAAGCCGACCATCGGCGGCCGTGCCAGCGCCAACGCTGCGATCACCGCCAGCCTGGCGCGAAGGCCACGCGCAGCGGGCGGACGATGTCGGCAATATTGGCCTGCTTCCAGCGCGCCACCGGGCCCACTGCCATCAGGAACAGCAGCGGCACCATCAGCGGGGCGAACACCGCGTTGAAATAGGGCGGGCCGACCGACAGCTTGCCCAGGTTGAGCGCGTCGATCACCAGCGGGTAGAGCGTGCCGAGCAGCACCGCGGCGGCGGACAGCAACAGCACGTTGTTGATCAGCAGCAGGGTTTCACGGGACACCAGCGCAAACGCTGCCGCCCAGGCTGACCTTGGGCGCGCGCCAGGCGAACAGCGTGAGCGAGGCGCCGACGACCACCGCCAGGAACACCAGGATGAAAATGCCGCGTTTGGGGTCGGATGCAAAGGCGTGCACCGAACTCAGCACGCCCGAGCGCACCAGGAAGGTGCCGAGCAGCGACAGCGAGAAGGCGCCGATGGCGAGCAGTACGGTCCAGTTCTTGAAGCTGCCGCGTTTTTCGGTGACGGCCAGCGAGTGGATCAGCGCGGTGCCGACCAGCCAGGGCATGAAGGAGGCGTTTTCGACCGGATCCCAGAACCACCAGCCGCCCCAGCCCAGTTCGTAGTAGGCCCAGATGGAGCCGAGGCCGATGCCCAGGGTGAGGAAGATCCAGGCTGCGGTGGTCCAGGGCCGCGACCAGCGCGCCCAGGCGGCGTCGAGGCGGCCCGACAGCAAGGCCGCAATCGCAAAGGCGAAGGCCACCGAGAAGCCCACGTAGCCCATGTAGAGCATGGGCGGGTGGAAAATCAGGCCCGGATCCTGCAGGAGCGGGTTGAGGTCACGGCCGTCTTCGGCGGCGGGCAGCAGGCGTTCGAAGGGGCTGGAGGTGGCCAGGATGAACAGCAGGAAGCCCGCGGCGACGAGGCCGAGCACGCCCTCCACGCGGGCCACCATGTCGTCCGGCAGGCTGCGCGAAAAGGCCGCCACGGCCAGCGCCCACAGCGACAGCATCAGCACCCACAGCAGCAGCGAGCCTTCGTGACCGCCCCACACGCCGGCAATGCGGTATTCGATCGGCAGGCGCGAGTTGGAGTGCTGGGCGACGTAGAGCACCGAGAAATCGTTGTCGATGAAGGCGGTGAGGCAGCAGAAGGCGATGGCAATGAGCAGGAACAGGATGCTCGATGCCGGCCGCGCCAGCGCAATCCAGGCGGGAATGCCGCGCTGGGCGCCGATCAGCGGCAGGGTGCCCTGCACGATGGCGACAAGCAGGGCGAGGACGAGGACGAAACTGCCGATTTCCGGGATCATGGGGAGGGGCTCCGGTGGCTTCGGGGGGCTGCCGGGGCGGCCGCGCCTTGGGCCTGGCAGTGCTCGGCGGCTTCCGGCGGCATGTAGTTCTCGTCGTGCTTGGCGAGCACTTCAGCGGCGGAGAATTGCCCGTCCGGCCCGAGTTCGCCCTGGGCGACCACGCCTTTGCCCTCGCTGAAGAGATCCGGGAGGATGCCCTTGTAGGTGACCGGGATTTCCTTGGCCAGGTCGGTGACGACAAATGCTGGGCGGCGTTGTCGTCACGCACGATGCTGCCTTGCTCGACCAGCCCGCCGATGCGGAAGCTGCGTTCCCGGGGAGCCTCGTTGGAGGCGACCTGCGTGGGGCTGAAAAAGAACACCATGTTGCTCTTGAATGCGTTGAGCACCAGCGCGCTCGCGATGCCCAACGCGGCCAGACCGATGACGATGGCCAAGCCTCGCTTGGTTCTGGGTTTCATGATCGGTCTTTACCGTCCCGGTCGGCGCCATGGGTCCTGGTGTCCGGGCCGGCGCCGGCGGCGGCGGCCGCGCAGTTCGGTATCGATCAAGCCGGCAGGCGGTGACGCCGAAACATCCCCACACATAGAGCCCGTAGCCGCCCATCGCGACAAACTCGGCGAGCTGCCCCAGTGGGTCCTTCCGGCATCGCGCGCGCTCGTTCCCCAGTCCGGCGTTCACCCACTGGGCGTGCCGCTCCCGCTCGAGGATGATCGCCCGGACCCGGGCCAGGGCAATCGCGATGCTGTACATCCAGAAGGCCAGTGCCATGATCAGCATGCCCCACAGCATCGTGGTGGCCATGGACGGCGCCTTGGTGAGCGACACCGAGGCGCCCTGGTGCAGGGTGTTCCACCACTTCACCGAGAAGTAGATGATCGGCACGTTCACCACGCCCACCAGCGCCACGATGGCACCGGCCTTGTCGGCGCGGCGCGGGTCGTCGATGGCGGCGGTGAGGGCGATATAGCCCACGTAGAGGAAGAACAGGATCAGTTCGGAGGTGAGGCGTGCGTCCCACACCCACCAGGCGCCCCACATGGGCTTGCCCCAGAGCGCGCCGGTCCACAGCGCGATGAACGTCATCAGCGCGCCGGACGGCGCCAGCGCGCTGGCCAACATCCCGGACAGGCGGGCATTGAAGGTGATGCCGATCGCGGCCCAGAAGGCCATCACCAGATAGACGACCATCGACATCCATGCGGCGGGCACGTGTATGAAGATGATGCGGTAAGCATCGCCTTGCTGGGCGTCGGTCGGTGCGATCAACAAACCCAGCGCGAGCCCCGCCACTGAGAGCAGCACCGCGAGCACGCCCAGCCATGGAATGACGTTGCCCGCCAAAGGGTAGAAGCTGGCCGGGGAGGCAAACTTGAACCAGTTTACGAGACGCTGACTCATGGGGCGAATCCGGTTGATTGAACTGCCGCCGGGCGGTGCAGGCCCGTGTCCGGCAAAGGGTAAGGATTGAAGCTTAATGCCACCTTTTGTGCAATGCAGTGCGACGGCGACCGGGCGGGGCGCGGGCCGGGCTTGCCGGGCTATTCGAGCGCAATGCGCAAGGCCGCGGTGGCGGCCCATGGAGCAAAGAAAACACCCAGAGCCAGCAGCGCCCCCAGCAGCGACAGGTGGCCGCCGGCGCCAAGGCCCGCCATGTCCGCCTCTACCGCCCCGGCGCCGAAGATCAGGGCTGGAATATACAGGGGCAGCACCAGCAGCGACAGCAACACCCCGCCGCCCCGCAGGCCCAGGGTGAGCGCCGCGCCGATTGCGCCGATCAGTGACAGGAGCGGCGTGCCGAGGAGCAGCGACAGCATCAATACGCCCAGCGCCCGGGCCGACAGATCGAACTGCAGGCCCAGCACCGGTGCCAGCAGAACCAGCGGCAGGCCGGCGGTGAGCCAGTGGGCGAGGACCTTGCCGCTGACCAGCAGGGCCAGCGGGGTGGGCGACAGGGCCATTTGTTCGAGGGTGCCGTCCTGGTGATCGGCGGCGAACAGGCGGTTGAGCGAGAGCATGGCCGCCAGCAGTGCCGCCACCCACAGCACGCCCGGGGCGATGCGTCGCAGCAGCGCGGTTTCCGGCCCGATGCCGAGGGGAAACAGGCTGACCACGATCATGAAGAAGAACAGTGCGGTGAACACCTCGCTCTTGCGCCGTGCGGCAAGCAGCAGATCGCGACGGACGATGGCGATGAAGGCGTTCATTTGCCGAGCCTCAGGCTGGACCCGGTGCCGGCCAGATGCACGGCCTGGTGGCTGGTGAACAACAGCATGCCGCCGCGGGCGAGGTGCTCGTCGAGGATGCCGCACAGAAGGTCGACCGCCGCCACGTCGAGGGCGACGAAGGGTTCGTCGAGGATCCACAGGCGTGCCTGGCTGCACAGCAGGCGGGCCAGCGCAACGCGGCGCTTCTGGCCCTG
>JADKKC010000063.1 GCA_016720685.1 Zoogloea sp.
GAAAGCGCCGGCGCCCCGCACACACCGATCGTGGCCATGACCGCCCGCGCCATGAAGGGCGACCGGGAACTCTGCATCGAAGCCGGCATGGATGGCTATCTCTCCAAGCCGGTGCACGCACCGGTTCTGGTCACCCTCCTGAACCAGCTCACCGACCACAACGATCCGGCCCCACCGCCGCCGCACGAACCCACGTTGATAACCGGCCCGGTCTTCGAACGGGAGCAGGTGCTGTTCAACCTCGGTGGCGACGAGGAACTCCTCGAACAGCTCATCCAGATGTACGCCGAAGACGAACCGCGCCTCGTCGCCGACATCGATACCGCCATCGCCAGACTTGACGCAGACGCCCTGCACAACGCCGCCCACGCCCTCAAGGGCGCCGTCGCCAACTTCTGCGCCACCCGCGCCCAGGCCAGCGCCCAAAAACTGGAGCGCCTCGGGCGCGAGAAGAACATGGCCGCCGCCCCCGCCGCCTGCGACGAGCTGCGCCGCGAACTCGCTGCGCTGCGCAAAGCCTTCGGGCTGGAAAAATAGGAAGCATCGCGGGCAGATAAGGCCCTGACGCACGGCCCGCCCACCGCGGGTTCGAATAAAAAAAACCGCCCTCTCCAATCAAGAGTGCGGTTTTTTTATTGACCCGGCCATTAATTAACTTGTCGAAAGGCAGAGGCGGCGCGGCAGACTGTGGGGGCGACTTCAGTCGCCCGCGGACTCTGATCAACGACTTGCCTGTAATTCAGCGCGCCGAGGGCGACTGAAGTCGCCCCTACAAATCATCCGTGACCATTCCTTGTCGCAAAGCAAGCAGAACAGCCTCGGGAGACTCATCAACCCGGTCATTGAATAGCCACCACACGCTCAGCCCGAACGGTGGCAAGGAATCAAAGGGCCGGGTCAATAGCACCGAAAGCATCCCCGCGTGGCGGGGCCAGACAATTCTCAGGACTTCGCCTGGATCAGCTCCACCTTGTAGCCGTCCGGGTCTTCGACGAAGGCGATCACCGTTGTGCCGTGCTGCATCGGGCCGGCTTCACGCACCACCTTGCCGCCACGCGCCTTGATCGCTGCGCAGGCCGCGTAGGCATCGGGCACTTCCAGGGCCACGTGGCCGTAGGCATTGCCCAGCTCGTAGGATTCGACCCCCCAGTTGTGGGTCAGCTCCAGCGCGGCCGCCTCGGATTCATCCTGGTAGCCGACGAAGGCCAGCGTGAACTTGCCCGTCGGGTAATCGGTGCGGCGCAACAGGCGCATGCCGAGCACTTCGGTATAAAAGGCGATGGAGCGGTCGAGATCGCCGACGCGAAGCATGGTGTGCAGGATACGCATGGAAATTTCCTTGGTTCAGATGTTGGGAAGGGACGGCGCCACCTGCCGGAGCGCCTTGCGGGCGGCGAGATGGTCGGGGTAGAGCGACTCCACCACTGACCAGAAACGCGGCGAATGATTCATCTCGACCAGGTGGGCCACCTCGTGGGCCACCACGTAATCGATCAGGCCCAGAGGCAAGTGGATCAGCCGCCAGTGCAGGCGGATGCCGCTGCGGCTGCTGCAACTGCCCCAGCGGGTGCGGGCGCTCGACAGGCTCACCGCAGGAACCGGCCGGCCAAGGCGCAGGCAGAACTCCTCCACCCGGTTTTTGAACAGATCGAGGCCTCTTTGTTGCAAGCCCCGCAACAACAGCTTGCGCGCGTCGCCGCCGCTCCGCAGCGCAAGCTCGACCACCCGTTGCGGCCCGCCCTCATGCCACAGCACGCGGTTGTTGCCACTGGCCAGACGCAGATGCCAGGCATCGCCCAGGAGGGGAATCGCCGCGCCGTCGCTGATATCGAAGGCGGCCTGGGCCTCGGCGACCGGACGGCTCCTGAGCTTGTCGATCACCCACTCGGCATGGCTGCGGATAAAGGCCTCGACCTCGCGTAACCCCACCCGCAGCGGCACACCGACCGTCAGCCCGCGCGAATCGATGCGCAGCCCCAGGGTTTTGCGCACGCTGCGTCGCAAGGTGTAGGCGACCCGCAGGCCACCCAGAACGATCTCGCGGGATTCGACAGCCGGTGCGCTCACGCCTCGGCCTTCTCCTTTTTGGGCGTGAGCGAACGGTAGTGATGGGGGAAGAGACGGCGCATCTCGCCCTCGACCCAGGTTTGCACGCGGGTGTTGATCTCGTCCGCCGAGAGGCCCGTGGTTTCGATCACCGGCCCGATACTCACGACGACTTCACCGGGCGTCTTGAGGAAGGCATTGCGCGGCCAGAACTCGCCGGCATTGTGGGCCACCGGCACCACCGGCGCGCCGGTTTGTGCCGCCAGCCATGAACCGCCGGCCTTGTAGCGCTTCTTGCTGCCCGGCGCCACGCGCGTGCCTTCGGGGAAGATCGTGACCCAGAAGCCATGACCAAGGCGGTCGCGGCCCTGCTCTTCGACCTGCGTGAGGGCATCCTTGCCGGCCGAGCGGTCGATGGCGATCATCGGCATCTGGGCAATGCCCCAGCCGAAGAAGGGCAGCTTGTGGATTTCCCGCTTCATCACGAAGACCATCGGCGGAAAGATGTCCTGCAGCATGATGGTTTCCCACGCCGACATGTGCTTGGACATGACGATTGCCGGCCCCGCCGGAATGTTCTCGGCGCCGATCAGACGGTAGGGAATGCCCAGCACATGCTTCACCACCCAGGCCATGATGTGGGGCCAGCCGCGGATGATGCGGTGGCGCAGCTTCGGGCCGAAGGGAAAGCAGGCCATCGCGATCAGCGCGTAGAGCGGCGTGAAAATGGCGAGGGCCAGCATGAACAGGATGTTGCGGATCAGCACCACAGGAAACGGCCTTTCAGAACGGCTAAGTAAATCGTCCGGGCGACGATCGACCGGATTGGCAAAGACACAGGCTCGGCGGCGAACGCCCTGCCCGCCGGCACTCAGGCCGTAAGCTGCGCGGCGACGGCGGCCAGGTCGGGAAAGATCTGGGTGCCTTCGGGCAGATCGGGATCCGACTTGGTCTTGCTGCCCTTGCCGGTCAGTACGAGGTAGGGCCTGCAGCCCACCGCCACGCCGGCCTGGAGATCGCGCAGGCTGTCGCCGACGACCGGCACACCTTTCATTTCGGCATTGAAGCGCTCGGCGATCTGCAAGAACATGCCCGGCTTGGGTTTGCGGCAGTCGCAGGTGGAATCTGCCGTGTGGGGGCAGAAGAAGATGGCGTCGAGCCGCCCGCCCACCTGACCGAGCGCCTTGGTCATCTTTTCGTTGATGGCGTTGAGGGTGTCCATGTCGAACAGGCCCCGCCCGACGCCAGACTGGTTGGAGGCCACGATCACCCGCCACCCCGACTCGTTGAGCCGGGCAATGGCTTCGAGGGAGCCGGGAATCGGCTTCCACTCTTCCGGCTTCTTGATGAACTGGTCGGAGTCGAAATTGATGACGCCATCCCGGTCGAGCACGATGATTTTCATTTTTTGCCTTTATGCCTCGGCATGGCGCCAGAGATCAAACCCGGCTGCGCGCCCCGGAACCACAGGATAGGGACGCAGCGCCGGGTCATTCACACACGCTTATGCGGAAAGGCGTGAAATATCCGCCACCTGGTTCATCAGGCCGGCCAGCTGGTTCAGCAGGGCCAGGCGGTTCTGACGCACCAGCGGCTCTTCGGCCATCACCATCACTTCGTCGAAGAAGCGATCCACCGCGGCACGCAGGCCGGCAAGCACGCGCAGGGCGTCGGTGTAGGCCTCGTTCTGGAAGTGCGAGCGGGCCAGCGGGGCCACCTCGACGATGGCATGAAAGAGCGCCTTCTCCGCATCCTCGACCAACAGCGCGACATCGGGTTCCCCCACTTCGCCTTCGGCCTTTTTGAGGATGTTGACGATGCGCTTGTTGGCCGCTGCCAGGGCCGCGGCCTCCGGCAGTTGCTGGAAGGCCACGACGGCTTCGAGCTTGGGCACGACGAGGTCGATGCGGGTCGGCTTCTGGGCCAGCACGGCATCCACGACATCCTGCCCATGGCCGGCGTCCCGCAGCAGGTTGCGCAGGCGCTCGAGCATGAAGTCGAACAGCGGGCCATCCACCGGGGAGGTCAGCTGGCCGGGGGCGAAGCTGGCGGCCGACTCCTTGATCAGCGCGGCAAGATCGAGGGGCAGCGGGCCTTCCATCAGAATGCGCAGCACGCCGAGGGCGGCACGCCGCAGGCCGAAGGGGTCGCGGTCGCCCGTGGGCACCTGGCCGATGCCGAAGAAACCCGTCAGCGAGTCAAGCTTGTCGGCAACGGCCAGCGCACGGCCGATGTTGCTGTCGGGCAGCGCGTCGCCGGCAAAGCGCGGGCGGTAGTGCTGCTCGATGGCCTCGGCCACCACGGGCAGCGCGCCTTCGGCCAGGGCGTAGTAGCGGCCCATCACGCCCTGCAGCTCGGGGAACTCGCAAACCATGTCGGTCAGCAGGTCGGCCTTGGAGAGCAACGCGGCGCGGTTGGCGAGGTTTTCGTCGGCGCCGAGCAGGCCGGCCACCTTGCGGGCCACGATGGACAGGCGCTGGACGCGGTCACCGAGCGAGCCGAGCTTGTTGTGATAGACCACCGAGCCGAGCTTGACGACGCGGGGCGTGAGACCCGCCTTGATGTCCTGCTCGAAGAAGAAGCGGGCATCGGACAGTCGCGGGCGCACCACGCGCTGGTTGCCGGTGATGATGTTGGACGGGTCGGCCAGCTCCATGTTCGAGACGATCAGGAAGCGGCTTTGCAGCTTGCCTTCGGTGTCGAACAGCGGGAAATACTTCTGGTTGGCGCGCATCGTGAGGATCAGGCATTCCTGCGGCACGGCCAGGAATTCCGATTCGAACTCGCCCACGTAAACCGTCGGGTGTTCGACCAGCGCGGTCACTTCGTCCAGCAGGTCGGCATATTCGCCGAGGGTGGCGTTCTGGCGGCCGGCGGCGGTCACCAGCTGGGTCTCGATGTTGGCGCGGCGCTCGGCAAAGTCGGGAATAACCTTGCCTTCGGCCAGCAGGGTCGGCTCGTAGGCGTTGGCGGTGGCGATGTCGATGTCGCCGCGGCTCATGAAGCGGTGGCCCATGGTGGTGCGGCCGGACTGGATGTCGAGCACGCGGCCCGGCACCACGTCGGCGCCGTGGAGCATCGTGAGCTTGTGCGCCGGGCGCACGAAGGTGGCGTCGCCGTCGCCCCAGCGCATCACCTTGGGAATCGGCAGGGCCTTGAGGGCGTCCTGGACGATGCCGGCGAGCACGTCGGCAAGCTTCGCGCCGGCCACGGTGCTGGTGTAGAACAGGGCTTCGGCCTTGCCGTCCATGCGGCGCTCGAAGCTGGCCACGGCCGACAACGGAATGCCCTTGCCTTCGAGCTTCTTGGTGAGCGCCGGGGTCGGCTGGCCGTCGGCGGTGAGCGCAACGGAAACCGGCATGATCTTCTCGGTCACATCCTTGGGCGCGGCTTCGGGCAGCACGTGGGCCAGGGTTACCGCCAGGCGGCGCGGGGTGGCAAACCAGCGGAAATCACCCTCGGCGGCAGCCAGGCCGCGGGCGCGCAGGCCGGCGACGATGGCGTTCGAAAAAGCCAGGCCGAGCTTGGGCAGGGCCTTGGGGGGCAGCTCTTCGGTGAGCAGTTCAACGAGCAGGGTCGCGCCGGTCATCACGCGGCCTCCTTCTTGAGCATCGGAAAGCCGAGGGCTTCCCGCGAGTTGTAATAGGCCTGGGCCACTTCACGGGCCAGCACCCGCACGCGGCCGATGTAGGCGGCGCGTTCGGTCACCGAAATGGCGCCACGGGCGTCGAGCAGGTTGAAGGTGTGGGAGCACTTCATGACCATCTCGAAGGCCGGCAGCACCAGCGGCACGGCCAGCAGGCGCTTGGCCTCGCCTTCGTATTCGCCAAACAGGCGGAACAGCCAGTCGACGTTGGAATGCTCGAAGTTGTAGGTGGATTGCTCGACTTCGTTCTGGTGATAAACGTTGCCGTAGGTCACCGGCGTGATCCGGGCCGATCCACGTCAGGTCATAAACGTTCTCGACGCCCTGCAGGTACATCGCCAGGCGCTCAAGGCCGTAGGTGATTTCGCCGAGCACCGGCTTGCACGACAGCGAGCCGACTTCCTGGAAATACGTGAACTGGGTGACTTCCATGCCATCGAGCCACACTTCCCAGCCCAGGCCCCAGGCGCCGAGGGTGGGCGATTCCCAGTCGTCCTCGACGAAGCGGATGTCGTGGGCGTTGGGATCGATGCCCAGCGCGCGCAGGCTGTCGATGTAGAGCTCCTGGATATTGACCGGCGACGGCTTGAGCACCACCTGGTACTGGTAGTAGTGCTGCAGGCGATTGGGGTTGTTGCCGTAGCGGCCGTCCTTGGGGCGGCGCGAGGGCTGCACGTAGGCGGCGTTCCAGTGCTCGGGGCCGATGGAGCGCAGGAAGGTGGCGGTGTGGAAGGTACCGGCGCCGACCTCGATGTCGTAGGGCTGGAGCAGCGTGCAGCCGTGCTCGGCCCAGAAGTTCGAGAGGCGCAGGATGATCTGCTGGAAAGTCGGTTTTTGGACGGACATGGACGCTCGGCGGCACAGGCCGCGCTGGATTGGGCAAAACGCGGATTTTACTGGCTTTCGGCACTCAGGGAACGCCCGGACGCGTACACACGCCAACGGCTTTGCCCCGTAGCGCCGCACAACCCATCCGGACGTCATTAAAGAACAGCCGGCCACCCGCCGTTAGAGGTGAATAAGTGTATCTGCCAATCCATCAAAGCCCGTTTCAACCACGCAAAGGCCGGATCGAACCGGCGCGGCAGTCACGCAATCCAGCGGGAAAACGGGGCCGAAGGAGAGTCGAAAACCATGAAATTCACCCACTTGCGGGTTGCCACCCGCATGCGCCTGCTCGTTGCCCTGACGATGATAGGGCTGATCGCCCTGTGCGCCGTAAGCCTTGCGCACCTGCGCTCAAGCATGATGGAAGACCGCAAGAGCCAGACGAAGCACATCGTCGAAAACGGCATGGGCGTGATCAAGCACTTCCACGCGCTGGCCAAGGCCGGCACCTTGGCGGAAGCCGATGCCAGGAAGGCAGCCACCGAAACCCTGCGCGTGATGCGCTACGACGGCAGCAACTACCTTTTCGTGGTCACCAACGACAGCCGTTACATCCTGATGCCGTCCAAGCCCGAAGCCGAAGGCACCGACGCCAGCGGCCTCAAGGACACCAACGGCAAGCTCATCATCCAGGAGCTGGTCAAGGCCGCGACCTCGGGGAACGGCTTTGCGGACTACTGGTTCCCGAGGGTGGGCAGCACCGAGCCCCAGCCGAAGCTTTCCTACGCCGCCGCCTTCCCCGAATGGAACTGGATTCTCGGCACCGGCATCTACATCGACGACGTGAACACGGCCTTCCGTGCCATCACCATGGAGCTGGGCGGCATTTCAGTGCTGCTGCTGGCCATTCTGGGCTACGTGGGCTGGCGTGTGAGTTCGAGCGTAACCGAGCAGCTGGGTGGTGAACCGCAGGCGGCCACCGTCGTAATGCAGCAGGCCGCCGACGGCGATCTCACCACGCAGATCAACGACACCCGCAGCGGCAGCATGCTCCATGCCCTCGGCAAGATGATGGCCGCGCTGCGCGGCATGGTTGGCGAAATCAACAGCGGCGCCAACCAGCTGGCCGGCAACGCCGATCACATCCGGCAAGTGTCGAGCCAGGTGGCCGATGCCTCCGTGCGCCAGTCCGACGCCACCGCCGCAATGGCCGCCGCGATGGAAGAGCTCACCGTGAGTTCCAGCCACATCTCGGCCAGCGCCCGCGAAACCGAAGTGAACTCCCAGGAGGCCATGCGCCTCGCCGCCGAGGGCAGCCAGCGGGTCGGCCAGGCCTCCGGCGCCATCCGCAAGATGTCGGAAACCGTCATCGGCGCCTCCGACCGCATTCGCGCCCTTGAAGACCGCATCGGGCAGGTTTCGTCGATCGCCAACGTGATCAAGGAAATCGCCGGCCAGACCAACCTCCTCGCCCTCAATGCCGCGATCGAGGCCGCCCGTGCCGGCGAACAGGGACGCGGCTTCGCGGTGGTGGCCGACGAAGTGCGCAAGCTGGCCGAACGGACCTCCTCGGCCACCACCGAAATCGAGCAGATGATCGTCGGCATCCAGAACGACACCAGCAGCGCGGTCAATGCGATGAACGCCGCGCTGCCCGAAGTGGATCAGGGCGTGGCCCTGGCCGCGGCAGCCTCGGAAGCCCTGTCCGCCATTGAATCGGGTGCGCGCCAGACCCTCGAACGGGTTCGCGAGATTGCCGACGCGACCCAGGAGCAAAGCGCCGCCAGCACCTCCATCGCCCAGCGGGTCGAGGAAATTTCCCGCATGGTCGAGAACACCAACGAAAACATCCATGGTGCCGCCGATGCAGCCATCGCCCTGGAACAGATCGCCACCGGCTTGAAAGAGCAGATCGCGCGCTTCAAGATCTAGAAGAGTGTGCTGAGAATCACCAGGGGGCCTGTCTTGCGGACAGGCCCCTTTTCCTTTTCCTTGTGCTTACGCAGTTCAAGCGGCGGATGCAT
Organism: Zoogloea sp.; assembly: GCA_016720685.1. GTDB lineage: Bacteria > Pseudomonadota > Gammaproteobacteria > Burkholderiales > Rhodocyclaceae > Zoogloea. Next base: position 8,545 of record JADKKC010000063.1, read on the forward strand.
CGCGTCTGCCCGCCAGCCACTTGTCCAGCCCCACCGCCGCGGAAATGGCGACTGCCGCGGCAACAATCTCGAGCCATGCCGCGATCGGGATGGGCGCCGATTCGAAGACCTGATTCATCGCCGGCAGCCAGGTAAAGGCGGCCTGCAGCAGCAGCATCGCCCCGATTCCACCCCAGAACCACGGGTTGGACCACCAGCCGCAGCACCAGAACGGCCCGCGCAGGTTGCGGCAGTTGAAGAGGTAGGCGATCTCACCGGCGACGAAGACATTCACCGCCACCGTGCGCGCCTCCTCCAGCGAGGCACCCAGGCCCCGCCAGCGCAGGAACAACCCGAAGGCCGCCACCAGCAGCAGAATCCCCACCAGCACGATGCGGCGGATCAGCACCCCGTCGAGAATGGGCGAACCCGGCGCCCGCGGCGGCCGGCTCATCACGTCTCGCTGGACCGGCTCGAAGGCCAGCGCAAGGCCGAGCAGCACCGCCGTCGTCATGTTGATCCACAGGATCTGCAGCGGCGTGATGGGCAGCGTGACGCCGGCCAGCACCGCGAAGAGGATCACCAGACCTTCGCCAAAGTTGGTTGGCAGCGTCCAGATGATGAACTTCACCAGGTTGTCGTAAACCCCGCGCCCCTCCTCGATGGCGGCCTCGATGGTGGCGAAGTTGTCGTCGGTGAGCACCATCGCCGCGGCCTCCTTGGCGACCTCGGTGCCGCCGGCGCCCATCGCCACGCCGATGTCGGCCGCCTTGAGGGCCGGGGCGTCGTTCACCCCGTCGCCGGTCATCGCCACCACCTCGCCATTGGCCTGCAGGGCCTGCACCAAGCGCAGCTTTTGCTCGGGCTCGACACGGGCAAAGACGCTGACCTCGCGCACCACGCCGCGCAGCTGCTCCGCATCCAGCACCGCCAGCTCGCGGCCGGTCATGGCGCGCGCGCCCGCGGCGGCGAGGCCGAGCTGGCGGGCGATGGCAAGCGCCGTGTCGGCATGGTCGCCGGTGATCATCTTGACCCCGACTCCGGCCGCCGCGCAGGCCTGGATAGCCCGCAGCGCAGCCTGGCGGGGCGGGTCGAGCATGGCCTGCAGGCCCAGAAAACACAGGCTGCCGGCCAGCTTTGATTCGTCCAGCGCCTCGCCATCAACGGCGGCACGGGCAAAGGCCAGCACCCGCAGGCCGTCGGCAGCCATGGCGCGGGCCATCGTGTCGATGGCTTCCACATCCACGCCAACCGGCTCGCCGTCACCGTCGAGCATCGTTGCACACCGGGGCAGGATGACCTCCAGCGCGCCCTTGACCAGGGCCACCCGGCCATCGTCCAGGCGGTTGAGGCTGGCCATGTACTGGCGGGCCGAGTCGAAAGCGATCTCGTCGATGCGCGGGCAGGCCTGACGCAGAGCGTGTTCGTCCAGCCCGGCCTTCTTGGCCGACACCAGCAGGGCCGCTTCGGTGGGGTCGCCGGTGATGGTCCAGGCGCCATCCTGCTCGGCCAGCCCGGCGTCATTGCACAGCACGCCGGCCAGCAGTTCGCGCAACCGCAGCCGGCCAGTTTGGCGGGCCGGCCGTCAGGGTCACGACGCCATCCGGTGCGTAGCCGTCGCCACTCACCGCGTAGCGCTGGCCGCCGGCCACCAGGGCGCGCACGGTCATCTGGTTCTCGGTGAGGGTGCCCGTCTTGTCGGAGCAGATCACGGTGGTGCTGCCCAGGGTTTCAACGGCCGGCAGGCGGCGGATGATCGCCCGCCGCCGGGCCATGCGCGCCACGCCGATGGCGAGGGTCACGGTAATGGCCGCTGGCAGGCCTTCGGGAATCGCCCCGACGGCCAGCGCCACCGCGGCCATCAGCATGTCGAGCAGCGGCTCACCGCGCAGGCTGCCCACCGCGAAACCGAGGGCGGCAAGGCCGAGGATGACAATCAGCAGAAAGTTCGAGAAACGCTCCATCGCCTGGGTGAGCGGCGTGGCGAGGGTTTCGGTGGCGTCGAGCAGATCGGCGATGCGGCCGGTTTCGGTGCCCCGGCCCGTGGCAACGACCACTCCGCCGGCCTGCCCGGCCACCGCGAGGGTGCCGGCGAAGGCCATGTTGGCGCGCTCGGCCAGTCCGCTATCGACGGGCAATATGTCGGCGTGTTTGCCCACCGCGACGGATTCGCCGGTGAGCGAGGCTTCGGTAACCTGCAGCGCGCGGGCATCGAAAAGGCGCAAATCGGCCGGCACCTTGTCGCCGGCGGCCAGCCACACCACGTCGCCGGGCACCAGCGCGACCGCGTCGATGCGCCGGCGCTGGCCGTCGCGCAGCACCGTGACGTCGCTGGCCACGCTGCGCGCCAGCGCGGCCAGCGCATTTTCGGCGCGGCCTTCCTGGATGAAGCCGATCAAGGCATTGACCATCACGACGCCGAAGATCACCCCGGCGTCGGCCCATTCGCCAAGAAAAGCGGCAATGCTGCCGCTGACGATCAGGATGTAGATGAGGGGCTGGTGAAACTGGAGCGCGAAACGCAGCAGCGGCCCCCGCCCGGCCTTGCCCTCGATGCGGTTCGGGCCATGTTCGAGCAGGCGTTCGGCGGCGACGCTTTCGGTGAGTCCGTCCGTGGCGCTCGACGACAGCGCCTCGAAAGCGTCGTCATGGTGCCGGGCGTGCCAGCCCGGAGGTTCGACAGTTGTCATCGTACTCAAAACAGAAGTAAGGGGTCTGCGCCCTGGTTAGCCACCTTCAAGTCCGACCACGAATGCACCGCCCCGTTCGCCGGGCCGAAGCCGACCCGGCGAACGCCTCAATGCATCAGGCGTCGACTTTCGGCAGCATCGACAAGGCCATCGCCAGTTCCTTCTCGTCGTAGGGCTGGTCGGTGAGCTTGCCGGCGAGGTAGTTGGTGTAGGAGGCCATGTCGAAGTGACCGTGGCCCGACAGGCAGAACAGGATGGTTTCGCTCTTGCCTTCGGCTTTGCAGCGCAGGGCCTCGTCGATGGCACCGCGCACGGCGTGGGTCGATTCCGGCGCCGGCACGATGCCTTCGCTGCGGGCGAACATCACACCGGCTTCAAAGCAGGCCACCTGGCTGACGCCTCGGGCTTCGATCAGGCCCAGCTCCTTGACGTGGCTGACCAGCGGCGCCATGCCGTGGTAGCGCAGGCCGCCGGCGTGCAGGCCCGGCGGCGTGAAGTCGCTGCCGAGGGTGTGCATCTTGACGAGCGGCGTGAGGTGGGCGGTGTCGCCGAAGTCGTAGGCGTACTGGCCACGGCTGAGGGACGGACAGGCCGACGGCTCGATGGCGACGATGCGGCGCTTCTTGGCGTTGGGGCCGCCGCGCAATTGCAGGCCGATGAAGGGAAACGCGATGCCGGCAAAGTTCGAGCCGCCACCCACGCAGCTGATGACCACGTCCGGGTCGTCGCCGGCCATTTCCATTTGCATGATGGCCTCTTCGCCAACAATGGTCTGATGCAACAGCACGTGGTTGAGCACCGAACCGAGGGCGTACTTGGTGTCGTCGTTCTTGGCCGCCACTTCAACGGCTTCGGAGATCGCGATGCCCAGCGAGCCGATGTGATCCGGCGTTTTGGCCAGCACGGCGCGGCCGTATTCGGTTTCGTTCGAAGGGGAGGCCACGCAGCGGGCGCCCCAGGTTTCCATCAGCGCGCGGCGATAGGGTTTCTGGTCGTAGGACACCTTGACCTGGAAGACGGTCACGTCCAGCCCGAACAGGCCGCCGGCGTAGGCCAGCGACGAGCCCCACTGGCCGGCACCGGTTTCGGTGGACAGGCGCTTCACGCCTTCCTGGGCGTTGTACCAGGCCTGGGGCACGGCGGAATTGGGCTTGTGGCTGCCGGCAGGCGACACGCCTTCGTACTTGTAATAGATCTTGGCCGGGGTGCCGAGCAGTTTTTCGAGGCGGCGGGCGCGGAACAGCGGGCTTGGACGCCACTGGCACAGCACCTCGCGCACCGGCTCGGGGATGTCGATGTAACGCTCGGTGGACATCTCCTGGGCAATGATTGCATTCGGGAAGATCGGCGCCAGATCGGAGGGGCCAAGGGGCTGCAAGGTGCCCGGGTGCAAGGGCGGCGGCAGCGGCACGGACAGGTCGGCGGCGATGTTGTACCAGGCCTTGGGCATGCGGGATTCGTCGAGCAGGTATTTGATCTGGTCGCTCATGGTTTTCCTTGTGTTGTTTTGGTTGTGACGTGCAGCTCGGAAAATAGCGGCCGGGCGGGCGCCCGGCTTGTGGCGGATCAGGCGGTCACCAGATCCTCGAGGGCAATGCCCCAGCGCTGCATCAGGAAACGCAGCAAGGTCTTCTCGCCTTCGGAAACATCACCGTCGGATTTGGCGATGATGAGGATTGCCGACAGGGCCACCTTGCGAAGGGCCGGGTCGGTGATGTCGTCGGCCAGTCGGGCAAGGCGGTGGTCTTCCAGCAGAAAAACACGCTCCTGCTCGGCTTCGGTGAACACGTCGCGGCAACAATCGAGCAGCACCTGGATGAGGACATCCCGTTCTACGCCGACGAGGGAGGCGGTGTCGTGATGCTTGAGCCAGTCGACTTCCCGGTTGTCCAGCCGGCCGTCGGCGAGAATCGCCATGGCGAGCAGGCGGCCAAGGGCTTCGGGGCTGTTGGTGGGATAGGCGCGCATTGTTCGGTGATCCTGCTCTAAAAAGACGGATCCCGATGATACCCCCGCGCGCGGCGAGTTTCTTTGACCCAAGCGGGGCTCGGTGCAAGCCCCGCCCGGGTTCAGCCCCGCCGACGCCCGGCGACGAGGGCCAGCGCCACGACCAGCAGCGCAGTGGTCACCGCAGGCCAGTTGCCCCAGCGGGCATAGGGCGTCAGCCCCTGATAGCCGCGCACCTCGGCATGCAGCGCACCGGCCTCGAAGGCCGGCAGCACGGCCTCTACCGTACCGTCCGGCGCGACGACCGCGGTCATGCCGGTGTTGGTTGCGCGCAGCATCGGGCGGCCGGTCTCCAGGGCGCGCAGGCGGGCGATCTGCAGGTGTTGGGGCTGGGCCAGCGAATCGCCGTACCAGGCCAGGTTGGAGAGGTTGAGCATCAGCGTCGCCTCCGGCAGGCTGCGGATCAGCTCCTCGCCAAAGACGTCCTCGTAGCAGATGTTGATCGCCACCTTCTGGCCGGCCAGGGCGAGCGGCGGCTGGTGTGCCGGGCCGCGGGTCTGGTCGGCCATGGGAATATTGACCAGATCGTAGAACCAGTGGAACCGCGGCGGCGAGTATTCACCGAAGGGCACCAGGTGATGCTTGGCGTAATGCCCCGACGGCGAGCGGCCAACGCTGATCGCCGCGTTGTAGATGAGATTGTCGCCATCCCGCGTGAAGGTGCCGAGGATCGCGTCGCCGCCGTTTTGCGCGGCAATGCGGCCAATGGCCTCGAGATAGCCGGGCGGCAGGTAGTCGACGAGCAGCGGGAGGGTGGTTTCGGGAAGCACGACCAGCTGCGCCGGGTTGTCGCGCACCAGGGCGAGATTGCGCTCGAGCCAGTGCTGAAGAAGCTCGGGGCGCCACTTGAGGCTCTGCTCGATGTTGGTTTGCAAGAGCGCCACCTTCACCGGCTCGCCTACCGGCGTGGTCCAGGCAACCTGGCGCAGCCCGAAGCCGCCGCCGATCACCAGGGCCGCAGAGCGGCAGGCCGCCAGCTGCGCCCATGGAGCGCCGCCACCGCCAGCGCAGCAGCCAGTGCCAGCAGACCGCCGACACCGTACACGCCGAACACCGGCGCAAACCCGGCCAAGGGGCTTGGCGGGCTCTGGCTGTAGCCGCTGGCCAGCCACGGAAAACCGGTAAACGCCCAGCCCCGCGTCCATTCGGAAAGCAGCCACAGGGCCGCAAAAAGCACGCCATCCGGCCCCGCCCGGCCCTGCTTCAGCCGGGCGAAGAGCCCGCCGGCCAGGCCGGCGAACAGCGCCATGAAGGCACAGAAAAGCAGGATCGCGGTGGCCGCCAGCGGCATCGCCAGACCGCCGTAGCGGTTGAGCGCCACGTATAGCCACGAGACGCCACCAAGCATGGCGCCGAGGCCCCACGCAAAGCCCACCCCGAAGCCGTAGCCCACCCGCTTTTGTTGCGCCGCAGCGGCCAGGTGCTGCGGCATGCCCGGGCCAAGCAGCCAGAACAGCAGGCCCAGCGAGACGAAGGCCAGCGGAAAGATCCCGAACGGGGCGTAGGCAAGCACCGACGTCCCCCCGGCCAGGAGGGCCGCGCCCTGACGTCGCCAATCCATCAACCGCCGACCGGTTCGGCGTCGGGCAGACGCTCGACGAGCAGGGAGTGAATGCGCCGGCTGTCGGCCCGCAGCACCTGGAAGCGCAGGCCTTCGAGTTCGATGACTTCGTTGCGCTTGGGCAGACGCCCCAGCTCGCGGATCAGCAGGCCGCCGACGGTGTCGTATTCGGCGTCGCTGAAGGTGGTGGAGAAGGCTTCGTTGAAGTCTTCGATTTCGGTGGCCGCCTTGACCCGGTAGCGACCGGCCTGGTCGCCGCGGATGTTGTCGGCGGTTTCGTCGAAGTCGTATTCGTCCTCGATGTCACCGACGATCTGCTCGAGCACATCCTCGATGGTCACGAGGCCGGCCACCCCGCCGTATTCGTCCACCACGATGGCCATGTGGTTGTGGCTGACACGAAAATCCCGCAGCAACACGTTGAGCCGCTTGGATTCAGGCACAAAAACCGCGGGGCGGAGCATCTCGCGCAGGTTGAAGGATTCGCCGGCAAAAACACGCAGCAAATCCTTGGCGAGGAGGATGCCGAGCACGTCGTCCTTGCCTTCGCCGATGACGGGAAAGCGCGAGTGAGCGGCATGGATGACAAAGCGGGTGATGTCTTCGACGGAGTCGTCGAGGTTGACGACATCCATTTGCGCCCGCGGGACCATCACGTCGCGCACCTGCATGTCGGAAACCTGCAGGGCACCTTCAATGATCGCCAGGGCATCCGCGTCGAACATGTTGCGGTCGTGGGCCGAATGCAGAAGGTGCAGCAATTCGTCCCGGTCTTCCGGCTCGCGGGTGAGGAAGGCGGAAAGCCGTTCGAGCAAGGATGGTCTACTACTAGAGGGTTCCATAAAAGGGGTGGATGAGAAATGGGCCATGGACGATGGATCGATCCTGCGGACCAATTCCATTGCCCATGGCGCATTGCTCACCCCACCGTCAGAGTGTCTGCCGGGCTGCCCCGAAGGGCAGCGTGGGGGGTTGCCTAGCGTTCGCCGGCGTAGGGATCTGCAATGCCGAGGCCGGCGAGAATGCTGCGCTCCTGTGCTTCCATTGCGTCGGCTTCGGCGTCGATCTCATGGTCGAAACCCTGCAAATGCAGCATACCATGCACCGATAAATGGGCGTAATGCGCATCCAGCGGCTTGCCCTGCTCGGCGGCTTCGCGCTCCACGACCTGCCGGCACAGCACCAGGTCGCCCATCAGCGGCAGACCTTCGGGCAGCGGCATGTCCTCGCCTTCATCGTAGGCAAAGGTGAGCACGTTGGTGGCGTAATCCTTGCCGCGGTAATCGCGGTTGAGTTCGCGCCCTTCCTCTTCATCGACGATGCGCACGGTAATGCGTGCCGCGCCGGGTTCGGCGGCCCGCAGCCAGCGGCGGAAATCGACCCTCGAAGGTACGCCTTCGCGGTTACAGGCGTATTGCACCGAAAGATCGAGGCGGCGGGGTAGCTTGATGGCGCTCATTGTTGTGTGCTTTGCTGCTGCTGGTTGCGCTGGCCGTGGCTTTCGTAGGCGGCAACGATGCGCGCCACCAGCGGGTGACGCACGACGTCTTCCTTGAGAAAGTGCGTGAAGGCGACGCCGCGTACATCGGCGAGCACCTGCACCGCTTCGCCGAGGCCGCTCTTCTGGCCACGGGGGAGGTCCACCTGGGTCAGGTCGCCGGTGATCACCGCGCGCGAACCGATGCCGATGCGGGTCAGGAACATCTTCATCTGCTCCGCCGAGGTGTTCTGGGCCTCGTCGAGGATGATGAAGGCCCGCGACAGCGTGCGCCCGCGCATGAAGGCCAGCGGGGCGATCTCGATGCAGCCGCGCTCGAAGAGCTTGGTCACCCGCTCGAAACCCATCAGGTCGTACAGCGCGTCGTAGAGCGGGCGCAGGTAGGGGTCGACCTTCTGCGCCAGATCGCCGGGCAGAAAGCCGAGCCGCTCGCCCGCCTCCACCGCCGGGCGGGTGAGGACGATGCGCTCGACGTGCTCGCGCTCGAAGGCATCGACGGCGCTGGCCACGGCAAGATAGGTTTTGCCGGTGCCGGCCGGGCCGACGCCAAAAGTGATGTCGTGCTCCTGGATCTGGCGCAGGTAATCCACCTGCCGCGGCGTGCGGCCGTGCAGCTCGCTCTTGCGGGTGAGGAGCACCGGCGCCTGCGGAACCGTTTGCGGCAGGTTGGACAGCTCGATGAGGCCGAGCTGGATGTCGTCCACCGACAGCGCTGCGTCCGCCTTGTCGTAAAAATGGCGTAGCGCCCGCGCCGCCAGCTGGGCCCGGGGCAGCTCGCCGTGAATCGTGAACCGCTCGCCGCGCCGGGCGATGGTCACGTCGAAGGCGGTTTCGATCTGGCGGATGTTTTCGTCGAGCGCACCGCACAGGCTGGCGAGGCGCAGGTTATCGACGGGATGCAGGACGATTTCGGTGGGTTTCATCGGGCGCATGCTGCCAGAGCGGCGCCCTCCGGGGAAGTGCCATTCAAGATCGCGGACTCGCCTGGCCCCTCAACCCTGCCCTCAACCCTGCGTGACGATCTCGCCACGCAGCGAGTGCGGCAGGGCCGCAACGATGGTCACATCGACAAAATTATTGATCAGCCGCGGATTGCCGGGGAAGTTGACGATGCGGTTGTTGTCGGTGCGCCCGGCCAGCTCGTTGGGATCCTTGCGCGACGGACCTTCCACGAGAATGCGCTGCACGCTGCCCACCATGCTGGCGCTGATCACCGCGGCCTGCTCCTCGATGCGCTTTTGCAGGCGCAACAGGCGGGCCAGCTTCACGTCCTGCGGCGTATCGTCGGCCATGTCGGCAGCCGGCGTGCCGGGGCGCGAACTGTAGATGAAGCTGAAGGACGCATCGAAGCCCAGATCGTCGATCAGCTTCATCGTCGCCTCGAAATCGGCCTCGGTCTCGCCGGGAAAGCCAATGATGAAATCCGACGACAGCGAGATATCCGGCCGCGCGGCGCGGAGCTTGCGCACCAGTGACTTGTATTCCAGCACCGTGTAGCCGCGCTTCATCGCCGCCAGCACCCGGTCCGAGCCGGCCTGCACCGGCAGGTGCAGGTGCGACACCAGCTTGGGCAGCCTGGCGTAGGCCTCGACCACGCGCTGAGTCATCTCGCGCGGATGGGAGGTGGTGTAGCGCAGGCGCTCGATGCCGGGGATTTCATGCACGCATTCGAGCAGGAAGGCAAAGTCGGCCATCTCGCCGTTCTCGCCATCCACCGGCGCGCGCCAGGCATTCACGTTCTGGCCCAGCAGCGTCACTTCCTTCACGCCCTGCGCGGCCAGCCCGGCCACTTCGGCCAGCACGTCGGCCAGCGGGCGATACACCTCGTCGCCGCGGGTGTAGGGCACGATGCAGAAGGTGCAGTACTTGGAGCAGCCTTCCATGATCGACACGAAAGCGCTCGCCCCGTCCACGCGGGCCGGCGGCAGGTTGTCGAACTTCTCGATCTCGGGGAAGGAAATATCCACCTGCGAACGCCCGGAAGCCTTGCGCTCGGCAATCAGCTTGGGCAGGCGGTGCAGGGTTTGCGGCCCGAACACCAGGTCGACATACGGCGCCCGCGCCACGATGGCCTCGCCCTCCTGGCTCGCCACGCAACCGCCCACGCCGATGATCAGGTCGGGGTTTTTCTGCTTGAGATGCCGAACCCGCCCGAGGTCGTGAAAAACCTTCTCCTGCGCCTTCTCGCGCACCGAGCAGGTGTTGAAGAGAATGATGTCCGCCTCTTCCGGATTGTCGGTTTTCTCCAGTCCGTCGGCCGCCCCGAGCACATCCGCCATCTTGTCCGAGTCGTACTCGTTCATCTGGCAACCGAAAGTACGGATATAAAGTTTTTTCATTGCATGTTGACCAAGTGCGTTCAAGTGCCTATTATAGCGGGCTTCCATTGGTGATGTAGCTCAGATGGTTAGAGCGATGGATTCATAACCCATAGGTCGGCGGTTCGACTCCGCCCATCACCACCAATAGATTCAAGCACTTAGGCCGACCCACAAGGTTGGCCTTTTTGCTTTCTGGTCACCGATCAGTAACCGGTCGATCGCGGCTGCAAACTGCAGGCTCGTTCATCGGCCTTAACGGCCATGCGACGACGTAAACAGTACCTGAATCGCGACCAGACGCCGAAACCCTTGCCTGGCACGAGTTTCCGGCGTTTTCTGTCACCGGCAGGTGAAGTCGGCGAGCATTTGAGATAATGACGGCCTTGCCCCGCCGTCGCCATGCCAGAAGCCACGATCAGCGCCTGCCCTACAACCTGACGGCGCACGCCAGATTGTCGCTGGTGGGGCAATACCTCAAGCGCTTTGCGCAGATCGACCAGGTCATCGATCCGCGTTTCCCCATTGCCGCCAAGAGCGGCGCGTGCCGACTCAGCTCTGATCAAGGCCTATGTGGGGCTGCTGTTACTCCGGCTGGTCGACTTCGACGCCATCAAAGGGCCTTGCGCTGGCGACGCCTTCTTCCGTGATGCGCTGGGCCTCGGCGGTGCGTCCTCGCCGACGCTCCGCCAGCGCATGGACGCCCTCGGCGAGGAGCCGGCGACAGTGCGCTCAACGCGCTGGACGAGACCAACGAGCACTCCTCACCCGCGCCAAACCAGCCTGACGCCTCTGACCACCGGCCATCTGGCGCTCGACTTCGATGTCTTTACCCTCGACAACAGCGGCGCAGAAGGAAAGCGTCAGGCGCACCTACGCCACGGGCTTCGACGGCTATGCGCCGATTGCGGATTATCTGGCAGAGGAAGGCTACCTCAGGCTGGAACTGCGGCCAACGCCCAACATTCGGCCTCGGAGACGCCAGTTTCCCTGCGCCGCCTGCTGCCGCGCGCGCAGACGGTGACCGCGCTGCCGCTCGGCGGTGCGCCGACTCAGGCTTCGATAGTGCCGCCATCTTCGTCCCAGCTCTCCGCCGCGCGCGCCTGGCACCAAAAACCGGTGGATTGGCTGGTGAAGTGGAACCCGCGCCGCTTCAGCAATGGCCGCCCACTACCAGCACTCGACGCGGACCCGGCCACCGCCTGGACGCAGCCGCGCGTCGGCAAGCGCGAAACCTGGCTCGTCGGGAACCCCTCACCTGCAAGTTCGCCGGGACCACAGTCACGCTCCGCCGGGTACTCCATCTGATCGAGCGCACCATCGACCGCGACGGCCAGATCCTGCTGCTGCCCGACATCGAGATCGAAGGCTGGCTCACCAGCCTCGAGACGTCGCCCAGATCGTCGCGCTTCTTGTACCAGGCGCACGGCACCCATGAAACAGTTCCATTCCGAATTCAAGACCGATCTGGAACTGGAGCGCCTGCCTTCGGGCAAATTCGCCACCAGTGATCTGAATTGCTGTCCTGGCCGTGCTGGCCTTC
>JADKKC010000064.1 GCA_016720685.1 Zoogloea sp.
GCTTGTAGTCGTGGGTCATCGTTTCCGCCCGACCTTTCTTGAGCGGCAAGCCGGGTTGGGTACGATCCAGCGCCTGCACCTGACTCTTTTTCGTCACAACACAGCGCAAGGCGTGCTCCGGCGGCGACATGTCAGGCCAACAATATCTTCCAAGCTTCTCGACGAACTTGGGGTCGCGCGACACCTTGAAGGTTTCCACCAATGCGGCTTGAGGCCATGAGCACGCCACACCTTGAGTACCGTGGTGTCCGAGATGCCAAGCTTGGCCGCCAGTTTGCGCGTGCTCCAGTGGGTCGCCCCTTCCGGGGTCGTTTGCGTCGTCACACGCACAATCTCTGCCGCATCAATACGCGACTTGCGCCCGCTACGCGGCAAGTCCGACGCAATGTAAGCGTTCACCCCGCGGCGTAGTTGCTACGCCACGTGTCTTGAGATATCCGAGCGCAGCGGTGCCTTTCCGAAGTGCTGCGCCCACAGCCGGGGGGTGAGCTGTGCGACGTCGGCGGCCGGGTGTTGGCCAACACGCTGGAGGACGTCGACGAGATAGTCGTACGGATCGACCTGGTGCAGCCGAGAGGTCGCGATCAGGCTCTGGACGACGCCAACATGCTGGGCGCCCAGCTCGGTCCAGCTGAACATCCAGTTTTTCCGACCCATCGGAATCGGCCGTAGCGCCCGTTCGAGGTGGTTGGTGTCGATCGGCACATCCGGGTCGGTCAGAAACACTTCCAGCGCCGCGCGTCGCTTGTGCGCGTAGGCGAGCGCCTTGGTCAGCGGGCTGCTGGGCAAGAGCCCCTGGGCCGCCAGACTGTCCTTCACCCAGCCGAAGAACGCCTCGACGATCGGCCGTGCGTGATCGAGCCGGTACTCGCGCTTGGCGTCCCCTTGAGTTTGGCCTCCCGGATCTTCGCTTCGAGCGCGTAGAGGGCGCCGATGGACTCGAGCGCCTTGGCCGCCAGCGCGGGCTCGGCCGCTTCGGCGTTGATGAACTCGCGTCGGCAGTGCGTCCAGCACTGCGCGTGGGTGAGCCCGGTCTTGCCGGCATAGGCTTCGTAGGCGCCATAGCCATCGGAGAGCAGCACGCCGCCTTCGACCGGGCTGAGCCCGAGCACCTTCTCGACATTGCTGTGTGCGCGGCTCTCGAAGAAGGGGAAGCAGATCTCGTCGAGTTCGCCATAGACCGGCCAGAAGTAGCAGCCCTTCATCTTGCCCAGGCCGGCGCGGCCAGCGCCTTGATCGGCGTCTCGTCCATGGCCTTGACGCGGCTGGTGCGGATCGAGGCCAGCTGGGCCGCGTAGATCGGCTCGAGCAGCGCGGCGGCCTGCGCGGCCAGTTGGGTGAGCCAGGCGCGGCTGACCGTGATGCCGGCGTCCAGGAGGCGCTGGTGCTGGCGGTACAGCGGCAGGTGCCAGGCGAACTTATCAAGCAGCAGACCGACGAGGAAGCTCACGTCGGCGCGGCTCCCGTCGATCACGCCCGCCGGCGCCGCCGGGCAGTGGAGCGTCTGCGTGTCGCGGCGCTTGATCAGCGGGCGCACGTACTTGAGGATCACGTAGCTGCCCGGGCGCTGGGCCAGGCGGTGGCTGACCTTCTCCCCGATCACCTCGTACTGGTCAGGCGTGAGCCCCTCGATATCCGGGTTGGCCACGGTGATGGTCTCGACCGGTACGCGGGCTTCGTCGAAGAACAGCGCAGCGTCGTTCTTGTCGTGGGCGAAGTCGCTGCATGGCGTACGCCGCGTGTGGCCGGCCACCGGCTTGTCGTGGGCCTCGGGCGCCTCAGGAAGGGGGAACTCGCCCAGGTGCATCTGCGCCGGGTGCGGGGCAAGCGGGCGCTTCTCGCTCTTCTGGCCGAAGAGCTGGCGACGGAACCACTCGAGCTGGTGCTGGATGGTCTCTACTTCGCGTTGCAGCGCCGCGTGCGACCGGGCCAGTTCGACGACCCGCTCGGGCGCCCACTGGGCGGCTTCGGCGGGGGTCGGAACGGGGGCGGAGTGTGGGTGCGGCATGGCCCGTATTTTACCGCAGAACCCAGCATTCATGCGGGTTTCGAGGCGTTCTCGGGGCGCTTGAAGCGGCGTTTGTAGCGGGCGGGCTCGATACCTTCGAGCAGCAGCTTGAGCCCGGTCCAGTCCATCTGGCGCGTGCTGAGGTGCGCCCAGTTCGACACGAAGCGCCCCTCTTCGAGGCGCTTGGCCCACACGCAGAATCCGGTGCGATCCCAGTACAGCACCTTCATCTGCGTGCCACGCCGGTTGATGAACACGAACAGCGCGCCCGACAGCGGGTCGCATCCGAGCGCGTGGCGGGTGAGCGCGTAGAGGCCGTCGAAGGATTTGCGCATGTCGACCGGCTGGCCATACACATGGACCCGGACGGCGCCTTCGGGGAAGAACATCAGCCGCGCGACAGGTGGAGGATCACGCCCCCTCCCAGATCGAGCCGCAGATCGAGGCGGCCTTGGCCGCCGAGCAGGCCCGCATCGACAAAGCCGCTCGGCTCGCCTGGCGGGGGCAGATCCGCTGCGCGGGGCACTTCAGCGGCCAGCAGGTTCCGCCACCGCCTGAAGCTCGATACGCTGAGGCCCTCATGGGCGCAAAACGCCTCGACCTCCAGGCCACTGGCGGCAAAGCGCGCCAACACCTCACGCCATGCCTCGCGGCTACGCCGCTGCCACTTGTTGTTGCTTGCCGTCGCTCTGGTCACTTCGCGTTCCTCCTGATTGAACAGGGGGACGATTGTTCCGCGTGAGCATCGCGGGGAGAAGAACGCCGCTCAGTGAGCGGTTACGACGCAATCGCCTCCACCCCACCTTCGGCAAACCGGCCACGCCAGGCAATCACCTGTCCGCGACCGATTTCGAGCCGATGGGCAATCTCGTGATTGCTTACGCCATCGGCGGCCAGCAAAACAATCTTTGCCCGCCTGACGCTGCGCGCATCCAATGTCTGCGATCGCACTCGGCGCTCCAGTTCCAACACGCTGTACCTCGGTCAGATTGATCAGCTTGCCTTGATTCATCATTCGCTCCATCGACAGGGTGCAAATATGACGGGCAAAACCGTGATTGGTTCGAAAATTTCGAAAGCACTACACTAGATGTGTAGCTAACGATTGGACCTTCCCTAGGTGGGGTGATGGGCAAGCTGAGGAACGGGCCGGTTCCTGGATCGTGCGCTACCGCTTCGACGGCAAGGGCGAGAACTCACGATTGGCCGTTACCCTGAGTTGCCTCTGGCGGTGGCTCGCGGCCTGGCAATGGAGGCCCGCGCCAAGATTCAGCAAGGTGCGGACGTTTCCCGAGAGACGCAAAAAACCAGAATCGAGCGCGCCGCCGCGAAGCCCTTTCGCGAACTAGCGGCCGATTACATGCTGAAGACGTTTCCGCGGCTTTCGGAAAGCACCGGCTGACGCGTGCACGCGTGAGGGCGATTGTGCATGCAGGTTTGGACTCTGAAATCGAGAGTTTCCTGGAGTGGAGCGATGGAAAAGCGAACGTTGACCGTGAAAATCAAGCCCGACTGGCGGGCCGCATTGCGCGCCGCGGCACGGGACGCCTTTGCCGCCGAGGCCTACCAGGGCGAAACCCTCAACTTCAAGACGCCGGCCGCGTTCTTCTCGCGTCTGACCGACAAGCGGTGGGCGATGCTGTACGCCCTGCAAGGCGCCGGAGAAGTGCCCGTACGCAAGCTTGCCCGCCGGCTTGAGCGGGACGTGAAGCGCGTCCATGAGGATGCCAGGGTGCTGGTAGAGCTGAGGCACCTGGAGGCGTGGCAGGAGCCAACCCGCGGCCGCGTCAAAACCCTGCACCTCGTCAATCCGAAGGCCTTGCCACCGGCCAGCGCCAAGCACTGAGGCCGGTGTCACCGACCGGCACATAGGAGCCAGTTGATGATCGGCACAATGGAGCCAGAGCGTGATCGGCACATTGGAGCCACTCCGTGATCGGCGTAATGGAGCCACCCACGGATCGGCACATAGGCGCCAGCGCTGGATCGGCGTAATGGAGCCAGTTTCGCTCTGACGGACGTCTCGACCTTTCGCGGCCCACCGCTACCCTGCCGGGTTTGGCAGGAGAGCCGGTGGCCCGCAGGAGTATCGAGATGCACGAGCACCGCCAGGCCCTGATGCGTTTGCGTCAGGGCGATTCGGAGCGCGAGATTGCCCGCTCCGGTTTGATGGGACGGGCCAAGGTGGCCCGGTTCCGGGAGTTGGCCCGCGAGAAGGGCTGGCTCGAACTCACCCGGCCCTTGCCGCCAGACGCTGAGATTGCGGCCGCGCTGGCCCCGCCGCGGGTGCCGCTGACGGGGCCCAGTCGACGCTGGCGGCCTATCGCCAGTTGGTCGCGCAGTGGCTCGGCCAGGGCGTTCTCCGGCGTGGCGATCCACGCCGCGCTCGTCCGCGAGCATGGCTTCACCGGCCACCTACTCCAGCGTCTGCCGCCTGATCGCCGCGGTCGCCCAGGAGCTGCCGCCCGACACCACCGGCGCCTGTCCTTCGAGCCCGCCGAGGCCGCGCAGGTGGACTTCGGCGCTGGCCCCAAGTGGTTGATCCGGCCACTGGGGCGCTTCGCCGCACCTGGGCCTTCGTGATGACGCTGGCCTTCCCCGCCACCAGTACGTGGAGTTCGTGTGGGACCAGAGCGTGCGCAACTGGCTCGGCTGCCACCAGCGTGCCTTCGAGTGGTTCGGCGGTGTGTAAGGGCTGATCATCGACAACGCCAAGTGCGCCATCACCCGCGCCTGCGCGCGCGACCCCGAGGTGCAGCGGGCCTACGCCGAGTGTGCGGAGGGCTACGGCTTTCGCATCGACGCCTGCCCGCCGCGGGACCCGCAAGAAGAAGGGCATCGTCGAGGCCGGGGTGAAGTACGTGAAGGGCAACTTCCTGCCCACCCGCAGCTTCCGGGACATGACCGAGCTCAACGCCCAGGTGCGTGACTGGGTGCTGCAGGTGGCCGGGCAGCGCACCCACGGCACGACGCGGGTCAAGCCGCTGGAGAGCTTCGCGGTGGAACGGGCGCTGCTGTTGCCCCTGCCGGCGGTGCCGCCGGACCTGGGCACCCTGGCACTCGGTGACGGTGCATCGGGACTGCCACGTGAGCTTCGAGCGCGGCCTCTACTCGGTGCCCTTTGCGCTGGTGGGCCGGCGCCTGTGGCTGCGCGCCACCGACAGCGTGGTGACGGTGTATCAGGACTTCCAGTCGGTCGCCATCCACGCCCGAGCCGCCGACCCGGTGAGCGGCGCACCGTCACCGACCACCTGCCGCCGGAGGCTCGGACCCTTCTTCGCCCATGACCGCGCCTGGTGTCTGCAGCAGGCCGCGGGGTCGGCCGGCCTGCGCCGGACTCATCCAGCGCCTCCTCTCGGACCAGGTGTCCGAGCGCCTGCGGGCGGCCCAGGGCGTCTTGCACCTCAAGGCCAAGTATGGCGCGCGCGCCTGAAGCCGCCTGCACCTGGGCCCTGGCGCACGACAGCCCGCACTACCGAACCGTCAAGACCATTCTCGTCGGCGGCCACGACCTGATCCCCGCCACCGGCGTGATCAGCCTTGAGCCCTACGCCGGCCGAGCCCGCTTCGCCCGCGGCACGGCAAGCCTCTTCGCCGACGAACCCCCGATTCACTGACCCGGGACGCCATCCCGGCGTCTCTCCATCCCCAAGGAGTTGCACCATGAATCCCGCCACCGAACTGGCCCCCCAACTGAAGCAGCTGCGCCTCTCGGGCATCCTCGATTCGCTCGAGGCCCGCAACCGCCAGGCCATCGACGCCAAGCTCGCCTACACCGAGTTCCTCGCCCTCCTGATCCAGGACGAGGTGGCCCGGCGCGAGCAGAAGTTCTCGACCAAGACCCTGGAGGGCTTCGAGTTCGACCGCCTCCCGAGCACCAACCGGGCGCTGGTCCATGACCTGGCCACCGGCCGCTACATCCACGAGAAGGCCCGGTGCTCATCGTCGGGCCCTGCGGCACCGGCAAGAGCCACCTGGCCCAGGCCCTCCGGCACTGCGCGGTGCGCCAGGGGCAGGACGTGGTCTTTGCGTCCTGCGCGCAGCTGCTGGCCAGCCTCAACGCGGCGCGGGCCATCGGCAACTACGAGCGAAAGCTCCAGCAACTGGCCCGGGTGCCGCTGCTGATCATCGACGACTTTGGCCTCAAGCCGCTGCGCGCCCTCCGGCCGACAATGAGGATCTGCACGACCTGATCGCCGGAGCGCTACGAGCAGGCCGCCACCCTCGTCACCAGCAACCCTCGACTTCACCGAGTGGGACCAGGCCTTCCCGGGCAACCGCCTGCTCGCTTCGGCCACCGTCGATCGGCTGCGCCACAACGCCTATTGCCTGACCCTCGACGGGGCGTCTTACCGGGCGCCGCGACAGGGGCCGAACAAGGCCAAAACAGCCCTTGCCAGCACCCCGAAAAACAACCAACCTTGAACCCCCGAAGACGTTCGTCAGAGCCTATTCAAACTGGCTCCTATATGCCGGTCAGAGGTGGTTCTATTGTGCCGGTCAGTGACAGCCGGAAAATTTCCGGGCATATAACCCCTGAACCGTACTGCAAAAACTGTAAAAAGGGCTTTTTGCAGTTTTTGCAGTGACCCCGCGGGGTGTATCGGGAAGTTTGCAGGGATACGAGAGCTTCGATGTTCGACAAACTCGAACGCTAGCTGCGACCTAGCAATAGCTACTAATCTATCAACAAATTAGTAGCTGCGTAGTGATTGGAAGCGATACTATCTGATACTAATTTATGTCGAAATTGTTTGCCCATAAAACTGCCGCTTTCTCCGCCAGCTCCTGCCGGGCTGATGCAAGCCTCACACCTGAGTCTCTGGCGCGCCTTTTCTCGACGCCATCTCCGTTGGTCGCAGGCCGCTACCTTCACTGGGATGAAATGCGACACCGGGCGCCCCCGGAAGGCATCAGTCTTGAAGAATGGTGGCTCTCTGTGTGGATAGCCCGCAGAGCACTGCTCAAGGCCATACCACTCCACGACAAAGAGGGGAAAGCCTTCAAGCTGGCGATACCAGAACCTGCATTGATTCACCTCCATCACATAGATCGAGACGCAGCCGGACAGATCCGTGCCCCTGTTGGCGCACCAGTCCATGAAAACAGGGAGCGCTACCTGCTGCACTCCCTGATAGAAGAGGCAATTACTTCCAGCCAGTTGGAAGGCGCCTCAACAAC
The DNA here is from genome assembly GCA_016720685.1 of Zoogloea sp. Classification (GTDB taxonomy): domain Bacteria; phylum Pseudomonadota; class Gammaproteobacteria; order Burkholderiales; family Rhodocyclaceae; genus Zoogloea. The sequence continues at coordinate 7,190 of JADKKC010000064.1, forward strand.
GCGCAGGGTTGCTGAGGCGATGCTGCGTGAAGGGCGACGGCCGCGTGATCGTAGCGAGTCGATGATTTTCAACAACTACGCAGCGATGGAGCACCTCCGGGCCCCTACGTGATGAGCCGATCACCCCGGAGAGAATTCTTGAACTGCATCGAATGCTAACCGCCGACACATTGGACGATCCCGCCGACGCGGGACGGCTCAGGCAAAGCGATGATATTCAGGTCGTCGACAACAGAGACGGCACGATATTGCACACACCTCCCACTTGGGCAGAGCTTCCTGAGCGCCTCAACGCCTTGTGTGTCTTCGCCAACGCGGACGAGAGTTCGGCGCCCTTCGTGCATCCAGTTGTCCGGGCGATCCTGCTCCATTTCATGATTGGCTACGACCACCCGTTTGTTGATGGCAACGGACGTACCGCTCGTGCCCTTTTCTACTGGTCCATGGCCCGAGACGGGTACTGGCTGATGGAGTTTCTATCCATCTCACAGTTCTTGCGCCAAGCGCCCCGGCAATACGTTCAAGCCTACCTGCACACTGAAACGGATGGCGGTGATACCACCTATTTCGTACTTCATCAGTTGGCGACCATTCGCCGAGCGATTGAAGCGTTATATGAATACCTCGCCCGCAAAACTCACGAGCAGCGTGACGCTGAGCGGCTGCTATCTGGATCATCGGCACTGCGCGGACGGCTCAATCACCGCCAGATTTCGGTACTGACTCACGCACTGAAGAATCCTGATGAAACCTACCGTGTTGGAACGCACCAAAAGATCCATGGCGTGGTGTATCAGACAGCAAGGGCGGATCTGCTCGACCTGGAGTCCCTGGGGTTCCTGGAAAAAATCAAGCAAGGGCAGGCGTTCGTGTACTACGCCCCGGAGGATATTCGGGCGCGCATCGACCGCGCGGCAAAAGGCTGAAACATCGGCCTCACCGAAGCTGAAGGCCTGGTGGTTGCGGTGCCCGACAAGCCCGGCCCCGCCGTGCAATCCACTCACAATGCAGCGCCGGGCTGATCGTCGGTGCGTGCATACGTCTGCACTTCTTTCGGCCCGCTACGCCGTGGCGAAGTGGTTCACCGATGACGGGGTATCCGGTGCCGTGGCCGCAACCCAGCGCCCCGCCCTGGCGGCCCTGCTTGCCACCGACCGGGAAAGGTGACGCTGTTATCGTCGCCTGATCGACCGACTCGGGCACAAACACCATTGACGTGCGGAACACGGTGGGCGTTGAAGACGAAGGGCGTATCGGTGGTTTCGATCGAAGGCTTCGACCTGGCGACGCCGGCCGCTCAACTCATGCTCACCATGCTAAGCGCGGTGGCGGAACTGGAGCGAGAAACCTCAGGCCCGCCGCTCGCCGGCTATGGAGCGGGCGAGGCCGACAGCAGGACACTCCGGGCGGACAAAGCGATTGACGACGCGGCCGTGGTGGCCTGGCGTACCGAGAACTCCGCCAGCATCAAGGCAACGGCGGAGCACTTCGGGATTTCGGCGGCGAGAGTGAAGCGGGCTTGCGCGGCGCGTGTGTAGCTAAATGTGTAGCCACACAAGCCCGAAAAACACGAAATCCTTTACCAGAAAGGCTTTCAGCTACTTCATTAAGAATCCATCCACAAGTTCAAATGAGTTCAGGCGACCCCACGCGGTCGCCTGAACTCATTGTTTTCAAGAATTTCAGAACCCTGTTTCAGGCCGTTTCATCCGGAAGCAGAACCGCCCAAACACGCGGTCGCCCGGCCCACATTCGGGCTGCGGCCTGGATGCTCAAGTCCTGAATCGGGAAATGCTCGCCCGGATCTGCGTCGTCAGCACCTCCATTTCACGCGCGGCGTCGGAGGTCGAGCGAGCCTGGGCGTAGTTCTACACTGCTTGCTCCGCGATGGTTTCCACGTTTCTGGCGATCTCGGTTGGCGGCACTCTGTTCGCGCAGGGAATTCGAGATTCCGATCACCGCATCGCTGACCTGCGTTACCAATCTTGATGTCCGCAATGCGACCACCCGCCTGCCGGCAAGCAGAAACGCCCTCCTGAACCTGCCCTTCACCCTGGTCATGCTTTGAACGGCCTTCGCCGCGCGCCGGCCTGGATATCATCGACCATCCGCGTAATCTCTTTTGTCGACCGCTGGTTCGCTCCGCGGGCTGCGCTACCTCGTCGGCCACGACGGCAAACCCGCGCCCAGCCTCACCCGCACGCGCAGCTTCGATAGCCGCATTCAAGGCCAGCAGATTGGTCTGGTCAGCGTTTCCCGAATCACATTGCGATCTGTGAGATGGCCTTGGACTCATCCCCAGATAGCCACCGCCTCCGGCCGACTTATTGACCGTATCGGCGATCATGGACATGCTCGATATCGCCTGATTGATCACCTCGATCCCGGAATCCGAGACATCGCCCGAGCTTTCTGCAAGCCCTCTGCAGGATTGCGCGTGCTCAGCCACCTGCTGAATGCTCTCCGTCATCTGCTCAACTGCGCCCGCCATCACCACGGCCGACTGGCTTTGCGTCCCTGAGCTCGCGGCAACAGCGTCGGAGGCAAGCGATAGCGTGTGGGCGCTTTCCGCCAAACCCTGTATGCCGGCATCGATCTCTCCGATCATGCTCCGGAGGTGCGTGCTCATGCGGTCGACGGAGCGGAGCAGTTCCCCAACCTCATCGGAGGAGTCGGCCTGGATCTGCTGGGTCAGGTCACCGTCTGCCACGCGCTGAGTCACGGTAAGTGCCTGGCGCAGCGGGTGAGTGATCCAGTATCTTGTGGCGATCACCATGGTTCCCACCAGGACCAGCGTCACAACGATTGCCGCAACCGCGATCTGGATCTGCTGGAGGCCCGCACTTCTTTGGACGAACTCATCCGCGCTGGCACTGGTGGCGGACCAGCCAGCCCCACTTCTCGAAGGCAGAACCATGACGAACTTTTCCCGGACATCCCTTCTCCCCTGCGTTTCTGCCCGCAGTAGCTCGCGACACCATTGCCTTTCTCGATCAGGGTGCAACGAAGCACCCTTGCCTGTCCTTCACGTCCATCAGGTTCTGGCCTTCGACGGCAGGGTGGATCCACCGCCATGCCAGAGCACAACCGAGGCATCCAGCACAAACACTATAGCCGGTGTCACCCACTTTCACGGACACGCGTCGCCGAGCGCCTTGATGCTCTCGGTAGGATCCGAAACCGACGAAGGCGGTTCCAATCACTTTTGTCCGCTTCGTCCTTGATGGGCAGGTGGCGGGTCATGTAGTCCTTGCCGAACAACGTGGCCTTGCCCGTAAGGCTGCCCCTCGAGCAGCAGTCGGTAGGCTGGATGCTTCATCCAAACGGTGCCGTTCGCGCACGCCCTCCTTGTTATTCTTTACCGACGTGGTGACACGGAAGAAGCTGTCTCCGTCCCGCACGAAGAGGGTCGCGACGCCCCCCGTGAGGCGGGAGAACTCATCCACCTGGGCAAAATTGTTGTTGAAGACAACATCCCCTCCTTTAAGGGTCGGAAGGGTTTTCTCACCCGAGGCGATGAGGTGAGCCGGATCAACACTCATCCTCTTTGGCAGGCCGGCCGCAAACGCTGGCGTAGCAAGCGCGCGCTTTCCTCCAGCGAACTGGAGTAGGCGCCCATCATGTCCCTAGCCTGCTGGTTGGTGAGCTGCATCTTTAACCCCGCGCCGCTCCAGGCTGCCGAGCCAATGATACCGGTCAGCAAGCTGCCTACCACAAGAAGGCTTGATGGAGATGATCACCGTGAGGGCGGCATTGAGCTTGCCCGCAATGCTGGTTCCGAACCAGCGACGAATTGCATTCATGTTCTTCTTTCTGTTTTTGTAACGAGCCCGCAGTTTCTAAACGGCACCCAGTGCCCGTCTTGAGTACAGGCGTGGTGGCTGCAGTCATTTCAGCACAGGCCGTTACTGATCTCCGTAAACAGGATCGCCATCGCGATCGCCCGCGTTGGCGGCATCTGATGAACGCACTATCAGTAGTAATTGTCGGCAGGAATTGCCTGGACTTGACGCAAGGGCGGGCAGCCGAACGCCTGGCTCAAGTGCGGTGTTTCGATTTTTGAGCCCGACAGGGGCCCGCCACGATCAATCGGATCGTGTGAAATATCCGCAGCCCGCACATCAAATGTGACCACTGGCTACAATGGAGAAATGACCAAGCAATCCGTACCGCCAGGCGCCTAGCCCGCAAATGGCGAAACACCTGAAAGCCTGGCAGCAAAAGGATTTCAGCGACCAATAAAACCCACCCAAATTCAAATGACCGCCCCCTCCTTGCCCGAAAATTTTGCCCGTCCCAGCGGCCGCACACCTTCCGACCTGCGGCAGATCCGCATCACCCGCGGCTTCACCCGCCACGCCGAAGGCTCGGTGCTCATCGAATTTGGCGACACCGTGCTGTGCACCGCCAGGGTCGAGGAATCGGTGCCGCCCTTTCTGCGCGGCAGGGCAGGGGCTGGCTGACGGCCGAGTACGGCATGCTGCCCCGGTCCACTCACACGCGCAGCCCGCGGGAAGCGGCCAAAGGGAAACAGAGCGGCCGCACCCAGGAAATCCAGCGCCTGATCGGCCGCAGCCTGCGCGCAGCGGTGGTCTTTATGACCCCCCTGGGCGAACGCCAGATCACCATCGACTGCGACGTGCTGCAGGCCGACGGCGGCACCCGCACCGCGTCGATCACCGGCGCCTGCGTGGCCGTCTACGAAGCCCTCGACGGCCTCGTCAGAGCCGGCAGGCTGCCCGCCAACCCAATGCGCGACTTCGTCGCGGCCAATCTCGGGGAAAGGCGTCTACAAGGGCGTGCCCGGTGCTCGACCTGGACTACCCGGAAGACTCCGACTGCGGGGAGACCGACATGAACGTGGTGATGACCGGCGCCGGCGCGTTCGTCGAAGTGCAGGGCACCGCCGAAGGCTCGCCGTTCTCCCGCACCGAACTCGACGCCCTGCTGGAACTTGCCGGCGACGGCATCGCCCGGCTCGTCAGCGAACAGAAAAAAGCGCTCGGCATCGCCTGAGCCCCAACCGGAGCTGCGCCATGAAACAACTCGTCCTCGCCAGCGGTAACGCCGGCAAACTCAAGGAACTCGCCGCCCTGCTCGCCCCGCTGGGCATCGAAGTGCTGCCCCAGTCGGCCTTCAATGTCTCCGGAGCCGAAGAGCCGCACCCCAGCTTCGTCGAAAACGCCATCGCCAAGGCCCGCCACGCCGCCAGCGCCACCGGCCTGCCGGCGCTGGCCGACGATTCGGGCTGTGCGTCGACGTGCTTGGCGGCGCCCCCGGTGTGCTGTCGGCCCGCTTTGCCGGCGAGCCCAAGTCCGACCAGCGCAACAACGCCCTGCTCCTCGAACGCCTCGCCGGTGAAACCAACCGGGGCGCCCGTTTCTACTGCGCCCTCGCGCTGGTCCGCCACGCCGAAGACCCGCAGCCGCTCATCGCCTGCGGCGAATGGCACGGCCAGATCCTCGAAACCCCGCAGGGCCAGGAAGGCTTTGGCTACGACCCGCTGTTCCTCGTCCCCGATCTCGAACAGACCGCCGCCCAGATCGCCCCCGAGCTGAAAAACGTGCTGTCCCACCGGGGCTCGGCCTTCTGCCAGCTACTCGACAAGCTGCGCGCCGAAGCCGCCTGACTTTCGCCCCGCCTCACCGCCCGAACCATCTCGCGACCGAACCCCGGATCATTCCGATCACCCCAAAAGCGGCCCCTAAGCCTGCCGTCGGCGCCAGCCCCTGGCAAGCACAGCTCACCGCCTCACCGCCCCTGTCGCTTTACGTGCACTACCCGTGGTGCGTCAAGAAGTGCCCCTACTGCGACTTCAACTCCACGCCGTGCGACGAAGGCATCCCCGAGGCCGCCTACATCGAAGCCCTGGTGGCGGATCTCGAAGGCGCCCTGCCGCAGATCTGGGGCCGGCGCGTGCTAGCGTCTTCATCGGAGGCGGCACGTAGCCTGATCAGCCCCGACGGCCTGGACGAACTCCTCACCGCCATCCGCATGCGCGTGCAGCTGGATCCGCTGGCCGAAATCACCCTCGAAGCCAACCCCGGCACCGTTGATTCGGGCCGCTTCAGGGCCTTCGCCGGGCTGGCGTCAATCGCCTGTCGGTGGGCATCCAGAGTTTCAACGAAGGCCACCTGCAAGCTCACAGGCGCATCCACGGCCGTGCCGACGCCATCGCCGCCGCCGAAGCCGCGCTCACCCACTTCGAAGCGGTCAACCTCGACCTGATGTATGCGCTGCCGGGCCAGAGCCTCGCCGAGGCCGAGGCCGACCTGGCCACCGCACTGGCCCTCGGCCCGGCGCACCGTCGTGCTACCACCTCACGCTGGAACCCAACACCGCCTTCGCCGCCAACCCGCCAGTCCTGCCCGACCCGGACGCCTCGGCCGACATGCAGGACCACATCGAGGCGCGCCTCGGCGCCGCCGGCTACGGCCACTACGAAACCTCGGCCTTCGCCAAGCCGAAGACGCGAGCTGCCGGCACAACCTCAACTACTGGAGCTTCGGCGATTACCTTGGCATCGGCGCCGGCGCCCACGGCAAGCTCGTCCCACGCCGGCATCGTGCGCGAAACCCGCCCCAAGAGCCCGGCAGCCTACCTGGCCGCCCGGCACCGGGCAGATTCGTGCAGGAGCGGCGCGACATCACCGCCGCCGAGCTGCCCCGAATTCATGATGAACGCCCTGCGCCTCAACCAGGGCTTTCCCCGGCGGCTGCTTGCCGAGCGCACCGGCCTACCCTTCGAGGACGCCGAGGAAGGGCTGCTCAAGGCACGCCAGCAGGGTTTCATCACGGTCGATGGCGACACCCTCCGTCCGACAACCCGCGGCCGCCACTTTCTCAACGAATTGCTGATGCTGTTTCTCGCCGCCTGAAGCGCCCCACCCGGAATCAGTCCAGCAGCGCCAGCTGAGCGCGGATCAAATCCGACGCCTGGCTGGCGCCGCCGGCACCGACGAGCGCGAGGACAGGCCGTGAGGGCCCGACGCAATAGCCGGTTGCGCAAGGTGGGGCGGAAGTTCAACACCAGCCGCTGCGTAGCGCGCCGTTGGCAAACTGGCGCTTCACTCGCTCTCGCCGGGGCGAAAATCCACGTAGCGGTAGCGCGGATCCGCAAACAGGCGCTGAAAGGCCTGCAAGTGAGTGATGGTGCCGGCCGACCACTGGCGAAATCATCCCGCTCGCCGAGCAGACATACCGCAGCGTCTCGCCCGACCGCTGCAGGCACACGCAGGCCACCGGCACGAATCGGCAAACAGCACAAACCCCTTCAACTCGCCCCGTTCCGCTGCCGGGCCGGATCGATGTCCGTCCCCGGAATGCCGGGACGCCATCCGCGGCACTGATCGCTGCGGCGTGCCGGCGGAACCGCGATCTCCTGGACGTGCTGTATTCCGCAGGTCAAGCCCGCGGCCCCCACCGGCGCGGCCGAACTGGTCGATGAAGCGTGCCTCGTCCCGCGTGAAGGACTCGCGGGTCTTGGCCGAAAAACCGCCCCTCAAGAAAGCGCTCGTAGCAGCCCGCCCAGGCCAGGTAATGCCACACGTCGCGAGTCAGCACTTAGGCGATGCGATTGTCGTGGACGGTATGGGTGCGCCACCCCGGATCGGCGACACAGCGCAGGAGCATGCCATCGACGCCCGACGGGAGGCTTGGCTCCAGCCAGCTCGCGGGCGGCCCGGCCGCCAAGCACGTCGGGGAGCGACGCTTCACTCACGGCCAGGCGCAGGGGAACGGAAAAAAGATGCTTGCCGCGAACGATGAAAGGAAGCGGAAAAATCCTGTGCGGAAGGTGAGTCATGCAGCGCTTTCGAAAACACCGAGTCACCGGCAGATCGCCCAGCGGGACATCCGGCACGCCTCGGCGAATAATTATTTAACATTCCGGCGAATACTACAGAGGCATCCACCGGCAAACCGAACCCGCGAGCATATTTGCGCAAATTCGTTAATTACTTGGCGGCCCGCATGACAAACCTGTGAGTTTTTACCCACGACGGGCAACACTGGCCTGCCTGCCCCGCTTCCTGCAACTCGCCAGCCCTCGCATTTGCCCCCTCGATGCAACCCCTGATGCAATCCACTCCCACTCCCGCGCCGATTCCGGACATCTCGACTCTCGGCCAGGTGCCTGCCCTGAGCCGGTCGTTCGCTGCACGCTGCGCCTCGCCAGAACGCCGGACGCGCGCTGGAGCCCTCCTGCGGCGACGGCGCCTTCCTGACGCACCTGCACAACGCGGTAGGCATCGAACTCGATGCCCGCCAGTCCCCGCCGGGTGCCCCAACATGGATTTCTTCGCCTACCCCGGAAAGCGAGAAATTCGACTCGGTGATCGGCAACCCGCCTTATGTGCTACCAGGACATCTCGCCGGCCACCCGCGCCCTGCTCCGCCAGGACGGTTTCGACGGGCGCAGCAACCTCTACCTGTTCTTCATCGAAAAGTGCGTGCACCACCTCGCGCCGGGCGGTGAGCTGATCTTCATCACCCCGCGGGATTTTCTCAAATCCACCAGCGCCCGCCAGCTCAATATCTGGCTGCACGAACGCGGCACCATCACCCACGCCATCGAACTGGGCGACGCCCGCGTGTTTGCCGACGCCCTGCCCAATTGCCTGATCTGGCGCTACGAACTGGGCAACCTCAGCCACAACACGGCCTGGGCACGCCGGCCCGAGGGCGACGACCTCCCGCCGCCAGCCTCGAATCCCCGCCCTGGCAGTACCGGCATTTCCGAATGCGCCGGCCACCTGCTGTTTTGCCACGGCGAATACAGCCTCAGCCTGGCGGACATGGCCAGCGTACGGGTTGGCGCGGTATCCGGGCTCGACGCCATCTACGCCAGCGAAACCGCCGGCAACCGGGATTTCGTCACCTCATCCACGGCACGCAGCGGCCAGACCCGCCGCATGATCTGGTGCGATGCGGGCGCCCCCCCGCCGGAGGTGCTGCTCCCCCACCACGACACCCTGATCGCCCGGCGTATCCGTGCCTTCGACGAGAGCAACTGGTGGCAGTGGGGCCGCGGATACCCGCAAACCGATGCGCCGCGGGTTTTACGTCAACTACAAGACCCGTCGGCCCAAACCCCCTTCTTCCCTGCACGCCTGCCGCCCACTTCGACGGTGCGGTGATGGGCCGTCTGCCCCATAGCCGGGATGTGGATCCTGATGCCTTCCGCGATGCCCTCAACGCCGTTGATTGGGCCGACCTGGGCTTCGTGTGCGACAACCGCTACCTCTTCACCCAGCGCAGCCTCGAAAACGCGCCGCTGCCCGACAGCTTCCGCGCCTTCCTGCCTGCCTCCACCCCGTAAACCTGACGACGAAAACCCGGCGCTGCAGGCCGCGCCGCCGCCAGGCCGCACAAACGGATGGTGTAAAATCGAACGAACCGACGTGCCCTGCGGGTCCATTACAACGAATACGCAAGGACGGCCCGGAAAGCGTGCCCACATCCGCAAACCTCAACGCCCGCAACGCTTCTGAACCTGCGGCGTGCCGGTACTGCCACCGCCTCCATCGAGGGCGCAGAAAGCCGGCCCGCCATTACCGCCGAAACCACCGTCTGCCCCCGGAGCTACCGATGAAATTCGCCTTCATCCTCGACCCCCTCGACAAGCTCAAGGCCTACAAGGATTCGAGCATCGCCATGATGCGGGCCGCCGCCCGCCGCGGCCACGAGATCTTCGCGATCCAGCGCGACGCCCTGGGTACTGGGAACGGCGGCACCGTGCCTGCCCAGGCACTGGCCATCACGCCCACCGACGTGGACGACGCCTGGTACGTGCCCGGAGCCACGTCCAGCCAGCCGCTCACCGCCTTCGACGCGGTGCTGAAGAATTGCGCCAGGACCCGCCCTTCGATTCGAGTACATCACCGCCACCTGGCTGCTCGAGGAGGCCGCCCAGGTAAGCGCGCGCATCTTCAACCACCCCGGTCGATCCGCGATCACTCCGAGAAAATCGCCATCACCGAGTTTCCGCAGTTCATTCCGCCCACCCGCGTAGCCCGCGCCGCGACGACATCAACGCCTTCATCGACGCCCACGGCGACACCATCCTGAAGCCGCTCGACGGCATGGGCGGCAGCCAGATCTTCCGGGTGCGGGCCGACGACCCCAACCGCAACGTCATCATCGAGACCCTCACCACGAGGGCCGCCGGACGATCTGGCCAGGCCTGCACCTGCCAGCCATCTCCGGGCGGCGACAATGAGTGCTGATCATCCAGCGGACAGATCCTACTCGCAGCGCGCATTTAAGGCCGGCGAGCCGTGGCGATCTTGCCGCAAACGGCATCGCGTAGCCATGCCGCTCACCGAGGGCGAACGCGCCTCGCCGAATACCTCGCCCCATCCTGTGGGCGCGGGGCCTGCTCATCGTCGGCCTCGACGTGATCGGCGACCGGCTCACCGAGATCAACGTCACCAGCCCCACCTGCATGGTCGAGATCACCGACCAGATGGGTTTCGACGTGCCCGGCGCGGTCATCGACGCCCTCGAAAAAAAGCATTGCGCTGATCCGGCGTCAAAGCTTCGCCCCGGCGGCATGAGCTGGCCGCGCTCCTCTGCGCGGCCAGCCTGCTGGCCGGCCTGCTCGGCGGCTGCGCCCGCGAACGCCTCCAACAGCAGGAAGCCTACGTCTTCGGCACCCGGGTCGAAGTGCTCACCTGGGATGCATCCGAAGACACATCCCGGACCGCCGTAGCCGAAGTGCTGCGCGAATTCGACCGCCTGCACCGGGCCTATCACGCCTGGGAGCCCTCCGAGCTTACCGCCCTCAACAGCGCCATCGCCGCCGGACAGACGAGCATTCCGGTGTCACCCGAGCTGGCCACCATGCTCACCGACGCCAAGGCCATCGCCGCCACCGGCGACGAACTCTTCAACCCGGCCCTCCGGCATCTCATCGCCCTGTGGGGCCACTCCGACACCTTCAAGCCGCTCAGGCCCGACCCGGCCGAGCTTGCCGCGACCATTTCCGCCCACCCGCAAATGGCCGATCTCAGCATCGCCGACAACCGGGCCACCAGCCGCAACCCGGCGGTGCAGCTCGACCTCGGCGGCTACGGCAAGGGCTACGCGCTCGACCGCGCCGCCACCATTCTCAAGGCCCGCGGCGTGAGCAACGCCTGATCAACATCGGCGGCAACGTGCTGGCGCTGGGCAACAAAGGGCGATACGCCCTGGCGGGTAGGTATCCAACACCCCCGCGAACCGCCCGCTGGCCACCCTGCCCCGCGCATTCGGCGAAGCGATCGGCACCTCTCGGGCGACTACCAGCGCTTCTTCGAGCCCGATGGCGAGCGCTACTGCCACCTCTGGACCCGCGCACCGGCCACCCCGCGAAGGAACCCAGGCCCATCACCCTGCCCCTCACGCCGCGCGCCCACGCCAACACCCTGTCGGATGCCGCCAGCAAACCGGCCTACCTCGGCGGCGAACGCTGGCGCGACTACCGGCTTCTTGCTTCGGCATCGACCACGCCCTGCGAAAGGTAGACGCCACTAGCGCATCTGAGTCACCCGCGCGCTCAACGACCGCCTGCAGTACGGCGAAGGCCTCAAATGACCGCCATCCTCGACTGAACCCGGCGGCCTCCGCTTGACGCACCGCAAGCGTCCGGGTTATTGCGACCTGCCAGCCGGGCCCCTTCCGGATAGAGTCAGGCGAATGATCAGGATCATCCCTCACCAGCTTACGGCGCCCTCGGCGAAGCGCTCATCCAGTGCGCCTGCCACGTGATGAACCGTCGCCCGCTGCAGCTGATGCAACTGGGCATGGCCGGGCAGGATGATCCCCTCGACGCACTCCCCTCGCCCGCCGCCTGCTCCGAAATCACCGACACCGGCGACGGCGTGCTGATCCTCACACCGACATCCTCCGGCGCCACCCCCGCCAACACCGCGGCCAAGCTCCTCGAACCCGGCCGGATCGAAGGCGTGGCGGGCGTCGAAATCTGCCGATGCTGCTGCGCGTAATCACCTACCGGGAGCACGCAGCATGGACGTGCTGGTCAAAGAAAGCAGTGGCCGGCGCCTGCGAAGGCTGATCAGCGCATGAAGTAAAAACAGAAACCCGATACCACATCGAGGAAGACAGGAACGACACCGATGCACGCCAGGACGCAAACATCATCAACAAGCTGGGCCTTCACGCCCGCGCCTCCGCCAAGCTTACCCAGACCGCCAGCGCCTACGCCTGCGACCTGTGGCTGGAGCGCAATGGCCGGCAGGTCAACGCCAAAAGCATCATAGGCGTCATGATGCTGGCCGCCGCCAAGGGGCAGCACCATCCTCATCGACACCGAGGGCAGCGACGCCGACAGGCCATGGCCGCACTCCGAGCCCTCATCGCCGACAAGTTCGGGAAGGCGAATGAGCACCCGTCCGGCAAAGGGGCGTGCCAATGAGGTTTTCACCGTCTGCTCCGCGTCTCGAATGTCGCCATCGGCCCATGCCCACCTGGTTTCGCACGCCCTGCTCGAAGTCGCCCACTTCACGGTGGCCCCCAAGCGTCGAAGCGGAAGTCCTGCGCCTGCAAAGGCCGTCGCCGCCGTCAAGGCCGAACTCGCCGGCCTCAAAGGCCGCGTCGGGCTTTATTTCCGGCTCGGCACCGTCGAAAGTGGATGCCTTTCTCGGCATGCACATCATGTTCTCCGAGACCCGATGCTGGTCGACGCCGGTTTAAGCCCTGATCCGCTCCCGCCGAGCCAACGCCGAATGGGCGCTGGGTACAGCAAATGGGAGCAACTGGTCCGAACAGTTCGAGATCATCGAGGACGCCTACCTGCTGCGAGCGCAAGGCCGACGTGGTGCAGGTCGTCGAGCGCATCGTCAAGGTGCTGCTCAGCCACCCCGGCCACCTGCCGCCCAAGCGCAAGGACGAGGCTGGGCACCATCGTCGTCGCCCACGATCTTTCGCCCGCGACACCATCGAAAGCTTCAAGGAGCACGCCGTCGTAAGCTAAATTACCGACGTCGGCGGCCCCACCAGACGCACCGCCATCGTCGCCCGCAGCCTGTCGATTCCGGCCGTGGTGGCGCTGCGCCACATCCGCCATGTGATGATCAAGGACGACGAGCTGATCATCATCGACTGGCACCCGCGGCGTCGTCAATGGTGTCCCCGACGAACGGGTGCTCGAGGAATACCGCCTGCGCAAGGCCGCGGTCGAGCTCGAACGCTCAAGCTCAAGCGCCTCAAGTCGATGCGCGCCGCCACCCTCGACGGCGAAGAGGTGCAAATCCTCGCCAACATCAAGAACTTCCCCGACGCCGTGCAGGCCAAGGCGGTCGAGGCCGATGGCGTCGGCCTGTTCCGCACCGAGGTTTTGTTCATGGTGCGACACCTGGCCGGACGAAGACGAACAGTTCGAGGCCTACAAGTCCGTCGTCAAGACCATGGCCCGGCAAAGCCCGGTTGCCGTGCGCACCCTCGACGTGGCTCCGACAAGGAACTCGGAGCGCCACCCGCGCCGAGGACAATCAGCCCTCGGCCTCAGGGCCCATCCGCTTCTGCCCGTCCGAGCCGAAGATGTTCCTGATCCAGCTGCGCGCGCTGCCAGGCCAGCCACTTCGGCAAGCTGAAAATCCTCATCCCCATGGCGAGCAGCCACGAGATCGACCGGAGCCTGATCCTGCTCGACAAGGCCGGGGCCCAGCTGCGCGAACGCAAGATCAAGTTCGACGAAGCCGTGCAGGTGGGCGGCGCAGTCGAAGTGCCCGCCGCGGCCCTGTGCCTGGGCGCGTTCGCCCGCAAGCTCGACTTCCTGTCGATCGGCACCAACGACCTGATCAATACACTTTGGCCATCGACCGGAGCAACGAGGCCGTCGCCCACATGTACAACCCGCTCCACCCGGCCGTGCTGCGCCTCATCC
>JADKKC010000065.1 GCA_016720685.1 Zoogloea sp.
ACCAGCAGATGAACCGGGTCTTTGATGCGGCCAACTACGCCAACGTGAATGTGGTGCCGAGTATTTCCTTGCTCAACGATGCCGCCATGGATTTCGGGCACGAGCGAATCCGGGTTTCCCGCCATGCCCTGGCCCTTGATGCCAAAGAGAAGGAAGATGCCGAAAAAACCATCCTCGCAGCCCGGGCAAAGATCGATAAGGCTTTTCGGGATTACGAGCCGCTGATTGCCAATGCCGAAGACAGAAGCATGCTCGAGGCCGAGCGCAAGGCGCTGCTCGAATACAGCAAGGCCGCCGATAGCGCGCTGGAACTCTCCCGCGCCAACCGCCTGGACGAAGTACGCGTGGCCCTCAACAAAGATGTCATGCCGCTCGCCCTGAGCTTCAACAACCAGCTGGAAAAGCACGTTCGCTTCAACGAAGAGCTTGGCAAGAAATCAGCCGCCGAAGGCGCCGCCGCCAAAGAGAGCGCCATCTGGACAGCCGTGGCGATCCTTGTGACCGCCTGCATCGTCGTGGTGCTGCTGAGCTTCGCCATCATTCGCGGCATCACTGCGCGTATCGCCGAGGCCAATGCGGTCGCCACCCGCATCGCGTCCGGCGACCTGAGCCGGAACGCCAGTCAAAGCGCCAGTCACGACGAAATCGGCCAGTTGCTCGGCTCCCTCGAAGCAATGCGTGCCGACCTTGCCAGCACCATCAGCGGCATCATCGCCAGCTCCGACAGCGTTGCCTACTCGGCCTCCCAGCTCTCCAGCACCGCCCAGCAGGTTTCGGTGAGCACTTCCCAGCAATCCAGTTCAACCGCCTCGGCCGCCGCAGCGGTCGAGGAGTTGACGGTGAGCATCGACCACGTCGGCTCCAGCGCCGAGGACGCCAGCCACCGGGCTGTCGAGGCCGGCCGCCGGGCCATTGCCAGCGGCACGGGCGTCGAGGCCGCCACCGAGAAGATCGGCAAGGTTTCCCAGCAGGTCGAGAACACCGCCGGCCAGATCCAGACCCTCTCCGAGCAGGTCCAGCAGATCGACAAGATCACCGTGGTGATCCGCGAAGTGGCCGACCAGACCAACCTGCTGGCCCTCAACGCGGCCATCGAGGCGGCCCGCGCCGGCGAGCAGGGCCGCGGCTTTGCGGTGGTGGCCGACGAAGTGCGCAAGCTGGCCGAACGCACCACCAGCTCCGGTGCGGGAGATCAGCAACGTCATCAACGTGATCCAGCAGGGTGCAGCCGGCGCCGTGACGAGCATGCAGTCCAGCCGCAACCTGGTGAACGAAGTGGTCGAGGCGGCGAGCAAGGCCAGCAATTCGATGGGCGACATCCGCCACTCGGCCAGCACCGTGCAGGGCGCCATCGAGAGCATCAGCGACGCGCTCAGGGAGCAGCGCGGCGCCTCCACCGAACTGGCCCGCAACGTCGAGGCGATTGCCCAGATGTCGGAAGAAAACTCCGCCGCCGTCAGCTCGGTGGCCGACACCGCGCACCGCCTGGTGAGCGTATCCGACGAGCTCAAGGCCAGCGTTTCGCGCTTCCGCGTGTAATCGCGAAGCGCAGGGTGCGGGGGCTGCGCCCGCGCCCTGCGACACTATGCCGCACCATTTTGGTGCAAAACATTGCCTCACGTCATTCCCGCGGCGATTCCCGTGTTTTAAGGTGCGCGCTCTTGCAAAACCGAGAGCACCACCATGAATCGCCCTACCCCGCTGCGCTACGCCCTGCTGCCCCTCGCCATCGCCTGCGCCTTTCCGGCCGCCGCCGAAGACAGCACCACCCTGGGTCAGGTCGTTGTTACCGCCCCGGCCATGGAAGCCCCGCTCACCGTCACCACCGACCCGCGCGCGCCGCGCCAGCCGGTGCCCGCCCACGACGGCGCCGACTACCTCAAGAACATCACCGGCTTTTCGGTGATCAGGAAGGGCGGCACCGACGGCGACCCGGTGTTCCGCGGCATGGCCGCCTCGCGCCTGGGCATCCTGCTCGACGGCGAGATGATCCTCGGCGGCTGCGGCATGCGCATGGACCCGCCCACCGCCTACGTCTTCCCCGAAGCCTTCGACCGGATCACCGTGCTCAAGGGCCCGCAAACCGTGAAGTACGGCCCCGGCAACAGCGCCGGCGTGGTGCTCTTCGAGCGTCAGCCCAAGGTTCGCACCGGCTTTTCGGCCTACGCGGACGCCAGCCTGCTTGCGGGCAATTTCGGGCGCAACGACCAGGTGCTCGAAGCCGGCGTCGGCAACGCCGGTTTTTATGGCGAAATCACCGGCACCCACTCCCACGCCCAGGACTACAAGGACGGCTCCGGCCGCAAGGTGCACTCTGCCTACGACCGCTGGAGCACCAGCGGCGCCCTCGGCTGGACACCCGACGCCGACACCCGCATCGAGCTGACCTTTGCCAAGAGCGACGGCAAGGCCGCCTACGCCGACCGCAGCATGGACGGCGCAAAGTTCGACCGCAGCAATGTGGGCCTGAAGTTCGAGAAATCCCGCATCAGCCCGCTCGTCGCCAAAGTCGAGGCGCAGGTCTATTACAACTACGTGGACCACGTGATGGACAACTACAGCCTGCGCAACCAGACCGGCATGCGCATGCTCAGCAACCCCGACCGCGAAACCCAGGGCGGTCGCATCGCCGCCACTTTCGATCTGTCGCCACGCACCAGCCTAGAAACCGGCATCGACTTCCAGACCAACGACCACAGCCTGCGCAGCGGCACCGACTTCGCCACCAAGCCGCGCACGCCCGACATGCGCTTTTCCAGCTGGGGCCTGTTCGGCGAACTCACCCACGACCTGAACGCCGCCAACCGCCTGATCGGCGGCCTGCGCGTGGATGCCAGCAAGGCCGAAGACCTGCGCGCCCCGAGCGCCCGGGACAGCGGCGGAAAGACCGACGACACGACCCTCAAGGCCGGCTTCCTGCGCTGGGAAAACGCCTTCGCGCCCACCACCACGCTCTACGCCGGCCTCGGCCACAGCGAACGCGCACCCGATTACTGGGAGCGCAGCAAATCACCCGGCGGCACGGCCAGCACCTTCTTCGTCAAACCCGAGAAAACCACCCAGCTCGACACCGGCGCCATCTACGCCGCCGGCCCGCTGCGCGCCTCGGCCTCGCTGTTTTACGCCAAGCACACGGATTTCATCCAGATCCGCCAGATCAGCCTGCTCGCCAGCGACGCCCTCAACGTGGACGCCACCACCTACGGCGTGGAAGGCGACGTGAGCTACGCGCTGGGCAATTTCTGGAAGACCTTCGCCACCCTGGCCTGGACCCACGGCGAGAACGACAGCACGGGCAAGCCCCTGTCGCAGATCGCCCCGCTGGAAGCCCGCCTCGGCGCGGGCTACGACGACAAGACCTGGAGCGCCGGCGCGCTCCTGCGCCTCGTGCAGGGCCAGAAACGCTTCGACACGGGCTACGGCAACATCGTCGGCCAGGACATCGGCGCATCCAGCGGCTTCGCCATCGTGTCGCTCAACGCCGCCTACAAGCCCGCCAAAGGCAGCCTGATCAGCGTCGGCGTGGATAACCTCTTCGACAAGACCTACGCCGAATTCATCAGCCGCGGCGGCGCCACCATCGGCGGCTTCACGCAAACCACCCGCGTGAACGAGCCCGGCCGCACCGTGTGGCTCAAGGCGAACATCGCGTTCAGGTAAACACAACGGGCCGTCCCGGGTGCAGAGGCGCCCGGGCAGCGTGCGGATTACGCCACCACCGGCCCCTCCCCCTTCAGCGGCAACCACAGCCGGAACGTCGTGCCGCGGCCCGGCTCGCTGGTCACGTCGATGTGGCCGCCGTGCTTGCTGACGATGTCGTAGGAGATCGACAGCCCCAGCCCGGTGCCCTTGCCGGCCGGCTTGGTGGTGTAGAAGGGGTCGAAGACGCGCTTTTTAACCTCGGGCGGCATGCCGCGACCGGTGTCCGCCACCTCGATCCAGGCCCAGCCCGCATCGTGGCCGCTGCGCACGGTGATGATGCCGCGCTCGTCGATGGCGTGGGCGGCATTGACCAGCAGGTTCATCACCACCTGGTTGATCTGGGCCGGCAGGCACGGCACCCGCGGCAGTTCGGCGTCGTATTCGCGCACCACCTCGGCCTTGTACTTGATCTCGTTGCGCACCACGTTGAGGGTGCATTCGATGCCGGCGTTGAGGTCGGCCTCCTGCCACTCGGCCTGATCAAGCCGCGAAAAATCCTTGAGGTCGGCAACGATCTTGCTCACCCGCTCCAGGCCGTCGCGGGATTCCCGGATCAGGTCGGAAATATCCGTCTTGAGGTAGTCGAAATCCGCCGCCACGAAATCGGCTTCGGTCGCCTTGCCTGCCCGGCAGGCGTCCAGCAAGGCCACCATCGTCTTGCTGTAATCCTTCAGCGTGCCCATGTTCGAACTCACAAAGCCCACCGGATTGTTGATTTCATGGGCCACGCCGGCCGCCAGCACGCCGATCGAGGCCATCTTTTCGGACTGCAGCAACTGGCCATGGGCCTCTTCCAGCTCGCCGATCTTTTCGGCCAGCTCCAGCCAGCGGCGGCGCAATATTTCAAGCAGCGCCCAGCCCAGCCCGAGCACCAGCACAAAGGCCGCCGCGTGGGCCAGGACGGTCTGCTGCACGCCGGCGCGGGTGGCCGCCTCGATGGGTGCGAGGCGCTGAGAAACACTGAGGCCACCCCGGATGTCGCCCACCTTGTAACCCTGCCTGGCGTGGCAGCTCATGCAGCTTTCCTGCACCTTCAGCGGCGCCATGTAGCGCAGCAATTCACCCTGCGGGCTGCTTTCGGTTCCCACCGTTTCGGTGGCGCCACGCTCAAAGGCTTCCAGCGAACGGCTCTCCCAGGCGTCCGCCAGATTGGCCGGACGAATCGGCTTGAGGCTGGTGAGGCGGAACACCACGCCTCCGTCCGACGCCGCCATGCCGGCGATAAGACGGGTCATGTAGGCCGGGTTGACCATGGTCATGGCCACTCCGTCGGTGGTTTTCACGTCCCGCCGGGGGTGATCCAGGTAAGGGTTGGGCCGGGTTGTCGGGGTGACCGGCACATAGACGCCGCCATGACTGGCGTTCCAGTTGCGGGTCAGCATCACCATGCGAAACATGTTGCGGGCGCCCTCGACGGCCACCAGCGTGGATTGCTCGCGGATCTTGTCGACCTGGAGCGTGAGGGACAAACCCACCGCCGCGGCCCACAGCACCAGCGGCAAAAGCCACCACGCCCGCTCGCGAATGACCAGCGGTGTCGAACGGGCCTTGGCAGGCGTTTTCAGTGGATGGTCAGCAGTCATGGCAGGCCGAACGGGCAAACAAGACGCACCGGCGGCACTGTGCCGCCCTGGATACGCGCCCTGGCTACGATTAACGGCGGCGCCCGCCGCATCCTGAACGCCGAATGCCGAAAGCGCGTACGCGTCTTATCGCCCCGGCCATTGAATCCCGACTACCCGCTCAACCCGAACGGAGGCAAGTGAATCAAGGGGCCGGAAGAGCGTTCTCTTGATGCAATGTGGGTCGCCACGGGAGCCCGGCCCCACCTGCGCGCCAGGATGGAAGCCGGCACGATCAGCCGGCGCGGCAAGCACTTCGCCCTTGGCGGGCTGTGCGCAGGTGGCGGCCGGCCTGTACATCGCCAGCCGGCCGGAATAGCCCGCTGAATTCCCGCTGAATTCCCGCTTACTTACCGCGGGTGTCCAGCCACACGTCCAGGCCCTGGGCGTTGAGTTCCACATCCAGCGCCAGCAGCGTGCGCCACTCGGTTTCGGGCAACGTCCAGCCCTGGCGCTGCGCTTCCTCGCCCACCAGCGCCCACACGTCGCGCTCGATCAGCGCCGTGCGCACATCGCCCGCCGCGGCATGGCGTTCGGCAATCGCCACGTGGGCGTCGATCAGGCGGTGCAGATCGGCGGCCAGACGCGGAACGTCGGTCACCTGGGCGTAGTGGGTGAGGTACATGGCCGTCGGCTGCTCGGCCTCCATGCGGGCGACGGACGCGTGCATCGCGTCGGGCTCGAACTGCACCGGCGTGGTGGTCGGGAAAATGCTCGGCCGGCCATCCACGTCGAGCTGACGATAGGACAGGCCAAAGGTGTCGCCGGTAAAGAAGCTGCGGCTGGCGGTGTCGAAATAACAGACGTGATGACGGGCATGGCCCGGCGTGTCGAAAACACGGATCACCCGCCCGGCCAGAGACAGCTCCAGCCCTTCGGTGGCTTCGATCACGCGATCCGCCGGCACCGGGACCAGTTCGCCGTACAGCGCCTTGGCCCGCTCCGGGCCATACACGGCCGACACGCCGGCAAACAGCTTGGACGGCTCAACCATGTGGCGTGCGCCGCGGGGGTGCACCACCAGCTTCGCATTCGGAAAAGCCTGCATGAAGGCCCCGGCCCCGCCCGCGTGATCGAGGTGGATGTGGGTCAGCAGCACGTAATCCACGGCCTCGGGCGCCAGCCCGGTTTCCTTCAAGGCCTGCTCCACGTGGTGCAGCGCCGCGTTGTTGCCGGTATCCACCAGCGCCGCCCGGCCGCCGTGTTCGATCAGGTGGATCGCCGCCACACCCGGCCCCGTGTAAGCCGAATCAACGGCATAAATTCCGTGCCCGAAAGCCCTCACCTGCTGCATCGCCATCCCCTTGAAAAAAAGCATGATTCTATCCACTCGCAGGCCCTCGAAGGCGCTTGCGAAAAATCAATATTGCGCCGCGCAAAAAAGCGCCTAATGTCAAGACAAAGAGATATCAAAAAGGAGGAAACATCATGCTGACGATACAAGACTGCATCGAACTGTCCGAGCTGAACGAAGACGAAATCCTCGCCATTGCCGAGCACGAACACATCCCGGAAATGGCTGCGGTCGAGATGGGCAATTACCTGTGCCACACCCCGAGCGGCGAAAAACGCATCCGCAAGATGATCATCGAAGATATCCAGCACGCCCGCGAACGCGGTGACGCCCCGCATGCGGCCATGCTCAAGACCGTCCTCAAGCACTACATCGCCGAGCACCACCTGGCCACGCCCCACGGCAAGGCGTAAATACAGCGCGGTCGCCAAGCGCAAAACGGGTTGGCATAATCGGCCAACCCGTTTTTCATTGAGACCCTGATGGCGATTCTCCGCTGCAACAAATGCTTCCATGTGGCCGAAGTGGCCGGCGAACTGGTCGGCAAGACCGTCGCCTGCCCGGCCTGCGGCAACGAGGTGCCCGCCTACGACACGGTTCTCTTCGTCAAAAAGGTGCTTCAGCAATACTTCGCCCAGCGGGACGAACTCCAGCAGCTACGCGCCGCCCGCCCCGACGCCGCGGCAGCGCCGGCCCCCGCCGCGCCCCGGGCCGACATCGACCTCCACAACACCGACCAGTTCGCCAGCGCCGCCCAGCACGCGGCCATCGCCGACTGGTTCCAGCGCCGCCAGATCCAGATACGCCCCCGGCCCGACGCGGTGAACACCACCGGCTTCTTCGACGAGATCGCGGTGGAGATCGGCGACAACTACCCGCTCTTCGGTGAAGTGGTGGACAAGATCCGCTGGGGCCAGCAAAAAGACGTGCCCAACTTCAGCCTCAAGTTCGCCGACCGCAGCCAGAAAGACGGCCAGGCCATCAACGCCTTCTGCAAACAGCTCTACGACCACACCTTTCTGGCCAAGTATTTCTACCAGAAGCAGGAAAAAATCGGCCGCGGCACGCTCCAGTCGGCCCCGGCGATCCGCAGCTTCTTTGCCGGCGAATGGCTTGAATGGTATGCCCTGATGAAGCTGCTCGGTCTCTTCCACGAAAGGGCCGCCAGGGGGGGCCCGGGCGCCGCGCCCGGCCGCGGGCCCCCGCCCGGCGCGCCCCCGCGCGGGCCGCCGGCGCGGGCGGCCGCCCCCCCCCGCCCGCCCGCGCCCCCCCCCCCCCCCCCCCCCGCCCCCCCCCCCCCCCCCGGGCGGGGGCCCCCCCGGGTGTCAGCACCCGCAGCCTGGAGGTGATCTTTCCCAACGAAGACCTGCACGAACTCGACGTGTTCTTCCTCGTCGATGGCAGCACGCCGGTGTGTGTCGAATGCAAGACCGGCGAATTCCGCCCCGAGATCGACAAATACCTGCGCCTGAGAAAGCGCCTCGGCATCGACCGCAGCCAGTTCATCCTGTGCGCAAGCAGCCTCAGCGACGAGCAGGCGGCCGGATTGTCGGGCATGTACGAGCTGACTTTCGTCAGCCCGACCGGCCTCGCCCCCCATCTGGCCAAGCTGTTCTGACCGCAGGCGCAGGGCAGGGTAAAATCCTGCCCCTATGAGCCGCGCCCGCGAAACCCTATTCCACGTCTTCGGCTACACGCAGTTCCGCGGCCCGCAGGAAGACATCGTCGAACACGTAGCCGCCGGCGGCGACGCCCTGGTGCTGATGCCCACCGGCGGCGGCAAATCGCTGTGCTACCAGATCCCCGCGCTGCTGCGCCCCGGCGTGGCGATTGTCGTGTCGCCCCTCATCGCGCTGATGCAGGATCAGGTCAGCGCGCTCAAGGAAGTCGGCGCGGCGGCAGACTTCCTCAATTCCAGCCTCAGCTTCGATCGCGCGATGGAAATCGAGCGCGCCATGCTCGCCGGCGCGCTCGACATGCTCTACGTGGCCCCCGAGCGCCTCGTCACGCCGCGCTTCCTCGACCTGCTCGATCACCTCCACGAAGCCGGCCAGCTGGCGCTTTTTGCCATCGACGAAGCCCACTGCGTGTCCCAATGGGGGCATGACTTCCGCCCCGAATACCTGCAGCTGTCGATCCTCCAGCAGCGCTACCCGCAGATTCCGCGCATCGCGCTGACGGCCACCGCCGACGCCCAGACCCGCCGCGAGATCGCCGAGCGCCTGCGCCTGGTGGACGCCCGCGAGTTCGTCTCCAGTTTCGACCGGCCCAACATCCGCTACACCATCGTCCCCAAGGACAATCCCCGCAGCCAGCTCCTCGCCTTCCTGCGCGAGCACACCGGCGAGGCCGGCATCATCTACTGCAGCTCGCGCAAGAAAGTGGACGAAACCGCCGCCGCGCTGGCCGAAAAGGGCATCGCGGCGCTGGCCTACCACGCCGGCATGGGCGCCGAAGAGCGCTCGATCAACCAGGACCGCTTCCTGCGCGAGGACGGCATCGTGATGGTCGCCACCATCGCCTTCGGCATGGGCATCGACAAGCCCGACGTACGCTTCGTCGCCCACCTGGATTTGCCCCGCTCCATCGAAGGCTATTACCAGGAAACCGGCCGCGCCGGCCGCGACGGCCTGCCCGCCGAAGCCTGGATGGCCTACAGCGTGGCCGACCTGGTGCAGCAGCGCCGCTTCATCGATCAGGGCGAAGCCAGCGACGAGGTCAAACGCGTCGCCACCGCCAAGCTCGACGCCCTGCTCGGCCTGTGCGAAACCACCGGCTGCCGGCGCCAGCGCCTGCTCGGCTACTTCGACGAAGACTCCGAACCCTGCGGCAACTGCGACACCTGCCTGCACCCGCCCGAGGTTCGCGACGCCACCGACTCGGCGAAGAAGGCGCTGTCCTGCGTGTTCCGCACCGGCAGCCGCTTCGGCGCCGCCCACGTGGTGGACGTGCTCATCGGCAAGGCCACCGACAACGTCAAGAAGTGGCAGCACGACCAGGTGAGCACCTTCGGCATCGGCACCGAACTCGACGACAAGGGCTGGCGCACCCTGGTCCGCCAGCTCGTCGCCTACGGCGCGCTGGCCGTGGACCACGAACGCTACGGCGCCCTGACCCTCACCGAAGCCGCCCGCCCCATCCTGCGCGGCGAAACCGGCTTCACGATGCGCGTGGACACCACCCCGGCCAAGAAGGGCCGCAACATCGGCACCGGCCGCAAGACCGACAACTGGCCCGAAGCCACCGGCGAAGAAGCGGCCCTGCTCAACCGCCTGCGCGCCTGGCGCTTCACCACCGCCAAGGCGCGCAACGTGCCGGCCTACGTCATCTTCCACGACGCCACCCTGCGCGACATCGCCCGCCAGCAACCCGACAGCATCGAGGGGCTGGGCACCATATCCGGCGTGGGCGACCGCAAGCTGGAAGCCTACGGCGAAGAGATCCTGGCCTTGCTGGCCGACCCCGGCTAAGGCAGCGGCCCGATCGCAAAGCGCGCCTCTCAGCCTGACTCACTGAACCAGACCCCCTACCCCACGCATGTCAGATCGCAGACTCCAGGTATTCCACGCGGTTGCGACGCACGGCTCATTCACGCGTGCGGCGGAACACCTTCACATGACCCAGCCCGCGGTCACGTTTCAGATCAAGCAGCTGGAAGATCACCTGAACGTCCGCCTGCTCGATCGCGGCCACGGCAAGATCACCCTGACAAGCGCCGGCGAACTGGTGCTGGCCTACGCCGAGCAAATCCTCGACCTGTCGGACGAGCTGGACGCACGCGTGTCCGAACTGGCGGACGAACTCGCCGGGCAACTCAATATCGGCTGCATCCCGGCCATCGCAAGCTACTGGCTGCCGCCGGTCCTGGAACGCTTCAAGCGCCGCTACCCGCGCGTGCTGCCGCGGGTCGTCTTGGGCAACTCCCGGATCATCGAAGAAGGCATCATCGCCAGGGAAGTGGACATCGGCTTCATCGAAGTTCCCACCGAACACCCCGGAATCGAACCCCGAGTCGCCACGCAGGAAGAGCTGGTGGTGATCTGCAGCCCGACCCACCCTCTTGCCGGACACGCCCGCCTGACCGCCCGGGAACTCGTCGACCACCCCTTCATCGATCGTGACCCCGGCAGCGGCATGCGCCAGGCCGCGCGCGACTTCTTTGCCGCAGCGGGTATCGCCGAGAGCGAAATCAACCTGTGCGCAGAGCTTGGCAGCCTCACCGCGGTCAAGCAGTTCGTCGCCGCCGGCCTCGGCTTCGCGATCACCTCGAAGCGCGCCAGTCGCATCGATGTCCGGGAAGGACGCATGGCGGTCGTTCCGCTCGAACCACGCACCTTCACCACGCTCCAGATGATCCTGCCGCGGGACAAGTTCCGCTCCCGCCTGATCACGACCTTCGCCGACTTCGTTTGCGACGAGATCGCGCGCATCGCCGAGGAAGAGGAAGGGGTGAAGTAAGGCCAGCGGCACGCACCCGGAAACGGAATTTCAGGCCTGGCAACTCGCCTCATCATTCAAGCGGCTGATTTATCGATATATTTTTCCGATGAGTAAGCCTTTGTAAGAATTGCTGCAATGCAGCATTTTGCATTGACATCGTTTCTGACGACGTTAAGATGAGCCTCATGGTGCAGTGCACAAAGCGGATTTTTCCTCTGCCAGTGCCCTGCAATTCGGAACCTATCGAGGAGAAACATCATGGACGTTGTGAAATATCTGCGAGAGGTCGCCAGGAAGTGCCACCTTTCAGACAGCACCGGCGATGAACTCGCCCGCCTCCGCACCGAAAACGAATTTCTGCGCGCGACGCTCGACAGCGCCGACCAGGCCATGGCCGCAGCGCCCATCTGGCACACCCAGCACCGGGTGCTCAGCGAAATCCTGATCGGCGGGCGCAGAAAGCTCGCCGAATTCGACGCGGCTCGCGCCGTAGCCGCGGCACCCCACGCCCCGGCCGAGAGAGCCGAAAAGGCCCTGAACAGCCACTGAGCGCCGCCCCTCCGCGGGGCGTTTTCGACTCCCAAAACAAACCGGGCGCCCCGTAGGGCGCCCGATTCTCATGCACGGCCGGTGGTGGAAATCACTTCACCGCCAGCAGCTCCACTTCGAACACCAGCGTGGCGTTCGGGGGAATCACACCGCCGGCACCGCGGGCACCGTAGCCAAGGCTGGCGGGGATGGTCAGCTTGCGCTTGCCGCCCACCTTCATGCCTTGGACGCCTTCGTCCCAGCCGGCGATCACCTGGCGGGCGCCGAGGCCGAACACGAACGGGTCGTTGCGATCCTTGCTGGAATCGAACTTCTTGCCGTCGGTGAGCCAGCCGGTGTAATGCACCTGGACCTGCTGCCCGGCCGTTGCTTCGGCGCCGGTGCCAACTTCCAGTTCTTCGATGACGAGGCCGCTCGCCGTGGTGGTTTGGGTCATGGAATGCTCCTGATTAAAGACCGGCGGATTCTATTTCAATTCCCCTTCCGGCGCCCGGCGAAAGCACTCCGAAACTTGGCCACTTTGGGCCCGACGACCATCCGGCAATAGGGCTGGGCGCCATTTCGGGCAAAGTAGTTGGCGTGGTAGGCCTCGGCCGGCCAGAAGGTGGTGGCAGGCTCGACCTCGGTGACGATGGGCTCGTCGAAGGCGCCTTCGTTGGCCAGCGCTTCGATCTTCACGCGGGCCGCGGCGTCCTGCTCCGGGGTGGTGGTGAAAATGGCCGAGCGGTACTGGGTACCCACGTCGTTGCCCTGGCGGTTGAGGGTGCAGGGGTCGTGGGTGGCGAAGAAGATTTCGAGCAGATCGTCGAAGCCCACCTGCGCCGGATCGAACTCGATGCGGACGGCTTCGGCGTGGCCGGTGTCGCCGTCGCAGATGCGCTCGTAGGTGGGCGCATCCAGATGGCCGCCGATGTAGCCGGACTGCACCGCGCGCACGCCCTTCACTTCCAGGAAAACCGCCTCGGTGCACCAGAAGCAGCCGCCGGCAAAAATCGCGGTTTCGGTCTTTTGTTCTGTCATGTCATCTCTCTTGAATCGGGGGTGTATCCGGCAGACCGCCTTGCGGCGGAAAGACTTCAAGATAAAGCAGATCACTGGCGAAGGCGAGACAGGGCAGCACGACAATCAGGAGCGGCGGAATGTGGATGGTGGCAATCACGGCCACCCCGAGCACCACGGCCCAGGCCAGCATGGCCGCCGGGTTGGTGAACACCGCCCGCACGCTGGCGGTGACCGCCCCGACCAGCAAGGCCCGGCGATCGAACAGCAGCGGCACCGCAAAGGCCGTGACGTTGAAGACGATGAAGGCCAGCACGGCGCCCATCACGCTGGTCCAGAGATGAAAGCGCAGCACCTGGCCGATTTCGGGCGTGGTGCCGCCGATCATGAAACTGAACACCGTGGCCGCGTCGGTGAGCCAGATCAGGAAAAGCAGGCAGCACACGCCGGACAGCACCCACAGCCCCCGGGGGGCCTGCCCGAAGCCACGCAGCACATCCGCAAAACCCGGCTGACGCCCCGCAGCAAAGGCGCGCCGCAGCGCAAAAAAGCCCGCCAGCACCGCCGGCCCCACCAGCAGGAAGCCGCCGGCGAAAGGCAGCATCAGCGGCGCCAGACCAAAATGCAGCAGCAGGCCGAAGATCGCCAGGCCGATGACGGCAAACACCGCAGCGAAGCCGGCCGCCGGCACAAGGCAGCCACGAAAGGCGCGCCACCCGCCCGCCATGGCGGCAGGAACGGCGGCAAAAGGAATGCGGCAGGGATTGAGCATTTCGGCCACGGCAGGACTCCGGATGAAGAGCCTCCCATATGGCGGATGACGCCGGGCGGCGTCCATGACCTGCATCAAGCCCGGCGCGGCAGCTATCGGAAAGACAAGGAGAACAGCATGTCCAGCGCGTTCTCGCTGCCGGCACGGCCGATCACGGCAATGCGGCGTGAAAGCTGGTAGGTAAGCTTCACGATGCTGGAGGTGCCGGCAATGCTCTGCTCGAAGGACAGCATGGCCTGCGACGAGAGGCGCTTGCCGATGGTGATGACCTGGCCCGGCACGCTGCTGCCGGTGTTTGCCGAGGCGCCGGAGGCCGTGCCGGTGACACTGCCGGTGGCGACGCTGCTGGTTTGCACCCGGCTGCGGCTGTCGATGCCCGAGCCAAACGAAATTTCGTCGAAACCGAGAGCCTTGGCAAGGCCGGCCGACATGCTGCCACCACTGCCGCCGAGCAGGGCCTGGGCGGCGGGCAGCAGCAGCGCCATTTCACCGCCGGAGCCCTGGTCGGGCGGGCGCCCGAGCACGATCCAGCCGAGCTTTTCGGGGTCGGGCACGTTGGGTTCGGACACCAGCCGCACAACCGGCCGGCGCGCCGTGCCGCTGATGCCGACGCCCGCTTCCACCGACAGGCCCTTGCGCAGGGCGATCACGTTGAGGCCGGGGTTGGCGAGCGGACCGCTGAAGGTGACGATGCCGCGCTCGATGCTCAGCATCTGCCCGTAGCCCTCGAAAACCCCGCCCACGGTGGTGATGGTGCCGGTCGCCGCCAGCGGACGGCCGTCGCCGGAAATGAGGCGCAGGTTGCCGGCGAGGCGGGTGTCGAGGCCGAGGGCCTTTACGTAGAGCGCATCGCCAAGGCCGATGGCCAGATCGACCGACATTCTGAACGGGCTGGCCTGGGGCGGGCCTTTGCCGGCCGGATCGAGCACCACCACGTCGTCGCCCAGGCTGGGGGCCGGCGTGCGCGAAAGCTCGACAAAACCGGCATCGGCAGCCAGGCGGCCCTTGAGGTGGGCGGAGTTCCAGCCGGTGATCACCTCGCCTTCGCCGCTCAGGACCAGCCATTGGTCCGCCCGCTGCAAAAGCGGCAGGCGTTCGGCGGTGAAGTCGAAGCGCCCCGCGCCGCTGGCCAGCTGCACTTCGCCGCGCGCCTTGAGGGTGCCCGGCGTGCGGGTGAGGCGGGCCATGTCGATGCGCCCTTCGTTCGGCTTCACCCGGTTGGGCGAGACAAAGCTGAATTCTTCAAGATTCAGGCGGTCGCGGTTGAAATCGGCCTGCAGGGTGCCGCCGGACAGGTGCAGGCCCTGGTCCGCCATCACGAAGGACAGCTGCTCGCCGCGGACTCGCCCGGCGGCTTCGGGCCGGGCCGGGGTGCCGGCCAGCGTGAATTCGCCCTTCAGGCTGCCGTCGGTCTTGAGGTTCTGGTCGGCCAGCGGGCCGGCCCAGGCGATGGACGGAATGTCGAGGCGCGCCGAGCCCAGCAGCGGCGCACCTGGCACCAGGCGCACGCTGCCATCGACGGTGCGTTCGGCCAGCGCGGTGCCGGCCCCGGAGGCGCTGCCAAGCCGGCTGCCGTGGGCGCTGAAGCCGAAAGCCAGGCGGTTGGCGACGGCGCTGAGGGTGAGCTGCAAATCGTCGAGACCCAGCCGCACCGGCGAGTCGCCCTGCAGTTCGAGGTCGCCTTTTTCGCGGTAAATGCGCACCAGGCCATTCACCTGCTCGGCGATGTCCACGTCCCACTCGCCACCGATCTGCAGGGAATCGCCGCGGGATTTCACCGCCCGGGTGGACGGGTCGAGGATCACCCCGACCGGTACGCCGCCCATGCTGCCGCGGGCCACGAGATGACGCGCCTGCCAGCGGGTTTCGTCCAGGCGGTAACGCCCGCCGGAGCCCCCGCGCAATTCGGCCGCGCCAAGGCGCAGCAGGTCGCGCGACAGCAGCAGCGGCGCCGGCGCATGCAGCACCACCGGGTAATCGCCACGCACCTCGAGGCTTTCGAGCCGGCCTTCCCAGCGCGGGCCGTCACCAAGCTGGCCGGCCAGGCTGAGCGCGCCCGCCTGTGCGCCACGGCCAATCACTTCGAGCCGGGCGGTGTTGGCGGCGCGGCTGCCATCGAAGGCAAAGCTGGCACGGCGCACCAGCGCCTCCTTCTCGTCCATCCGGCCCAGCCCGGTGAGGCCCAGCGTGAGCGCGATGGCGCCGCTGCGCCCTTCGGCCAGGCGACCGCGGCCGTTGACGGTGTCGACGCGCAGGCTGCCGAAACCGAGTTTTTCGCCAAGCAGCTCGAACTCGCCGGCCGGGTGCTCGACGCTGCCGCGCAGCACGCCGTCGAGCTTGAGCCGCCCGCCCAGGCCGTAGCCCAGCGTCGCGAGGCTGGGGGCGTCGAGATGCACGTCCAGCGCGTCGCCGGGCTTGCCGTAGCGGCCCTTGGCCGACAGGCGGTTGCCGGCAATCTCCAGCGCCAGATCGGCATGGGCGAGGCGCGAACCGTCGAGGCGCAGCTCGCCCTTGCCGGCCAGCGGCTTGCCCTCGAAGGTGCTGGGGGCGAGTTCAAAATCGAGCTGGCCGGCCAGTTGCGGCAGGCGCTGACCCTTCAGGCTGAAGCGGGTGTTGAGTTCGGCCGCCGGCGCGCTGGGAACAAAGGCGCGGGGATCGAAATTTTTCAGCTGGCCACGGGCCTCGAAGGCGCCCGGCCCGGCCAGCCGCAGGGTGCCGGCGGCGTCGAGCCGGGCGGCCCTGGCGCTGGCCACGAGCCGCTCGATGGTCACGAGGCCGGCGCGGTGGCGGGCGTCGAGCCGCAGCGCGAGTTGCGGGTCGCGCAGATCGGCGCTCACGGTTTGCGACTCGGCGTCGGCCTTGGCCTCGATGCGGCCGGCAATCCGCGTGGCAACGGCCCGCGTGTCGAGCCGGCGAGCGTCGAGCCCGGTGATGCGCAGTTCGGCATCCACGGCACCGAAACCGTTTTCTCATCGCCCGTGGGCGCCTGCCAGCGCGCCGAACCCTCGGCGCGGCCCTTGCCGGGCAGGCGCAGATCGAGCCCGGACAACGCCAGTTCGCCACCCGCCCAGCGCACGCTGGCCGCCAGGGATTCGAGCGGCAGCGCGCCGCGGTCGTAGCTGCCGGGCTGGTGATTGACGATGCGCAGCGGGCCGCTGACGATCCAGTCGGCGGCCGCGGGCTTGCCGGCACCGGGGGCCGCGGAGGGTTCGAGGGTGGCGTCGATGTCGAGCACGGCCCTGGGGGCGGCGGCGCCAAGGCGGCTCGGGTCGAGGCCGACGAGCTTGAGCACCGCCGACTTCAGCGGCAGCGGCGCAAAGGGCGTTGCCATGATGGCGGCCGTGCCGTCCATCCCGGCGCCGCTCGCCGTGGCGTCGAGCTTGAGGTTTTCGAGGTCGCCGCTGGCGCGGGCCTGCACCGCCCACGCCTGGTCCGCCTGGCGGGTGGCGAGGCGGGCGGTGGCCTTGAGCGGAAAAGGCCGGCGGCCGTCGAGTTCGAGGTCGGCGCCAAGCTGGCCGAAGGGCGCGCCGAGGCTGAGGCCGGTGAGCCTGTGCTGACGGCCGTCCGAGGCCAGCGCACCGGCAAGGGCGGTGAATTCGAGATCGGGCGGCGCGGGCTGGCCGTCGACCAGTTTACCGATCAACAAACGGTCGATCCGGAAAGCGTCGATGCGCAGCGCCGCGGGCAATTCGAGGCTGGCCGGAAGCGTCGCGGCCTCATCGCTGGGGGTGCTGGCGACCGAAACCTCGGCGGCCGACAGCGTGCTCATGTCGAGCCCGCCCCGGGCCAGCGCGGCCGGACGCCAGTCGATGACGAGATCGCGGATATCCACCTGCAACGTGGGTGTGCGCACATGGAGCGCACCCACCTTGAGCTGGCCGAGCAGATAGCCCTCGGGGGCCTCGACGCTCACCACGCCGCCGCTGAGCCGGGCGGCCAGGTCGACCACCGCCTGCAGGCCGGATTGCGTGCCGCCGAGCCAGCCGGTCGCCAGCACGACAAGCAGCACCAGCCCGAGCGCCGCGGCCAGCAGCCCGCGCATCACGCGCGCCACCCAGCCCTCGCGGCGGCGCGGGGCCGCAGCGGGAGCCTCGGGGCCCGGATCGTGGGGCGCGGGCGCCTCGCTCATCCCTTAGCCGAACAGACTGGCCAGACCGGCACCGGGATCGTCGGCGCGCATGAAGGCTTCGCCGACGAGGAAGGCGTTGACCTTGTGCTCACGCATCACGGCCACGTCGGCGGGCGTGAGGATGCCCGATTCGGTCACCACGATGCGATCCGCCGGAATGCGCGGCAGCAGGTCGACAGGTATTTTGCAGGCTGACTTCGAAGGTGCGCAGGTTGCGGTTGTTGATGCCGACCAGCGGGGTGCGCAGTTGCAGCGCCAGATCAAGCTCGGCGCCGTCGTGCACTTCGACCAGCACGCCCAGGCCGAGGCTTTCGGCGATGCTTTCCATCTCCTGCATTTCGGCCAGGCTCAGGGCCGAGACAATCAGCAGGATCGCGTCGGCGCCCATCGCGCGGGCTTCGAACACCTGGTAGGGATCGACCAGGAAATCCTTGCGCAGGGCCGGCAGGCTGCAGGCGGCGCGGGCGGCCTGGAGGTATTCCGGCGCGCCCTGGAAGAACTGCTTGTCGGTGAGCACCGACAGGCAGGCCGCGCCGGCCTTTTCGTAACTGACGGCAATCTCGGCCGGGCGGAAGTCGGCGCGGATCACGCCCTTCGAGGGGCTGGCCTTCTTGATCTCGGAAATCACCGCGGGCTGGCCGGCCACGATTCTGGCGCGGATCGCGGCGACAAAACCCCGTGCCGGCGCTTCTGCCGCGGCGCGTTCGCGCACCGCGGAATCGGAAACCAGCGCGCGGGCGGCGGCTACTTCCTCGCGCTTCACGGCGAGGATTTTATTGAGGATGTCGGACATGCAATCTCTCAGGTAGGGGTCAGGCGAACTTTCTGGTGCAGGCGATGAAGGCTTCCATCTTGGCGCGCGCGGCGCCCGAGGCCAGCACTTCACGCGCCCTGGCGATGCCGGCCTCGATGGAATCGACCACATTGGCGGTGTAGAGCGCCGTGCCGGCGTTGAGGGTGACGATCTCGCGGGGGGCGCCCGGATGGTTGTCGAGCACGCCGAGCAGCACGCTCTTCGACTCGTCGGCGTCGGCCACCCTGAGGTTGCGGCTGGACATCATGGTCATGCCGAAATCCTCGGGGTGGATTTCATATTCGCGAATCTTGCCGTCCTTGAGCTCGCCGACCATCGTGGCGGCGCCCAGCGACACTTCGTCCATGCTGTCGTGGCCATACACCACCATCACGTGCTTGGCGCCGAGGCGCTCCATCACGCGCACGCAGATGCCGACCAGATCGGGGTGGAACACGCCGAGCAGGGTGTTGGGCGCGCCGGCCGGGTTGGTGAGCGGGCCAAGGATGTTGAACAGCGTGCGCACGCCCATTTCGCGGCGCACCGGGGCCACGTTCTTCATGGCGCTGTGGTGGTTGGGTGCAAACATGAAGCCGATGTTGGTTTCGGCGATGCACTCGGCCACCTGCTCCGGCTTGAGGTTGAGATTGACGCCCAGCGCTTCGAGCACATCGGCGCTGCCCGACTTGCTGGAAACGCTGCGCCCGCCGTGCTTGGCCACGCGGGCGCCGGCCGCGGCGGCCACGAAGATCGTCGCGGTGGAAATGTTGAAGGTGTGGGAGCCGTCGCCGCCGGTGCCGACCACATCGAGGAAGTGGTCGTTGGGCGGCGGCACCACCACCTTGGTGGACAGCTCGCGCATCACGGTGGCGGCGGCGGCGATCTCGCCGATGGTTTCCTTCTTGACGCGCAGGCCGGTGAGGATGGCGGCGGTCATCACCGGCGAGATCTCGCCGGCCATGATCTGGCGCATCAGCGAGAGCATTTCGTCGTAGAAGATCTCGCGGTGATCGATGGTGCGCTGCAGGGCTTCCTGGGCAGTAAAGGTCATGAGCGGGCTCCGGTCAGGCGTTCTTGGATTGTTCGAGGAAGTTGCGCAGCAGGTCGTGGCCGCGCTCGGTCAGGATGGATTCCGGATGAAACTGGACGCCTTCCACCGCGAGAGTCTTGTGGCGCACGCCCATGATTTCGCCGTCGTCGGTCCAGGCGGTCACTTCCAGGCAGTCGGGCAGGCTTTCGCGCTCGATGGCCAGCGAGTGGTAGCGCGTGCAGGTGAGCGGGTTGGGCAGCCCCTTGAAAACCCCGCTGTCGAGGTGATGCACCGGCGACACCTTGCCGTGCATCAGCTTCTTGGCGTGCACGATCCTGCCGCCAAAGGCCGCACCGATGCTCTGGTGGCCAAGGCACACGCCGAGCAGCGGAATCTTGCCGGCGAAGGCCTGGATGGCCGCCACCGAAATGCCGGCCTCGGCGGGCGAACACGGCCCCGGCGAAACGACGATCTGGTCGGGCTTGAGATTGGCGATCTGTTCGACGGTGATTTCGTCGTTGCGGAACACCTTCACTTCAGCGCCAAGCTCGCCAAAATACTGGACGAGGTTGTAAGTGAAGCTGTCGTAGTTGTCGATCATCAGCAGCATGGCTGGAAATCCTTTCCGGAAATGCGGCCGGCCTCGCGGGTCGGGCCCGGGGCGGCGGACGCAATTGCATGTTGTCTATTGAACCCGGCCGGGCGCCGCAAGGCACGCAAAGGCCGGCAAAACTTTGTAACCATGGTTACCGACAGGCGGCCGCCGGCTGTGGAATCATTCGCCCGCTTTCCACATAAAAACGAGGACACATCATGAAAACCGCCCGCATCCTGCTTGCCGCCGCTGCCCTGACTGCCGCCGCCGCCCCGGCCCTGGCCGGCGACTGGAAATTCCTGCCCGTCACCGAAAAGGGCTACGCCCCGGCCTTCGTGGCCTCCGTTACCGGCGGCGTGATGGACCCGCAACACGTCAAGAGCGGCGACGCCTGGGGCCTCGAACTGGCCATGAACTGCGGACTGCTGCAGGCGCCCACCGGCGTGATCCGCACCAAGCTGTCGGTCACCAAGTTCGACAAGGGCGGCCTTGACCTGACCACCGTCGAACTCAACCCGCGCTGGACCACGCCGATTGCCCGGGATCTGACCCTCGGCGTCGGCCCCGGCATCGGCTGGGTGAAGGCCGACAGCGGCAACCGCAACGTGGACATGTTCGCCTGGCAGGTGGGCGCCGATCTCGACTACCGGATCGGCCAGCTCAACCTGGGCCTCGGCGCCCGCTGGCAGGACACGGTGAACAAGACCGTCGCCACCGGCCAGGCCGGTGCGGACAACTGGCTGGTCCAGGCCAAGGTCGGCGTCGCGTTTTAACCCGCGCGCGTTCGGCAAGCCCGTGCAAGGCCGCCTCCGGGCGGCCTTTTTCATGGCTGTCACAGCCGGGTGTCGAGTCCGGCTTCGGCGATCTCGGCGGCGCGCAGCATCGCGCGGGCCTTGGTCTGGGTTTCCTGCCATTCGGATTGCGGGTCGGAATCGGCAACGATGCCGGCGCCGGCCTGGACGTGAATCTTGCCGTCCTTGACCACCGCGGTGCGGATCGCGATGGCGAGGTCCATGTCGCCATGAAAGCCGATGTAACCCACCGAGCCGGCGTAGATGCCGCGCTTGGTGGGTTCGAGTTCGTCGATGATTTCCATCGCCCGCAGCTTGGGCGCGCCGGACACGGTGCCGGCCGGGAAGGTGGCGCGCAGCACGGCCAGCGCGTTGAGCTCGTCCTTCAGCTTGCCTTCGACGTTGGAGACGATGTGCATCACGTGGGAATAGCGCTCGACGGTGAAGCGCTCGGTCACGCGCACGCTGCCGGTCTTGGCAACGCGGCCGCAGTCGTTGCGGCCCAGGTCGAGAAGCTGGGTGTGCTCGGCGCGCTCCTTTTCGTCCGCCAGCAGTTCCTGCTCCAGCGCGAGATCTTCTTCGTGGGTGGCGCCGCGCTTGCGGGTGCCGGCGATGGGCCGCACGGTCACGTCGCCGTCTTCGAGGCGCACCAGGATTTCCGGCGAGGCGCCGACCACCTGGAATTCTTCGAAATTGAAATAGAACATGTACGGCGAGGGGTTCAGGCTGCGGATCGAGCGGTACAGCGCCAACGGGCTGGCGCCGAAGGGCTTGCTCATGCGCTGGCTGAGCACCACCTGCATGATGTCGCCCTCGACGATGTAGTTCTTGGCCTTTTGCACGGCGGCCTTGAAGGCCTCCTCGCCAAAGCTGGACACCGCCTCGGCGGGCGCGGCGCGCTGGTCGGCGGGCACCGGCACCGGCTCGCGCAGGCGGACGAGGAGTTCCTTGAGCCGCTTGACGGCGCGCTTGTAGGCGTTGGGGACTTCCGGCTCGGCATAGACGACCAGCGTGAGCTTGCCGGACAGGTTGTCGACGATGGCGATTTCCTCGGACAAGAGCAGCAGGATGTCCGGCGTGCCGAGTTCGTCCGGCTTTTCGGTCCTGGCCAGGCGCGGCTCGATGTAGCGCACCGTGTCGTAGCCGAAGCAGCCCACCAGGCCGCCGGCAAAGCGCGGCAGATGGGCGCGCGGCGGCACCTTGATGCGGTTCATGAACTCGGCAACGTAGCTGAGCGGGTCGCCGTAGTCGCGGCGTTCGACGAGGCGGTCGTTGGTCAGCAGCAACACCGAGCGGCCGTGCACTTCGATGCGCGTCGGGGCGGCCAGGCCGATGATCGAATAGCGCCCGAAACGCTCACCGCCCTGCACGGATTCGAGCAGGTAGATGTTGGGCACATTGGCCAGCTTCAGGTAGACGGAAAGGGGGGTGTCGAGATCCGCAAAGGTTTCGACGGTAACCGGAATGCGGTTATAGCCCTGGTCGGCCAGGGCGTTGAATTCGGCTTCTGTCATGGAGACTCCGGAAGGACATGATGCTTTTTCGCGAGGGTATCACGGGGCGGGCCCGTGACTGTTCGGGGCGGCTCAGGCGAGCAGCCATGACCGGCCGCCGCATCCGCCAGAGCGGGGGATACGAACGGCAGGGAACTCCTCGACGGCAATCATGTTCTTGCGGGTCACGACGGGATGGATGTCCGGTGTTGGCGCCGGATGTGCGGGAGCGCATCCAGGAGGCTGGATATTAGCCCGTCGCATTCGATGCTGTCCACTGCCACGCCTTCGCTGTAGCCGTAGGTGACGAGCAGCACCGGCATGCCGGCCGCGCGGGGCGGCGTCGGCATCGTTGGCCGAGTCGCCGATCATCAGCGCGTCCCCCGCGTCCGTCCCCAGCAGCCGGCAGGCGTGGAGCAGCGGCGCCGGATGGGGCTTCTTTTCGGCCAGGGTGTCGCCGCTCACCGTCACGCCGAAAAAGCCTGCGAGGCCCATGCGTTCGAGCAACGGCCCGGTGAAGGCGGCCGGCTTGTTGGTCACGCAGGCCATCAGGATGCCCTGCTCGCGCAGCGCTTCCAGGGCCGGCAGCACGCCGTCGTAGATCAGCGTGGAGGCACCGTTCACCTCAGCGTAATGGCGACGGAAGACATCCACCGCGGCTTCCACCTCGGCCTCTCCCGCCGGGCCGCTCTCGACGAGGCAGCGCCGCACCAGGTTGAGCATGCCCTTGCCGACGAAGCTGCGGATCACCTCGATGGCGTGCGGCGGCCGGCCGAGTTCGACCATCATGCGGCGGCAGGCCTCGGAGAGATCGGGAATGGAATCGAGCAGGGTGCCGTCAAGATCGAACAGCACGGCGCGCACCGGCCGGTTCGTTTGCGAATGGACTTGCTGGACCATGACTTTCCTTCGGGCTTGAAGCTTCGACACATCGGGAGGCGTGGAGGATACGGGAGATCAGGCGGCTGGCGCCAGCCCCGCCCGACGCCGCCGCAGGGCCCGCAGCAGGCCGGCCATCAGCAGCGCCACCGGCACCACGACAAGCAGGTTGACCGTGGCCCAGCCGAGCCTGTCCACCAGCGGCCCGGCGCCCAGGGTCGCGAGCGTGACGGAGAGGAACACGACGCTGTCGTTGAAGGCCTGCACCGTGGGCTTTTCCTCGTCGCGGCAGGTCTGGGTCAGCAGCGTCGTGGCGCCCACGTAAAGAAAATTCCAGCCGACTCCGACCAGCACCAGCGCGCCGCTGAAATGGGCGATCGCGTCGCCCGCCAGCGCGACCCCGATGCCGGCCAGCACCAGCGCCCCGCCCAGCGACATCACCTGCAGCACCCCAAGACGGCCGATCAGCAGGCCGGTGACGAAGGACGGCGCAAACATCGCCACCAGATGCCACTGGATGACCGTCACCGTGGAATCGAAGTCGTGGCGAACGCACAGCATGGCCAGCGGTGTGGCAGTCATCAGCAAGCCCATGGCCGCATAGCCCACCGCGGCACCGGCCACCGCCAGCCGGAAATCGCCCTGGCGCGCGATCTGCCCGAGGGGGCGCGGCGCCCGCCCCGCCTCCGGCCTGGGCGGCACGGGCAGGCGCAGGAACAGGCCCAGCCCGGCCGCCAGCAGCGCAACGCCGACCAGCACCGCGAAGCTGGCCAGAAAGGGCGTGCCGGCAAGGTCGCGGGTCGTGCGGGCGATGAAAGGCCCGAGAAAGGCGGCCAGCACGCCGCCGGCGAGGGTCAGCGAAATCGCCTGGCTGCGCTGCGCCGTCGGCACCGCCTCGGCCGCGGCAAAGCGGTAGAACTGGCTGACCGCGCCCAGCACCCCGACGCACAGGCCCGACAGCACGAACACCGCGAAGCTGCCGCGCAGCAACCCCGCCACCGCAAGCGCCAGCCCGGCCGCGCCGACCAGCGCAGCGCCGACGAACACCGGCCGCCGCCCCCGGCGAGCCATGAGCCGGGCCAGCGGATGGAGCGCCAGCATCGTCGCCAGATACTGGACGGCCAGCGGCAGCGTGGCCCAGCCGGGCGCAGCAAGCAGCCCGACGCTCACCAGCGCCGAGGCGGACAACATCAGGCTGACGACGGTCATCGCCAGCGCCTGGCTCAGCGCCAGCAGGACAACATTGCGGTTCATGGCGGCACGCCCGGAAAGTTTTGACACATCTATCGTCGCCCGCTACCGTGATGGCGTAAATGACAGACAACCCACTTTTCATGCCATGACGCGACAGATCGTGTTTCTCGTCTATCCCGGCTTCCAGGTGCTCGACGCCGCCGGGCCGCTGGCCGCCTTCGAAGCCGCCAACGCCTGCGTGCCCGGCGCCTATCTGCTCGAGCTGATCGCCCGGGACGGCGGCCTGGTTGCCAGTTCGGGCGGCACGCGCCTCGCCGCGACGGCCTTCAGCAACAGGGACGGGGATGACACGCTGATCGTCACGGGCGGCGACGGTGTCTTCGCGGCGGCCGAATGCGCCATCACCGTCGGTTTCGTGAGCAACAGCGGCGCGGCGCTGCGGAGGATCGCCAGCGTCTGCTCGGGCGCCTATCTGCTGGCCACCGCGGGCCTGCTGCACGGCCGGCGCGCCACCACCCACTGGCGGCGCTCGCAGGATTTCGCCCGCCGCTTTCCGGACGTGCAGGTGGACGCCGACCGAATCTTCACGCGGGATGGAAAGGTGTGGACCTCGGCCGGCATCAGCGCTGGCATCGACCTGGCGCTGGCCCTGATCGCCGACGATCTGGGCGAGGCCGTGGCGCGGCAGGTCGCCCGCCAGCTGGTGGTGTATTACCGGCGCCCGGGCGGGCAGTCCCAGTTTTCAGAGATGGCCGAACTGCAGCCGGCCGGCGGGCGTTTTGCCGCGCTGCTCGACCACGTGCGCAGCCACCT
Organism: Zoogloea sp.; assembly: GCA_016720685.1. Taxonomy (GTDB): domain Bacteria; phylum Pseudomonadota; class Gammaproteobacteria; order Burkholderiales; family Rhodocyclaceae; genus Zoogloea. Next base: position 25,096 of record JADKKC010000065.1, read on the forward strand.
GCGGGACAGGCTGGATGTGGATGAACTGGCCGGGCTGGCGCGCATGAGCCCGCGCAATTTTTCGCGCTGCTTTGCCGCCGAAGTGGGCGTCACCCCGGCGCGCGCAGTCGAGCGCCTGCGCGTGGAGGCGGCGCTCGCGGCGCTGGAAAGTGGCGCGCGCTCGGTTCAGGAGGCGGCCCGTGAGTTCGGCTTTGCCGACCCGGAACGCATGCGCCGGGCCTTCATGCGCACGCTGGGGGTGCCGCCATCAAGCCGGCGCCGGGCGCCGGGCTGACACGCTCTCAAGAAAACGCCGGGCCGCCCCAAGTTTTCTTGTCCCCCACGGGGGGCGGGCGGGGCGCAGCCCGGGGGCCCTCAGACGCCGGCCAGCGCGCTGCGCAGGCTGGCCATCACGCTGTTGTAGCGCTGGGGGTCGGAATCCTTGCCGGCCCCGAACACGGCCGAACCGGCAACGAAGGTATCGGCACCGGCGCGGGCAATCTCGGCGATGTTGTCCACCTTCACGCCGCCATCCACCTCCAGCAGGATCCGGCGCCCGCTCTTCTGTTCGTAGGCGTCGATCCTGGCGCGGGCTTCGCGCAGCTTGTCGAGGGTGCCCGGGATGAAGGACTGGCCGCCGTAGCCGGGGTTGACGCTCATCAGCAGCACCACGTCGAGCTTGTCCATCACGTGGTCCATCCAGATGAGGGGCGTGGCCGGGTTGAAGACCAGGCCGGCCTGGCAGCCGCTGTCGCGGATCAGGCCGAGGGTGCGATCGACGTGCTCGGAGCCTTCGGGGTGGAAGGTGATGATGTTGGCGCCGGCCTTTGCAAAGTCCGGCACGATGCGATCGACCGGCTTGACCATCAGGTGCACGTCGATGGGCGCCGTGGTACAGGGGCGGATCGCCTCGCAGACCAGCGGGCCGATGGTGAGGTTGGGCACGTAATGGTTGTCCATCACGTCAAAATGGATCCAGTCGGCGCCGGAGGCGATCACGTGGGCGACTTCCTCGCCAAGCTTCGCGAAATCGGCGGACAGCAGGCTGGGGGCGATGCGGTAGGTCATGGGGCAATCCTGGACAAAAACCTGACGGAAAAACGCGGCAAGTCGGGCAGTCTACCTGCCCGAAACCGTCAGCGCCAACGCCGCGCTGCGGTTGCAGCGGGGCGACGATTCCGCTTCAATAAGCGTCCCCAACCGAATCCGCCACAAAAAATGACCACCCAGCCCGAACGGGACAGCATCGAGATCAAGACGGCTTGCCGCTTCATCCCCGAACAATCCGACGTGGAAGCCGAGCGCTATGTGTTCGCCTACCACATCACCATCCGCAACACCGGCAGCGTCAGCGCCCAGCTGATGAGCCGCCACTGGATCATCACCGACGCCGAGGGCGCCGTTCAGGAAGTGAAGGGCGCCGGCGTGGTGGGCCAGCAACCGGTGCTGCAACCCGGCCAACAGTTCGAATACACCAGCGGCTGCACCATCGCCAGCCCGGTGGGCACGATGAAGGGCAGCTACCAGATGGTGACCGAAGACGGCACCAGCTTCGACGCGCCGATTGCCGAATTCACGCTGGCCATGCCCCGCACGCTGCACTAAGAGCTTGTCCGTAAAGAGGCCGAGGCCGGCCTATTCACCGACAAGCTCTAAAACGGCCGGCGCAGGCTCCCGCCGATGCGGGCCAGCTGCCGGTCGTGCCAGCTGCCCAGCGCCCATTGGGCACAAAGCGCGCCGACAAGCGCCATCGCCATGTCACTCTGGGTATCCCAGGGGTCGCCCTGAGTACCGAGAAAAGCCTCGGCGCCCTGCCCCAGCGCCACCGCGGCGCCCCATTCAACAAGTTCATAAACAGCCGAAATCGCCAGGCAAATACAGCTGACGATGAAGAACAGCCAGCCTCGCCCGCGCACCACCGCGCGGCGCAGCAGGATCTCCCGCGCCGCAAGCGCCGGCACAAAGCCCTGCATGAAGTGGCCGATCCGGTCGTAGGGGTTGCGCTCGAGCCCCATCACATCCTGCAGCCAGAAGCCGAAAGGCACCCGCGCGTAGGTCCATGCGCCGCCCACGATCAGCACCAGCGCGTGCGCCGCAATGAGCAGCTGCAGCAGCCTGGTCAGGGGAAACCCCCGGTGGCTGACCACCAGAAGCGGGGCAAGAATGATGACCGGCGCCACTTCCATCCACCAGGTCGCCCGGTCGAAGGGCGCCACCCCGGAGGCCACCAGGGCCACGCCGACAAGGCCGAGAAGCAGCACGGGAAGCCGGCTGGCGAAATTTTGCATGAACATCCAAAGCCCTAAAAAAAAGAAAAAAAAATCACATCGCCCCTGCGCGACAACCACAAGTATCCATGACGAATGCCGTAAAAGGGCTATCGCAACACCAAGCCTGCCGGTCGACTCAGCCAGGCACGCACCTAACCCCCGGGCGCACAGCAGCCCCTGTCGAGAACGAACACGCTTATGTGGATCAACAAGAAAAAATTCGAGCAACTCGAAGCGGATCTCCGCGCCGCCATCGAACGTGAAACCACGCTCCAGGCCGAAGTCTCGGCGCTGCAGGCCGAAGTCAGCATGCTGCACCAAGGCAATTTCGAGCGCCAAGACCGCTCCGAAAGAAATCTCGCCATCGTCGAACGCATGAGCGCCTTTGGCGGGTCCCTCACCAATGCCCAGGGCAGCCTGGCCGAAATGGCCGGCATCCTGCGCAACGAGAAGGACAAGGCCATCGAGGCCGCCCACGTATCGCTGGCCAGCGGCCAGGCGACCACCGAGATCGCCGATAACCTGCGTCGCCTCGCCACCGAATCCCAGGACTCGGCCCACGAGGTGGAAACCCTCGCCCAGCGTGCCGACGAGATCAGCGCCATCGTCAAGCTGATTCACGACGTGGCCGACCAGACCAACCTGCTGGCCCTCAACGCCGCCATCGAGGCCGCCCGCGCCGGCGAGGCGGGCCGCGGCTTTGCCGTGGTCGCCGACGAGGTGCGCAAGCTCGCCGAACGCACCTCCACCGCCACCCGCGACATCTCCACCCTGGTCACCCGCATCCGCGAAGATTCGACCCGCGCCCGCAACAGCATGGAAACCCTGGCCCAATCGGCCGGGCAGTTCAGCGACCGGGGGCAACTGGCCACCGAGGACATGAAGCGCCTGATGGACCTCTCCAGCAACATGGAAGGCGTCATCGCCGGCAGCGCCATGAAGAGCTTTGTCGAAGTGGCCAAGATCGACCACATCGTGTTCAAGTTCCGGGTCTACCTGGCGCTGTTCGACCTCATCGAACTCAAGTCCGGCGACCTGACCACCCACACCGGCTGCCGGCTCGGCAAGTGGTACTACGAGGGCGAGGGCCACGACTGTTTCAACAAGCTCTCCGGCTACCGGGAGATCGAACCGCCCCACATCGAGGTGCACAAAGCCGCGGCCCTGGCCCTCGACGCCTACGCCAACGACGACACCAACGCCCTTCTCGCCCACCTGGACAACATGGAACGCGCCTCGATGCGGGTGCTCGACAACCTCCAGAAAATGGGCGAAGCCGCCGCCGCAGAGCCCTCCCTCCTGTGCCAGACCGGCGAAGGCCATCGCCACTGACCGCCATCGGTGCCTGTTCCGGGGCGGCAAACATCCTCCACGGAGCAGGCACGCACGCCCCCGGCGGCAGCTATCCGGCACGCGCCCCAGGCCCACCCTGACGCCGGGCGGCAAGCTGCCCCCACCGCCACGCATTGACGCCCCCGCCGGGGTCGCCCAGAATCGGGCGCCATGCCCAGCCTCGACACCCTTCTCGCCTTTCTCGGCATTTCCGTTCTGATCACCCTCGCGCCCGGCCCCGACAACCTGATGGTGATCGGTCAGAGCCTTGCGCGCGGAGCCCGCGCCGGGCTGGCCTTCGGCCTTGGCTGCGCCAGCGGATGCCTCACCCACATCGCCTGGGCCACCCTCGGCATCGCCGCGCTGGTGCGCGCCTCGCCCGGACTCTTTTTCGCCTTCAAGCTGGCCGGCGCGGCCTGGCTGCTGTGGCTCGGCATCCAGGCCCTGAGAAGCGGCGGCACGCTCACCCCGGCCGCCGGCACACCGCCCCGGCCGTGGCCGCGCGAGATCGCCCGCGGTTTTGTCGCCAACGCGCTCAACCCCAAGGTCGGCCTGTTTTTTCTCGCCTTCCTGCCCCAGTTCACCGATCCGGCGCGGGGCAGCCTGACGCTGCAGATGCTCGTCCTCGGCCTGGTCTTCATTGCCCAGACGGTGGTGATCTTCAGCACCATGGCCTTCGCCGCCGGCAGCATCGGCCGCCTGCTGGCCCGCAACCCGCGCCTTGGCCCCTGGCTGGACCGCCTGTGCGGCGTGCTGTTCATCGGCCTGGCCGCAAGGCTGGTGAGCGGTGAGATCTAAGGGTCGAGGGCGCCCGCCCGCGCCCATCGCCGAACCTGAATCAACCCGCTCGCTCCCCTTACCCACACCTCTCATCGACCATGCGACGCTCTCCCTCCGGCGCCCAGCCGCTTCCCGCCTCCGGCGAACGCCACGACTGGCAGACCATCAAGAAGCTGCTGCCCTACCTGTGGGCCTACAAGTGGCGCGTGCTGTTCGCCCTTGGCTGCCTGCTCTCGGCCAAGTTTGCCAACGTCGCCGTGCCGCTGGTCTTCAAGCAGGTGGTCGACGGCCTCGACATTTCCCGCGAGCAGGCCTTCATCGTGGTGCCCGCCGCGCTGCTGGTGGCCTACGGCGCGCTGCGCTTTTCCACCTCGCTGTTCACCGAGCTGCGCGAGCTGATCTTTGCGCGGGTCACCCAGGAATCCGTGCGCGAGATCTCGCTCCAGGTATTCGGCCACCTGCACGCCCTGTCGCTGCGCTTTCACCTTGAACGCCAGACCGGCGGCCTCACCCGCGACATCGAACGCGGCACCCGCTCGATCGGCTCCCTGATCAGCTACACGCTGTATTCGATCCTGCCGACCTTCATCGAAATCGGCATGGTGCTCGGCATCCTGCTGGTGAAATACGAACCCAGCTTCGCGATCATCACCGTCGTCACGCTGAGCCTCTACATCACATTCACCTTCAAGGTCACCAACTGGCGCACCGCGCTGCGCCGCCAGGCCAACGAACTCGATTCCGCCGCCAACGCCCGCGCCATCGACAGCCTGATCAACTTTGAAACGGTCAAATACTTCAACAACGAAGCCTTCGAAGCCCGCCGCTACGACACCGAGCTGGCCAAATGGACGGCCGCCCAGATCCGCAACCAGAAGTCGCTGTCGCTGCTCAACATCGGCCAGGCCGCCATCATCGCGGTGGGCGTCACCGCCATGATGTGGCGCGCCGCGCTGGGCGTGGCCAACGGCAGCATGACCCTCGGCGACCTGGTGCTGGTCAATGCCTTCCTGATCCAGCTCTACATTCCGCTCAACTTCCTCGGTGTGCTGTACCGGGAAATCCGCCAGGCCCTGACCGACATCGAGCGCATGTTCGGCCTGATGGCCACCCACCGCGAAGTGGCCGACGCACCCGGCGCCCGCGCACTGGCCCGCGGCCCGGCCGACCTGCGTTTCGATCACGTGGGCTTTGCCTACGAGCCAACCCGTAAAATCCTCCACGACGTGGATTTTGCGATTCCGGCCGGCAAGACCGTGGCCGTGGTCGGGCACTCCGGCTCCGGCAAATCCACGCTGGCCCGGCTGCTGTTCCGCTTCTACGACGTGCAAGGCGGCGCCGTGTGCATCAACGGCCAGGACATCCGCCAGCTCACCCAGGACAGCCTGCGTGCCGCCATCGGCATCGTTCCGCAGGACACCGTGCTCTTCAACGACACCCTGTTCTACAACATCCAGTACGGCCGCCCCGAAGCCAGCCGCGAGGAAGTCGAAGCCGCCGCCCGCGCCGCCCAGCTCGAAGACTTCGTCGCCCGCCTGCCCGAAGGCTGGCAGACCCGCGTCGGCGAGCGTGGCCTCAAGCTCTCCGGCGGCGAAAAGCAGCGCGTCGCCATCGCCCGCACCCTGCTCAAGAACCCCGACATCCTGATCTTCGACGAAGCCACCTCGGCCCTCGACTCCAAGACCGAAAAAGCCATCCAGGTCCAGCTCGACGCCGCCGCCCGCGGCCGCACCACCCTCGTCATCGCCCACCGGCTGTCAACCGTCATGAACGCCGACGAGATCATCGTGCTCGACCAGGGCCGCATCGTCGAACGCGGCAGCCACGCCGAACTCCTCGCCAAAGGCACGGCCTACGCGCAAATGTGGAAACTCCAGCTCGAAGAGCGCGAAACCGAGGACGAGGCAGCCTGACAACGCGGGTGGCATCTGCGGGCGGGCGGGCCTATTGTGTTAATGGCAAGGCGGACTTCCGGAACACGCCGAACGGTCGCCAGAAGCTTATGCAGCAAGATGGCCGGAAGCGTTTTCCCGGCACCAGAAGAGGGAGGCATTGCGAACAATGGGCTCGTTTCGAATTCCGGGAAGCCTTGGTATCCATGCAAATTCGGGGTGGACCTTGCAAACCTTTCATGGCCTGCCTTCCTACATTGAGCAGAAAAATCTGGCCGCGACCCAAAAGCGCAGCAGCGGCAGCATTCCTTCACCCCAGCCTGCAATCCCACTGGATAACGACACCCGCACGCTTGCGGCAACAGCCTATGGCGAGGGTTCATCGGGCAACGTATTCAACGAAATGGCCGCAATCGCCAATGTTCTGGTGCGCCAGCAAAAGGCCCGCGGCTACAAGAGCATCTCGGCGTTCATCTCTGCCGACAGGAATTTCGCGTATGCCGCCCACGACGGAAATGAACGCTACACGCAGTTGATGAAGGCTAGCGAATCACAGATATCGACCTCCAAGGGTATGGCAGACGCGCTGAAAGGCGCGATCAACGCCCTTTCGCCGGCTTCGGTCGATTATTCGGGAGGTGCCTATTTCTGGGACGGCGCCGACATCGAGAGCAACTACGAAAAACACGCCAAAGTCCGAGGCGGCATTCGTTTCAGCGATGTCGCCCACAATCTGTACAAGATCAAAGAAAAAGAGGTTCCGGGAGAAGAGTGGTGGCGAGATAACCGAGGGAAGAAAACAAAGGTCCGCGGGCAATGGAAATACAAATATGAATCCACTGCAGCCTGGGGCGGCACGATCTTCTGGAAATACAACCAGGACTTCCTGAGCGCCACCGGCAACAAGGAATACAACTGATGCGCATGCCACGACGGTCTCTCTTGTTGCTGGCCCTTGCCGGCCCGGCCGCGCTGGCAGCCGGCGCCGCGCAAACCACCGCCGAGCTGCGCGACCTGTTGATCGAAGGGCACACCCCAGTCAGGCTCGAAGCCGCCACCGTCGATCGCGGCTGCGGGCCGGCGGGCTGCACCATCGACACGGACGGCGTGTCCATACTCCGCGACCGTGGTGCGCTGAAACAAACCGGCGGCAAGGCCATCCCCATCCGACTGCTCTCCTCCGGCCGGGCTCCCGACCTCGACTGGGAGCCGCTGGATGTTTTCCGGGTATTCGGTGAGCGGGGCTACTGGGGCACCTGCCTTGAATTCAGCCATGCTGGAATCGGCAAGAGCGGCGCCTGGCAGCGCTGGACCTCCATCGTGCTGGTGCCCCGCAATCCACCTCAGCCGCGCAGCCGGGCCTGGCGCATCGTCGGCTACCGGACCGGCTGCGACGCACTCATCACCCACCCTGACAAACCGGACACGCTCAGCCTGCCCGTGGTCGAAGTCACCACGGTCGATAGCCGGAAAACACCTTTCGGCCTGCAGATCGTCTGGCACCACTGCAACGCCCGAAACTGCACTACCGAGATCGACCCACGGCCGGTCCGCGGCGATCCCCGCGGTGCCGACGGCGTGTTGACCATGGACGGCCCGCCTTAAAGCTCATGTAGCACCTGTTACGTAGCGTCTCGCGGTTTAAACCCCTGATTCGCAAGGAGCGCCTCAATGCTCGCCAACCCGAATCCGCCACGCTGACGCTGGCAGCGTTGGGTTCGGCGGCCTCGTGCTGCGCCGTCGCAAGTCCTGACCGTCACGGAGCCACAGCGTTTCCTTATAACTTTCGGCCATACGGTTTTGTCGATGAGCATCGGCCCGCCGTGTGTTTCAGGCGACACAGATCGCCCTGCCGAAAGGGGGCGGCAGGATTTCCGCATCCCGCCACAAACGAGACATGAATGGCTGTACTCAATCGGATGGACTGGTACGACCTCGCCAGAACCACAAACTGGTCAGCGTGCAGGACAACGGCCCCGGCGTGCCGGAGGCGACGAAGCAGCAGATCTTCGAGCACTGGAAGAGAACGGGCAATCGGCCCTCGCCGCCGCGCTGGCCGACCCGTCGGACCTGATCATCACCGACCTGATGATGCCGCAGGTCGACGGCGAGGGCGGGAGCGGGAGGTCATCGTCTTCATGGTGAAGGGCATCCTCGACAAGCAGGCCGCGGCGGAGCTCGGCGTTGCGGAGATGACGGTCAAGGTTCATCGGCACAACATCATGCAAAAAATGAAGGTGCGCTCCCTGCCCGATCTGGTGCGGATGATGGAGAAGGTGAACACCGGGTAGCCGCCGCTACCCGCAGCACAACGCGTCGGCCTCGCCCCATGAGGCACAATGGAGCTCTCGCGGCCCACCCCGGAACCATGCCTCCCCTGCCCCGCAGCATCGCCCACCTCGACATGGACGCCTTTTTCGCGTCGGTCGAACTGCTGCGCTACCCGCATTTGCGCGGCCAGCCGGTGGTGGTGGGCGGGCGACGGGCGCTGGCGACCACCGCAGGGCAGGCGTTTCCGTGTCTGCACGATTACGTCGGGCGCGGAGTGATCACCACCGCCACCTACGAAGCCCGCGCCCTTGGCGTGCATTCCGGCATGGGCCTGATGAAGGCCGGCCAGCTGGCCCCGGACGCCCTGCTGCTGCCCGCCGATTTCGAGGCCTACCGCCACTACTCGCGCCTCTTCAAGGCCACGGTGCGCGAGATCGCACCGCACCTCGAAGACCGGGGCATCGACGAAATCTACCTCGACCTCACCGCCCTCAACCCCGACGGCACGCCCGACGGCGCCCGCCGCATCGCGCGGCAACTCCAGCACGCCGTGCTGGAAGCCACCGGGCTGTCGTGCTCGGTGGGCGTGGCGCCCAACAAGCTGCTCGCCAAGCTGTGCTCCGACCTGGACAAGCCCGCCGGCATCACCGTCGTCACCGCCGCCGACCTGCCCGCGCGCATCTGGCCGCTGCCGGCCCGGCGCATCAACGGCATCGGCCCCAAGGCCGCGGCGCGGCTGGAAACCCTTGGCATCGCCAGCATCGGCGAACTCGCCGCCGCCGACCCGGCCTGGCTGCAGGAGCACTTCGGCGAACGCTACGGCATCTGGCTGCACCGCGCCGCCCACGGCGACGACGAACGCCCGGTAGTCACCGAGAGCGAACCGAAAAGCGTGTCCCGCGAAACCACCTTCGAGCGCGACCTGCACCCACGCACCGACAAGGCCGATTTGTCCGAGCACTTCACCCGCCTGTGCGAGCAGCTCGCCGCCGACCTCGCCCGCAAGGGCTACCTGGGCAAGACCATCGGCCTCAAACTGCGCTTCGACAACTTTCACACCGTCACCCGCGACCAGACCCTGGCCACCCCCACCGGCGACGCCGCCACGATCCGCCGCGCGGCCGGCGAATGCGCCCGGCGTGTGCCGCTCGATCGGCGCATCCGCCTGCTCGGCGTGCGGGTCAGCGGCCTTGTCCGGCCGGGCGACGTCCCGCCACACGCCACGCACACGCCCACCCAAGCCGAACTTTTCGCCTGAATACGCACCTGATAACTGCCTTTGACCATCCAAGCAGCCCTCCCGGAGATCCGCATGCCCCGCCCGAACGAAGCCGTCGCTGAACACCCTGCCGAAGCCTGGCGACAGAACCTGCGCGGCGAACACGACACACAGCTGCGCGGCCCGCGCCCCGAGTGGTGGTGGACCGGCCTCGCGCCGGCCGCCTGCCCCGGCCGCCAGCCGGACGGCACGCTCACTGCCCTGCCCCAGCCCAACCTGGCCACCTGTACCCGCGAAGCCGTACTCGCCACCTTCGACAACTGCTGGACGCTCACCGAAACGCTGTTCGCCGGCCTGCAGGGCGAGGAGGCCTTCTACCGGCCGCCTTACCACCACCTGCGCCACCCGATGATCTTTTACTACTGTCATCCGGCCGCGCTCTACATCAACAAGCTGCGCGTGGCCGGCCTCATCAAGGCCCCGCTCAACCCCTACTTCGAACGCATCTTCGAAACCGGCGTGGATGAAATGCGCTGGGACGACATGTCCAAGAACGAGATGCAGTGGCCCAGCTTTGCCGAAGCCCACACCTACCGTCAGCAGGTGTATGCCACCGTGCGCGAGCTCATCCAGACCCACCCCGAGCTCGCCGACGGCCACGCCCCGATCACCATGAATTCGCCCCTGTGGGCGCTCTTCATGGGCTTCGACCACGAGCGCATCCACCTCGAAACCTCCTCGGTGCTGATCCGCGAACTGCCGGTCGAGCTGGTCCAGCGCCCTGCCGAATGGCCCAAGCTCCACCCCAGCGCCGGCGTCGAGGCGATTTTCCGCCTCAAGCCGGCCGCGATTACTCCACGCCGGCCCTCCTCGACATTGCCGCGGCGCAGGTCAGAATCGGCAAACCGCTCGCCTGGCCCAGCTTCGGCTGGGACAACGAATACGGCGAGCGACGCGCCAGCGTGCAGGCCTTCCAGGTCGAAAGCCAGCTCGTCAGCAACGGTGCCTTCCTGGAATTCATCCAGAGCGGCGGCTACCTCGAACAAGCCTGGTGGACCGAAGCCGGCTGGGCCTGGCGCGGCTTTCGCAACAGCAAGTGGCCGTGCTTCTGGGTGCCTGACGGCCCCGCCGGCCTGCACCGCTACCGCCTGCGCACCCAGTTCGAAACCATCCCGATGCCCTGGAACTGGCCTGTCGAGGTCAATGCCCACGAAGCCGCCGCCTTCTGCGCCTGGCGCAGCACCCGCGACGGCCAGCCCTGTAGATTGCCCACCGAGGCCGAACACCACGCCCTGCGTGATGCCTCGTGGGCCGAAACCAACCCGGCGTTCCACGTCGATGGCGCCACCCTGGGCCGTGACACCGGCTGGAACAGCCAGCTCGCCCACGGCTCCCCCTGGCCTGTCGATGCCGGCACGCCCGCGGCCAGCGGCGCGCAGGATGTCTTCGGCAACCTCTGGCAATGGCACGGCGACGACTTCAATCCGCTGCCGGGCGGCAAGGTTCACCCCTTCTACGACGACTTCTCCACCCCCTGCTACGACGGCCACCACCAGATGATCCTCGGCGGCTCGTGGATTTCCTGTGGCGACGAAGCCGGCGTGTGGGCGCGCTTTCACTTTCGCCCCCACTTCTACCAGCACGCCGGCTTTCGCGTGGTGCACGCGGCCCACGACGGCGGCGTGGTCAAACTCGGCGCAGGGGATTCCGGGCGCCAGGTGTATGAAGACGCCCGCATCGTCGACGAATACATGCTGCTCCACCACGGCGAACCCAAGAGCCAGATGCCCTGGCCCGGCGGCCCCCAGTGCGCCACCGCCTTCCCGCAGCGCTGTGCCCACTGGCTGCTCGACGGCGCCCGGGAGTTCCGCAGCGGCACCGCCCGTGCGCTGGACATCGGCTGTGCCGTGGGCGGCGCCAGCTTCGAGCTGGCCCGCGAATTCGGTGAAGTGCTGGGCGTCGATCTCAGCCGCGCCTTCATCGACGCCGCCGAAGGCCTGCAGAAAGACGGCGCCCGCCCCTACTTCCTGCGCGACGAAGGCGATCTCGGCAAAACCGTCACGGCCCGCATCGACCCGGCCATCGAGCGCAAACGCGCCCATTTCCGCCAGGCCGACGCCTGTTCGCTGCCGGCCGAGCTGGCCGATTTCGACGCCGTGCTGCTGGCCAACCTGCTGTGCCGCCTGCCCAGCCCCAAGTCACTGCTCGGACGCCTCGGCGGCGAACGCGGACTGGTCAAGGTGGGCGGCCTGGTGGCGCTGTTCTCGCCCTATTCGTGGCTGGAACAATTCACGCCCCGGGAAGCCTGGCTGGGCGGCTTCGAGGCCGACGGCCAGCCGGTAAAGAGCGCCAACGCCCTCAAGGCCTTCATGCGCGAAGAAGGCTTTGTGCTGCGCCGGGAAGGAGAAGTCCCGCTGGTGATCCGCGAACACGCCCGCAAGTTCCAGTTCATCGTGACCCACGGCATGCTCTGGCAGCGGGAGACTTGAGCTGATGCAAGGGCACGGTCCGGTGCCCTTGCTCCCCCATGCCGGCAGGCGTCAAATGACATTCAGGCAAGCCGCTGCCCTTTCACCACAAAGAAAGAGGTTTCGTCATGATCCGCCCTGCCCTCCGCCCCACGTGTCACCTGCTGCTGGTGCTGTTCGCCACCTTCCTGCCGCCAGCCGTCGCCGACACCGCAGCGCCCCCCCCAATCCGCCGAAGCCCCGGAAGCCAGCTACCGCGGCCAGAAACTGGCCGACTACCTTGTCGGTAAGTGGTTCCACGACGAGATAACACCCGACAATGTGAGTGCTTCCGACGAAACACTCCTGGCGGACGGCAGCTTCAACGGCGTCATCACCCTGGTCGGCCCGGGCAGTGCGGGGCCCGGGGCCATGAAACTGGTCTATGCCGGTCACTGGAAAATCGAAGGTGACGTGATGGTCCAGAGCACGGCGACGAGCACGCCAGCACTGCCCGACCTTCCGGTTACCGAGAAATACCGCATTGAGGTTGTCGACGAACGCAACTTCATTCAGGAATCCCTGCGAAGCGGCAAGCGCCTGAGCATTCAACGCGCGGCTGCCCTCAAGCCCGTGCACGCCACGCGGGCGAGCGCACCGTGGCCCGATCCGGGCCCATCGGAAAGCTGGGTCGATATCGAAAAAAACGCAACTCACACCTTGTCTTACGACAAGAGCAGCGTGCAGCGCCACGACGGCATCAGCGGCGCCTGGACGCGCATGACACTGACAGACGAGGCGATCAAGCAAATAGCGGTGCCGGCAAGCCAGGGCAACACCCCCACACCCAAATCCATCGACAGCTTCATCCTCTTCGATTGCACCCTCAAGGCTTACCGGCAACAGGAGGTTCGCGTCACCCTGAGCAATGGACAAAACGTGGCCGTGAAAAACCCGGCCGGGACAGATCCGCAGAACTGGAACCGCATGAACGCCCTGGTCATGCGGCCCGGCAATCCTCAAAGAGCGCCGCACCTGCCTTGATCAGCCGCAGAGGCACACAATGAAAACCATCTGGAAAGCCTGGCTCAGTGCGGGCGTCCTGGCGCTGGGTCTGACCGGCCCGGCCACCGGCGCCTCGCAGGCCGCATCGCCTGCCATCACCGAACGCCCCGCCGGCGAGGCGCTTGCCGCCTACCTGATCGGCACCTGGTATTCCGATCAACTGATCGACAAGGGCGACTTGGCGATGGAGCGCACCTACCTGCGCGATGGTCGCTTCTCGGTAACGATAGACCTCCACCAACAGGATGTCGTTGCCGCCGGTGACACCGATGACGAGCCGGATGTCAGGCAAGTGGTCCGTCGAGGGCGACACCCTGATCGAGGTGCCCGATGAAACATCGCCACCCGACACAACACGCCGCCTGATCACGGTGGAAAGTCCGGACAGCTTTTCGACACGTTACGACAACGCGCCGGAAAGCGTCACCTTCCGGCGCAAGCCAAAAACAGGCGCCGCCCACCTGCGCGCCTACCTTCAGCCCTGGCCCGAACCGGGCACGCCCGGCGACTGGATCGAATACACCCATGACCGCATCGGCACCAGTTACATCGACCGCTCGACGGTATCGCGCCAGGTACGCTTTGCAGGAGCATGGACTCGCTACGACCTCAACGCTGCCGGCCTCGCCGAAAGCCGCCACCTGGCCGCGGCCCGCCCCGCGGGGCCGGAGCGGGTGCTCATCATGGAGCGCATCTACCAGCGCGTTCTGATCGACTGCACAGAAAGACTCTTAAAGCGTCAGGAGACGCGTATCTGGATGGACGCCAAAGAAGCCTCTGCTTCCCGCCATGAGGGCGACGAGCCCCTCAGCTGGGAGCGGATCAGAACCTACGGAGACGACAACGCCGAACTGGCGCGGCGCCTGTGCGAGGCGCCGCCTGCCCGCTGAACTAGAGCCTCAGACGGCTTACTCCTCCAGCAGGCTGCGCAGCATCCACGCGGTTTTCTCGTGCACTTCCAGGCGCTGCGTGAGCAGGTCGGCGGTGGGCTGATCGTTGGCTTTATCCACCAGCGGAAAGAGGCCGCGGGCGGTGCGGGCGGTGGCTTCCTGGGCGGCCACGAGCAGGCGGATCATCTCGGTGGCCACCGGCACGCCTTCCGGTTCTTCGATGGACGCCAGCTTGCCAAGGGCCTTGTAGGTGCCCGGCGCCGGGTGCCCCAGCGCGCGAATGCGTTCGGCAATCAGGTCGAGGGCGTTCCATTGTTCGGTGTACTGCCCCATGAACATCAAATGCAGGGTGTTGAACATGGGGCCCTTCACGTTCCAGTGGAAGTTGTGGGTCATCAGGTAGAGCGTGGCGCTGTCGGCCAGCAGGCGCGAGAGGCCGCCGGCGATGGCGGCACGGTCATCCTCCGAAATGCCGATGTCCATCACGGGGCCTGCGAATTTCCTGGAATTTTTTGCCATGGTTTTCTTCCTCTTGTGCAATGAACAGCGGCTTCTTGAAGTGCCCCTCGCCGCTGTGTAGTCAGGCCGGGCAAGCCATCAAGTATCGATCCGCGCCGGCGTTCCGTCCAATTGGCATCCTTGCTGCCGACCATAGGAAAAAACGATCGCCGCGCGGCCCCGTTTTCAGCCCAGCGCCGTATCCAGAAACATCATCACCGCAAAGCCCGCCATCAGCCCGAGTGTGGCCGAGGTCTGGTGGCCGTTGCGGTGGGTTTCGGGAATGACCTCGTGGGAGACCACGAAGATCATCGCCCCCGCCGCCAGCCCGAGACCGACAGGGTAAGCCAGCGCCAGCCCACCGGCAATGCCGGCCCCCACCACGCTGCCGATGAGCTCCATCAGGCCGGAGGCGCCCGCCAGCAGCAGCGCTGGCCACAGCTTGAAGCCGGCCGCGCCCAGGCCGGCCACCGCGAGGCCTACGGCAAAACGGGCCGGGTGATCGTGGGCGCTGAAGTGGGCTGCATGGCTGGCTGCATGGATCGTTTTCATGGTGTGGTCCTCCGACTGGGTGTTTACACCGTGAATTGTCGATGCCGGCCGACATAGCGTCCAATTACCAATATCTCTTGTTTCGATAACCCAAAGTTATGACAAACCCTGATCGAAACGCAGCCCCTGGGCGAGGGGCAGATCGCGGGAATAATTGATCGTGCTGGTCGAGCGCCGCATGTAGGCGCGCCATGCGTCGGAGCCGGCTTCGCGGCCGCCGCCGCTCTCCTTCTCGCCGCCAAAGGCCCCGCCGATCTCGGCGCCGGACGGGCCGATATTCACATTGACGATGCCGCAGTCACTGCCCGCGGCCGACATGAAGCGTTCGGCCTCGCGCAGGTCGGTGGTGAAGATCGACGAGGCCAGGCCCTGGGGCACCGCGTTGTGCGCGGCGATGGCTTCATCGAGCCGGCGGTAGCGCATCGCGTAAAGAATGGGGCTGAAGGTTTCGCGGCACACCAGCGCGCTCTGGGCCGGCATGTCCACCAGCGCCGGGCGCACGTAGCAGCCGTCGAGGCAGTCGGCCACGGCCACTGTCTCGCCGCCCTGCACCACGCCGCCTTCGGCCTGCGCCTGGGCCAGCGCCCGCCGGTGGGCATCCACCGCCGCCGCGTCGATCAGCGGCCCGACCAGCACGCCGGCCTGCAGCGGGTTGCCCACCGTCAGGCTGGCGAAGGCCGCCTGCACGCGCGCCAGCAGTTGCGGTGCAATAGATTCGTGCACGAACAGCCGCCGCAGCGTCGTGCAGCGCTGGCCGGCGGTGCCGGCGGCGGCAAACACAATCGCCCGCAGCGCCAGATCCAGGTCGGCGCCGGGGGTCACGATCATCCCGTTGTTGCCGCCGAGTTCCAGCAGGCAGCGGCCGAAGCGGGCCGCCACCCGCGGCGCAATGCTGCGCCCCATCGCCGTCGAGCCGGTGGCCGACACCAGCGCCACATCCGGATGGTCGGCCAGCGCCCCGCCCAGGCCGGCGGCGCCCACCAGCAGCTGGCTCAGCCCCGGCGGAGCCTCATCCACCCCGGCCATCGCCTCCAGCAGCAAACCCTGGCAGGCCAGCGCGGTGAGCGGCGTGCGCGAGGACGGCTTCCAGATCACCGGGTTACCGCACACCAGCGCCAGCGCCGCGTTCCAGGCCCACACCGCGGCGGGAAAATTGAAGGCCGTAATCACCGCGCACACGCCCAGCGGCTGCCAGCTCTCCATCATCCGGTGGCCGGGCCGCTCGCTCGTCATCGTCAGGCCGTAGAGCTGGCGCGACAGGCCGACCGCAAAGTCGCACATGTCGACCATCTCCTGCACCTCGCCCTGCCCTTCGGACAGGATCTTGCCGCTCTCGATGCTCACCAGCCGACCCAGCCCTGTTTTGTGCTGCCTCAGCAGCAGCCCGAAGCGCCGCAACACCTCGCCCCGGCGCGGCGCCGGCACCTCGCGCCAGCGCACAAAGGCCGTCCGCGCCCGCGCCACCGCCGCAGCCACGTCACCGGCCGGCGCACACGCGCCGATGACGCTGCCGTCGATCGGCGAGCGCACCTCCAGCCCGCCCGCCACCGGAACCGGCAGGCCCAGGCCGGCAAAAATTCTGGCCAGCTCGAAAGACAGCGATGGACGGGGCATGGCGAACTCCTTTCCGGATGCATTCAGGCACGGCGCCAAAGTTTGACTGAGCGCCCTTGGGAACGATCCCGGCTCCGCACATTCAACACCACGCCGCGATCAGGCCTGGGACGGGGTTTTCTCCGCGGCCACATCCCAATGCCGTTGCAGCACCTCGAAAAGCTCTCTTTCCTCGAAGCGGACGTGGGCCGCGAGCAACACGCCCAGGCGTTCCAGCGCCACCGGGTCGTGGTGCATCGCGCTGAGAATCTCCATTTGGCGGTGCTCATCCAGCAGCCGGTCGGCCAGCGCCTGCTCGCCTAAACGGAGCAAATCGGGGAGCAGATCACGCTCTTCCTCGGCAAAGTGGCCGAGCAGCACCGGACGTTCGGCAATCACCGCCCCGGCGACGGCGGCAGGCACTTCCGCCGCCGGATCGATGGCGAGGCGCCGGGCCAGTTTGAGCGCCGTATGGTGTTCGCGGGACAAGGCAAGGAGACGGGCAATCCGGGTCCTGGTGAGGCTCGATCCACGTAAAAAAATCGATGACGGCATGCGCAGCACCCCGGACATCCAACGTGGGGCGGTACGGCGCATGCATGCGGGTGCTGCCGAAAGATTCGGGATGCTTCGATCGACTTTAAAATGCGCCTCAAAAAGAGTCAATTAAAATGACTCTTTTTGAAAATCCCTTATACTGAAAGGGTTTGAACACCCCTCAGCCCCGGAAGCCGGCCATGCACATCACACAGCACACGGACTACGCCCTGCGCGTCCTGATCTTTCTGGCATCCAACGAGCATCGCCTCGCGACGATCCAGGAAATCTCCGAGCGCTTCGAGATATCCCGCAGCCACCTCATGAAGGTGGTGAACCAGTTGATCCGCAACGGCTTCGTCGAAGGAATCCGCGGCAAGGGCGGCGGCTTGCGGCTTGCCCGGCCCGCCAGTGAAATCCTGATCGGCGACGTGGTGCGAAAATGGAAACAGACCTCGTGCTGGTGGAATGCTTCAGCGACGAGAGCCGCTGCCTGCTCACCGCAAACTGCAACCTCAAAGGCGTGTTCGCCCATGCGCTGGAAGCCTTTCTGGCAGCGCTGGACAAGGTTCCCCTCACCCAGGTGCTCAGCCCCTCGCAGCGCCAGTTGCTGCATGTATTGACGCGGGTGGCCTGACCGCCCGCCATTCACCCGATCGCCCGGGCGCATTCGTGCCCGGTACCGCAGCGCTCTGTGATTGCCGGCCGTCTGGCGGCTCGCAACAACTCAAACCCGTCGCATCCCCGTTCTGCCGGGCGGCGTTCAAACCCCGCCCTTGCAACATGGCTTTCTTAAAGATTCATTTAAGTTGACTCTTTAAAAGATGCATTTTAAAGTCCACTTCACACATTCCCTGCGTCACACCGAACGGAGATGAAGATGACACCCAACGAGAGAGCCGCACCGGAACACCTTAGCGTCGAGCAGGCCTGTGCCGTTATGCGGCAGGCCTACCAGCTCGGCTGGATCAGCACCCGCGATGGCAACGTGTCCGTAGCCATGACCGATCGTCGTGGCTTTCTGGTGTCGGGCAGCGGCCTGATCAAGCACGCGCTGGTGCCGACCCAGTTTGTTCTGGTCCCGGCCGACGGGGCACCGCGCGTCGAGCAGACGCCTCGTCCTTCGGGCGAGCTGGAATTGCACCGTCGCCTGCAGGCTTTGTTCAACAGCCAGCACCTGACCGTCCTGCACCTCCACCCCACCCATACCGTGGCCGCCATGTACGCCGGACACCGGCTGACCGAGCTGTCGGCCGGCTTCCCGGAAGTCACCCGCTACACCCGGGTCGGCCCCGACGTACCCGCGCTGCCCGCCACCAGCGAGGAGCTGGCCGAGGCCTGCGAAGCGGCCTTCCGCCCGGCCCTTGGCGCGCCGCCCCACATCGTCGGGCTCGACCGCCATGGCGTCGTCGCGGTCGGCAGGACACCCTGGGAGGCCTTCGAGCACGTGGAGCGCCTGGAACACATCTGCCGCATCGTCCTGGCCGCCGCCAGCCGCTTGCCCAAGCACAGGGAGCCCGCCATGCGCATGCCCGCTAACCCGCGCCAGGTGCTCACCACGGGTCGCGTCATGATGGCCCTGGCCATCCTGGGGATGCTCGTCTCGACCCTGATTGCCTATCCCCTGGCCGAGCGCTTCAGCCTCGGCACCCAGATCGCCGGACACCTGGCCCTGCCCGTCTCGGCGGCCTTCCTGAAACTCGGCTACGTCGTCCGGCTGGCCGCCCACCACGCCCTGGGCAACCTGCAAGCCGGCTGACACCTCTTGCAAC
>JADKKC010000066.1:0-167500 GCA_016720685.1 Zoogloea sp.
GTTTCCTGGAGGTGGAGTCGATGGAAAAGCGAACGTTGACCGTGAAAATCTGGCCCGACTGGCAGGCGCATTGAGCGCCGCGGCACGGGACGCCTTTGCCGCCGAGGCCTACCAGGGAGAAACCCTCAACTTCAAGACGCCGGCCGCGTTCTTCTCGCGTCTGACCGACAAGCGGTGGGCGATGCTGTACGCCCTGGCGCCGGAGAAGTGCCCGTACGAAGCTGCCCGCCTATGCAGGCAGGACTTGATAGCGCGTCCATGAGGATGCCAGGGTGCTGGTAGAGCTGAGGCACCTGGAGGCGTGGCAGGAGCCAACCCGCGCCGCGTCAAAACCCTGCACCTCGTCAATCCGAACCTTGCCACCGGCCAGCGCCAACACTGAGGCCGGTGTCACCGACCGCGTTATTGTGGAGCCAGTTGATGATCGGCACAATGAGCCAGAGCGTGATCGGCACATTGGAGCCACTCCGTGATCGGCGTAATGGAGCCACCCACGGATCTGATCGCCGCGGTCGCCCGGGAGCTGCCGCCCGACACCACGGTGCGCCTGTCCTTCGAGCCGGGCGAGGCCGCGCAGGTGGACTTCGGCGCCGGCCCCGAATTGGTTGATCCGGCCACTGGGGCGCTTCGCCGCACCTGGGCCTTCGTGATGACGCTGGCCTTCTCGCGCCACCAGTACGTGGAGTTCGTGTGGGACCAGAGCGTGCGCACCTGGCTCGGCTGCCACCAGCGTGCCTTCGAGTGGTTCGGCGCGGTGCCGGGCGCGGCTGATCATCGACAACGCCAAGTGCGCCATCACCACGCGCCTCCGCGCGCGACCCCGAGGTGCAGCGGGCCTACGCCGAGGTGGGGAGGGCTACGGCTTTCGCATCGACGCCTGCCCGCCGCGGGACCCGCAGAAGAAGGGCATCGTCGAGGCCGGGGTAAAGCTCCGGTGAAGGGCAACTTCCTGCCCACCCGCAGCTTCCGGGACATGACCGAGCTCAACGCCCAGGTGCGTGACTGGGGTGCTGCAGGTGGCCGGGCGGCGGACCCACGGCGACCGCAACCAGCCGCTGGAGAGCTTCGTGGTGGAGCGGGCGCTACTGTGCCCCTGCCGGCGGTGCCGCCGGACCTGGGCACCTGGCACCCGGTGACGGTGCATCGGGACTGCCACGTGAGCTTCGAGCGGGGCCTCTACTCTCGGTGCCCTTCGCGCTGGTGGGCAAGCGCCTGTGGCTGCGCGCCACCGACAGCGTGGTGACGGTGTATCAGGACTTCCAGCCGGTCGCCCTCCATGCCCGTAGCCGCCGAACGGTGACGGCGCACCGTCACCGACCACCTGCCGCCGGAGGCCGGACCTTCTTCGCCCATGACCGCGCCACCGGTGTCTGCAGCAGGCCGCGGGGCTCGGGCCGGCCTGCGCCGGACTCATCCAGCGCCTCCTCTCGGACCGCGTGTCCGAGCGCCTGCGGGCCGCCCAGGGCGTCTTGCACCTCAAGGCCAAGTACGGCGCCGCGCGGCTCGAAGCCGCCTGCACCCGGGCCCCGGCGCACGACAGCCCGCACTACCGAACCGTCAAAAGACCATTCTCGTCGGCGGCCACGACCGATCCCCGCCACCGGCGTGATCAGCCTTGGAGCCCTACGCCGGCCGAGCCCTCGCTTCGCCCGCGGCACGGTAAGCCTCTTCGCCGACGAACCCCGATTCACTGACCGGGACGCCATCCCGGCGTCTCTCCACCCCCGGTTGACCACCATGAATCCCGCCACCGAACTGGCTCCCCC
Source organism: Zoogloea sp. (assembly GCA_016720685.1). Taxonomy (GTDB): domain Bacteria; phylum Pseudomonadota; class Gammaproteobacteria; order Burkholderiales; family Rhodocyclaceae; genus Zoogloea. The sequence goes on from JADKKC010000066.1 coordinate 1,767, forward strand.
AACTGAAGCAGCTGCGCGCTCTCGGGCATCCTCGATTCGCTCGGAGGCCCGCAACCGCCAGGCCATCGACGCCAAGCTCGCCTACACCGGTTCCTCGCCCTCCTGATCCAGGACGAGGTGGCCCGGCGCGAGCAGAAGAGGTTCTCGACGGCCTGCGCCGGCGGCCTGCGCCTCCAAGACCCTGGAGGGCTTCGAGTTCGAGCGCCTCCCTGAGCTCCAACCGGGCTGGTCCAACCGGCCACCAGGCCGCCATCCACGAGAAGGCCCCGGTGCTCATCGTCGGGCCCTGCCGGCACCCGGCAGAGCCACCTGGCCCCCAGGCCCTCGGCACTGCGCGGTGCGCCAGGGGCAGGACGTGGTCTTTGCGTCCTGCGCGCAGCTGCTGGCCAGCCTCCAGGGCGGCGTGGGCCATGGCAACTACGAGCGAAGCTCCAGCAACTGGCCCGGTGCCGCTGCTGATCATCGACGACTTGGCCTCAAGCCGCTGCGCTCCCGGCCGACGAGGATCTGCACGACCTGATCGCCGGAGCGCTACGAGCAGGCCCGCCACCCTCGTCACCAGCAACCTCGACTTCACCGAGTGGGACCAGGCCTTCCCGGCAACCGCGCTCGCTTCGGCCGTCGATCGGCTGCGCCACAACGCTATTGCCTGACCCTCGACGGGCGACTGCGGTCGCCGCGGCACGGGTCCCAACAAGGCCAAACGGCCCTTTTTGCCAGCACCCCAAAACAACCAACCAGAACCCCGAAGACGTTCGTCAGAGCCTATTCCAAACTGGCTCCTATGCCGGTCAGAGGTGGTTCTATTGACCTGCGGTCAGTGACAGCCGGGAAATTTCAGCATACAACCTGAACCGTACTACAAAAACTGTAAAAAGGGCTTTTTGCAGTTTTTGCAGTGACCCCGCGGGGTGTATCGGGAAGTTTGCAGGGATACGAGAGCTTCGATGTTCGACAAACTCGACGCTGGCTGCGACCTGCAATAGCACTAATCTATCAACAAATTAGTAGCTGCGTAGTGATTCGTGGTAGCGATACTATCTGATACTAATTTATGTCGAAATTATTTGCCCATGAAACTGCCGCTATTCTCCGCCAGCTCCTGCCGGGCGGATGCAAAAGCCTCACACCTGAGTCTCTGGCGCGCCTTTTCTCGACCGCCATCTCCAAAAGTTAGTCGGCCGCCACCTTCACTGGGATGAAATGGACACCGGACGCCCCCGGAAGGCATCAGTCTTGAAGAATGGTGGCTCTCTGCGTGATAGCCAGCACAGCACTCTCTCAAGGCCATACCACTTAAACAAAGAGGGGAAAGCCTTCAAGCTGGCGATGCCAGAACCTGCATTGATTCACCTCCATCACATAGATCGACACCGCAGCCGGCAGATCCGTGCCCCTGTTGGCGCACCAGTCCATGAAGCAGGGAGCGCTACCTGCACTCCCGATAGAAGAGGCAATTACTTCCAGCCAGCTGGAAGGCGCCTCAACAACGCGCAGGGTTGGCTGGAGGCGATGCTGCTGTGAAGGGCGACGGCCGCGTGATCGTAGCGAGTCGATGATTTTTTTCAACAACTACGCAGCGATGGAGCACCTCGGGCCTTACGTGATGAGCCGATCACCCCAGAGAGAATTCTTGAACTGCATCGAATGCTAACCGCCGACGTTGGACGATCCCCAGCCGACGCGCGGGACGGCGTCGAGGCAAAGCGATGATATTAGGTCGTCGATTTCACAGAGACGGCACGATATTGCACACCTCCCACTTGGGCGAGCTTCCTGAGCGCCTCAACGCCTTGTGTGTCTTCGCCAACGCGGACGAGGTCGGCGCCCTTCGTGCATCAGTTGTCCGGGCGATCCTGCTCCATTTCATGATTTACGACCACCCGTTTTGTTGATGGCAACGGACGTACCGCTCGTGCCCTTTCTACTGGTCCATGTTGGCCCGACGGGTACTGGCTGATGGAGTTTCTATCCACTCGCAGTTCTTGCACCAAGCGCCCCGCAACAGCGTTCAAGCCTACCTGACACTGAACGGATGGCGGTGATACCACCTATTTCGTAGCCCATCGAGGTTGGCGACCAACTTCGCCGAGCGATTGAAGAGCTTATAGAGTACCTCGCCCGCAAAACTCACGAGCAGCGTGACGCTGAGCGGCTGCTATCTGGACCATCGGCACTGCGCGGACGGCTCCAATCACCGCCAGATTTCGGTACTGACTCACGCACTGAAAATCCTGATGAAGCCTACCGTGTTGAACGCACCAAAAGATCCATGGCGTGGTGTATCAGACAGCAAGGGCGGATCTGCTCGACCTGGAGTCCCTGGGGTTCCTGGAAAAAATCAAGCAAGGGCAGGCGTTCGTGTACTACGCCCCGGAGGATATTCGGGCGCGCATCGACCGCGCGGCAAAAGGCTGAAACATCGGCCTCACCGAAGCTGAAGGCCTGGTGGTTGCGGTGCCCGACAAGCCCGGCCCCGCCCGATGCCATCCACTCACAATGCAGCGCCGGGCTGATCGTCGGCGATCGCGTGCCGTCTGCACTCCTTTCGGCCCGCCACGCCGTGGCGTACGGTTCACCGATGACGGGGTATCCGGTGCCGTGGCCGCAACCCAGCGCCCCGCCCTGGCGGCCCTGCTTGCCTACGTGCGGGAAGGTGACGCTGTTGTCGTCGCCGCAATCGACCGACTCGGGCGCAACACCATTGACGTGCGGAACACGGTTGAAGCGTTGAAGACGAAGGGCGTGTCGGTGGTTTCGATGCGGGAAGGCTTCGACCTGGCGACGCCGGCCGGCAAGCTCATGCTGACCATGCTGGCCGCGGTGGCGGAACTGGAGCGGGAAAACCTCAAAGCTCGCCAGCTCGCCGGCCTGGAGCGGGCGAAGGCCGAAGGCAAGAACCTGGGGCGGACGAAGGCGATTGACGACGCGGCCGCGGTGGCCTGGCGTACCGAGAACTCCGCCAGCATCAAGGCAACGGCGGAGTACCGGGTTTCGGCGGCGAGTGAAGCGGGCTTACGCGGCGCGTGTGTAGCCAAATGGCAGCCACACAAGCCCGAAAACACTTAATACTTTACCAGAAAGGCTTTCACGTACTTCATTAAGAACCATCCGGCGTTCAAACCTGAGTTCAGGCGACCCCACGCGGTCGCCTGAACTCATTGTTTTCAAGAATTTCAAAACCCTGTTTCAGGCCGTTTCATCCGGAAGCAGAACCGCCCAAACACGCGGTCGCCCGGCCCACATTCGGGCTGCGGCCTGGATGCTCAAGTCCTGAATCGGGAAATGCTCGCCCGGATCTGCGTCGTCAGCACCTCCATTTCCACGCGCGGCGTCGGAGGTCGCGCGAGCCTGGGCATAGTTCTTGCACTGCTTGCTCCGCGATGGTTTCCACGTTTCTGGCGATCTCGTTGGCGGCACTCTGTTCGCGCGGGAAATTCCGAGATTCCGATCACCGCATCGCTGACCTGCGTTGCACCAATCTTGATGTCCGCAATGCGGCCACCGGCCTCACCGGCAAGCGAAACGCCCTCCTGAACCTGCCCTTCACCCCTGGTCATGCTTTGAACGGCCTTCGCCGCGCCGGCCTGGATATCATCGACCATCCGCGTAATCTCTTTTGTCGACAAGCTGGTTTCGCTTCGCGAGTTGCGCACCTCGTCGGCCACGACGGCAAACCTTCGCCTTAGCTCCCGCACGCGCAGCTTCGATAGCCGCATTCGAGGCCAGCAGATTGGTCTGGTCAGCGATTTCCCGAATCACATCTCCACGATCTGTGAGATGGCCTTTGGACTCTTCCCCAGATGCAGCACCGCCTCGGCCGACTTATTGACCGTATCGGCGATCATGGACATGCTCGATATCGCCTGATTGATCACCTCGATCCCGGAATCCGAGACATCGCCCGAGCTTTCTGCAAGCCCTCTGCAGGATTGCGCGTGCTCAGCCACCTGCTGAATGCTCTCCGTCATCTGCTCAACTGCGCCCACATCACCACGGCCGATTGGCTTTGCGTCCCTGGAGCTCGGCGAGCAACAGCGTCGGGTCGGAGGTGCGAAAGCGTGTGGGCGCTTTCCGCCTACCCTGAGCTTAAGACGATCTCCGATCATGCTCCGGAGGTGCGTGCTCATGCGGTCGATTTTGGGCGGGAGAAGACTTCTAAACTCATCTGGAGGAGTCGGCCTGGATCTGCTGGGTCAGGTCAGGTCTGCCACGCGCTGACTGCGTCACGGCAAGGCCTGGGCAGCGGGTGAGCGTTCCAGTATCTTGTGGCGATCACCATGGTTCCCACCAGGACCAGCGTCACAACGATTGCCGCAACCGCGATCTGGATCTGGAGGGCCCGCACTTCTTGGACGAACTCATCCGCGTAAGCACTGGTGGCAACCAGCCAGCCCCACTTCTCGAAGGGCTGAACCATGACGAGCTTTTCCCGGACATCCTTCTCCCCTGCGTTCTGCCACCAGTAGCTCGCGACACCATTGCCTTTCTCGATCAGGGTGCGCGCAACAGGCACCCCTTGCCTGTCCTTCACGTCCATCAGGTTCTGGCCTTCGGCAGCGGGGTGAATCACCGCCATGCCAGGCACAACCGAGGCATCCAGCACAAACACATAGCCGGTGTCGCCCACTTTCACGGACTTCACCTTGTCCTTGAGCGCCTTGATGCTCTCGGTGAGATCCAGGCCGACGAAGGCGATTCCAATCACTTTGTCCGCTTCGTCCTTGATGGGCAGGTAGCGGGTCATGTAGTCCTTGCCGAACAACGTGGGCCTTGCCCACGTAAGGCTGCCCCTCGAGCAGCAGTCGGTACGCTGGATGCTTCGCATCCAGAGCGGTGCCGGTTACGCGCACGCCCTCCTTGTTCTTTACCGACGTGGTGACACGGAAGAAGCTGTCTCCGTCCCGCACGAAGAGGTCGCGACGCCCCCCGTGAGGCGGGAGAACTCATCCACCTGGGCAAAGTTGTTGTTGAAGACAACATCCCCTCCTTTAAGGGTCGGAAGGGTTTTCTCACCCGAGGCGATGAGGTGAGCCGGATCAACACTCATCCTCTTTGGCAGGCCGGCCGCAAACGTGGCGCCCAGCAAGCGCGCGCTTTCCTCCAGCGAACTGGAGTAGGCGCCCATCATGTCCACAACCTGCTGGTTGGTGAGCTGCAGCTCTTTAACCCCGCGCCGCTCCAGGCTATTGCCGAGCCAGTAGGTCAGCAAGCTGCCTACCACAAGGAAAACGATGGAGATGATCACCGTGAGGGCGGCATTGAGCTTGCCCGCAATGCTGGTTCCGAACCAGCGACGAATTGCATTCATGTTCTTCTTTCTGTTTTTGTAACGAGCCCGCAGTTTCTAAACGGCACCCCAGTGCCCGTCTTGAGTACAGGCGTGGTGGCTGCAGTCGACAGCACGGGCCATGCCTGATCTCCGTCAAACAGGATCGCCATCACCGATCGCCCGCGTTGGCGGCATCTGATGAACGCACTATCAGTAGTGATTGTCGGCAGGAAATGTGCCTGGACTTGACGCAAGGGCGGGGAGCCGAACGCCTAGCTCAAGTGCGGTGTTTCGATTTTGAGCCCGACAGGGGCCCGCCACGATCAATCGGATCGTGTGAAATATCCGCAGCCCGCACATCAAATGTGACCACTGGCTACAATGGAAGCTGACCAAAGCAATCCGTACCGCCAGGCGCCTAGCCCGCAAATGGCGAAACACCTGAAAGCCTGGCAGCAAAAGGATTTCAGCGACCAATAAAACCCACCCAAATTCAAATGACCGCCCCCTCCTTGCCCGAAAATTTTGCCCGTCCCAGCGGCCGCACACCTTCCGACCTGCGGCAGATCCGCATCACCCGCGGCTTCACCCGCCACGCCGAAGGCTCGGTGCTCATCGAATTTGGCGACACCCGTGTGCTGTGCACCGCCAGCGTCGAGGAATCGGTGCCGCCCTTTCTGCGCGGCAAGGGCCAGGGCTGGCTGACGGCCGAGTACGGCATGCTGCCCCGGGCCACCCACACGCGCAGCCCGCGGGAAGCGGCCAAGGGCAAGCAGAGCGGCCGTACCCAGGAAATCCAGCGCCTGATCGGCCGCAGCCTGCGCGCGGTGGTCGACATGAACGCCCTGGGCGAGCGCCAGATCACCATCGACTGCGACGTACTGCAGGCCGACGGCGGCACCCGCACCGCCGCCATCACCGGCGCCTGCGTGGCCGTGCATGAAGCCCTCCAGGGCCTCGTCAGCGCCGGCAGGCTGGCAGCCAATCCGATGCGCGATTTCGTCGCCGCCGTGTCGGTGGGCGTCTATAAGGGCGTGCCGGTGCTCGACCTGGACTACCCGGAAGACTCCGACTGCGAAACCGACATGAACGTCGTGATGACCGGCTCCGGCGGCTTCGTCGAAGTGCAGGGCACCGCCGAAGGCTCGCCGTTCTCCCGCACCGAACTCGACGCCCTGCTGGAACTTGCCGGCGACGGCATCGCCCGGCTCGTCAGCGAACAGAAAAAAGCGCTCGGCATCGCCTGAGCCTCAACCGGAGCCGCGCCATGAAACAACTCGTCCTCGCCAGCGGTAACGCCGGCAAGCTCAAGGAACTCGCCGCCCTGCTCGCCCCGCTGGGCATCGAAGTGCTGCCCCAGTCGGCCTTCAATGTCTCCGAGGCCGAAGAGCCGCACCCCAGCTTCGTCGAGAACGCGCTCGCCAAGGCCCGCCACGCCGCCAGCGCCACCGGCCTGCCGGCGCTGGCCGACGATTCGGGGCTGTGCGTCGACGTGCTTGGCGGCGCCCCCGGTGTGCTGTCGGCCCGCTTTGCCGGCGAGCCCAAGTCCGACCAGCGCAACAACGCCCTGCTCCTCGAACGCCTCGCCGGTGAAACCAACCGGGGCGCCCGTTTCTACTGCGCCCTCGCGCTGGTCCGCCACGCCGACGACCCGCAGCCGCTCATCGCCTGCGGCGAATGGCACGGCCAGATCCTCGACACCCCGCGCGGCCAGGAAGGCTTTGGCTACGACCCGCTGTTCCTCGTCACCGATCTCGAACAGACCGCCGCCCAGATCGCCCCCGAGCTGAAAAACGTGCTATCCCACCGGGGCTCGGCCTTCCGCCAGCTACTCGACAAGCTGCGCGCCGAAGCCGCCTGACTTTCAGCCCCGCCTCACCGCCCGAATCCATTCATGACCGAACCCCGGATCATTCCGATCACCCCAAAAACTGCGCCGAAGCCAGCCGTCGGCGCCAGCCCCTGGGAAGCCAAGCTCACCGCCTCGCCGCCGCTGTCGCTTTACGTGCACTACCCGTGGTGCGTCAAGAAATGCCCTTACTGCGACTTCAACTCCCACGCCGTGCGCGACGAAGGCATCCCCGAGGCGGCCTACATCGAAGCCCTGGTGGCGGATCTCGAAGGCGCCCTGCCGCAGATCTGGGGCCGGCGCGTGCACAGCGTCTTCATCGGAGGCGGCACACCCAGCCTGATCAGCCCCGACGGCCTGGACGAACTCCTCACCGCCATCCGCATGCGCGTGCAACTGGATCCGCTGGCCGAAATCACCCTCGAAGCCAACCCCGGCACCGTTGATTCGGGCCGCTTCAAGGCCTTTCGCCAGGCTGGCGTCAATCGCCTGTCGGTGGGCATCCAGAGTTTCAACGAAGGCCACCTGCAAGCTCTCGGGCGCATCCACGGCCGTGCCGACGCCATCGCCGCCGCCGAAGCCGCGCTCACCCACTTCGAAGCGGTCAACCTCGACCTGATGTATGCGCTGCCGGGCCAAAGCCTCGCCGAGGCCGAGGCCGACCTGGCCACCGCACTGGCCCTCGGCCCGGCGCACCTGTCGTGCTACCACCTCACGCTGGAACCCAACACCGCCTTCGCCGCCAATCCGCCAGTCGTGCCCGACCCGGACGCCTCGGCCGACATGCAGGACCACATCGAGGCGCGCCTCGGCGCCGCCGGCTACGGCCACTACGAAACCTCGGCCTTCGCCAAGCCGAATCGCGAGTGCCGGCACAACCTCAACTACTGGACTTTCGGTGATTACCTGGGCATTGGCGCCGGCGCCCACGGCAAGCTCTCGTCCCACGCCGGCATCGTGCGCGAAACCCGCCCCAAGAGCCCGGCAGCCTACCTGGCCGCCCGGCAATCGGGCGGATTCGTGCAGGAGCGGCGCGACATCACCGCCGCCGAGCTGCCTTTCGAATTCATGATGAACGCCCTGCGCCTCAACCAGGGCTTTCCCCGGCGGCTGTTTGCCGAGCGCACCGGCCTGCCCTTCGAGGCCGCCGAGGAAGAAGGCTGCTCAAGGCCCGCCAGCAGGGCTTCATCACGGTCGATGGCGACACCGTCCGTCCGACAACCCGCGGCCGCCACTTTCTCAACGAATTGCTGATGCTGTTTCTCGCCGCCTGAAGCGCCCCACCCGGAATCAGTCCAGCAGCGCCAGCTGAGCGCGGATCAAATCCGACGCCGGGCCGGCGCCACCGGCACCCGACGAGCGAGAGGACAGGCCGTAGGCCGCGAGCAACAGCCGGTTGCGCAAGGTGGGGCGGAGGTTCAGCACCACCGCGCTGCGTAGCGCGCCGTTGGCAAACTGGCGCTTCAATTCGCTCTCGCCGGGGCGAAAATCCACGTAGCGGTAGCGCGGATCGGCAAACAGGCGCTGAAAGGCCTGCAAGTGAGTGATGGTGCCGGCCGACCACTGGCGAAAATCATCCCGCTCGCCGGAGCAGACATACCGCAGCGTCTCGCCCGACGCCAGCAGGCACACGCAGGCCACCGGCATCGAATCGGCAAACAGCACAAAACCCTTCAACTCGCCCCGTTCCGCCGCCGGGCCGGGGTCGATGTCCGTCCCCGGAATGCCGGCGACGCCATCCGCAGCACTGATCGCTGCGGCGTGCCGGCGGAACTCGGCGATCTCCCCGGACATACTGTATTCCCGCAGGTCAAGCCCGCCGGCCCCCGCACCGTCGCGGCCGAACTGGTCGATGAAGCGTGCCTCGTCCCGCTCGAAGGACTCGCGGGTCTTGGCCGAAAACCGCCCCTCAAGAAAGCGCTCGTAGCAGCCCGCCCAGGCCAGGTAATGCCACACGTCGCGAGTCAGCACGTAGGCGATGCGATTGTCGTGGACGGTATGGGTGCGCCACCCCGGATCGGCGACACAGCGCAGGAGCATGCCATCGACGCCCGACGGGAGGCTTTGCTCAGCCAGCTCGCGGGCGGCCCGTCCGCCAAGCACGTCGGGGAGCGACGCTTCACTCACGGCCAGGCGCAGGGGAACGGAAAAAAGATGCTTGCCGCGAACGATGAAAGGAAGCGGAAAAATCCTGTGCGGAAGGTGAGTCATGCAGCGCTTTCGAAAACACCGGGGTCACCGGCAGATCGCCCAGCGGGACATCCGGTACGCCTCGGTGAATAATTATTTAACATTCCGGCGAATACTACAGAGGCATCCACCGGCAAACCGAACCCGGAAACAATTTTGCGCAAATTCGTTAATTACTTGGCGGCCCGCACGACAAACCTGTGAGTTTTTACCCACGACGGGCAACACTGGCCTGCCTGCCCCGCTTCCTGCACAATTCGCCAGCCCTCGCATTTGCCGCTCCGATGCAACCCCTGATGCAATCCACTCCCACTCCCGCGCCGATTCCGGACATCTCGACTCTCGGCCAGGTGTTCACGCCCGAGCCGGTCGTTCGCTGCATGCTGCGCCTGCGCCAGAACGCCGGACGCGCGCTGGAGCCCTCCTGCGGCGACGGCGCCTTCCTGACGCACCTGCACAACGCGGTCGGCATCGAACTCGATGCCCGCCAGTCCCCGCCGGGTGCCCTCAACATGGATTTCTTCGCCTACCCCGAAAGCGAGAAATTCGACTCGGTGATCGGCAACCCGCCTTATGTGCGCTACCAGGACATCTCGCCGGCCACCCGCGCCCTGCTCCGCCAGGACGGTTTCGACGGGCGCAGCAACCTCTACCTGTTCTTCATCGAAAAGTGCGTGCGCCACCTCGCGCCGGGCGGCGAGCTGATCTTCATCACCCCGCGGGATTTCCTCAAATCCACCAGCGCCCGCCAGCTCAATCGCTGGCTGCACGAACGCGGCACCATCACCCACGCCATCGAACTGGGCGACGCCCGCGTGTTTGCCGGAGCCCTGCCCAATTGCCTGATCTGGCGCTACGAACTGGGCAACCTCAGCCACAACACGGCCTGGGCACGCATCGGCCAGGGCGACGACCTCGCCGCCAGCCTCGAATCCCCGCCCTGGCAGTACCGGCATTTCTCCGAATGCGCCGGCCACCTGCTGTTCTGCCACGGCGAATACAGCCTCAGCCTGGCCGACGTGGCCAGCGTACGGGTTGGCGCGGTATCCGGGCTCGACGCCATCTACGCCAGCGAAACCGCCGGCAACCGGGATTTCGTCACCTCATCCACGGCACGCAGCGGCCAGACCCGCCGCATGATCTGGTGCGATGCGGGCGCCCCCGCCGGAGGTGCTGCTCCCCCACCACGACACCCTGATCGCCCGGCGTATCCGTGCCTTCGACGAGAGCAACTGGTGGCAGTGGGGCCGCGGATACCCGCAAACCGATGCGCCGCGGGTTTACGTCAACACCAAGACCCGTCGGCCAAACCCCTTCTTCCTGCACGCCTGCCCCCACTTCGACGGCGCGGTGATGGGCGTCTTCCCCCATAGCCGGGATGTGGATCTCGATGCCTTCCGCGATGCCCTCAACGCCGTCGATTGGGCCGACCTGGGCTTCGTGTGCGACAACCGCTACCTCTTCACCCAGCGCAGCCTCGAAAACGCGCCGCTGCCCAACAGTTTCCGCGCCTTCCTGCCCGCCTCCACCCCGTAAACCTGACGACGAAAACCCGGCGCTGCAGGCCGCGCCGCGTCAAAGGGCCGCACAAACGGATGGTGTAAGATCGAACGAACCGACGTGCCCTGCGGGTCCATTACAACGAATACGCAAGGACGGCCCGGAAAGCGTGCCCACCTCCGCAACCCTCAACGCCCGCAACCGCTTCTGCACCTGCGGCGTGCCGGCCCGGCTCACCGCCTCCATCGAGAGCGCAGAAAGCCGGCCCGCCATTACCGCCGAAACCACCGTCTGCCCCCGGAGCTACCGATGAAACTAGCCTTCATCCTCGACCCCCTCGATCAACTCAAGGCCTACAAGGATTCGAGCATCGCCATGATGCGTGCCGCCGCCCGCCGCGGCCACGCAGTCTTCGCCATCCAGCGCGACGCCCTGGTATGGGACGGCGGCACCGTGTCCGCCCAGGCACTGGCCATCACGCCCACCGACGTGGACGACGCCTGGTACGTGCCCGGAGCCACGTCCAGCCAGCCGCTCACCGCCTTCGACGCGGTGCTGATGCGCCAGGACCCGCCCTTCGACTTCGAGTACATCACCGCCACCTGGCTGCTCGAGAGGGCCGCCCAGGCCGGCGCGCGCATCTTCAACCACCCCCGCTCGATCCGCGATCACTCCGAGAAAATCGCCATCACCGAGTTTCCGCAGTTCATTCCGCCCACCCGCGTAGCCCGCGCCGCAGACGACATCAACGCCTTCATCGACACCCACGGCGACACCATCCTCAAGCCCCTCGACGGCATGGGCGGCAGCCAGATCTTCCGCGTGCGCGCCGACGACCCCAACCGCAACGTGATCATCGAAACCCTCACCCACGAGGGCCGCCGGACGATCATGGCCCAGGCCTACCTGCCGGCCATCTCGGGCGGCGACAAGCGGGTGCTGATCATCGGCGGACAGGTCATTCCCTACTCGCTGGCGCGCATTCCCAAGGCCGGCGAAACCCGTGGCAATCTTGCCGCCGGCGGCCGCGGCGTAGCCATGCCGCTCACCGAGGGCGAACGCGCCATCGCCGAATACCTCGCCCCCATCCTGTGGGCGCGGGGCCTGCTCATCGTCGGCCTCGACGTGATCGGCGACCGGCTCACCGAAATCAACGTCACCAGCCCCACCTGCATGGTCGAAATCACCGCGCAAACTGGCTTCGACGTACCCGGCGCAGTCATCGACGCCCTCGAAAAAGCGTGCGCCTGATCCTGCGTCCAAAGCTTCGCGCCGGCAGCAGGCTGGCCGCGCTCCTCTGCGCGGCCAGCCTGCTGGCCGGCCTGCTCGGCGGCTGCGCCCGCGAACGCCTCCAACAGCAGGAAGCCTACGTCTTCGGCACCCGGGTCGAAGTGCTCACCTGGGAAGCCTCCGAAGACACAGCCCGGGCCGCCGTAGCCGAAGTGCTGCACGAATTCGACCGCCTGCACCGGGCCTACCACGCCTGGGAGCCCTCCGAGCTGACCACCCTCAACAGCGCCATCGCCGCCGGGCAGGCCAGCATTCCGGTGTCGCCCGAGCTGGCCGCCATGCTCACCGACGCCAAGGCCATCGCCGCCACCGGCGACGAACTCTTCAACCCGGCCCTCGGCCATCTCATCGCCCTGTGGGGCTTCCACTCCGACACCTTCAAGCCGCTCAGGCCCGACCCGGCCGAGCTTGCCGCGGCCATTTCCGCCCGCCCGCAAATGGCCGACCTCAACATCGCCGACAACCGGGTCACCAGCCGCAACCCGGCGGTGCAGCTCGACCTCGGCGGCTACGCCAAGGGCTACGCGCTCGACCGCGCCGCCGCCATTCTCAAGGCCCGCGGCGTGAGCAACGCCCTGATCAACATCGGCGGCAACGTGCTGGCGCTGGGCAGCAAGGGCGATACGCCCTGGCGGGTAGGTATCCAGCACCCCCGCGAACCACGCCCGCTGGCCACCCTGCCCTGCGCAACGGCGAAGCGATCGGCACCTCGGGCGACTACCAGCGCTTCTTCGAGCTCGACGGCGAGCGCTACTGCCACCTCCTTGACCCGCGCACCGGCCACCCGGCAAAGGGAACGCAGGCCGTCACCCTGCTCATCACGCCGCGCGCCCACGCCGGCACCCTGTCGGATGCCGCCAGCAAACCGGCCTACCTCGGCGGCGAACGCTGGCGCGACTACGCAAAACGCTTCGGCATCGACCACGCCCTGCGGGTAGACGCCACTGGCCGCATCGAAGTCACCCGCGCCCTCAACGACCGCCTGCAGTACGGCGAAGGCCTCAAGCCGGCCGCCATCCTCGACTGAAGCTGGCGGCCCTTTCCGCTTGACGCACCGCAAGCGTCCGGGTTATTCCGACTTGCCGGCCGGGCCCCTTCGGATAGAATTGAACGAATGATCGGCATCCTCCTCATAACCCACGGCGCCCTTGGCGAAGCGCTCATCCAGTGCGCCTGCCACGTGATGAACCGTCGCCCGCTGCAGCTGATGCAACTGGGCATGGCCGGGCAGGATGATCCCCTCGACGCACTCCCCCTCGCCCGCCGCCTGCTCGAAATCACCGACACCGGCGACGGCGTGCTGATCCTCACCGACATCCTCGGCGCCACCCCCGCCAACACCGCGGCCAAGCTCCTCGAACCCGGCCGGATCGAAGGCGTGGCGGGCGTCAATCTGCCGATGCTGCTGCGCGTAATCACCTACCGGGAACGCAGCATGGACGTGCTGGTCAAGAAAGCAGTGGCCGGCGCCTGCGAAGGCGTCGCGCACATGAAGTAAAAACAAGAAACCCGATACCACATCGAGGAAGACAGGAACGACACCGATGCCACGCCAGGACGCAAACATCATCAACAAGCTGGGCCTTCACGCCCGCGCCTCCGCCAAGCTTACCCAGACCGCCAGCGCCTACGCCTGCGACGTGTGGCTGGAGCGCAATGGCCGGCGGGTCAACGCCAAAAGCATCATGGGCGTCATGATGCTGGCCGCCGCCAAGGGCAGCACCATCCTCATCGACACCGAGGGCAGCGACGCCGACCAGGCCATGGCCGCCCTCCAGGCCCTCATCGCCGACAAGTTCGGGGAAGGCGAATGAGCACCCGTCCGGCAAAAGGGGCGCGCCGATGAGTTTCACCGTCCACGGCCTCGCCGTCTCCCAGGGCATCGCTATCGGCCATGCCCACCTGGTTTCGCACGCCCTGCTCGAAGTCGCCCACTTCACGGTGGCCCCCAAGCACGTCGAAGCGGAAGTCCTGCGCCTGCAAAAGGCCGTCGCCGCCGTCAAGGCCGAACTCGCCGGCCTCAAGGCCGCGTCGGGCTCCGGCTCGGCACCGTCCGAAGTGGATGCCTTTCTCGGCATGCACATCATGTTCCTCGAAGACCCGATGCTGGTCGACGCGGCCGAAGCCCTGATCCGCTCCCGCCGGGCCAACGCCGAATGGGCGCTGGTGCAGCAAATGGAGCAACTGGTCGAACAGTTCGAGATCATCGAGGACGCCTACCTGCGCGAGCGCAAGGCCGACGTGGTGCAGGTCGTCGAGCGCATCGTCAAGGTGCTGCTCGGCCACCCCGGCCACCTGCCGCCCAAGCGCAAGGACGGGCTGGGCACCATCGTCGTCGCCCACGATCTTTCGCCCACCGACACCATCGGCTTCAAGGAGCACGCCGTCGCCGGCTTCATCACCGACGTCGGCGGCCCCACCGGGCACACCGCCATCGTCGCCCGCAGCCTGTCGATTCCGGCCGTGGTGGCGCTGCGCCACATCCGCCATGTGATCAAGGACGACGAGCTGATCATCATCGACGGCACCCGCGGCGTCGTCATCGTGTCCCCCGACGAACGGGTGCTCGAGGAATACCGCCTGCGCAAGGCCGCGGTCGAGCTCGAACGCTCCAAGCTCAAGCGCCTCAAGTCGATGCGCGCCGCCACCCTCGACGGCGAAGAGGTGCAAATCCTCGCCAACATCGAACTCCCCCGACGCCGTGCAGGCCAAGGCGGTCGAGGCCGATGGCGTCGGCCTGTTCCGCACCGAGTTTTTGTTCATGAGCCGCGACACCTGGCCGGACGAAGACGAACAGTTCGAGGCCTACAAGTCCGTCGTCAAGACCATGGCCGGCAAGCCGGTTACCGTGCGCACCCTCGACGTGGGCGCCGACAAGGAACTCGAAGGCGCCACCCGCGCCGAGGACAATCCGGCCCTCGGCCTCAGGGCCATCCGCTTCTGCCTGTCCGAGCCGAAGATGTTCCTGATCCAGCTGCGCGCGCTGCTCCGGGCCAGCCACTTCGGCAAGCTGAAAATCCTCATCCCCATGCTGGCGAGCAGCCACGAGATCGACCAGACCCTGATCCTGCTCGACAAGGCCAGGGCCCAGCTGCGCGAACGCAAGATCAAGTTCGACGAAGCCGTGCAGGTGGGCGGCATGATCGAAGTGCCCGCCGCGGCCCTGTGCCTGGGCGCGTTCACCCGCAAGCTCGACTTCCTGTCGATCGGCACCAACGACCTGATCCAATACACGCTGGCCATCGACCGGGGCAACGAGGCCGTCGCCCACATGTACAACCCGCTCCACCCGGCCGTGCTGCGCCTCATCCACATGACGATCCAGGCCGGCGCCAAGGCCGGCATCCCGGTATCGGTGTGCGGCGAAATGGCCGGCGACCCCGACTGCGCACGGCTCCTGATCGGCATGGGCCTGCGCCAGTTCTCGATGCACCCGGCACAAATCCTGGAAGTGAAGCAGGAGATTCTGCGTGCCGATGCCGTAGACCTCACCCCCAAGGTGCAGCGCCTGCTCAAGCTCGACGAACCCGACCGGGTGCGCGAAGCGGTCGAAAAATTGTAGGGCGGGTTTGACTCGGGGCTCTGCCGCGCGCTAATCTTCGCCTCCAGCGCCGATTTGAACCCTCCAGCTTGCGGGCGCTTTAAAAATACGGCTAAAGCGACGGCAGCCCAGTCCGCGACCGTTCGCAGACTGGGTTTTCGTTTTTTGGGACGAAACAGGAATGCAAGCACAATCCGTCGGCAACGTCGTGCCCCAGCGGGCACATTTCAGCACAGCGCTCCCCCTTAAAAGCGGTGGCGTCCTGCCTGAATACGACCTGGTCTATGAAACCTACGGCACCCTCAACGCCGCCCGCAGCAACGCGGTGCTGGTGTGCCACGCCCTGTCGGGCTCCCATCACGTGGCCGGCACCTACGCCGGCAAACCCGGCTCCGAAGGCTGGTGGGACAACCTCGTCGGCCCCGGCAAACCCCTCGACACGGGCAAGTTCTTCGTCATCGGCGTGAACAACCTGGGCGGCTGCTACGGCAGCTCCGGCCCCAACGCCATCAACCCGGCCACCGGCAAGCCGTGGGGCGCCGACTTTCCCTTCGTCACCGTCGAAGACTGGGTCGACGCCCAGGCCCGGCTGGCCGACCGACTCGGCATCGAACGCTTTGCCGCAGTGGTCGGCGGCAGCCTTGGCGGCATGCAGGCCCTGTCGTGGACGCTGCAATACCCCGACCGGGTTGCCCACGCACTGGTCATCGCCTCGGCGCCCAAGCTCACCGCCCAGAACATCGCCTTCAATGAAGTCGCCCGCCAGGCGATTCTCAAGGATCCGGACTTCCACGGCGGCCACTATTACGAGCACGGCGTGGTGCCCACCCGCGGCCTCGCGCTGGCGCGCATGATCGGCCACATCACCTACCTGTCGGACGACGCCATGGGCCAGAAATTCGGCCGCAACCTGCGCCACGACAAGCCGGTGTTCAGCTACGACGTGGAATTCGAGATCGAATCCTACCTGCGCTACCAGGGCGACAAATTCGCCGGCTTCTTCGACGCCAACACCTACCTGCTCACCACCAAGGCCCTCGACTACTACGATCCGGCCTTCGACTACGCCGGCGACCTGGTGGCCGCGCTGGGCCGCGCCAAGGCCGACTACCTCGTGGTCTCCTTCAGCACCGACTGGCGCTTCGCCCCGTCCCGCAGCCGCGAGATCGTCTATGCGCTGATGCACAGCGACCGCCGCGTCAGCTACGCCGAAATCGACTGTGCCGCCGGCCACGACTCCTTCCTGCTCGACGAGCCCCAGTACCACGCGGTGCTGCAGGCCTACATCGACAATATCCGGGTGTGAGGACCGCGCCATGAGTTTCCAACGCTACGACTACGACGTGATCGCCAACTGGATCGAGCCCGGCGAACGGGTGCTCGACCTCGGCTGCGGCGACGGCAGCCTGCTGCGCTATCTCAGCGACGTGCGCCAGGTGCGCGGCTACGGCGTCGAGAACGACCCCGAGCGCCTGCTGGCCTGCGCCAAGAACGGCATCAACGTCATCCAGATCGACATGGAACAGGGCCTCGCCGGCTTCGACGACGGCTTTTTCGACCACGTCATCATGAGCCTCTCGCTGCAGGCCATGCGCAACACCCAGGGCATCCTCGCCGAGATGCTGCGCGTCGGCCGCGAAGCCGTCGTCAGCTTTCCCAACTTTGCCTACTGGCGCCACCGCCAGGCCATCCTCAACGGCCACATGCCGGTGTCGAAGAACCTGCCTTACCAGTGGTACAACACCCCCAACGTGCGCTTTTTCACCATCGCCGACTTCGACGAGCTGTGCGCCACGGAAGGCATCCTCATCCGCGAGCGGCTGGCCTTCGACGAAGGCAAGGTGATCGTCGAGGAACCCAACTTCCTCGCCAGCGTGGCCCTCTACCGCCTCGCCCGGCAGGGCTGAACAACCGGGCCCCCGCCGGCTCCAGCAATGGGCCGGCGGGTGCGACTTAAACCCCTGGAGAACATTCAGGGGTTTGCTGTCGGCACGCGCCCGCTCCGCCGAGTGAACCGCAAAAAGGCCCAATCACCTGAATGATTGAGCCTTGAAGCTTGAAACTGGTTGCGGGGGCCCGCTCATCAAGCGCCGTGTCCCCCTGTCTCCGGCGGCGCCCGCCGGGGTGTTCGAGGGCAGCCGTGCCTAAGTGAGCCTCTGCGTCGGCATGCTGCTCGACAAGTTCGCTGTGCACCTGCCGCTGTATCGTCAACATCAGCGCCAGGCCGACTCGAGCATCACGGTCAGCCGTCCCTGGCCCACCCTGCTGGCCGGGCAGGCCTCCGTGCTGCTCAGGCTGCGATGGCCTCGATCAGCAGGAGCCGCGTCAAGGTTAGGGAGCGCGGCAGAGTCCAAATCCGCGGGCCAGGCGTTCGAAGCCATCGATTCGCTCTGCGCTATGGAGGCGAAGATCCGCGAGGCCAGGCTAAATTGAGGGGCCAAGCTCGGATACCTGAGCGATCACGCCCGGCTGAGCGTCGAGGCCTTATACATCAGGGTGCAGGAGTGGCTGGACGCATAGGGGCTGGTGCAGAGCAGCGCGCTGACCAAAGCACCCGCCCACGCACACAAGCGACAGCTGGAGCTGGAGGTGTTTCTCACCACCCGGCATGTGCCGATCGACACCAAGCACATCGAACGGGTGCTGCGGCTGATTCCGCCGAAGGAAAATCGGGATGTTCAGCTGGACCGAACTCGGCGCCCATTTGCTGAGTTCGGATACCTCAAGCAAGGACGCCGCGGGGTGAGCATTTGTCCCGTAGCTCTCCCCAGCGCGCGGCGCCGGGGTATTACAGGCAAGTACTGCGTGATAAGTAAATCTCAATTTATTGGTTTGAGCCCAGCCCGCTGGGGCAGAAACTTCAGCTCTCATTTCTCAGTGGAGCGCAGCATGTCCATTCAATCGATCAATACTCGCAATCAGTTTCGAGGGCGCATCAAGGAAATCATCGAAGGCCCCGTGGTTTCCGAAGTCGACGTCGAAACGCCCCACGGCATTGTCACGTCGGTCATCACGACACGTTCGGTTAAAGACCTGGAATTGAAGGTCGGCACGGAAGTCGTGGCGCTGGTGAAATCGACCGAAGTGTCGATTGCCAAACTGTAATTGCCTTACGGCGGGAAAAGAATCATGTCCTCCGTGAGCCACGTGTTCAAGAAGGGCCTGGCAGGCTTGCTGCCGTGGCTGCTGCCGATCCTGATTCTGTCCGGCTGGGAGCATTCGGCCCGCCTGGGCTGGCTATCCAGCCGCATCCTGCCGGAGCCGCTGGCCGTTCTCCATGCTGCCTGGGGGCTCGCCGAGAGCGGGGAGTTGTGGGCCCACGTGCAGGTGAGCGCAGCCCGCGCCTTCATCGGCTTTGCCATCGGTGGCGGGCTCGGGCTGGTTCTGGGGCTGCTGACCGGCACCTTCCGCGCCGCGGAAATCGGCCTCGACACCACACTGCAGATGATCCGGAACATTCCGCCGCTGGCACTCATTCCGCTGGTCATCCTGTGGTTCGGCATCGACGAAACGGCCAAGCTCTTCCTGATTTCCTTTGGCGTCTTCTTTGCCCTTTACGTCAATACCTTTCACGGCATCCGCTCGGTGGACCCGGCCTTGATCGAAATGGGCCGCAGCTATGGCCTGTCGGGCTGGGCGCTGTATCGGGAGATCATCCTGCCCGGTGCGCTGGCCTCCATCCTCGTCGGCGTGCGCTACGCCTTCGGCTTCATGTGGGTCATCCTGATCGTCGCCGAGACCATCTCGGCCCAGGCGGGTATCGGTTACATGACGATGAATGCGCGGGAGTTCCTGCAGACCGATGTGGTGCTCGTCGGGATCCTGCTGTATGCCTTGCTCGGCAAGCTGGCCGATTCGGCCGCGCGTCTGCTCGAGCGCCGCTGGCTGAAATGGAACAGCGCCTATTCAGCCACCTGACGGGAGTGATGAAGATGCAGATGGATCAAGTCGAAATTGGGCGTGTCGCGGCCGCGCACCCCCGCGAGGGGCTAACGGTAGAGGTCCGTGGCCTCGTCAAACGGTTTGGCGAGCGCAACGTGCTCCACGGGCTCGACCTCGACATCGAAGCTGGCCAGTTTGTGGCCATCGTCGGGCGCAGCGGTTGTGGCAAGAGCACGCTGCTGCGGCAACTGGCGGGGCTCGATGCCTTGTCGGAGGGCACTATCCGCCTGGACGGCGAGGACCTCACGGCGCTGGGCGGCGAGGTGCGCATGATGTTTCAGGATTCGCGCCTGCTGCCCTGGCGAACGGTCATCCAGAACGTCACCCTCGGCCTGTCCGGCAAGCGCGCCGAACTGCAGGCCAAGGCCGAGCAGGCCCTCGCCGAGGTTGGCCTGGCCGACCGGGCCGACGAATGGCCGAGCCGCCTGTCAGGCGGCCAGCGCCAGCGGGTGGCCCTGGCGCGGGCCCTGATCCACCGCCCACGGCTGTTGCTGCTCGACGAGCCGCTGGGCGCCCTGGACGCCCTGACGCGCATCGAGATGCAGCGCCTGATCGAGCGAGTCTGGCGCCAGCATGGCTTCACTGCCGTACTGGTGACCCACGATGTCTCCGAAGCGGTGGCCCTCGCCGACCGGATCTTGCTGGTCGAGGACGGCCGCATCACGCTTGACGAGGCCGTCACGCTGCCACGCCCGCGGGAGCATGGCGAGGCACCCCTTGCGGCGATCGAGCGCCGCGTGCTGAAGCGCCTGATGACCGTAGAAGCTCTCAATCAGCGCAACCAGCTGCGCGGCCGTGTCCGCGAGATCCTGGTAGGGCCGGTGATGTCCGAGATCCGGGTCGACACTCCGGCGGGCTGTGTGAGTGCAGCGATCTCGACCCGCTCACTTCAGGCGCGCTCGCTCGAACTGGGGGCCGACGTGCTCGCAGCGTTCAAGTCGACCGAGGTGTTGCTGGCAACCGTGGATTAGCGGAGAGCCGGCGTCCGGCCAATGCCGGATCAGGATTGGCCTGTCCAATGGGGTCGGATACGCAGGGTGTGTCCGGCCCCATTTCGTTGCTGCGCATTTTCTGAAGTCACAACTCTTTCAAACGTCGCAATTCTGCAAAGAAAATTCCGGATGACGGGATAAACACATCAGGAAAAATTGGTTCGTGTCGACGCATTGAGCTTTTATAGTTTTTTCATCCGACCGACGTCTCGCACAGAATTAAATTCCTGAAGGAGTTTTTCCATGTCCAAGCTTGAAAGTGCCGTACCTGGTTACCAACACCTCATCATCGAGCCCTATACGCCCAATATCGGGGCAGTGGTGCATGACATCGATCTCGCCGATATCGAAGCAGAAGAAGTCCGCACTGAATTGCGCAAGGCGCTGGTGGAATTTCAGGTGCTGTTCTTCCGCGAACAGAATCTGACCCCGGAGCAGCATATCGCCTTTGCAAAGGTCTTTGGCGACCCCGACAAGGCCAAGGCCTTTTTCCCGCGACACGCCATCCACAATGTGATCGAAGTGCTGGAGGCCAAGCCCGGTGGCAATCGCTTTGGCACCGATCAATGGCATACCGACATCACCTTCGTTGCGAATCCGCCCACCGGCACCGTGCTTTATTCCCGCGTCGTGCCGCCGAGCGGCGGGGATACCGTGTGGGCCAGCGGCACGACGGTGTATGAATCGCTGCCGCCCGCGCTGCGGGTTTATCTCGAGGAACTCGAAGCCATCCACAGTTTCGAGCACAGCGGCTGGCCTCCGTATTTCGAGCGTCTGCCGGATGGCGAAGCCGTATATCGCCAGGCCCGCGCCGATCATCCGCCGGTGGTGCACCCGGTGATCCGCACGCATCCGGTGACGGGCAAGAAGACTGTTTACGTGAGTCCCAATTTCACCGACCGCATCAAGGGCCTGCCCCGCCAGGAAAGCGACGCGCTGCTCGCCTTCCTTTTCGCCCGTTTCCAGCGGCCGGAATTCCAGGCCCGCCTGCGCTGGGAAGAAAACACCGTCACCGTGTGGGACAACCGCGCCACCGTTCATTACGCGGTGACCGATTATGGCGACCAGCACCGCCTGCTGCACCGGGTCACCTTTGGTGAAGACAAGGCCTTCTGATTTCACGCCATTCAATCCGATCGGGAAAATCATCATGCCCAAGATTCAATCCATCGTCTCCCAGCTGCGGCAAGGAGTCCGTCGCGTCCTGACGGGGGCCGTGGCAGTGAGCCTGGCCTCCGGCCTCGCCGCCACCCCGGCCCTGGCTCAGTCGGCGGCCCACGAGGCACCCAAGGAATTGCGCATCGGCTACCAGAAATACGGCACGCTGGTCATCCTCAAGGCCCGCGGCACGCTCGAGAAGCGGTTGGCCGACAAGGGGATCAACGTCAAATGGACCGAATTCCCGTTCGGGCCCCCGCTGCTGGAGGCGATCAACGTCGGCAGCCTCGATGTGGGGACCACCGGCGAAGCGCCGCCGATCTTCGCCCAGGCTGCCGGAGCCGACCTCGTGTATGTGGGGAACGAGCCGCCTGCGCCGACGGCCGAAGCACTGGTCGTCCCCAAGGATTCGCAGATCAAGAGCGTGGCCGAACTGAGGGGCAAAAAGATCGCCGTCGCCAAGGGCTCGAATGCCAACTACCTGCTGATCAAGCTGCTCGAGAAGGCCGGCGTTAAGTTCAGCGATGTGTCAGTGGTCTATCTGGCGCCGGCCGATGCCCGCGCCGCCTTCGAAAGCGGCCGCGTCGACGCCTGGTCGATCTGGGATCCGTTCCTGGCTGCCGCCGAGAAGCAGCTCGGCGCGCGCGTGCTCGCCGATGGGAAGGGCGTAGTCGCCAACCACCAGTTCTATCTGGCGGCTCGCGGCTTTGCCGAGAAGCACCCCGACATCGTGCATATCCTGCTCGACGAGATCGCCAAGATCGACCAGTGGGGCCGGCAGAACCCGAAGGAGGTGGCCCGATTCATCGCGCCGCTGATCGGCATCGAGCTCCCGGTGGTCGAGCTGGCCGCCCAGCGCCTGACCTACGGGGTCAAGCCGGTGACGGATGAAGTGCTCGCCCAGCAGCAGAAGGTTGCCGATACCTTTGCCGAGCTGAAGCTCGTTCCGAAGCAGGTCCGGGTGGCCGACGCAGCCTGGAAGAACAGCCGGAAGTAACACTGCCTGCTCGCGCCGACGCCCCGCTCGGGCCCGCCATCCGCGGGCCCGAGCCGTTTTCTGATCTGCGCCTATGTATTGCAGAAATGCTTTGTTTGCAGTGCAGCACGCTGCCGATAAGCTGCAAGGCGTGGGCGTACAACAAGATCATTCCTCGAAGCACTGCAGCACCCTCAAGGCTGGCGTCTCCGGGAGCAACCAATCCGACGAGAGAATACCGATGAGCGAATCCAATTCCGTACGCGTGCTGACCCTGCCCAACGCCGAGCAGGCGGCCCTGACGATCCGGGCGAAGGCCCTGATCTTCCACGACCCCAAGTCGCTGGCACTGCTGCACCACGTGGAGCGCATCGCCCCCAGCGAAGCCAACGTGCTGATCATCGGCGAGACCGGCACCGGCAAGGAGCTGATCGCCCGCCACATCCATGCGCAAAGCGGCCGCAAGGGGCCCTTCGTGGCGGTGAACTGCGGCGCCTTCAGCGAGAACCTGGTGGAGGCTGAGCTCTTCGGCCACGAGGCGGGGGCCTTCACCGGTGCCCAGCAGGCCCGCGCCGGCTGGTTCGAGGCGGCCAATGGCGGCACGCTGTTCCTGGACGAGGTGGGCGACCTGCCGCTGGCCGTGCAGGTGAAGCTGCTGCGTGTGCTGCAGGAGCGGCAGGTGGTGCGGCTCGGGTCGCGCAAGTCGGTGCCCGTCGATGTGCGGCTCGTTGCGGCGACCAACGTCGACCTGGAAAAAGCCGTGCAGGCCGGGCATTTCCGTCTTGACCTCTATTACCGGCTCAACGTGGCGCCGGTGTTCCTGCCGCCCCTGCGCGAGCGGGAGGAGGACATCCTGCCGCTGGTGGAGTATTTCATCGAATACTACCGGCACCGGCTGGACCTCGATTCGCCCTGCGTCACCCGCGAGGCCGCGACGGTGCTGCGCCAGTACAACTGGCCCGGCAACATCCGCGAGCTGGAAAACGTCGTCCACTTTGCGCTGATCATCAGCCAGGACGGGCGCATCACGCCGGCCGACCTGCGCCTGCCGGGCCAGGTGGCGCCGCGGGCAGGCGCGACGGCGAACAGCGAAGACGGTGACTCGCTGGCCGCCATTCAGCTGCATCTGTGCCGCCTGCTCGAACGCGGCGAGCCGGAAGTCTATGGAACCATCGAACGCCTGGTGTTCACCACGGCCTTCGAGTATTGCCGCGAGAACCAGGTGCGTACCGCGCGGGAGCTGGGCATTTCGCGCAACGTTCTGCGCACCCAGCTCAAGCGCTTCGGGCTGATCCGCGAGGCCGCCGAGGCTGGGAGCCGGGGCGTCATCTCAGTGCTGAGATCGCCCCCATCCGGATTAGCCGAGCCCGCATCACGTTGCGACTGATACCCAACAGGCGGGCGGCCTGGACCTGATTGCCATCGCAGAATTCAAAGGCGGCCCGCATCACAGTGTTTTCGATGTGCTCGAAAAGATCGTCCTGCCCGCCCTCGAACAGCGCCTGCAGCGCCGCGTTCAGCGCGTCCAGGCCGCTACCGTCGGGCGGCATGGCGGCGCTCGGAAGCGACGGCTCCCGCAGACGCAGGTCTTCCACCCGCAGGATATTTCCGCGGCAGACGAGCAAGGCGTGGTGGATGACGTTCTCGAGTTCGCGCACGTTACCCGGCCAGGGGTGGCTCAGCAGCCGGCGCTCGGCCGCGGGCTCGATGACTATTTCTCCGTAGCGCAGGCGCCGACGGTACTCATCCACGAAATGATGGGCGAGGGGCAGGATGTCGCCGGGGCGCTCACGCAGCGCCGGCAGTTCGAGCGCCACGACCCGCAGGCGGTAATACAGGTCTTCACGAAACTGCCCGGTCGCCACCGCGTCTTCGAGGCGGACGTTGGTGGCCGCAATCACCCGCACGTCGATCGGCGTCAGCACACGGGAGCCGAGCCGGGTCACCTCCCGTTCCTGCAGCACCCGCAGCAGTTTGACTTGGATGGCAGCGGGTAGCTCGCCCACCTCGTCCAGAAACAGGGTTCCGCCATTGGCCGCCTCGAACCAGCCCGCCTTCGCCGAAAAGGCGCCGGTGAAAGCGCCTTTCTCGTGGCCGAAGAGCTCGGCCTCCACCAGGGTCGGAGAGAACGCACCGCAATTGACCGCCACGAAAGCCCCGGCCCGGCGTCGGCTCTCGGCGTGGAGGCGGCGCGCCACGACCTCCTTGCCCGTCCCTGTTTCTCCCGTCAGCAGCACGCTCGCGTCGCTGGGCGCGATCTGGCGGATGCGCTCGAGCAAGGCGGCGGAGCGCGGGTCCTGGAAGAGCTGGCTGCCGTCCTCGGGCCCGGGCGACGGGCTGGCAGGCGCGATCGAATCGGAACTGTGCGGCATCGTGTGGGTCAGGAATAGAAGGTCGGCACGGGCGCCCTGCCGGTGAGGGCCCATTCGCCCAGCTCGCGCGTCTTGTAGTCCACCGGGTCGTGGAGGCTCTGGGTGCGCAGGTTGCGCCAGTAGCGGTCGAGGGCCAGGCCGGCGTGGGTGGCCCGCGCGCCGGCTACCTCGAACATGCGCGTGCAGATGTCGAGCCCGACCCGGGTCGCGGACACCCGGGCCGCAGCGATGGCGACGGCCACCTCGGCGCGCTCCTCGGCGGTCAGCGTGTCGCCCTTCAGCCAGGCCGCGTCGAGCTTCTCAGCGGCGCGAGCCGCCAGGGCCCGCACCCCTTCGAGCCCGATCCAGAACTCGCCATAGCGTTCCAGGATGTACGGGTCCTGGTCGGTGTGCGCAACGCCGGCCCGGTGCCACGGCCGGGCTTCCCGCAGGGTGTAATGGCGCGCCTCGGCAAAGGCCCCCTCGGCGATGCCCAGGTAAACGTGGGTCAGGCTCAGCTGGGCGATCAGGGGGCGCAGGCACGAGAAGGGCGTGGACAGCGGACCGGGGTCGTCGAGGATCTCGTGCTGCTCGACGCGCAGCTTTTCAAAGGCCAGGCTCCCGCTGTCGGTCTGGCGCTGGCCCATGTTGTCCCAGTCCGCCATCACGCGGATGCCCTTGCGCGCGCTGGGGACGGCTGCCACGACGATGCCCGGCCGGCCCGGCTGGACGGCCGAGACGATGAGCATCTCCGAATCCGGCGCCCCCGAGCAGAAGCTCTTGAGGCCGTTGAATTCATGCCAGCCCTCGTGGGAGGTGCACACCGTGCGTTCGTCCAGGGGGTTGAGCGCGTTCCCCCAGAACCACTGCCCCTGGGCGGTCTTCTCGAACCACGGCTCCCACTGGGACGGGCGCGAGAACAGTCGGACGGTGGCGAGCATCAGGTGCTGGAAGGCAAAGACGTGGGCGATCGAACTGTCGGCCGCCGCAAAGACCCTCACGATGTCGAGCGTTTCGCGCCAGTTGGCGCCGAGCCCGCCATAGGCCTCGGGAATCATCAGCCGGAGCAGGCCGCTGCGGCGTAGGGCATCCCGCTCCGCCTTCGGTGTGCCACCGCAGAGGTCGCGCTCGGCCGCCGTGGCCGCAAAGGAGACAGCCAATTCCGTGGCGATCTCCAACGGCGTGGACGCAGGCACAGTGGTTCTGACGGGGCGGAGAGTCGACGGTGATCAAGGGCAGGCTCCGGGGAAAGCCTGCCCGCGTTCCCCGGCAGGGCCGGCCCTGCCGAGCAGACTTCGTGCCAATCCGCCCAGGCCGCATCAGACACCCGATGTCCGGCCCGTTTCTGCTGCCGACCTGCTGCCTGAGCAGCACTGCGGCAAGCAGGTCTGCTGCCCAGCCAGCAGACCGCCGTTCCCGGGGCGGGCTGCCCGATGCCCGGCCGCGCGCGGGCGCCCCCGGCTCTCAGGCCGCTTGTTGCCGCGGCGTGCCTTGCGAACGGCCTGGTTTGACGCGGTGGCGCAGCGCCGCTGGCACGGCAGCTGCTTATACAAAGGTCAGATTCGCTCATCCACCCAACGCTACTGGAGTATCGCGATGCATGTTTTCTGGTTCCTGCCCACCCACGGCGACAGCCGCTACCTGGGCACCAGCCATGGTGGCCGCGCGGTGACGCACAACTACCTCAAGCAGGTCGCCCAGGCGGCCGACGAGCTCGGCTTCGAGGGCGTGCTGATTCCCACCGGGCGCTCCTGCGAAGATTCGTGGGTCGTCGCCTCGTCGCTGGCGGCGCTCACCGAGAGGCTCAAGTTCCTCGTCGCCATCCGCCCCGGCATCATCTCGCCCACCGTGAGCGCCCGCATGGCCGCCACCCTCGACCGCATTTCCAACGGCCGCCTGCTGATCAACGTGGTGACCGGCGGCGACCCGGACGAACAGCGCGGTGACGGCAGCTACCTCAGCCACGCCGAACGCTACGAGGCGGCCGATGAGTTCCTGCAGATCTGGCGCAGCGTCCTGCAGGGCGAGTCGGTCAGCTTCGAGGGCAAGCACCTGCAGGTGGAAAACGCCCGGGCGCTCTATCCCCCGGTGCAAAAGCCCTACCCGCCGCTGTTCTTCGGCGGGTCGTCGCCCGAAGCCCATGAGCTCGCCGCCGAGCAGGTGGATGTTTACCTGACCTGGGGCGAGCCCCTCGCCGCGGTCGCCGAGAAGATCGCCGACCTGCGCGCCAAGGCGGCCGTGCATGGCCGCACGCTCAAGTTCGGCATCCGCCTGCATGTCATCGTGCGGGAGACCGACGCCGAAGCCTGGCGGGCAGCCGACGAGCTAATCTCCCACCTGAGCGACGAAACCATCGCCGCCGCCCAGCAATCCTTTGCCCGCTACGACTCCGAAGGCCAGCGCCGCATGGCCGCGCTGCACGGCGGGCGCCGCGACCAGCTTGAGGTGGCGCCCAACCTGTGGGCCGGCGTCGGCCTGGTGCGCAGCGGCTGCGGCACGGCCCTGGTGGGCGATCCTCAGACCGTGGCGGCCCGTATCCAGGAATACGCGGCGCTGGGCATCGACTATTTCATTCTCTCCGGCTATCCGCACCTGGAGGAGTCCTACCGCGTGGCCGAACTGCTGTTCCCGCTACTGCCCCTCGATAAGCCCGCCGACCGCCAGGCCGCGGCGCTCGAAGGCCCCGTCGGCGAGGTCATTGCCAACGACATCGTGCCGTCCCGGCTGGCTGTGCCGGCTTGAAACCCGAGAAAGACCCATGAGCCTGACTATCAACGACACCCTCGAACACCCGTCCGCCCCCGCCTCGATGCCGACCGCCATTGCCGCGGCGCTGGCCGAGCGATTTGCCCACACCGCCGCCGCCCGCGATCTGGCCGGCGGCACGCCCAAGGTGGAGCGGGACCTGCTGCGGGCCAGCGGCCTGCTGCGCCTCTCGATCCCGAAGGAATATGGTGGGCTGGGGGCGAGCTGGGCGGAGACCTTCGCCATCGTGCGCCAGCTCACCCGCGCCGACAGCTCGGTGGGGCACGTGTTCGCCTTCCATCACCTGCAGTTGGCCACCCTGCGCCTGTTCGGGCAGCCGGCCCAGTGGGAGCCCTGGCTGGCCGACACCGCCCGCCACGACTGGTTCTGGGGCAATGCCCTCAACCCCCTCGACAAGCGCACGGTGGCCACGCGGATCGATGGCGGGCGCGAGTTCTCCGGCCACAAGAGCTTCTGCTCCGGCGCGCTGGACTCTGACATGCTGCTGGTGTCGGCGCTCGAGGACAATGCCGAGGGCAAGCTGCTGATCGCCGCGGTGCCGACGAAGCGCCCCGGCATCACGCTGTTCGAGGACTGGGACAACATGGGCCAGCGCCAGACCGACAGCGGCAGCGCGACCTTCGAGAAGGTGGCCGTGGCCGAGGGCGAGATCCTGTCCAACCCCGGCCCCCTGTCGTCGCCGCGGGCCTGTCTGCGGCCGCGCGCTGGCGCAGCTGGTGTTCGTCAACGTCTACCTGGGGATTGCCGAAGGGGCCTTCGCCGAGGCGCGCAACTACACCCAGGGGCAGGCCCGGCTGTGGCCGGCGTCGCCCGCCGCCGTGGTGACCGAGGATCTGTACGTGCTGCGCCATTACGGTGAGTTCTGGGTGGCGCTGGAGAGCGCGCGCAAGCTGGCCGACCATGCAGCCGTGCTGTTCGACGCCGCCTGGAACGAAGGCGACCGCTCACCGAGGCTGGCCGCGGCGACGTGGCCGTTGCCGTGGCGACCGCCAAGATGGCCGCCACCCGCGCCGGCCTCGACCTGACCAGCCGCATGTTTGAAGTCACCGGCGCTCGCTCCACCACCGCCGCGCTGCGCCTCGACCGTTACTGGCGCAACCTGCGCGTGCATACCTTGCACGATCCGGCGGATTACAAGCTGCGCGAACTCGGCGATTGGGCCCTGAACGGCCGTCACCCGAAACCCTCGTTCTATTCCTGAGCCCAGGCGTTCCGCATTGCCCTTTGGGCAGTGCGGAACGCTTGAAACGTGCTCCCCATGAAACGGCCACCCGTATTTTTACGGGTGGCCGTTTCATTTTCGGCCTTGCCTTCGGCAAATGGCATCGGTGGTCGTGCTTCTCTGGAAGCAAGCCTCGTGCATTGATGTTTGCAGTGCACCAATCGAATCCAGCCTAATTTAATAAGCTGTTGTTTTGTTTGATTTTATTTTCTGGCACAAGTCCTGCTAATTCATTTCAAGGTAGTTCATTCTGCCGCTCCGTAAAAACAGAGAGCCTGCGTCATTGCGCATCCAATTGATAAATAGGTAAAAAATGAATAAGAACTCACTTGCCGTCGCAATTGCCAGCTTGCTTGCCGTTCCCGCATTCGCCCAGTCCGACGTCTCCATTTTCGGTACCGTCGATATGGGCTACCGCTGGAGTGGAAACAACGTCGACCCGACGGTGTCGAGCCGCTCACGCATCGATTCCGGCACCAGCGTGCCGAGCCGCCTCGGCTTCCGCGGTACCGAAAAGCTCGGCAACGGCCTGACGGCCGGCTTCATCCTCGAAGCAGCCGTCGATGCCGCCGGGGGTGCGCCGCTCGGCGGCGGCGGCTTCAGCCGCCAGGCCTTCGTCAGCCTCGCCGGCCCCTTCGGCTCCGTGGCCCTGGGCCGCCAATACACGCCGGGTTACCTGCTCACCTCCGAGATCGACTTCTCTGGGAGCGTGACGGTGGGGCAATACAACAACGTCTACCTGACCGAATACCGCTGGAGCAACCAGATCGGCTACTTCACGCCGAACTGGCGCGGCTTCTCGGTGGCGGCGGGCTATACGCTGAATGGCTACGGGGAGGAGTCGCTGGGCAATCGCGGCCTCGGCGCCGCGGGGGACGTGCACGCCCTGTCCATCGTTCCGCAGTACCGCCAGGGCCCGCTGCTGGTCGGCCTGCATCTGCAGGAGCTGCGTGCCAAGTCCACCGGGAAGGAGGCCGACGGGACCACCGTCCCCGTAAGCTACGACGGGAAGAAGGTGCGCGTCTTCGATATCGGCGGCACCTACGACCTGGGGCTTGCCAAGCTGGCCGCCAGCTATGGCCTGCGCCGCGCCGACGTGGCCGATTTCAGCGCCGACACCGGCTCCATCGCCGGCAAGGACAGCCACCAGTGGCTGCTCGGCGTGACGGTGCCGGTCGGTGCCGCGGGCAAGGTGCTGGCCTCCTATGTGCAGCGCCGCACCGAAGTGGTCGCGGGTGCCAGCGATGCCCGGGCCGGGCAATGGGCGCTGGGTTACGACCACGCCCTTTCCAAGCGCACCAGCCTGTACGGCACCTACGCGTCGATCCACAACAACCGCAGCGCCCGCGACAACGCTCTCTTCAGCTCGGTGGGCGCCGGCTACAACGCGGGCGACGGCTACCAGACCAGCTTCGCCGCCGGCATCCGCCATTCGTTCTGACTCCACCACCTGACAGGCGGGCCACCGTGGTTCGCCCGGGAGACATTCCCCATGAGCGTGCATGAAATCAAGCCGGTGGCTGCCGACGTTTTGGCACCCGACGCCCTCGACCGGCTCCGGCATTGGGCCGGAGCGCGGCCCCGGGAACTCGCTCTGCGCCACAAGCGGCGGGGCCAATGGAAGGCCTGGCAGTGGGCGGACATCGCCCGGGAAGTCGAGCACCTGGCGGCCGCGCTGCAGCAGCACGGCTTCGGGCTCGGCTCACGGCTGGCGCTGAGTGGCGCCTTCGAGCCGACGCTGATCCTGCTCGCCCTCGCCGCGAAGGCTGCCGGAGGGCATCCGCTGCCGGTGTCCCGCGAGCTGTCGGGGGAGGCACTGCGATCGGTGCTGGCCGAACTGCGACCCAGCCACATCTATGTGCAGGGGCGCGAGGGGATGCTGCGCCACCTCGCCGCGCTTGGCGGTGCAGAGGATGAAATACTGCTGCTTTCGTCAGCATCGGTGGAGCGCCAGAGCGGCAGCGTGCGCGTGCTGCCCCTCACCTCGCTGTATGCCGGCGGACCGGCCCGCCGGCTGCGGCTGGCAGCGCGCCGCGCCCATGCCGCAGCGCCGCTGTGGAGCGAGGATGGGACCGAGTGGGACGAGGGGCTGGGCACGGTGCTCCACCACTGGCTGGATAGCGGCCAGTGCGTCGCGTTTCCGGAGAGCATTGAATCGGCGTCCCGCGACCGCCTGGAGATCGCCCCGTCCGGGCTGCTGCTCTCGCCCGCGCGCCGGCGAGTGCTGGCGGATGAGTGCGAGAGCCGCCTGGCGCCGCTGGGCAGCCTGCGCCACCGGGCCTGGGAGTGGTCGTTGGAGGGCGCTGGTCGTGGTTTGCGCGGGCAGATCCAGGCGCGGGTGCGCCGGCTGTTCGGCCTGCAGCGCCTGCAGGGCGGCGTGTCGCCCCTGCCGCTGCGCGGCCAGCCGGCGGTGGACGGCAGCGCGCCCGCGGTCGAGCGTCGGGAGGCGGCGGCATGAGCACCCACGCACCGACCCCGGGCGAATTCATTCTCGAGGTGAACAACGTCTCCCTGTCGTTCAAGGGCGTGAAGGCGATCTCGGATCTCTCCTTCCGTGTCCGCCGCGGCGAGATCTGGTGTTCTGATTTTTTTTTTTTTTTTTTTTTTTTTTTTTTTTTTTTTTTTTTTTTTTTTTTTTTTTTTTTTTTTTTTTTTTTTTTTTTTTTTTTTTTTTTTTTTTTTTTTTTTTTTTTTTTTTTTTTTTTTTTTTTTTTTTTTTTTTTTTTTTTTTTTTTTTTTTTTTTTTTTTTTTTTTTTTTTTTTTTTTTTTTTTTTTTTTTTTTTTTTTTTTTTTTTTTTTTTTTTTTTTTTTTTTTTTTTTTTTTTTTTTTTTTTTTTTTTTTTTTTTTTTTTTTTTTTTTTTTTTTTTTTTTTTTTTTTTTTTTTTTTTTTTTTTTTTTTTTTTTTTTTTTTTTTTTTTTTTTTTTTTTTTTTTTTTTTTTTTTTTTTTTTTTTTTTTTTTTTTTTTTTTTTTTTTTTTTTTTTTTTTTTTTTTTTTTTTTTTTTTTTTTTTTTTTTTTTTTTTTTTTTTTTTTTTTTTTTTTTTTTTTTTTTTTTTTTTTTTTTTTTTTTTTTTTTTTTTTTTTTTTTTTTTTTTTTTTTTTTTTTTTTTTTTTTTTTTTTTTTTTTTTTTTTTTTTTTTTTTTTTTTTTTTTTTTTTTTTTTTTTTTTTTTTTTTTTTTTTTTTTTTTTTTTTTTTTTTTTTTTTTTTTTTTTTTTTTTTTTTTTTTTTTTTTTTTTTTTTTTTTTTTTTTTTTTTTTTTTTTTTTTTTTTTTTTTTTTTTTTTTTTTTTTTTTTTTTTTTTTTTTTTTTTTTTTTTTTTTTTTTTTTTTTTTTTTTTTTTTTTTTTTTTTTTTTTTTTTTTTTTTTTTTTTTTTTTTTTTTTTTTTTTTTTTTTTTTTTTTTTTTTTTTTTTTTTTTTTTTTTTTTTTTTTTTTTTTTTTTTTTTTTTTTTTTTTTTTTTTTTTTTTTTTTTTTTTTTTTTTTTTTTTTTTTTTTTTTTTTTTTTTTTTTTTTTTTTTTTTTTTTTTTTTTTTTTTTTTTTTTTTTTTTTTTTTTTTTTTTTTTTTTTTTTTTTTTTTTTTTTTTTTTTTTTTTTTTTTTTTTTTTTTTTTTTTTTTTTTTTTTTTTTTTTTTTTTTTTTTTTTTTTTTTTTTTTTTTTTTTTTTTTTTTTTTTTTTTTTTTTTTTTTTTTTTTTTTTTTTTTTTTTTTTTTTTTTTTTTTTTTTTTTTTTTTTTTTTTTTTTTTTTTTTTTTTTTTTTTTTTTTTTTTTTTTTTTTTTTTTTTTTTTTTTTTTTTTTTTTTTTTTTTTTTTTTTTTTTTTTTTTTTTTTTTTTTTTTTTTTTTTTTTTTTTTTTTTTTTTTTTTTTTTTTTTTTTTTTTTTTTTTTTTTTTTTTTTTTTTTTTTTTTTTTTTTTTTTTTTTTTTTTTTTTTTTTTTTTTTTTTTTTTTTTTTTTTTTTTTTTTTTTTTTTTTTTTTTTTTTTTTTTTTTTTTTTTTTTTTTTTTTTTTTTTTTTTTTTTTTTTTTTTTTTTTTTTTTTTTTTTTTTTTTTTTTTTTTTTTTTTTTTTTTTTTTTTTTTTTTTTTTTTTTTTTTTTTTTTTTTTTTTTTTTTTTTTTTTTTTTTTTTTTTTTTTTTTTTTTTTTTTTTTTTTTTTTTTTTTTTTTTTTTTTTTTTTTTTTTTTTTTTTTTTTTTTTTTTTTTTTTTTTTTTTTTTTTTTTTTTTTTTTTTTTTTTTTTTTTTTTTTTTTTTTTTTTTTTTTTTTTTTTTTTTTTTTTTTTTTTTTTTTTTTTTTTTTTTTTTTTTTTTTTTTTTTTTTTTTTTTTTTTTTTTTTTTTTTTTTTTTTTTTTTTTTTTTTTTTTTTTTTTTTTTTTTTTTTTTTTTTTTTTTTTTTTTTTTTTTTTTTTTTTTTTTTTTTTTTTTTTTTTTTTTTTTTTTTTTTTTTTTTTTTTTTTTTTTTTTTTTTTTTTTTTTTTTTTTTTTTTTTTTTTTTTTTTTTTTTTTTTTTTTTTTTTTTTTTTTTTTTTTTTTTTTTTTTTTTTTTTTTTTTTTTTTTTTTTTTTTTTTTTTTTTTTTTTTTTTTTTTTTTTTTTTTTTTTTTTTTTTTTTTTTTTTTTTTTTTTTTTTTTTTTTTTTTTTTTTTTTTTTTTTTTTTTTTTTTTTTTTTTTTTTTTTTTTTTTTTTTTTTTTTTTTTTTTTTTTTTTTT
This sequence comes from Zoogloea sp., assembly GCA_016720685.1. GTDB lineage: Bacteria > Pseudomonadota > Gammaproteobacteria > Burkholderiales > Rhodocyclaceae > Zoogloea. The sequence continues at coordinate 35,527 of JADKKC010000066.1, forward strand.
TTTTTTTTTTTTTTTTTTTTTTTTTTTTTTTTTTTTTTTTTTTTTTTTTTTTTTTTTTTTTTTTTTTTTTTTTTTTTTTTTTTTTTTTTTTTTTTTTTTTTTTTTTTTTTTTTTTTTTTTTTTTTTTTTTTTTTTTTTTTTTTTTTTTTTTTTTTTTTTTTTTTTTTTTTTTTTTTTTTTTTTTTTTTTTTTTTTTTTTTTTTTTTTTTTTTTTTTTTTTTTTTTTTTTTTTTTTTTTTTTTTTTTTTTTTTTTTTTTTTTTTTTTTTTTTTTTTTTTTTTTTTTTTTTTTTTTTTTTTTTTTTTTTTTTTTTTTTTTTTTTTTTTTTTTTTTTTTTTTTTTTTTTTTTTTTTTTTTTTTTTTTTTTTTTTTTTTTTTTTTTTTTTTTTTTTTTTTTTTTTTTTTTTTTTTTTTTTTTTTTTTTTTTTTTTTTTTTTTTTTTTTTTTTTTTTTTTTTTTTTTTTTTTTTTTTTTTTTTTTTTTTTTTTTTTTTTTTTTTTTTTTTTTTTTTTTTTTTTTTTTTTTTTTTTTTTTTTTTTTTTTTTTTTTTTTTTTTTTTTTTTTTTTTTTTTTTTTTTTTTTTTTTTTTTTTTTTTTTTTTTTTTTTTTTTTTTTTTTTTTTTTTTTTTTTTTTTTTTTTTTTTTTTTTTTTTTTTTTTTTTTTTTTTTTTTTTTTTTTTTTTTTTTTTTTTTTTTTTTTTTTTTTTTTTTTTTTTTTTTTTTTTTTTTTTTTTTTTTTTTTTTTTTTTTTTTTTTTTTTTTTTTTTTTTTTTTTTTTTTTTTTTTTTTTTTTTTTTTTTTTTTTTTTTTTTTTTTTTTTTTTTTTTTTTTTTTTTTTTTTTTTTTTTTTTTTTTTTTTTTTTTTTTTTTTTTTTTTTTTTTTTTTTTTTTTTTTTTTTTTTTTTTTTTTTTTTTTTTTTTTTTTTTTTTTTTTTTTTTTTTTTTTTTTTTTTTTTTTTTTTTTTTTTTTTTTTTTTTTTTTTTTTTTTTTTTTTTTTTTTTTTTTTTTTTTTTTTTTTTTTTTTTTTTTTTTTTTTTTTTTTTTTTTTTTTTTTTTTTTTTTTTTTTTTTTTTTTTTTTTTTTTTTTTTTTTTTTTTTTTTTTTTTTTTTTTTTTTTTTTTTTTTTTTTTTTTTTTTTTTTTTTTTTTTTTTTTTTTTTTTTTTTTTTTTTTTTTTTTTTTTTTTTTTTTTTTTTTTTTTTTTTTTTTTTTTTTTTTTTTTTTTTTTTTTTTTTTTTTTTTTTTTTTTTTTTTTTTTTTTTTTTTTTTTTTTTTTTTTTTTTTTTTTTTTTTTTTTTTTTTTTTTTTTTTTTTTTTTTTTTTTTTTTTTTTTTTTTTTTTTTTTTTTTTTTTTTTTTTTTTTTTTTTTTTTTTTTTTTTTTTTTTTTTTTTTTTTTTTTTTTTTTTTTTTTTTTTTTTTTTTTTTTTTTTTTTTTTTTTTTTTTTTTTTTTTTTTTTTTTTTTTTTTTTTTTTTTTTTTTTTTTTTTTTTTTTTTTTTTTTTTTTTTTTTTTTTTTTTTTTTTTTTTTTTTTTTTTTTTTTTTTTTTTTTTTTTTTTTTTTTTTTTTTTTTTTTTTTTTTTTTTTTTTTTTTTTTTTTTTTTTTTTTTTTTTTTTTTTTTTTTTTTTTTTTTTTTTTTTTTTTTTTTTTTTTTTTTTTTTTTTTTTTTTTTTTTTTTTTTTTTTTTTTTTTTTTTTTTTTTTTTTTTTTTTTTTTTTTTTTTTTTTTTTTTTTTTTTTTTTTTTTTTTTTTTTTTTTTTTTTTTTTTTTTTTTTTTTTTTTTTTTTTTTTTTTTTTTTTTTTTTTTTTTTTTTTTTTTTTTTTTTTTTTTTTTTTTTTTTTTTTTTTTTTTTTTTTTTTTTTTTTTTTTTTTTTTTTTTTTTTTTTTTTTTTTTTTTTTTTTTTTTTTTTTTTTTTTTTTTTTTTTTTTTTTTTTTTTTTTTTTTTTTTTTTTTTTTTTTTTTTTTTTTTTTTTTTTTTTTTTTTTTTTTTTTTTTTTTTTTTTTTTTTTTTTTTTTTTTTTTCGGCGCCAACGGGGCCGGCAAGAGCACTACGCTGAAGGCCATCTCCGGCCTGATCCACGCCGACCGCGCGCGCCTCACCCGCGGCCGCATCCGCTTTCACGGCGAGGACACCGCCGGGGTGCCGCCGAACCGCCTGGCCCGCCGGGGCATCGCCCATGTTCTCGAAGGGCGGCATGTCTTCGCCCACCTCAGCGTCGAGGACAACCTGCGCAGCGGCGGTTTCCTGCGTGGGCCCGGGCGGCGTGAGCCGCGGCGACGGCCTCCTGCTTCCAGGGCAGCACCGGCCGGGATTGTCGGAGGGCGGAGTGGCCCCGTTTGCTGCGTAGGCAGCAGCTTTCGCGCAGACCTGTTTTCAGCGCAACACGCCGCCCTCAATATTTTTTTCAGCTCTTTGTTTTTAAAAGAATTTTTAGTTGGCACGGTTACTGCTAAAGAAGACTCAGGGTGCCGGCCCCGGCACATTCGAAACGATAGAGGTGAATCCATGAGCAAGAAAGTGAAAGTCGTCGCCGTCTCCGGTGGCCTGCAACGTCCGTCCCGCACGCTGACCCTCGTCGAGGCCCTGATCGATGCGCTGGGCGAGCGGGCGTCCATCGAAACCCGCCTGATCGAACTCGGCGAAGTCGGCCCCAAGCTGGCCGGTGTGCTCTACCCCAACCAGTTGCCCGCCGAGGTTCGCAAAGACATCGCTGCCATCGAATCGGCTGATTTCCTGATCGTGGCGAGCCCGGTTTACCGCGCCTCCTTCACTGGCCTGTTCAAGCATCTGTTCGACTTCGTCGACCACAACGCGCTCAACGATGTGCCGGTGCTGCTCGCCGCCACCGGCGGCAGCGATCGCCACGCGCTGGTCATCGACCACCAGCTACGCCCGCTGTTCAGCTTCTTCCAGGCGCAGACCCTGCCGATCGGCGTGTACGGCGCCGAGGCCGATTTCGAGAACTACCGGGTGAGCAGCCCGGCCCTGAAGGCGCGCATCAGCCTCGCCGCCGACCGTGCGGCCCCCTTCCTGGCCCCGCGCGCTACCGCCGCCCGGCCCCAGTTGGTCGCCGCCTGAGCCACCGAACATTCAATCCGAGGAGTCATCACCATGAGCCAGCAGAACATCAAGTTTGCCTACTGGGTGCCCAATGTCAGCGGCGGTCTTGTCGTCAGCAAGATCGAGCAGCGCACCAGCTGGGACATCGACTACAACCGCAAGCTCGCCCAGATCGCCGAGAAGGCCGGTTTCGATTACGCCTTGTCGCAGATCCGCTTCACCGCCGGCTACGGTGCCGAGTACCAGCACGAATCCGTGTCCTTCAGCCACGCGCTGCTGGCCGCCACCGAGAAGCTGCGGGTCATCGCCGCCGTGCTGCCCGGCCCCTGGCATCCGGTCGTGCTGGCCAAGCAGATCGCCACCATCGACCACCTCACTGGCGGCCGGGTGGCGGTGAACGTGGTGTCGAGCTGGTTCCGCGGCGAGTTCCACGGCATCGGCGAGCCCTGGCTCGAACACGACGAGCGCTACCGCCGCTCCCAGGAGTTCATCGAGGTACTTAAGGGCATCTGGACCCAGGACAATTTCACCTATAAGGGTGACTTCTACCGCTTCCACGACTACACCCTCAAGCCGAAGCCCCTGCAGCAGCCGCACCCGGAAATCTTCCAGGGGGGCAGCTCGCGTGCCGCACGCGACATGGCCGCCCGGGTGTCCGACTGGTATTTCACCAACGGCAATACCGTCGAGGGCATCAAGGCTCAGGTGGATGACATTCGCGCCAAGGCGGCCGCCAACGGCCATTCGGTAAAGGTCGGCGTCAACGCCTTCATCATCGCCCGCGACACCGAGGAGGAAGCGAAAGCGGTGCTGCAGGAGATCATCGACAAGGCCGATCCGGAGGCCGTCAATGCCTTCGGCGACGCGGTCAAGCAGGCCGGCAAGGCCAGCCCGGAGGGCGAGGGCAACTGGGCCAAGTCCACCTTCCAGGACCTCGTGCAGTACAACGACGGCTTCAAGACCAATCTCATCGGCACGCCGCGCCAGATCGCCGAGCGCATCGTCGCCCTGAAGGCGGTGGGCGTCGATCTGGTGCTCTCCGGCTTCCTGCACTTCCAGGAAGAAGTCGCCTACTTCGGCGAAAAGGTGCTGCCCCTGGTTCGCGAGCTCGAGGCAGCGTCCGTACGCAGTGCCGAGCGCGAACTCGCCGACGCAGCAGCCTGACGGAGCCACCGCGATGACTCCGCTCGCTCAAGGCGACCGCCGCCCCACTTCAGGCCTACCTGGCTGGCTGCATTTGCAGGCCGCCAGCCAAGCGCGCAGCGTCGCCCTTCGTCACAAGCGCCTCGGCGTGTGGCAGGAGCGTACATGGGGCGAAGTACTGGTCGAGGTCGGGGGGCTGGCTGGAGCCCTGAGCGAGCGGGGTTTTCGCCCCGGGGCAACGCTGACCATCCTCAGCAATCCGCGTCCGGAAGCCGTGTTGCTGGCCCTTGCGGCCCAGTGGCTGGGCGGGAGCGCGGCCGTCCTCGATCCGCGCGGCGAGCCCGGCGCACCGAATCTGCTGGCTCGGACGCCGGGCCGCGATTTCGTTTTTGCCGAAGGCCTCGCCGAAGTCGAGCGGGTGCGTCGCGCCGGGCTGGCGCCGGCGCTGATCGTCTACGCCGACCCCGCGGCCTGATCGCTGACCCGGCGCTGGTTTCCTACTCGGCGCTTGCTGTCTCCACCGGCGGGCATGTTCCGGCTCTCCTGGCCCGGCCGGCGGCGGTGGCCTTCGTGTTTCTGCGCCGGGGCAGTGGCGGATGGGTCGAGTTTCAGGAGACCTCCCACGCTGACCTGCTGCGCGAGGGGCAGGCGCTGGTCAGTGGCGAGGCCCTGACCCACCGGGAGGAGGCCCTCGCCGCCCGGGCCTTCGCCGCCAGCGGGCAGGCCCGCTACCTGCTGGCGCCCTGGCTCATCGCCGGCTTTTGCCTGAATTTCCCTGAGGGGCTCGAAACCCGCGACATCGACCGCCGCGAGCTGGGGCCAACGCTGGTGGCCGGCACCCGCGAGACCTGGCAGCGCCTCGAAAACATGGTGCGTGAACGCCTGCCCGCGGCCGGCACCTGGCAGCGCCGTCTGGTCGACCGCGCCCTGGCGCCCCGGGCGGCGGGCCTCACCGGCCTCATCGGCGGCTGGCTGGTGCGCCGCCCCCTGCGCGATGTGCTGGGCTTCACCCGGACCCGCGTGCCGCTGATCATCGGCGAGCCCTTGCCCGAAGCATCGGTGCAGTTCTTCGCCACCCTTGGCATCGCTGTCCGCAACTGGAAGGAAGCGGCTGACTGGAAGGCGCAGGACCGTACCCAGCGCCTGACCACCGCCCCCGACGCCGCACCATCCGGCTTCCAACGTCGGAGCCTGTCCTCCGTGACCGGCGTGCAGCCGGTATGAGCCGAGGTGACTCCATGAACCTTTTCCCCTCGCCCCTTCTCGAGCTGAGCCACATCTCCCTGTCCTTCAAGGGCGTGAAGGCGATCACCGACATCAGCTTTGCCGTGGCGCGTGGCGAGATCTGCGCCCTCATCGGCCCCAACGGCGCCGGTAAGAGTTCGCTGCTGAACGTCATCAACGGCGTCTATCAGGCTCAGGAAGGGCAGATCCGATTCGACGGCGAGGTGCGCCGCCATATGCGCCCCCACCACGCCGCCGAGCGCGGCATGGCCCGCAGCTTCCAGAACCTCGCGCTGTTCAAGGGCATGACGGTGCTCGACAACGTGCTCACCGGGCGCAACCTCAAACGCCGCAGCAGCTGGATCGAGCAGGCGCTGGGCATCGGCCGAGCCCCCCGGGAGGATGACGAACAGCGTCGCCGCGCAGAAGAAGTGATCGAGTTCCTCAACATCCAGTCGTGGCGCCAGAGCCTCGTCGGCACGCTGCCCTACGGCCTCCAGAAGCGCGTGGAGCTGGCCCGGGCGCTGGCCGCCGAGCCAAAGCTGCTGCTGCTCGACGAGCCGATGGCCGGCATGAACGCCGCCGAGAAGAAGGAGATGAGCCGCTTCATCGTCGATATCAACCGTGAGTTCGGGACCACGGTGGTGCTCATCGAGCACGACATCGGTGTGGTGATGGGCATCTCCAGCCACGTGGTGGTGCTCGACTACGGCCGCAAGATTGGCGACGGCCCGCCCGAGGAGGTGCGTGCCAACCCCGAGGTGATCGCTGCCTACCTAGGCACCCGCCACTGAGCGGCGGAGCAGTTTTCAGCGTATTTCCCCCGTTATCTCCCTGGTCATCGACCGGGCCGGGCCCGTGTTGCCCGCGCCAACGCAAACAACAGGACACAGCATGGATTTCTTTTTCGAGGTGCTGATCGGCGGGCTGCTTGCCGGGGTGATGTATTCCCTCGTCGCGATCGGCTTTGTGCTGATCTACAAGGCCTCAGGGGTCTTCAACTTCGCGCAGGGCGCGATGGTACTGTTTGCCGCGCTGACCTTCGTCAGCCTCGGCGAGCGCGGCGTGCCGTTCTGGATCGCCTTCCTCGTCACCCTGGGGGGGCGATGCTGCTGCTGGCGCTGGCCGTCGAGCGGCTGGTGCTGCGGCCGCTGGTGAAACCGCTCGCCGATCACCCTGTTCATGGCCACCCTCGGCCTGGCCTACATCACCGAGGGCGCGGCCCAGGCCCTGTGGGGGGCGCAGGTGCATGGCCTCGACCTGGGCATCGAGGACGTCCCGCTGGATCTGGGCGGGCTGCTCGTCTCCCAGTTCGACCTCTTCGCCGCCGGGATGGCCGCCACCCTGGTGCTGGTGCTGTCGGTGCTGTTCAACAAGACCCGCATCGGCCTGTCGCTGCGGGCGGTAGCCGACGACACCCTGGCCGCCCAGGCGGTCGGCATCCGCCTGAGCCGGATCTGGGTGGTCGTGTGGGCCGTGGCCGGGCTGGTGGCGTTGATCACCGGGCTCTTGTGGGGCGCACGCCTCGGCGTGCAGTTCTCCCTGTCTCTGGTGGTGCTGAAGGCCTTGCCGGTGCTGATCATCGGCGGCTTCTCATCGGTGGGCGGTGCCATCGTCGGCGGCCTGATCGTGGGGGCGAGCGAGAAGCTGGCCGAGATCTACGCCGGGCCACTCATCGGCAGCGGCATCGAGAACTGGTTTCCCTACGTCCTGGCAATGCTGTTCCTGCTCGTTCGGCCCACAGGCCTGTTCGGCGAACGCAGCATCGACCGCGTTTGAAAGGATTCGACGATGCTCTACTCTGAAGCCGGGCAATTCAGCACGCGTTATGCGGCCGACCGCCGCCTGTTCCGCCTGCGCCAGGACCGCCTGGGGCTCGGCCTGCTGCTGGTCTTCGCGTTCGCAGTGGTACCGCAGGTCGGCAACGATTACTGGTTCAGCGCGATCCTTACTCCCTTCCTGGTGCTGTCCCTGGCCGGGCTGGGGCTCAACCTGCTCACCGGCTACGCCGGCCAGCTGTCGCTGGGCTCGGCGGCGTTCATGGCCGCGGGGGCCTTCGCCACCTATAACTTCCAGCTGCGCATCGAGGGGCTACCCCTGCTGGCCAGCTTCGCGCTGGGCGGTGCAGTGGCGGCGCTGCTGTCGCTGGTGTTCGGCCTGCCCAGCCTGCGCATCAAGGGTTTCTATCTGATCGTGTCGACGCTGGCAGCCCAGTTTCTGGTGCCGTGGGCGCTGGTCAAGTACGGCTGGTTCTCCAACTACAACGCCTCGGGCGTGATCAGCGCCCCGCGGCTGGACATCTTCGGGCTCGACTTGAGCTCGCCGGCCGGGCGCTACGTGCTGACCCTCGGCGTCGTGGTGGCGCTGGCCTTCCTGGCCCGGAACATCGTGCGCAGCGAGCTGGGCCGCAACTGGATGGCGGTGCGCGACATGGACACCGCCGCCGCGGTGATCGGTATCCCGCTGGCCCGGACCAAGCTGCTGGCCTTCGCGATCAGCGGTTTCTACCTGGGCGTGGCGGGGGCACTGTGGGCTTTCACCTACCTGGGCACCGTCGAGCCCCACGGCTTCGACCTGAACCGCTCGTTCCAGGTGCTGTTCATCATCATCATCGGTGGCATGGGCAGCATCCTCGGCAACTTTCTCGGGGCCGCCTTCATCGTGCTGTTTCCGCTGCTGCTCTCCAATCTGGCGGGGCTGCTGCCCGGCGGGCTGATCGACCCGGGCCAGCTCGAGAACATCCAGAAGATGATTTTCGGTGCGCTGATCATCGTCTTCCTGATCCGCGAACCCGAAGGCCTCGCCCGCCTGTGGCAACAGTTCCGCGCCCGCCTCCGGCGCTGGCCGCTGCGCTATTGAGGCCGGCCGCCCGTCACCCCATCCATTTCTCTTATCCCTTTCCGCCATCAGGAGTCGTCCATGTCGTTCAAGAAAGCCTTCAAACCCCTGGCCCTCGCGCTGGCCCTGGGCTCCATCAGCCTGGGCGCCCAGGCTGCCGCCGAACAATACTTTCCGCTCCAGAGCTATCGCATCGGCCCCTATGCCGCGGGTGGCACCGGCTTCTTCGGTGGCTTCATCGACTATCTCCAGTACGTCAATGCCAATGGCGGCGTAAATGGCGTCAAGCTCACCTGGAGCGAATGTGAAACCGAATACGTGGTGGAGAAGGGCGTCGAATGCTACGAGCGCCTGAAAAAGGGGCTCAACGGTGCACCGACCGCGGCCACCAATCCGCTCTCGGTGGGCATCGCCTATGCGACGCTCGACCGCTCCACCGCCGACAAGATTCCACTGATCACCATCAACCACGGCCGTACCGATTCGACCGACGGCCGCGTATTTCCCTACGCATTTCCGCTGCAATTGAACCCGTATTCGGAAGTGTCAGCCATCGTCAATTACATTGGCCAGCAGGTCGGTGGCCTGGATAAGCTCAAGGGCAAGAAGATCGTCACGCTTTACCACGGTTCGCCCTATGGTAAGGAGACCAATGAAGTCCTGGAGAAACTGGCTTCTAAATACGGCTTCACATTGACCCTGCTGGAAGTGCCCCACCCGGGCAACGAGCAGCAATCGCAGTGGCTCAACATCCGCCGAATCCAGCCCGACTACGTGATCCTGCGCGGCTGGGGCGTGATGAACCCGGTGGCTCTCAAGACCGCCCAGAAGCTCGGCTATCCCACCGACCGCATCATCGGCAACATCTGGAGCAACTCGGAGGACGACGCTGCCCGGCCGGCGCCGCCGCCAAGGGCTTCATCTCGATCACGACTCACCCATCGGGCACGGCTTTCCCGGTGCTGCAGGGCATCAAGAAAAGCGTCGTCGATGCCGGCAAGGGCAACCTGGCCGACCCGAAACGCTTCGGCACCGTCTATTACAACCTGGGCGTGGTGAACGGCATCCTCAACGTCGAGGCCGTACGCATCGCCCAGGCCAAGTTTGGCAACAAGCCGCTGACCGGCGAGCAGGTGCGCTGGGGTTTCGAGAACATCCGTCTCGACGACAAGCGCCTAACGGAGCTCGGCGCGCTCGGCCTCGTCCAGCCCCTCAAGCTATCGTGCGCCGACCACGAAGGCGGCGGCGCGGTGCGTTTCCAGCAGTGGAACGGCCAGGAATGGAAGCTGATCAGCGAATGGGTCCAGGCGGACCGCGCATTGCTCCGGCCGATTATCGAGGCCTCCGCCAGCAAATACGCCAAGGAGAAAGGCATTACCCCGCGCGATTGCTCCAAGGAAATCTGAGCAAATCCTCCTTTACGTCACTCCGGCCATTCGGCCGGGTGGCGTTTTTTTGCGCCGTTTTCTTAATTCTTTATTTCTGGATTGAATAAAAGAAATGCGTATTTATGAATGGCGTGCGGTGGCAGAAAATAATTCCATCGAATCCGGTCTATTTTGGATCGGTTCATGACCGAATTGGAGAGTTAATAAAATGACCCACAGACAGAATTTCGCCAGCCTTTCTTCGGGCACCGACTACGAACAATTGGCAAATCGTTTCCGGCCGATCTTCGAACGCATTGCCGAGGGGCGCGATCAAGCGGGAAAGAACGCGCACGCTGCCCCGCGAGCCGATCGAGTGGCTCAAGAAGGCCGGCTTCGGCGCCGTGCGGGTGCCGGTGGAGTCCGGGGGCGCCGGCGCATCCTTGCCGCAACTTGTGCAGCTGTTGATCGAGCTGGCGGCCGCCGATTCGAACGTGCCCCAGGCGCTGCGCGGCCACTTCGCCTTCGTCGAAGATCGCTTGAATGCGCAGCCCGGCCCGCAGCGCGACATCTGGTTCAAGCGCTTCGTGGCGGGTGAAACCTTCGGCAACGCTTGGACCGAGGTCGGTGAGGTGAAGATCGGCGACGTCATCACTCAGGTGTCGCCCAAGGACGGGCGCTGGGCGCTCAATGGGCACAAGTACTACAGCACCGGCAGCATCTTCGCCGACTGGATCGATGTGTATGCCCGCCGCGCCGACAACGGCGCAGACGTCATCGCCGCGGTGCGCACGGCCCAGCCGGGCGTGACCCTGCACGATGACTGGGACGGCTTCGGCCAGCGCACCACCGGCAGCGGGACCAGCATCTTCACGGACGCGGTGGTCGAGGCCGCCGATGTCTTCGACTTCTCGACCCGCTTCAAGTACCAGACAGCCTTCTACCAGCTCGTGCATCTGGCCACCCTGGCCGGCATTGCGCGTGCCGCCGAGCGCGACGTCGCCCAGCAGGTGGCCGGGCGCAAGCGCATCTTCAGCACCGGCAATGCGCCCATCGCGCGCCAGGATCCGCAGATCCAGCAGATCGTCGGCCAGATCTCGGCGCAGGCCTATGCCGCGGCGGCGGTTGCAATTCGCGCTGCCGAACCTGCCCAGCGGGCCTACCTGGCGCGTTTCGGTGACGACCCCGAGGCCGAGAAGGCCGCCAACATCGACGCCGAGATCGAATCCGCCCAGGGGCAGCTGGTCATCGCCGACCTCGCGCTGCGCGCCACGGCAGACCTCTTCAACGCGCTGGGTGCCTCATCGGCCAGCGAACGCCTGGCCCTCGACCGCCACTGGCGCAACGCCCGCACCGTCGCGACCCACAACCCGCTGGTTTACAAGGCCCGCATCGTCGGCGACTGGGCGATCAACGGCACCGAGCCGCCCTACGTCTGGCAGATCGGCGGGAGCCCCGCGGCGGGCAAGTGACTGCCCATCTCCTCGTTCCCCAATCCCCTTTATGCCGAAAACGGAGCCCACACCATGAGCACGACCCAGCTTGACTCGCAGCGCCCGCGCGTCAACACCAGCGCCCCCTTTGCCGCTCTGCCGCGCCCGAGCGCGCCGGCCCACATCATCCGCAGCGACGCCGAGGCCCTCGAGGTGGCCCGCCGGCTGTCACGTGAGTTTGCCGTTGAGGCCTCGCTGCGCGATCAGGAAGGCTACCTGCCGATCGCCGAGATCGACGCCTATTCGCAAAGCGGCCTGTGGGGCATCAACGTGCCCAATGCCTACGGCGGCGCGGGCGTGTCCTACGCCACCCTGGCGGAGGTGATCCGCATCCTCGCTGAGGGCGATTCCAGCATCGCCCAGATCACCCAGAACCACCTCGCGCTGGTCGCCCACGTGACGCTCGACGCTACCGAGGATCAGAAGAGGGAACTCTTCGGCTTGGTGCTGCAGGGCATCCGCTTCGGCAACGCGTTTTCGGAGAAGGGCAGCAAGAACGTCGCCGCCTTCGAGACCAAGGTTCGCCGCGATGGCGAGTTTGCAGTGGTCCGGGGCCAGAAGTTCTACACCACCGGTGCGCTGCTCGCGCACATCGTGCCCATCGTCGCGGTCGACGACGAGGGCAAGGGCTGGCTCGTCTTCGCCGACCGCGATGCGCCAGGGCTGACCGTGATCAACGACTGGTCCGGCTTTGGCCAGCGCACCACCGCCTCGGGCTCGATCAGGATCGAGGACGTGCGCGTGCCGGCCAGCCGCCTGGTGCCGATCGCCGCCTTCGACCGCCCGACCGCGGCCGGCGCGATCTCGCAGATCATCCAGTCGGCGATCGACGCCGGCATCGCGGCGGCGGCCATCGCCGAGACCACCGCCTTCGTGCGCACCCGTAGCCGGCCGTGGATCGACAGTGGAAAGGAGTCCGCCGGCGAGGACCCCTTCACGATCAGCGCCATCGGCGAGCTGGTGATCCGCCTGCACGCGGCCGAAGCCCTGCTCGAACGCGCCGGCCGGGCGATCGACGCCGCGTTGGCCAACCCCACCGAGGAGGCGGTCAACCAGGCCACGCTGGTGACCAGCGAATCCAAGGTGCTCACCACCGAGGTGGCGATCGCCGCGACCAACAAGCTGTTCGAGCTGGCCGGCACCCGCTCCACGCTGCGCGAGCACAACCTCGACCGCCACTGGCGCAACGCCCGCACCCACACGCTGCACGACCCGGTGCGCTGGAAGTACTTCCACGTCGGCAACTATCACCTGAACGGGGTCAATCCCCCGCGTCACGCCTGGAACTGACGGGTCCGCCCCGCTTCGTCAACAGGGAATGCATGCAATGACAAGACAGATCCATCTGAATGCCTTCGAGATGAACTGCGTCGGCCACCAGTCGCCCGGCTTGTGGACCCACCCGCGCGACCGCTCGTGGCAGTACAAGGACCTCGAGTACTGGACCGATCTCGCCCGTATCCTCGAGAAGGGCATCTTCGACGGCATCTTCATTGCCGACGTGATCGGCTACTACGACGTCTACAAGGGCAGCAACTACCACGCGCTGCAGCAGGCGGCGCAGATCCCGGTCAATGACCCGCTGCAGCTGGCCGCGCCGATCGCGATGGTGACCGAGCACCTGGGCATCGGCATCACCGCCTCGACGTCCTTCGAGCACCCGTACACCTTCGCCCGCCGCCTGTCGACGGCCGACCACCACACCAAGGGCCGGGTCGGCTGGAACATCGTCACCTCCTACCTGGAGAGCGGCGCGAAGAACATCGGCCAGGGCGGCCTGCGGCGCCACGACAACCGTTACGAGGTGGCCAACGAGTACGTCGAGGTGCTCTACAAGCTCTTCGAAGGCAGCTGGGAGGACGGCGCGGTGGTGCGCGACCGCGAGCGAGGCATCTTCACCCACCCCGGGAAGGTCCACGAGATCGGCCACAGGGGCAAGTACTTCGACGTGCCCGGCTATCACCTCTGCGAGCCGTCGCCGCAACGCACGCCGGTGCTCTACCAGGCTGGTGCGTCCGGTGCCGGCAAGGCCTTCGCGGCGGGCCACGCCGAATGCGTGTTCGTGGCCTCGCCGCTCAAGTCGGTGCTCCGCGAGTATGTCGCCGACGTGCGCCGTCAGGCCGCGGCGGCCGGGCGGGACCCGCGCAAGGTGCTGGTGTACAACCTCGTTACCGTCATCGTCGACGAGACCGACGCCAAGGCCCAGGCCCGGTTCGATGAGTACCAGCGCCACTCGTCCTACGACGGGGCGCTGGTACTCATGTCCGGCTGGAGCGGCATCGACTTCGGCCAATACGCGCCGACCGACCTGGTCCGCAAGGTCGAGACCAACGCCATCGTGTCGGTCGTCAGGCACCTGGCCAACGGCGAAAATCCTGGATCATCGACGAGCTGGCGCGCTGGGGCGGCATCGGCGGCCTGGGGCCGATCTTCGTCGGCTCGCCGGCAACCGTGGCCGACATCCTGCAGCAATGGGTCGAGGAAACCGACGTGGACGGCTTCAACCTGGCCTACGCCGTCGCCCACGAGACCTTCGAGAACGTCGTCGGCTACCTGGTCCCCGAGCTGCAGCGCCGCGGTGCATACCCCACCGCCTACAAGCCCGGCACCCTGCGCGAAAAGCTCTTCGGCGAAGGCCCGCTGTTGCCCGACAACCACCCGGCTGCCCGCTACCGCGACATCGAGGCGGTCAAGCGCGAGCAGGCCGCTCAGGCTACCGCCGAAGCGTCTGACGCACCCGAAGCCGTCCCGGCCTGAGCCGCAGCCCATCCACTCCACCCCACGCGAGAAACCCGCCATGCCCGTCGCTCCACCCATCCTGCAGGTCAGCAACATCGAAGTCGTTTATGAGAAGGTGATCCTGGCCGTGCATGGCGTCTCGCTGACGGTGGAGGAAGGGCAGGTCGTGGCCCTGCTCGGCGCCAACGGGGCCGGCAAGAGCAGCACCCTCAAGGCCATCTCCAGCCTGGTCGGTGCCGAGCGTGGCGAGGTGGTCAGCGGCAGCATCGTCTATCGCGGCCGGGACATCACCGGCGCGCAGCCCGATGTCCTGGTCCGCGACAGGCTGGTGCAGGTGCTCGAAGGGCGGCGCTGCTTTCCCCATCTCAGCGTCGAGGAGAACCTGATCACCGGCAGCTTCGTTACCGGCGGCAGCCGCCAGGCCAGGCAGGCCGACCTAGAGCGCATCTACCACTACTTTCCCCGCCTCAAGGAGAGGCGGCGCGTCGCGGCCGGCTACACCTCGGGCGGTGAGCAGCAGATGGTGGCCATGGGGCGTGCCCTGATGGCCCACCCGAAGCTCGTGCTCCTCGACGAGCCGTCGATGGGGCTGGCACCGCTGATCGTCGAGGAGATCTTCGAGATGGTCGGGCAGCTCAATGCGCGCGAGAAGGTCAGCTTCCTGCTCGCCGAACAGAACGCCAGCGTCGCGCTGCAGCACGCCCATCACGCCTACGTGCTCGAGAGCGGGCGGGTGGTGAGCGAGGGGCCGGCCGCCGTGCTGGCGAGCCGCGACGACATCCGCGATCTCTACCTGGGCACGGCCGCCGCATGACCCGCAAGCCCGCACTTTCACCCGAGACCCTCACCGCCCAGGGGCTGGGGCACGTGTCGCCCCAGTTCCGCGACCTCGCGCCGCCCCTGCACCCGTCCACCACCTTCGAGCGAGCGGCGGACGGCAGCTACCCCGGCGGACGCGTCTATTCCCGGGACGCCAGCCCGGCCTACGACCAGGCAGAAGGGCTGCTGACCGAATTGGAAGGAGGCCACCAGTCCCTGCTTTTCGCGTCGGGCATGGCTGCGGCGACGGCCGTGCTGCAGACCCTCGAGCCGGGCCAGGCCGTGCTGGCCCCCCGAGACATGTACTGGGCGCTGCGCAACTGGCTGCAGGCCTTCTGCCAACAATGGGCGATCGGTCTGGTGTTCTACGACAACGCCCGCGTGGACGACCTGGCCGGCAAGCTGCGGGCTACGCGGCCCCGGCTGGTGTGGGTCGAGACGCCGTCCAACCCCCGCTGGGACCTGACCGACATCGCCGCCGCCGCTTCGCTCGCCCGGGAGGTCGGTGCCCTGGTGGTGGTGGATTCCACGGTGGCGACGCCGGTACTCACCCGGCCCCTGGCGTTGGGCGCCGACATCGTGATGCACTCCGCCACCAAGTACCTCAACGGCCATTCGGACGTGGTCGCAGGGGCCCTGGTGGCCCGCGCGGACAGCGATATCTGGCAGACCATCCGCCGCAATCGCAACCTCGGCGGCGGCGTGCTCGGGCCCTTCGAGGCGTGGCTGCTGCTGCGGGGCATGCGCACGTTGCACCTGCGGGTCCGCCAGGCGAGCGCCAGCGCGCTGGCCATCGCCCTCGCCCTCGACGGGCACCCGGGCCTGGTGGGCACGCTCTACCCGGGGCTGCCGTCCCACCCCGGCCACGCGGTGGCCTGCCGCCAGATGCATGGCGGCTTCGGCGGCATGCTGTCGATCCGGGTGGCCGGCGGCGAGCAGGCGGCCCGCGCGGTGGTCGGGCGACTGAGGGTCTTCAAGCAGGCCACCTCGCTGGGCTCGGTGGAAAGCCTGGCGGAACACCGCGCCAGCGTGGAAGGCCCGGGAAGCGCCTGCCCGCCGGACCTGATCCGGCTGTCGATCGGCATCGAGGCCGAAGCCGACCTGCTGGCCGACCTGCTCGCGGCGCTGGGCTGACGGGCGCACGCGCGAGCCACCGAGTGCTGCTCCAGCAGCAGCAGGCTTTGGCAGGCGGGCATTGCAGCGCCGTGCTGCTGCCTATGCAGCAAATTGCAGGCACGCCTGCTGGAATCTCAACACCCCACCACGTCCGATTCAGGCCAAGACCATTGTTTTTAAATAAGTTTTATCTCTGGCACGGTTGCTGCAATGGCTGTCTGGTACGCCCCTGCCGCAGCAGGGCACACAACAGGCTCAGCCTCGCCGGAATCCACAGAAAGGAACTCATTATGTCAGGCATCTTCAAACGCGCCGTCGCCGCACTGGGCGGGCTTCTCGCAGCGGTGGGCATCGCCCAGGCCGCCGACACCCCCAAGGAAATCCGTCTCGATTACGCCTATTACTCCCCGCCCAGCCTGGTGCTAAAGCACTTCGGCTGGCTGGAGGAGGAGTTCAAGGGCGACGCCGTGCCGATCAAGTGGGTGTTGAGCCAGGGCAGCAACCGGGCGCTGGAGTTCCTCAACAGCGGCAGCGTCGATTTCGGCTCGACGGCCGGGTTGGCTGCCGTGTTATCGAAAGCCAACGGCAACCCGATCAAGAGCGTCTATGTGTTCTCCCGGCCCGAATGGACGGCGCTGCTGGTAGCGAAGGATTCACCGATCAAGTCGTTGAAGGATCTGAAGGGCAAGAAGATCGCGGCAACCAAGGGGACCGACCCCTTCCTGTTCCTGCTGCGCAGCCTGCACCAGGAAGGGCTGTCGAAGTCCGACGTCGAGATCCTGGCGCTGCAGCATGCTGACGGCCGCGCCGCACTTGAGCAAGGCCGGGTGGACGCCTGGGCCGGCCTCGACCCACTGATGGCCGGCAGCGAGCTTCAGGCCGGCTCGCGCATCCTGCACCGCAACGTCGCCTTCAACACCGATGGTTTCCTGAACACCACCGAAAGCTTCGCCACGCGTTATCCCGACCAGGTCCGGCGCGTTCTTGCCGCCTACGAGAAGGCTCGCAAGTGGATCATCGCCAACCCGGCCGAAACAGCACGGCTGGTGTCCGAGGAAGCGAAGCTGCCGCTGGAAGTGGCCAAGCTGCAGCTCAAGCGCAACGACTTCAGCAACCCGGTGCCCGGCGCCGAACACGTGAGCGCCCTCAAGGGTGCGGCGCCGATCCTGGTCGAAGAAGACCTCGTCAGGAAGGGCACCAACGTGAGCGCAGTGATCGATGCGCTGGTCGAGCCAGCGTTCGCCAAGTCCGTCGTGAAGTGAGGCGAGCCCCGTGAGCACGCTTTCGATTGCTGCGGGCCAGGCGCGCGGCTGGGTCCTGCCCCTGGCGCTGCTGGCGCTGTGGGAGGTTGTGGTGCAGGCCGGCTGGGTCGGCGCAAATCTGCTGCCGCCGCCCTCGGAGCTGGTCCACACCCTGCACGACCTCGCTACCGACGGCGCGCTGCTGGGCCACATCGGCATCAGCACGCTGCGGGTGCTCGCCGGTTTTGCGATCGGCGCCAGCCTGGCCTTGCTGGTAGGGGCGGTGGTCGGCCTGTCGCGGCAGGTCGAGGCCTACCTCGACCCCACCTTCCAGGCGCTGCGCGCCATCCCGTCCCTCGCCTGGGTGCCGCTGCTGCTGCTCTGGCTCGGCATCGACGAGGCGCCCAAGATCACGCTGATCGCCATCGGCGCGTTCTTTCCGGTCTATCTCAATTTCGTCGCCGGCATCCAGAACGTCGACCGCAAGCTGGTCGAGGTGGGCGGCATCTTCGGCCTCAAAGGCCGCGAGCTGGTGGCGCGCATCTTCCTGCCGGCCACCCTGCCGAACCTGTTCACCGGTTTGCGCAGCGGGCTGTCGCTGGCCTGGATGTTCCTGGTTGCCGCCGAACTGATCGCCGCCACCCGCGGCCTCGGCTACCTGCTCACCGATGGCCGCGAGACGGCCCGGGCCGACCTGGTGATCGTGGCGATCATCGTTCTGGCCTTGCTCGGCAAGCTCAGCGACAGCCTCCTCCAGCACGCCGAGAAGCGCCTGCTGGGCTGGCGTGACGTTTTCGACGGCCGCGCGGCCTGAAGGAGAAAGCATGTCCACAACCCTGGTTCAGATTCAGGTCGAGGAGAAGCGCTTTCGCGCCCACCAGGTCATCGACCGGCTTGCCCTCGACATCCGGGCCGGCGAAATCGTCAGCCTCGTAGGCCCCAGCGGCTGCGGCAAGAGTACGCTGCTGCGCATCGTCGCCGGGCTTGAAACCGACTACGCCGGGCGCGTGCTGATCAAGGGGGCCAAGCCCCAGCTGCACTCCCCGGAGGTGGGCTTCATCTTCCAGGAGCCGCGCCTGCTGCCCTGGCTGTCGGTGGCCGACAACGTCGGCTTCGAAGCCGGCCGCGGCGGCGGTAAGCACCCCCGCGTGGGCGAACTGCTCGCCGAGGTGGGCCTCGCGGCCTTCGCCGACGCCTGGCCCAAGCAGCTCTCCGGCGGCATGGCCCAGCGCGCGGCGATCGCCCGCGGGCTGTTCACCCAGCCGGCCCTGCTGCTGCTCGACGAGCCCTTCAGCGCGGTCGATGCCTTCACCCGCATGCGTCTGCAGGACTTGCTGCTGTCGATCGCCGCCCACCACGGCACCACGCTGCTGCTGGTCACCCATGACGTGGACGAGGCGGTTTACCTCAGCGACCGAGTCGTCGTCATGAACAGCGGCCCCGGGCGTATCGCCGGTGACGTGGTGGTGCCGCTGCCGCGCCCGCGGGATCGTCGCGACCCGGCCCTGGGCCGCGCCAGGTCCGAGGTGCTGACGCTGCTCAACGGCGCCCAGCAGGACTACCACGACATTGCCCCGGATATTGCCGCGGCCCCGCCCGCAGCAGCGCCGATCGACTGGTCGAAGCTCAGCTTTGCCGTTTGAGCCGCCCCTCACCCCGTGCATTCATCTGTTCAAGGAACTTTCATGAGTCTCGACATTTTCTGGTTCTTGCCCACCTCCGGCGATACCCGCTACCTGGGCAAGTCGAATTCCGGCCGCACCGCCACCAACGAATACCTGCAGCAGATCGCCGTGGCCGCCGACAACCTGGGCTACGACGGCATCCTGATCCCCACCGGCAGCGGCTGCCTCGACCCGTGGGTGACCGCCTCCAGCGTCGCCGCGGTGACCCGCCGCCTCAAGCTGCTGGTGGCGCTGCGTACCGCGCTGACCAAGCCCACCGCCGCCGCGCGCATGGCGGCCACCCTCGACCAGGCCACCCAGGGCCGCCTGCTGCTTAACGTGGTGGCCGGCGGTGATTCGACCGAGCTGGCTGCCGACGGCATCTTCCTCGATCACGACGAGCGCTATGAGGAGGCCTCGGAGTTCCTGGGCATCTGGCGCCGCCTGCTGGCCGGCGAGAAGGTCGACTTCGAAGGCAAGCACCATCGGGTCGAGGGCGCCAGGCTCTACTTCGACGCAATCCAGCGCCCGCATCCGCCGCTGTATTTTGGCGGCTCGTCGTCCGCCGCCCATGATCTGGCGGCCGAGCACGTCGATGCCTACCTGTCGTGGGGCGAGCCGCCGGCCGCGGTGGGCGAGAAGATCGCCGATGTGCGCGCCCGCGCCGCCCTTCGGGGCCGCACGGTGCGCTTCGGGGTGCGCCTGCACGTCATCGTGCGCGAGACCAATGCAGAAGCCTGGGCCGCCGCCGACAAACTCATCAGCCGTCTAGACGACGAGGTGATCGCCAAGGTACAGGCCCGCTACGCATCCATGGATTCCGAAGGCCAGCGGCGCATGGCCGCGCTGCACGGTGGGCGGCGCGATAAGCTGGAGGTCAGCCCCAACCTATGGGCCGGCGTTGGCCTCGTGCGCGGAGGTTGCGGCACCGCCCTGGTCGGTGACCCGCAGACCGTGGCCGCGCGCCTCAAGGAATACGTCGATCTGGGTGTGGACAGCTTCGTGCTCTCGGGCTACCCGCACCTGGAAGAGGCCTATCGCTTCGCCGAGCTGGTCTTCCCGCTGCTGCCGGGCAAGCAGCCGGTGACGATCCAGGATCAGGTGATGACCGGCGGGCCCTTCGACGCCAGCACGGTCAAGTCCAACGCAGCTGAGCAGGTGGCCGCATGAAGGTCATCGACATGCGCTGCCGGCCGGCCTTCCTGCACGACTTCTTCGGCGCCACGCCGGGATCGACGGCCAACGAAACCGCCCGCTGGCTCAACCGCCGGGTTGGCACCCGGGGCGACGACGAGCACTACGCCCGCTCGCGCACCCAGGAGGGTTTTTTAGCCGAAGTGCGTGAGGCCGGGCTGTCGAAGGCCGTCGTGGTAGGCCGTCACACGCCGGCCCAGCACCTGCCCAACGATCTCATCCACCGCGTCACCCACGGCTACGACGAGCTGCTCGGCATCGCCGGCGTCGACCCGCAGCTCCAGGGCCACGCGGCGGTGGACGAGGCCGAGCGGGCGATCCGCGAACTCGGGCTGGCCGGCATCGACATCGAGCCGGGCTTCGGTGTGCCGGCCCGGCATCCGGACGACCCGGTCTATTTTCCGATCTACGAGGTGTGCGCCCAGCTCGGCGTGCCAGTGTTCCTGATGACCGGCCCGACCACGCCGGACCTGCGCTTCAACGATCCGGCCCCGCTGGCCCGCGTCGCCCAGGCCTTTCCGACGCTGCCGATCGTCTGCTACCACGGCTACTGGCCGAACGCTGCGCAGCTCATCGGCGCGGCCTTCCGCTACGAGAACATCCACGTGGTGCCGGACATGTACCTGTTCCTGCCGGGTAGCCAAGCCTATGTGGACGCCGCCAACGGTTTCCTGGCGGATCAGTTCCTGTTCGGGTCGTCTTACCCCTTCCGGCCGATCCGTCAGAGCATCGACGATTTTCTGCACCTCGGCTTCCAGCGAGGCGGTACTCGACAAGGTGCTATACGGCAACGCAGCCAGGTTATTCAAGCTATAGAGTTGACGCTCGGTCTGGCCGCCGTCGTCGGAAAACTGGAGTGGGCGCGGCGGACTCTGATTCTGGAGCAAGCAAGCTGGCGCGCAGGTCCGCCTTGCTGCCTTCCGTGCCTGCACCCGGCCAAGGCGAAGGTGCTTGCGCCGGAATGCCGCGCCAGCGCAACCATAGGCACGCTTTTTACTTCATCGCAGGATCTACTCAATGCCCGCCCAGTTCCGCCCCAGCGTCTGCCCGCACGACTGCCCCAGCGTGTGCGCCCTCCAGGTCGAGATCACCGCCGAGGGCCGCATCGGCCGTGTGCGGGGCGGTGAGCAGCCCTACACCGACGGGGTGATCTGCGCCAAGGTCGCCCGCTACGCCGAGCGCGCCCACCACCCGGAGCGCCTGAGCCGGCCACTGCTGCGGGTCGGCGCCAAGGGCGAAGGCCGCTTTGCCCCCATCGGCTGGGACGAAGCCCTCGACCTGCTGGCCGCGCGGCTGCGTGAGGCGATGGAGCACCACGGCCCCGAGACCGTGTGGCCCTACCACTACGCCGGCACCATGGGCCTGGTGCAGCGCGGCGCCATCCGCCGCCTCGGCCACCTGGCCGGCTGGTCGCGCCAGCGCGAGACCTTCTGCGTCGCCCTCTCCGACGCCGGCTGGCTGGCCGGCGTGGGCGCCAAGCGCGGCGTCGACCCGCGCGAGATGACCGAATCGGAGCTGATCGTGGTGTGGGGCGGTAACCCGGTGCACACCCAGGTGAACTTCATGCACTGGGTGCTGCAGGCCCGCCGCGGCCGCGACGTGCCGCTGGTGGTGATCGACCCCTACCGCACCGCCACCGCCGCCAAGGCCGACCTGCACCTGGCCCCGCGGCCTGGCAGCGACGGCGCGCTGGCCTGCGCGGTGATGCACGTGCTGCTCGCCGAGGGCCTCGCCGACCGCGCCTACCTGGCCCGGCTGACCGACCTCTCCCCCGCCGTCGAGGCCCATCTGGCCCGCCGCACGCCGGCCTGGGCGGCGGAGATCACCGGCATCCCAGCCGACGACATCGTGCGCTTCGCCCGCCTCTACGGCTCGACCCCGCGCAGCTACCTGCGCCTCGGCTACGGCTTCACCCGGCAGCGCAACGGCGCGGCGGCGATGCACGCGGTGAGCTGCCTGCCGGCCCTCACCGGTGCCTGGCAGCACCGCGGCGGCGGCGCGCTGTACAGCAACGGCGGCCTGTACGGCCTCGACCTGCGCTTCCTGCACGGCCTCGACGCCGCCCCGCCGCCGGCCCGCCAGCTCGACATGGGACGCCTCGGCGCGGTGCTGGCCGGCGACCCGCGCGACCTGGGCAGCGGCCCGCCGGTGAGCGCGATGCTGATCCAGAGCACCAACCCGGCGGTGGTCGCCCCCGACAGCCGCAAGGTGCGCGCGGGGCTCCTGCGCGACGACCTCTTCGTGTGCGTGCATGAGCAGTTCATGACCGAGACAGCCCAGCTCGCCGACCTGGTGCTGCCGGCCACCGTCTTCACCGAGCACGACGACCTCTACCAGGCCTCCGGCCACACCTTCCTGCAGGCGGCGCGGGCGCTGGTGCCGGCGCCGGGCGAATGCCGCGCCAACCACGACTTCATCGGGCAGCTGGCGCGGCGCCTGGGTATCAGCCACCCGGCCTTCGAGCAGAGCGCCTGGCAGCTCGCCGACGCGGTGCTGCGGGCCTCCGGCAAGCCCGGCGCCGACGCGCTGCTCGCCGCCGGCTGGCTGGACTGCGCCCCGCCCTTCGAGACGGCCCACTTCCTCGACGGTTTCGGCCACACCGACGGGCGCTTCCGCTTCATGCCCGACTGGGCCGCACAGGGCGAAGGGCACGCGACGATGCCGGCCTTCCCCGACCATCAGCCGGTGATCGACGAGGCCACGCCGGAGCGCCCCTTCCGGCTGGTCGCCGCGCCGGCCCGGCATTTCCTCAACACCACCTTCACCGAGACGCCCAGCTCGCGGCGCGGCGAGGGCCGACCGACCGCCCTCATCCACCGCGCCACCTGCGCCCGGCTGGGGATTGCCGACGGCGACATCGTGCGTCTCGGCAACGCGCTGGGCAGCGTCGCGCTGCACGCCCGCCCGGCGGACGGCCTGCAGCCGGACACCGTGGTCGTCGAGAGCCAATGGCCCAACCCCGCCTTCATCGAGGGCATCGGCATCAACGCGCTGGTAAGCGCCGAACCGGGCTGGCCCGCCGCCGGCGTGGCCTACCACGACACCGCGGTGTGGCTGGAGCGTATTACCTGTAGTGCACTCTGAAATTAAGTTTTCTGTTTTACGCCGGCGTTGTTGCATAACTCTGGCTCAAGCAAAGTCGCCCCAACCCCAGACGGATTTCAGGCATGAGCGACCGTCACCGGCATGCCAAGCCGGTTGAACGTATTCAGAATCGCGCAGCGCACATGCACCTCCGCAGCCTGCCGCTCCGGCTCTCGAGCGGCCAGTCGCTCCCCCAATAACTTGAAGCGCAACATGCTCATCTCGGCCAGGCTACGCCGATGGTAGCCACTCCATTTCTTCCAGAGCCGCCAACCCAGGTACTGGGCCGCAGCCAGGGTTTCATTGCGGGCATGGACGAAAGCCGCCTTGTCTTTCCAGGGCTTGCCGCTACCGCGCGG
The DNA here is from genome assembly GCA_016720685.1 of Zoogloea sp. Taxonomy (GTDB): domain Bacteria; phylum Pseudomonadota; class Gammaproteobacteria; order Burkholderiales; family Rhodocyclaceae; genus Zoogloea. The sequence goes on from JADKKC010000066.1 coordinate 58,871, forward strand.
CGGCACAATGACTTCCGCCCCCCGCGCGTGAGCCGCCCGATAGACGCCCCGCGTATCGTAAGCGCCGTCACCACTGAAACTTCCCAGCGGCTCGTCAGGGCCGAGTTGAGCGAGCAGTCCTTCGATCTGGGCGGCGTCGGCGAGGTGATCGAAGCCATCGGCGAAGATCTGCGCATCCTGCTGCCCGACGGAGGTCTCGCCCGCGCCCGCGGTGCGTATTCGGTGGGGCAGACGGTAAGTTTTCGCATGGGCGGCAGTGTCGAAGGGCAGGCCCCTGCGCTGTCGCTTGTAGATATCGAAGTTTGAGGCGTTACAGGACCGCTCGGATGGCACGTGTCGTGCACTAAAAGTAACGGGGTGTCCTGTGCCAAATGTCCCGCGCGCTTACAGGATTTTGTCCGGGCACAGTATGGCCACGGTTTGGGCACAAGTTCCAAACCACGCCCAAAAGCAAAAAGGCCCAATCACCTGAATGATTGAGCCTTGACGCTTGAAACTGGTTGCGGGGGCAGGATTTGAACCTGCGACCTTCGGGTTATGAGCCCGACGAGCTGCCAGACTGCTCCACCCCGCGTCTGAAGAAGTGAATTCTACCAGAATTCACACCTCTGTCAAATTTTTATTGCATTGCACAAAGCAGCGCTGAAGCCCGAGCCGGACGGCGTCATTGAAGCGGGTTTCCTTGCCCGCAATACGCCACCTGAGCCGCCACCTGAGCCGCCAGAACTTGATACCCGATTCTGGCCGACTTGCAATGGAACACCCCGCCCCCTGCAGACGCAAAAAAGGCCGGAACCCTTGATTTCTCTGGGCTTACCGGCCTTTACTGGACTACTTAGGAACTGTTCCTGGTGCCTTGGGCGAGACTCGAACTCGCACGGCTTGCGCCACTACCCCCTCAAGATAGCGTGTCTACCAATTTCACCACCAAGGCACTGCAACTGCATGGCTGAGCCGACGTTTGCATCGGCACAACTGCTTCACGGCGAGGTTTTTGCCTGAGAAGCTGAAGGGGCCGCAATATAGACGATGAATCCGGGGCCGTCAAGGAAGAATAAATCTTCTGCACCACGGCGTCCGGAAAGCGCCCGCAAGGACTTCACGAAAAGCACACCGGGCCGCCATGTGTTAACGTGAAAGTATCGGCGTCTCCGACGCGCAGAGACGGGTGCGAACCATGAGCGAACGAGCCATCAGCTTCCATTTTCGCGGCGCCATCCGGCAGGTGGAGGGCCTTTCGCCGACGCGTACCGTCCTGCAGTATCTGCGCGAGGAGTGTCACGCCACCGGCACCAAGGAAGGCTGCGCAGAGGGCGATTGCGGGGCGTGCACTGGTGGTGATCGGCGAGAAGCGGGGCGATTCCCTGCAACTGCGGGCCGTGAATGCCTGCCTGCAGCTGTTGCCCATGCTCGACGGCAAGGCGCTGTTCACCGTGGAAGATCTTGCCCCCCTTGCCCCCCTTCCCGGCACCGGCAGCTTGCACCCGCTGCAGCAGGTGCTGGTGGATGGCCACGCATCGCAATGCGGTTTCTGCACGCCGGGCTTCGTGATGTCGCTGTTCGCGCTCTACGAAAACACGCCGGCCTGCCCCACGCGGGACTCGGTGATGGAGGCGATTTCCGGCAACCTGTGCCGCTGCACCGGCTACCGGCCCATCATCGATGCCATGCCGGCCGCCTGGGCGCTGCCGCGGGTGGGCATCGGGCGCACCGCGGTGCTGGCCGCCCTCGATGAAATGGCCGCCCTCCCGACGCTGGAATACCGCATCGGCGAGCAGTGCTTCATCGCCCCCCGCAGCCTCGCCGAACTCGCCGCCGCCCGGCAGGCCATGCCGGAGGCGCGCCTTGTGGCCGGCGCGACGGACGTGGGCCTGTGGGTGACCAAACAACTGCGCCCTATCCACGACATGATCGGGCTCGGCGCCGTGCCCGAACTCAAGGCCATCCACCGCGACGCCGGCACGCTCGCCATCGGCGCGGGCGCCAGCCTAACCGACGCCCTTGCGGCGCTTGTCGATTTCGAGCCGGGCTGGGCCGACATCGCCCGCCGCTTTGCCGCGCCGCCGATCAAAAACGCCGGCACCCTCGGCGGCAACCTTGCCAACGCTTCGCCCATCGGCGATTCGATGCCCGGCCTGATTGCCCTCGACGCCCGGGTGCTGCTGCGTCGCGGCGAGCGCCTGCGCCGCGTGGCGCTCGAAGATTTTTATACCGGCTACCAGCAAACGGCCCTTGAACCCGGCGAATTCATTCAGGCGCTGGATCTGCCCCCCGCCCCCGCCGGCCGCCTGTTCCGCTGCTGGAAAATCTCCAGGCGCTTCGACCAGGATATCTCCACCGTTTGCGGCGCCTTCGCGCTGACCCTGGCCGACGGGCACGTGTGCGACGCCCGCATCGCCTTTGGCGGCATGGCCGCCACGCCCCGGCGCGCGCCCATCACCGAGGCGCTGCTCCTTGGCCAGCCGTGGAAGGCGGACACGGTTGGCGACGCCATGGCCGTACTGGCCGAAGAATTCACACCGCGGGACGACCTGCGCGCCAGCGCGGCCTACCGCCGGCACGTGGCCGCCAAGCTGCTGCAGCGCCTGTGGCTGGAGGCCAGCGGCGTGCCGGCAAGCCTCTCCGGGCTGGAGCCGCAAGCATGAACACCGCCCCGCCGCCCATCGGGGCCGCCCTGCCCCACGAAAGCGCCCATCTGCACGTCACGGGCGAGGCCGCCTACACCGACGACCTGCCGGAACCCGCCGGCACCCTGCACGCGGCCCCCGGCCTGTCCGCCGTCGCCCACGGGCGCATCGTCTCCCTCGATCTTTCTGCGGTGCGCGCGGCCCCCGGCGTACGCGCGGTGATCGTTGCCGCCGACATACCCGGCCACAACAACTGCGGTGCGGCCGTGCCCGACGACCCCATCCTTGCCGATGGCGAAGTGAGCTTCCACGGCCAGCCGCTGTTTGCCGTCGCCGCCGACACCCGCGAACAGGCCCGCTACGCCGCCCGCCTGGCCAAAGTCGAAATCGAAGCATGGCCGGCGCTTCTTACCGTCGAAGACGCGCTGGCCGCCGACAGCCATGTGTTGCCGCCGGTCGACATCAGCCGGGGCGACGTGGCCGCCGCCCTGGCCAGCGCGCCCCATCGCCTGGCCGGCACGCTGCACCTGGGCGGGCAGGAGCACTTCTATCTCGAAGGCCAGGTTTCGCTGGCGATCCCCCAGGAAGACGACAGCCTGCACCTCGTCAGTTCCACCCAGCACCCCACCGAAATCCAGCATGTCGTCGCGCACGCCCTCGGCTGGCGCATGCATCAGGTGAGCTGCGAATGCCGGCGCATGGGCGGCGGCTTTGGCGGCAAGGAATCCCAGGCCGCCCAGTGGGCCTGCATCGCCGCCGTGCTGGCCCGGCTCACCGGCAAGCCGGTCAAGCTGCGCCTCGATCGCGACGACGACATGCGCGCCACCGGCAAGCGCCACGACTTTCGCATCGAGTACGAAGCCGGCTTCGATGCGGCCGGCCGCATCGCAGGCCTCAAGCTGCTGCTCGCCTCGCGCTGCGGCTTCTCGGCGGATCTTTCCGGCCCGATCAACGACCGCGCGGTCTTTCACGCCGACAACGCCTACTACCTCGACGCAGTCGCCATCCGCAGCCTGCGCTGCCGCACCACACCGTATCCAACACGGCCTTCCGCGGCTTTGGCGGGCCGCAGGGCATGTTCGCCATCGAATCGGTGATCGACGACATCGCCCGCCAGCTGCAGCTCGACCCGCTGGCCGTGCGCCGCGCCAATTTTTACGACGCCCCTCCCCGCAACACCACGCCCTACGGCATGACGGTCGAGGACAACGTGATCGCGCCGCTGGTCAGCCAGCTCGCCCTTGACGCCGACTATGCCTCCCGCCGCGCCGCCATCGCCGCCTTCAACGCCGCCAGCCCGGTCATCAAGCGCGGCATCGCCCTCACCCCGGTCAAGTTCGGCATCTCCTTCACCGCCACCGTCTTCAACCAGGCCGGCGCGCTGGTGCACGTTTACAAGGACGGCACGGTGCAGGTCAGCCACGGCGGCACCGAAATGGGCCAGGGGCTGCACACCAAGATCCGCCAGATCGTCGCCGGTGAATTCGGCCTGCCGGTGGCCGACGTGCGCCTGTCCGCCACCGACACCCGCTGCGTGCCCAACACCTCGGCCACCGCCGCCTCCAGCAGCACCGACCTCAACGGCAAGGCCGCCCAGGCCGCCTGCCGGACGATCTGCGCACGCATAGCCGCCTTCGTTGCCGGACGGCTCGGCATCGACGCCGGGCAGGTCGGCTTTGCCGCTGGCCAGGTTCGCGCGCCGGGCTTCAACAGCCCCTTCGCCCAGGTCGTCGCCGACGCCTACCGGGCCCGCGTGCAGTTGTGGGATGCCGGCTTCTACACCACGCCCAAGATCCACTTCGACCCGAGCACCCTGCACGGCCGGCCCTTCTACTATTTCGCCTACGGCGCCGCGGTGAGCGAAGTGGCCATCGACACCCTCACCGGCGAACACCGCGTGCTGCGCGTCGATATCCTTCACGACGCCGGCCGCCCGATCAATCCGGCCATCGACATCGGCCAGATCGAAGGCGGCTTCATGCAGGGCCTCGGCTGGCTCACCTGCGAAGAACTGGTCTTTGGCCCCGATGGCAGCCTGCTGACCCACTCGCCCTCCACCTACAAGATTCCCGCAGTCTCCAACCTGCCACCGGTGTTCAAGCTGCGCCTGTTCGACAACGCCAACTCCGAGGACGCCATCCACCGCTCCAAGGCCGTTGGCGAACCCCCGCTGATGCTGGCCCTGTCGGTTTTCTTCGCGCTGCGCGACGCGGTGGCCGCAGCCCTGGAGCCCGGCGCCCGCCCGCCGCTCGACGCCCCCGCCACGCCGGAAGCCATCCTGCGCGCCCTCAACGGAGGCACCCTGACATGAACAGCTGGCTCCCGGCCCTCGCCGACACCCTCGCCGGCGGCCAGGCCGCGGTGCTCGTCACCGTGGTGCACACCGTCGGCTCCACGCCCCGCGAAGCCGGCGCCACCATGCTGGTCGGGGCCGCCGCCAGCCTTGGCAGCATTGGCGGCGGCCAGCTCGAATGGCTGGCCGGCGGCGCCGCGCGGGCCCTGCTCGAAGTGGGTGGCCCGCCGCGCCTGCTGCGGGTCGCCCTCGGCCCGTCGCTGGGCCAGTGCTGTGGCGGCATCGTGTGGCTGGTCATCGAACGCATCGACCCGCCGGAGGCCGCCGCCTGGCAAGCCCGCGCCGCCACCCTTGCCGCCGGTCAGGCCCTGCAACGGCGCATCGCCGAAGGCGACCCGGCCTCCGTGTGGCAGGCCATCGCGCACCCCGGCGGCAACGAAGCGCTGCTGCAGGTACGCGGCGCCCGCTGGACCTTCACCCAACAGATCGGTGGCGATGCCTTTCCGGTACTGATCTTCGGCGCCGGCCACGTGGGCAGCGCCACCGTCCGCGCCCTTGCGCCTCTGGGCGCCCGCATCACCTGGGTGGATGGGCGCGACGACATTTTTCCGGCGAGCCTTCCGCCCGGCGTGGAGGCCGTTGCCACCGACACGCCCACCTCCGAAGTACGCGCCGCGCCGCCGGGCAGCTACTTCCTGGTCATGACCCACAGCCACACGCTGGATTTCTCGATCTGCGAGGCCATCTTCGAGCGCCACGACTTTGCCTGGTTCGGCCTCATCGGCTCGGCCAGCAAGCGCGCCAGCTTCAACCGCCAGTTCACCGCCCGCGGCCTGCCGCCGCTGCGCCTCGCCGACCTCACCTGCCCCATCGGCATTGCCGGCATCCGCAGCAAGCACCCGGCGGCCATCGCCGCCTCGGTGGCCGCCCAGCTGCTGCAGATACGCGAAGCCCGCGCCGCCATCCGCCACGCCGCCCACCCCGGCCCCGACGCCCCGCCGCTGTCGTCCATGCCGCGCCCGCAATGAACCCATCCGCCTCCACGCACGTCCTCGTCCGCGGCCAGGTTCTGCACTTTGTCGCCGACCCCGGCCCCGCCGACGCCCCCGCCGCCTGGCAGTATTTCGACGACGGCGCGCTGTGGATCAGCGACGGCCACATCCACGCCGCCGGCCCGTGGAGCGACATCAGCGCCGCCCTGCCGCCCGGCATCCGCCACGCCGCCACGCTCCACGACCACCGCGGCCACCTCGTCCTGCCCGGCTTCATCGACTGCCACCTGCACTACCCGCAAGCCGGCGTCATCGCCTCCTTCGGCCGCCAGCTGCTCGACTGGCTCAACGACTACACCTTTCCTGCCGAGGCCCGTTTTGCCGATGTCCGCGAAGCCGAACGCAGCGCCGCCTTCGTCGTCGACCGCCTGCTCGCCCACGGCACCACCACCGCCTCGGTGTTCGCCACCGTGCACGCCCATTCGGTTGATGCATTCTTCAACGCCGCCAGCGCCAAAAACCTGCGCATGCTGTGCGGCAAGGTGCTGATGGACCGCAACTGCCCCGAAAACCTGCGCGACACGGCCACCAGCGGCGACCGCGACAGCCGTGCCCTCATCGAGCGCTGGCACGGCCAGGGCCGCCTGCGCTACAGCATCACCCCGCGCTTTGCCGCCAGTTCCACGCCGCAACAACTGCAGCTCGCCGGCGAACTGTTCGCCTCGCGGCCCAACCTGCACCTGCAAAGCCACCTCGCCGAAAACCCGGCCGAAATCGCCTGGGTCAAGGCCCTCTTCCCCGAGCGACGCAGCTACCTGGATGTTTACGCCCATTACGGGCTGACCGGGCCGCGCGCCCTCTACGCCCACTGCATCCACCTCGACGCAGCGGATCGTCAGGCACTGGCCGCCAGCGGCACCGCGGCAGCCTTCTGCCCCAGCTCCAACCTGTTCCTGGGCAGCGGCTTCTTCGACCACGCCGCCAGCGCTGCCACGGGCATGCGCGTGGGCCTCGCCACCGATGTAGGCGCCGGCACCGGCTTCAGCCTGCTGCGCACCCTGGGCGACGCCTACTCGGTCAGCCAGGCCCGCGCCGCGCCGCTATCCGGCCTGCGCGGCTTCTACCTCGCCACCCTCGGCGGCGCCCGGGCGCTTTATCTCGACGAATTCATCGGCAACTTCACCCCCGGCCGGGAAGCCGACTTCGTCGTCCTCGACTGGGCCGCCACCCCCGAGCTTGCCTGGCGCATGGAACACACCCAATCCCTCGCCGAACGCCTGTTCGCCCTGATGATCCTGGGCGACGAACGCTGCGTGGTGGCCACCCACGTGATGGGCGAACGCGTTTTTCAGCGCACCCGGCCAGGCTATCAACCCGGCCATTGAATACCGGCCACCCGCTCAGGCTTGATAAGGGAACACCGGAGCCTTCGGATTGGGCCCGTACTCGTTTTCCTCCGCCTGGCTGTCCTGCAGCGCAAAAATCACCAAAATCAGCGCCCCCACCACGGGAACCACCATCAGCAGCGCCCACCAGCCCGACCTGCCGATGTCGTGCAGCCGACGAACCGTCACCGCAACACTCGGCAGCAACACCCCAAGGCTGTAGATACCGGTCAGCAGCTCGGCCTGATCACCCAGCATGCCGCCGACAACAGAAAGCACAAAGAACGCCAGCAGGTTGAACAGCGTGAACATCCAGTATTCCTTGCGCTGGGAGCGCCCCTTGAAATCCGCGTACTTCTTCAAGGCCATCAAATACCAATCCATCGAAATCTCCTGAGCATCGCGGCAAGCAACCGCAGCGACAAACGGTAGCACGGCCGGGCCCGCAGCCCGCTCTCCCCATTCCTTCCCATTCCCGTCCCCCTTCCCGTCCCCCTTCCCCCGGCGGCCCGACCGGGCTACCGTGACACACCCCGCAGCCGCAGCCCACCCATGCCCGCCTATCTCCGCGCCCTCGCCTCCCGCAATTACCGCATCTACTTCGCCGGCCAGATCGTGTCGCTGGCCGGCACCTGGATGCAGCAGATCGCAATGGTGTGGCTGGCCTACCGGCTCACCGGATCGGCCCTGGTGCTGGGCACGGTGGCGTTTGCCAGCCAGATCCCCATCCTCGCCTTCAGCGCCTTCGGCGGCGTGATCACCGACCGCCTCGACCGCCGCCACCTGCTGCTCGCCACCCAGGCCCTGTCGATGGTGCAGGCCCTGCTGCTGGCCGTACTGGCCTGGCTGGATATGGCCACGCCCGCTCATCTGATCGTGCTGGCCTTTGGCCTCGGCTGCATCAACGCCCTCGACGTGCCCGCCCGCCAGGCCATCGTGGTGCAGCTCATCGACGACAAGGCCGACCTGGCCAACGCCATCGCCCTCAACTCTTTCATGATGCACGCCACCCGCTTCGTCGGGCCGGCCCTTGCCGGCTGGATCGTCGCCACAAGCGGCGAGGCGCTGTGCTTTTTACTCAACGCGGGCTCCTACCTGGCCGTGCTGCTGGCCCTGCGGGCCATCCGCCTGCCCGCCGACGCGCCGCGCAAACCATCCAGCCCGCCGCTGCAGGCCCTGCGCGAAGGCCTGCGCTATGCCGCCGCCCACCGCCGCATCCGCGCCTCGCTGCTGCTCATCGCCAGCCTCAGCCTGCTCGCCACGCCCTACACGGTGCTGATGCCGCTGTTCGCCCGCGAAATCCTCGGCGGCGACGCGCGCCTGTTCGGCCTGTTGATGGGCAGTGCCGGTGCCGGGGCGCTGCTCGCCGCGGTGGTGCTGGCCCGGCGCAGCGACACCGCCGGCCTGGCCGCGCTGGTCGGCCGCAGCGTGCCGCTGGTGGGCCTTGCCCTGGCCCTGTTCGCCCTCACCGGCACGCTGTGGCAGGCCGTGCCCATCCTGGTCGGGCTGGGCTTTTGCCTCCTGCTGTGCGTGGCCGGCAGCAACACGCTGATCCAGACCGCCGTCGACAACGATTTCCGTGGCCGCGTCATGGCGCTGTTCACCATGGCCTTTCTCGGCCTTGCGCCCATCGGCAGCTTTGCGGTGGGCAGCCTCGCCCACGCCTTCGGGGTGCGCCCCACGCTCATCGCCTGCGGGCTGCTCACCGCGCTCGCCGGGCTGATCTACCGGCGCAATCCCGGCGGCCGGCACTGATCCGCTATCATTCCCGCCCCGGCCTACCACCCCACGCGAAACCCCGCCATGCAGACGAGCCCGCGCCGCGTGCTGTCGATCATCCCGCCGATGACGCAGCTCAACACGCCCTACCCGTCCACCGCCTATCTCACCGGCTTCCTGCGCTCGCGGGGAGTGGATGCGGTGCAGGACGACCTGGCCCTCAAGCTGGTGCTCGAACTGTTCACCCCCGCCAGCCTCGCCGCCCTGCGCGAAAAGCTGCGCGCCCTGCCGGGAAAGAAGCGCCCGCCGGCACTGGCCTCTTTCGATGCGCAGTTCCAGCGCTACACCGCCACCATCGGCCCGGCCATCGCCTTCCTGCAGGGCCGCGACCCGACCATCGCCCACCGCATCGCCAGCCGCGCCTTCCTGCCCGAAGGGCCGCGCTTTGCCTCGCTCGACGTGTACATCGACCCGGACGGCGGCGACCCGCTGGCCTGGGCCTTCGGCGCGCTCGGCGTGCAGGACAAGGCCCGCCACCTGGCCACGCTCTACCTCAACGATCTGGCCGACGTGCTGCGCGAGGCCGCCGATTCGCGCTTCGAATTCGTCCGCTACGCCGAATCCCTGGCCATGGCCCAGCCGACCTTCACCCCGCTGGCCGCCGCCCTCGCCGCGCCGCCCACGCTGGTGGACGAAACCCTGCACCGGCTCACGCTGGACACCCTCGCGCGCCACCAGCCCCAGATCGTGCTGCTGTCGGTGCCCTTTCCCGGCTCGGTGTATGCCGCCTTCCGCATCGCCCAGACCATCAAGGCCCACCACCCGGAGATCGTCACCGTGCTGGGCGGCGGCTTCGTGAATACCGAACTGCGCGAACTCACCGAACCGCGCGTCTTCGATTACTTCGACTACCTCACCCTCGACGACGGCGAGCGCCCGCTGCTGGCGCTCCTCGAGCACCTCGACGGCAAGCGCGGCCGCTCGCGGCTGGTGCGCACCTACGTGCGTGAAGGCGACGCAAAAACCGGCCAAGTCCGCTACATCAACCTCGTCGAACCCGACGTGCCCTTCGCCGAAGTCGGCACGCCCACCTGGGACGGCCTGCCGCTGGATCGCTACCTGTCCATCCTCGACATGCTCAACCCCATGCACCGGCTGTGGTCCGACGGGCGCTGGAACAAGCTCACCGTGGCCCACGGCTGCTACTGGAAAAAGTGCAGCTTCTGCGACGTCAGCCTCGACTACATCGGCCGCTACGACGGCATCGGCGCCGGGCTGCTGGTCGATCGCATCGAAGCCGTGGTCAACGAAACCGGCCAGACCGGCTTTCACTTCGTCGATGAAGCCGCGCCGCCCAAGGCCCTCAAGGCCATGGCCGACGAACTGGCCCGCCGCAACCGCTCGATTTCGTGGTGGGGCAACATCCGCTTCGAAAAATCCTTCACCCCCGAGCTGTGCCAGCAGCTCGCCGACAGTGGCTGCATCGCCATCTCCGGCGGGCTTGAAGTGGCCTCGGACCGCCTGCTCCAGCTGATGAAAAAAGGCGTCTCGGTGGATCAGGTGGCCCGCGTCACCAAGGGCTTCTCGGACGCCGGCATCCTCGTGCATGCCTACCTGATGTACGGCTTTCCCACCCAAACCGTGCAGGACACCGTCGACGCGCTGGAATACGTGCGCCAGCTCTTCGACGCCGGCTGCATCCAGTCCGGCTTCTTCCACCGCTTCGTGTGCACCGTGCATTCGCCGGTCGGGCAAAACCCGGACGAATTCGGCGTGACGCTCAAGCCGCTGCCGCCGATCAGCTTCGCCAAGAACGACGTCGGCTTCATCGACCCCACCGGCGTCGATCACGACAGCCTCGGCGTGGCGCTCAATAAGGCGCTCTACAACTACATGCACGGCCTCGGCCTCGACGACGACGTACGCAACTGGTTCAGCGCCAAGGTGCCCAAAACCCGCGTCCCGCGCAACTTCATCGCCCGCGCGCTGGGCGGCTGATCACCCCGGAACCCCGCCATGAAACTCACCCAGCTCCCTCTCGGCGCCCGCTTCGAATACGACGGTGAAATCTTCACCAAAACCGGCCCGATGACCGCCGCCTCCGAAAAACACGGCCAGCGCATGATCCCCCGCTACGCCGTGCTCAAGCCCGCCGACGGCTTCACCCCGCCGGCCCAGCCCGAGGCCGCGCGCACGCTCGACGAGGCCGCCGTGCTGGCCGCCTTCGAGCGCTTCTTCGGCACCGCCCTGCGCCTGAGCGACGATTTCTCGAAAGCCGAACTCGAAGCCGCCCGGCAAAAATTTCTGGCCGCGCTCAAGGACTAGACTGGCCGTTGTCGGGTTACGCCCTATGGGCTAACCCGACCTACGAAACTGCGCCACGCAGAGGCATCGCGACCATGACTTCCGACCCCAGGCCCGCAGCACAAAAAGTCATCAAGATCCGCCGCGACTACAACATCTGGGTCGCCAACGAGACGATGGAGGACTACGCGCTGCGCTTCACCCCGCGCAGCTTTCGCAAGTGGTCGGAAATGCGCGTGGCCAACACGGCTTTCGGCGCGGCCTCGTTTCTGGTGCTGGAGGCCGTGGGCGCCACCATGCTGGTGGACGCCGGCTTCATCAACACCTTCTGGGCGATTCTCGCCACCGGGCTGATCATCTTCCTGCTCGGCCTGCCCATCAGCTACACCGCCGCCAAACACGGGCTGGACATGGATCTCCTGACCCGCGGCGCCGGCTTCGGCTACATCGGCTCGACGATCACCTCCCTGATCTACGCCTCCTTCACCTTCATATTCTTTGCGCTGGAAGCGGCCATCATGGCCTACGCGCTGGAGCTGGCCTTCGGCATTCCGCCCGCGTGGGGCTACCTGATCTGCGCGCTGGCGGTCATTCCGCTGGTCAGCCACGGCGTCACCGCCATCAGCAAACTGCAGGCCTGGACACAGCCGCTGTGGCTCTTTCTGCTGGTGCTGCCCTACGCCTTCGTGCTGGCCGACGAACCCGGCGCGCTGGCCGGGCTGTGGCGCTACCCCGGCGCCCGGGGCGACGGCGCCCACTTCGACCCGCAACTGTTCGGCGCCGCGCTGACCGTGGGCATCGCGATGATCACGCAGATCGGCGAACAGGTGGATTACCTGCGCTTCATGCCCGAAAAAACGCCCGCCAACGCCCGCCGCTGGTGGCTCGGCGTGGTCATCGGCGGCCCCGGCTGGGTGCTGCCGGGCATCCTCAAGATGCTGGGCGGCGCGCTGCTGGCTTACCTCGCGCTGCGCAACCAGGTGCCGGTCGACAAGGCCATCGACCCGAACCAGATGTACCTGATCGGCTTCTCCCACGCCTTCGACAACACCCTGCTTGCGATTGCCGTCACGGCGCTCTTCGTCGTCGTCTCGCAGCTCAAGATCAACGTCACCAACGCCTACGCCGGCTCGCTGGCGTGGTCCAACTTCTTTGCCCGGCTCACCCACAGCCACCCCGGGCGTGTGGTGTGGGTGGTGTTCAATACGCTGATCGCGCTGCTGCTGATGGAGCTGGACGTTTTCCGGGCCCTCGGCCAGGTGCTCGGGCTGTACTCCAACATCGCCATATCGTGGATGGCCGCGGTGGTGGCCGACCTGGTCATCAACAAGCCGCTGGGCCTGTCGCCGCCGGGCATGGAGTTCAAGCGCGGCCACCTCTACGACATCAACCCGGTGGGCGTCGGGGCCATGCTGGCGGCCTCGCTGCTGTCGATTGCCAGCTTTGTCGGCCTGTTTGGCGAGGGCGTGCAGCCTTATGCCTCGTTTGTCGCGCTGGGCGCCGCCTTCGTGGTGTCGCCGCTGCTGGCCTGGATCACCGGCGGCCGCTACTACCTGGCGCGCCAGCCCGCAGCCGGGGTGGGCAAAAAATGCGCCGTGTGCGAGCGCGACTACGAAGCCGAAGACATGGCCCACTGCCCCGCCTACCAGGGCCCGATCTGCTCGCTGTGCTGCTCGCTCGACGCCCGCTGCCACGACCTGTGCAAACCCGAGGCCAGCCTCGCCGCCCAGTGGAACACCCTGTTGCGCCGCCTCTTGCCGGCCTCGGCGGTGCCCTACCTCGAAACCGGCCTGGGCCATTACCTGCTGCTCATGACCGGCATCGTGCCGGTGCTGGCGCTGGTGCTGGGCGTGCTCTACACCCACGAAAGCCTGACCCTCGGCAGCGGCCACCCCGAAGTCCACGCCGCGCTGCAGGACAGCTTCATCAAGAGCTTTGCCGCCCTGCTGATGCTCTCGGGCGTCGGCGCCTGGTGGATGGTGCTGACCCAGGAAAGCCGCCGCGTGGCGCAGGAAGAATCGAACCGCCAGACCCAGCTCCTGATGCAGGAAATCGAATCCCACCAGCGCACCGACGAAGCCCTGCAAAAGGCCCGCCACGTGGCCGAGCAGGCCAACCAGGCCAAGAGCCGCTACATCACCGCCATCAGCCACGAACTGCGCACCCCGCTCAACAGCATCCTCGGCTACGCGCAGATCCTGGACGCCGACGAGGACATTCCGCCCGCCCGCCGGCAGGCCGTGAGCGTCATCCGCAGGTCGGGCGACCACCTGCTGTCGGTGATCGAGGGCACGCTGGACATCGCGCGCATCGAGGGCGGCAAACTGACCCTCGACGTGCGGGCGCTGGATTTTCCGGATTTCCTGCACCAGATCGTCGGCATGTTCGAGCTGCAGGCCCGCAACAAGGGCTTGAGTTTCGATTACCAGCCGGCCGGCGAGATTCCGCCCGTGGTGCGCGTGGACGAAAGGCGCCTGCGCCAGATCCTGATCAACGTGCTGGGCAACGCCGTCAAATTCACCGCGCGCGGCGGCGTCACCTTCAAGGTCGAATGCCGCCGCGAAATGGCCGTGTTCGACATCCGCGACAGCGGCCCCGGCATTCCGGCCGCCGACCTGGAACGCATCTTCGAGCCCTTCGAGCGCGGCAGCACCGCGCAGGCCGGCGGCAGCGGCGTCGGGCTCACCATCGCGCGCATGCTCACCGACCTGATGGGCGGCCAGATGCAGGTTTCCAGCACGCCGGGCGAGGGCACGCTGTTCCGCATCCGCCTGTTTCTGCCGCAGGTGCATTCGGCCCAGGCCGCCGGCGAACTGCCGCGCGGCAACCGCATCGGCTACGTGGGCGTGCGCCGGCGCATCCTGGTGGTCGACAACGAAAAGGTGGATCGCGACATGCTGCAAAGCATGCTCGAACCCCTGGGTTTTGTGCTTGAACAGGCCGCCAGCGGCGAAGAGGCGCTCAAGGTGATCCCGCGCTTTGCGCCCCACCTCGTGTTCATGGACCTCGGCATGCCGGGCATCGACGGCTGGGAAACCCTGCGCCGCATCCGCCAGCAACAGCTCACCGGCGCCCACCTCGCGGTGCTGTCCGCCAACGCCTTCGACAAGGGGCTGGACAACGACGCCGGCATTGCGCCGGACGATTTCATCGTCAAGCCCCTGCGCCTGCCCGAGCTGCTCGACTGGCTGGGCCGCAAGCTGCAGCTCGAATGGGTCAGCGCCGACAGCCCGCCGCCTTCGGCCGTCCCCGCCCCGCAGACGCCGCTGCCGCTCATCGCGCCGGCCGAGGCCCACCTCGCCGCGCTGGATGAACTGATCGTCCTGGGCTACCTGCGCGGCATTCTCAACAAACTGGGCGAAATCGAACGCCTCGACACCGCGCACAGCGAATTCGTGCGCGTCCTGCGCGATCTGGCACGCCAGTTCCAGTTCGACGCGATGAAGGAAATCCTCCGGAAGCTGCGCGATGCCAACCCCGACACTCTCTAATGAACGCCTGATCTCCGACATCGTCCTGATCGTCGACGACGTCCCGGAAAACCTCGCGCTGCTCCACGACGCCCTCGATGAGGCCGGCCACACCGTGCTGGTTGCCACCAACGGCGAATCGGCGCTGCAACGGGCCCGCCAGAGCCTGCCCGACGTCATCCTGCTCGATGCGCTGATGCCCGGAATGGACGGCTTCGAGGTGGCCCGCCGGCTCAAGGCCGACTTTGCAACCCAGCACATCCCCATCGTCTTCATGACCGGGCTGACCGAAACCGAGCACGTGGTGGCCGCCTTTGCCGCCGGCGGCGCCGACTACGTCACCAAGCCGATCCGCCCGCCCGAAGTGCTCGCCCGCATCGCCGCCCACGTGCAGAACGCCCGCCAGATGCGCCAGGCCCGCAGCGCCCTCGACGCCTTCGGCCAGGCCACCGTGGCCGTGCGCGCCGCCGACGGCAAGCTGGTGTGGCAAACGCCCCTCGCCCGCCGCCTGATGAACGACTACTTCGCCAACCCGGAACACGTCGCCCCGGAAGAACTGATCGCCTGGATCGCCGCCGCCCACGCCGCCCGCCACGACGGCCGCGAAGCGCAAGCCCTGCTCATCGCCGATGGCTCCCGCCGGCTGCTCGCCTCCTTCCACGACCAGACCGGCGACGACGAATGGCTGGTCGTGCTGCGCGAGGAAAACGATGCCTCCGCCGTCGAATCCCTCATCGCCGCCTTCCGCCTCACCCAGCGCGAGGCCGAAGTCCTCTACTGGGTCGTCCAGGGCAAAACCAGCAAGGACATCGGCGACATCCTCGGCAGCAGCCCGCGCACGGTGAACAAACACCTCGAGCACGTTTTCGAGAAGCTCGGCGTGGAAACCCGAACGGCCGCGGCCAACCTGGCAATGGGGAAAATGCGCGGCGGGTGAGCGCCGGAGCCGCCCGCAGCCGGCGATGCATGCCGCGCTTTCCTAGGTGATAACCCGTAAAGACAACTTTTACCGCAGGCGTAAACTTCGGCTTTCACCTCAGGAAAATCAAAATGCAAAACATTCAACGCCACGCAGCCTGGGCGTTAGTGGCCATTCTTGGCGCATGCGCGCTCGGCGTCGTCGGCCTCAATCGCGGTGAAACCATCAATGCACTGTGGCTGGTCATCGCGGCCGTGTGCACGTACTTGATCGCTTACCGCTACTACAGCCTGTTTATCGCCGACCGGGTCATGGAGCTGGACTCCACGCGGATGACCCCGGCGATTCGCCATAACGACGGCCTCGACTACGTTCCCACCAACAAGTACGTCCTGTTCGGCCACCACTTTGCCGCCATTGCAGGCGCCGGGCCCCTGGTAGGGCCCGTGCTGGCCGCCCAGATGGGCTACCTGCCCGGAATGCTGTGGATTCTGGCCGGCGTGGTCTTTGCCGGTGCGGTCCAGGATTTCATCGTGCTGTTCATTTCCACGCGCCGGGACGGCCGCTCCCTGGGCGATCTGGTCAAATCCGAACTGGGCGCGGTGCCCGGCGTCATCGCCCTGTTCGGCACCTTCATGATCATGGTGATCATCCTCGCGGTGCTCTCGCTGATTGTGGTCAAGGCCTTGGCCGGCTCGCCGTGGGGTACCTTCACCGTCATGGCGACCATCCCGATTGCGCTGCTGATGGGCGTCTATAGCCGCTACCTGCGTCCGGGCCGGATCGCGGAGATGTCGGTGATCGGCTTCATCCTGCTGATGGCCTCCATCGTTTACGGCGGCGACATTGCCGCCAGCCCGGTGTGGGGCCCGTTGTTCACCTTCGACGGCAAGCAACTCACCTGGATGCTGGTCGGCTACGGCTTCGTCGCCTCGGTGTTGCCGGTGTGGCTGCTGCTGGCCCCGCGCGACTACCTGTCCACCTTCCTGAAAATCGGGACCATCCTCGGCCTGGCCGTCGGCATTGCGATCGTTGCACCTGACCTGCAAATGCCGGCCCTCACCCGCTTCATCGATGGCAGCGGCCCCGTCTGGTCGGGCAGCCTGTTCCCCTTCCTGTTCATCACGATCGCCTGTGGCGCGGTGTCAGGCTTTCACGCCCTGATTTCCTCCGGCACGACGCCCAAGATGCTGGATAACGAAAAGAACGCCCGACTGATCGGTTACGGCGGCATGCTCATGGAATCGTTTGTGGCGATGATGGCCCTGGTGGCAGCATCGGTGATTGATCCCGGCGTCTATTTCGCCATGAACAGTCCGGCCGCGATCATCGGCACGACCGCCGAGCAGGCAGCCCAGGTGATTTCCCAGTGGGGCTTCGTGGTCACCCCGGAAATGCTCACCCAGACGGCCAAGGATGTCGGCGAAAACACCATCATCTCGCGTGCCGGTGGCGCGCCGACCCTGGCGGTCGGCATGGCGCACATCCTTTCCGGCTTTATCGGCGGCAAGACGATGATGGCCTTCTGGTACCACTTCGCCATTCTGTTCGAAGCCCTGTTCATCCTCACCGCTGTCGATGCGGGTACGCGTGCCGGACGTTTCATGCTGCAAGACCTGATGGGCACCTTTGTGCCGTCCATGCGCCGGATGGATTCCATCGTGGCCAGCCTGGTCGCCACGGCCCTGTGCGTCGCCGCCTGGGGCTACTTCCTGTACCAGGGCGTCGTCGATCCGCTGGGTGGCATCAACACCCTGTGGCCGCTGTTCGGCATTGCCAACCAGATGCTGGCAGGCGTTGCCCTGATGCTGTCCACCGTGGTGCTGTTCAAGATGAAGCGGCAACGCTTTGCCTTGGTCACGATGGTGCCCACCGCGTGGCTGCTGCTGTGCACGCTGACCGCGGGCTGGCAGAAGGTGTTTCACGAAAACCCGAAAATCGGCTTCCTGGCCGCGGCCAACAAGTATCAGGCCGCGCTGGATAAGGGCGAGTTGCTGGCACCCGCCAAAAACATCGATCAGATGCACCAGATCATCCTGAACAACCAGATCGACGCCGGCATGGCGGCGCTCTTCCTGTTCCTGGTGGTCAGCATCCTGGCCTTTACCATTCCGGCCTGCCGCAAGGCCCTGGGCCAGAAACAGCGTACCGACCAGGAAACGCCTTACGCGCCGATTCCGGCGAACTTCCACGTATAAAGGACACGGCATGTTCTCGGACCTCGCCCGCATGGGCAAGTATCTTGGCCAGGCCGCCCGCCTGATGGTGGGCGTGCCGGACTACGACACCTATGTCCAGCACATGCGCCTGACGCACCCGGAGCGGCCGGTCATGGATTACGAAACCTTCTTCCGGGAGCGCCAGGAGGCCCGCTACGGCGGCGGAGACGGGCGCCCCGGGCGTTGCTGCTGAACGCCGCGGCCTGAGCACACCACACCGGCCGGCGAGACTTTGTGTCTCGCCGGCCGGTTTTTTTGAAACGAGGCTACACACCCCGCGGGCGTTTGAGCAGCTTCAGCACCGCGCCAGGCGGCATGGCGCCAAGAATCGCGCCAACGGACACCACCACAATCCCCACCACGACATAAACCGTCAGCGCCTCGTCAAGGATGAAAAACGCCCCAATGGCCGAAACACCCGGCACGAGCGCAAGCATCATCGACGCCTCGCATGAGCCGATCTTCTGATTGGCATAGCTGTACATGCCCCCCGCCAGCAGGGCCGCCACGATTCCCTGGTACCCCGCCTGCAAGGCAATCTCGGCAGCCGGACTGGCAGAAATCGCCTGGGGCAGCCAGAGCAGATAAACCGGCATGTAGATCAGCATCGAAAACGTCGCCACGCCGCTGATCGCCAGTTGCGGCCGCACCGCCCACCGCCGCATCAGCAAGCCGAACACGGCCCAGGTCAGGGCGGCCAGCAGAAAAAGGATGTCGCCGATCCAGCGCGACCCCGCGTCGGGCGCAATCAGGCTTTCGTAGCCGATCAGGACCAGCCCCGCACTCGACAGCAGCAAGGCCAGGACGATGTGGCGTGCCAGCCTGAAGCCGGACATCAGGGCCACGATCACGATCGTCCAGAACGGAATGCCGCCGTTCACGAACACCCCTGCGTGGGCCGTCGGCGCAAAGGCAAAACCGGAATACACCAGCAGCCCGTAGCCCAGCCCGCCAAACAGGGCCAGCACCAGGTAACGGGGCCAGTCCCGCGGCGCCACCCGTGACATGAAATACGGCAGCGCAATCACACCCGACACCCCGAAGCGCAGCGCGGCGATGTCAAAAGGCGTCATCACGCCCTTGCTCCCCAGGCGGGAAACAATATTGAAACCGGACCAGCACAGCACCACGACCAATGCCGCCAGCACACCCCGGGTGTGATCGGAAATACCGGGGCCGCTACGGACAGGCATGTTCATCGGGACACCTCCAGGGTTGAGAGCAAGCGCCCGGCGCGACACGGACAGATACGAATCCTGCAGCTTATCGACAAAGTCGGGCAAAAGCTCCGTCCGGGTCAGCGCCCGCTGAGCGGCGCCCACGAATAATCCTGAAAGGCTGCCAGCGCCTCCTCGGGGCATTGATCGGCGCGCAACTGGAAGGCATCGAAGCCGCAGCCTTGCAAAAAGTACAGCTGGTCGCGCAGCACGTCGCCCACCGCCCGCAATTCGCCCGTGTAGCCATGCCGAGTGCGCAGCAGGCGGGCCAGGGAATAGCCCCGCCCGTCGGTGAATACCGGGAAGCGGATGGCGATCAGCGGAATGTCGGCCAGCCACGGCAGCACGGATTCCGGCTCGTCATCCGGGCCCAGCCACACGCCGGCGCAGGCCGGATCGAGACTGGCCCGGTGGACCAGCCACGCGGCCAGCGGCAGCACAAAACGCCCGCCGGCCGCCAGGCGCACGCTCAGGTCGGCTTCGCCTGCGTCGATCCACTGCCAGCCATCGTCGACGATCTCGCCGTTACGGATCAGGGTATTCATGCTGCACCTCCGTACACCCGCGCCTTGAAGGGCTCGAGGCCGATTCGCTCGACCGCGTCGATGAAAATCTCGCCCTCGTGGCGGGCCGCCAGATACACCTCCAGCAGGCGCTCGATCACCCCGGGGATCTGCCCGGCGGCAAAGGACGGGCCGATCACCTTGCCCAGCGCTGCAGCGGCGCCTTCGCGGCCGCCGATGGTCACCTGGTACCACTCCTCGTTGTTCTTATCGACCCCGAGAATGCCGATGTGGCCGATGTGGTGGTGGCCGCAGGCATTCACGCAGCCCGACATGTTGAGTTCCAGCGGGCCCAGGTCGAACTGGTAATCCAGATTGTCGAAACGCTGCTGGATGGCCGCCGCCACCGGGATGGAGCGGGCATTGGCCAGGGAGCAGAAATCGCCGCCGGGGCAGCACACCAGGTCGGTCAGCAGGCCGATGTTGGGGGTGGCGAGGCCGAGGGCGCGCGCACCTTCCCACAGCGCCGGCAAATCCTTGCGGGCCACGTGGGGCAGCACCAGGTTCTGCTCGTGGCTGACCCGGATTTCGCCGGCGCTGAAGCGCTCGGCCAGATCGGCCACGCCGTCCATCTGCTCGGCGGTGGCGTCGCCCGGCGGCGCGCCGGTCTTCTTGAGGGACAGGGTGACGATGGCGTAGCCGTCGGCCCGGTGGGGCGCCACATTGCGTTCGACCCACCGGGCAAAGGCGCGGGAGCCCTGCAGCGCCTGGCGGTAGCCCGGATCGTCGGCCGCGGCGGGGGCGTAGTCCGCGCGGGCAAAAAAGGCCTCCATGTCGACAAAGCTCTGCTCGGTGAGAGTGGCGGGGCCGCCCCGGCTCCACGCCCATTCGTCCTCCACCTCCTTCGCAAAGCCTTCGAGGCCGAGATCCTTCACCAGGATCTTGATGCGCGCCTTGTACTTGTTGTCGCGCCGGCCATAGCGGTTGTAGACCCGCAGGATGGCCTCGAAATAGTTGAGCAGCTCCTCGCGGGGCAGGAAGCCCTTGAGCGTCTTGCCGACCATCGGCGTCCGCCCGAGGCCGCCGCCGACGAAGATCTCGAAGCCGATCCGGCCATCCGCCGCCACCCGCGCGCTGGCGCCGATGTCGTGAAAGCGCACCGCGGCCCGGTCTTCCGCGCCGCCGGAAATGGCGATCTTGAACTTGCGCGGCAGGAACAGGAATTCCGGCGCCAGCGTGGACCACTGGCGGACGATCTCGCAGTAAGGGCGCGGGTCGAACAGCTCGTCCGCGGCCACGCCGGCAAACTGGTCGGTGGTGATGTTGCGGATGCAGTTGCCGGAGGTCTGGATGGCGTGCATCTGCACCGTGGCCAGTTCGGCCAGGATGTCCGGCGCCTCTTCGAGCCGCACCCAGTTGTACTGGATGTTGCTGCGAGTGGTGAAGTGTCCGTAGCCCCGGTCATGGCGGCGAGCGATGTCGGCGAGCTTTCTCAGCTGATGGCTGGCCAGGGTGCCGTAGGGAATCGCCACCCGCAGCATGGGCGCGTGGCGCTGCACGTAGAGGCCGTTCTGCAGGCGCAGCGGGCGGAAGCTGTCCTCGTCGAGACGCCCGTCGAGAAAGCGGGTCATCTGGTCGCGGAACTGCACGACCCGGTCGTCCACCAGGCGCTGGTCGGTTTGGTTGTAGAGGTACATGGCTGAATGGCCTTGGCGATGAGGTGGGGGCGACTGCAGTCGCCCAGGGAATGTTCAGGGCAGCACGAAGGTGCTTTTTTCGGTAACCCGGCTTGCCGGATCGCCGGCCGCCTGGACGACGAAGGCGATGGGACTGGCACCGAACTTGCCGGCATCGGGCGGGGCCACGACGGTCACGCGGACTTCCCGGATGCTCCCGGCTTCGCCGGCAAAGCGCTGCGTACCGAGCAGCTCGATGCCGGGCAGGCCGCTCACCGCCACCTCGAAATCACGGGCTTGCTCGGCCATGTTGATCAGCTTGAGGGTGTAGGCGTTCTCGATGCGGCCATCGGCCGTCTCGCGGGACAGACTGCCCCGGTCACGCAGCACATCCACCCGCAGCAGCGAGCGCTGGGTCAGCGTCCAGGCGCCAAGGGCGACGAACACGCCGATCAGCCCGGCGTACACCGCCAGGCGTGGCCGGCCGCTGCGCCGGGGGGCGCCGGCCAGCTCCTGCTCGGAGGCAAAGCGGATCAGGCCGACCGGCTTGGCGACCCGGATCATCACCTCGTCGCAGGCATCGACGCACAGGCCGCAGTTGATGCACGGGTACTGGAAGCCGTCACGGATATCGATGCCGACGGGGCACACCTGCACGCAGATGCCGCAGTCGATGCAGTCGCCTCCGCCCTGGCCCTTGCGCGGCTCGCCGCGGGCCACGTCATAGCTGACGGTGCGCGTGGTGGAGTCGAACATCACGCCCTGGAAACGCGAGTACGGGCACATGTGCTGGCACACCGCCTCGCGGGCGAAGCCGGCCTGCACGTAGGTGAACAAGGCGTAGAAGATCAGCCAGAAAGCCTCCCACGGCCCGAGATTCCAGCTCGCCACGGCGGGCAGCAGCTCGCGGATCGGCGTGAAGTAGCCGACGAAACTGATCGCCGTCCAGGCCGCGATCAGGCCCCACAGGGCGTGCTTGGTGCCGCGCAGGGCCAGCTTGCGCGGGCTTGACGGGCTTTGGTCGAGCTTGAGGCGGGCCAGGTGATCGCCTTCCACCCGGGTTTCGACCCACATGAAGATCGAGGTGTACACCGTCTGGGGGCAGGCAAAGCCGCAGAACAGCCGCCCGGCCACGGCGGTCACGAGAAACAGGCCGGTCGCCGCGAGGATCAAGGCAATCGCGCCCAGCAAGGCATCCTGCGGCCACAGCACCAGGCCGAACAGGTAAAACTTTTCGTGCGGAATATCGATGAGGATGGCCTGGCGGCCGCCCCACTGGAGCCAGCAGGCCCCGTAAAAAATGATCTGGGTCAGCCACACCATGGCCCAGCGGATCGTGTTGAAACGGCCACGAACCTCACGGGCGTGGATCTTCCCTTTCTTGCGGTACAGCTCGAGTCTGGCTTCACGGACTTTACTGACAGGCTTGTTCATTCGGGCATTCCTCCTGGATCAGGAGTAAATCACCCGCCGCCAGATGGAAACAGATTCAGCGCTATGGATTTATAACAGGAACAGATTTGTGTGGAGGCGACTTCAGTTGCCTTCAGTTGGCAAAATCAGGGTAGATCCCAGGTTCAGCCTCCGCGGACGACTGAAGTCGCCCCTGCAAGTCGCCCCACAAATCGCCTCTCAAGAACGCCGCCCGGATGGGATGTGTCCCCGGAATTCAGCCTTGCGGGGTGCTGGCCAGTCTGGCCAGCGTGGCGACCGCCGCGCGGAGGCGCTCATCGACCGGGTGGCCGAAGTTGAGGCGGATGCAGTGGCCGAACTCCCGCTTGGCCGAAAAGATGGGGCCCGGGGCGATGCTGATGCCCTGCTCCAGCGCCTGCCGGTGCAGCAGCAGGGCGTCCACCGTGCGGGGCAGTTCCAGCCACAGGAAATAGCCCCCCTGGGGCCGGGCCAGCCGGGTGCCTTCCGGAAAATGGGCCTCCACCGCTTCGACCAGCATGGCCTCCTGGGCCGCAAGGCTGCGGCGCAGATGGCGCAGATGGTTTTCGTAGCCGCCCTGCTTGAGGTAATCGGCCATCGCGATCTGCACCGGAACCGTGGTGGCCAGGCTGGTGGACAGCTTCTGGCGCTGGATCAGCGTGGCGTAGCGCCCGGCAGCAATCCAGCCGATCCGGTAGCCCGGCGCCAGGCACTTGGAAAAGGAGGACACGTGCATGACCCGCCCGTTCGGGTCCACCGCCTTGCTGCACAGGGGCGCGTGGGGGCCGAAGTGCAGCTCGGCGTACACGTCGTCCTCGATCAGCGGCACATCGTGACGGTCGAGCAGCTCGACCAGCGCCCTCCGCCGCTCGTCCGGCACCAGGCTGCCGGTCGGGTTGGCAAAGTTGAGCATGAAGAGGCAGGCCTTGATCGGGTGATGGCGCAGCGCGTCTTCCAGCGCGGTCAGGCTGATGCCCTCCCGCGGGTGGGTCGGAATCTCGATCACCTTGAGGCCCAGGCGCTCGCTGGCCTGCAGCCCGGCGTAAAAGGTGGGCGACTCGATGGCGATCAGATCGCCCGGCCGGGTTACCGCCTGCAGGCACAGGTTGATCCCCTCCATCGCCCCCGAGGTGATGACGATTTCCCCCGGCGACACGCTGGCGCCGTGGGCCAGGTAGCGCAGCGACAACTGGCGGCGCAGCTCGTCATTGCCCGGCGGCAGATCGGTGATGGTGGACAGCGGGTCCAGGTGGCGCGCCGCCGCGGCGAGAAAGCGCCCGAGCTTGTCGAGGGGAAAAAGGTAGGGGCTGGGAAAGCTCGAACCCAGCGGAACAACCGCCGAATCCTTGACGCTGTCGAGGATCTCGAAGATGAAGTCGCTCACCGCCAGCTGCGTCGAATGCCCCACCGGGCGGGTCATTTCCGGCTCGGGCAGACTTTGGCCGAGGCGCGCCCGCACAAAGTAGCCCGACTTGGGGCGGGCCTCGATCAGCCCCGGCTTTCGAGCAGGTGGTAGGCCTGGGTGACGGTGACCGGCGCAAGGCCGTGCAGGCGGCAGGTCTGGCGGACGGAGGGCAGGCGGTCGCCGGGGCGCAGCACCCCTTCGGCGATCAGCGCCGCGGTCTTCTCGGCAAGGTCGTGATAGAGCGTCATGGATCAATGGTAGCAGCGCGCTTCGCGGCCCTTGCACCGCTTACGTCGACGGCTTGCGCAGCGGCTCAAGAACATCGACTGAAGCGTGCGGAATGTACTGATCCGTCGGGCATACTCTGGCCGGTTTACAACCCATTCCTTCCCGAGGTTTTCATGAGCACCCACTGGATTCCCACACTGGCCGTGGCCATGAGCTGCGCATTGCCAGCAGCGGCCGCACTGGCCGGCACGCACGACATCAACTGCAAAAAGGCCGTTGCGGGCAGTACGGAAGCGCTGGTGTGCCAGGACCCCGGCCTGTCCGCGCTGGACCGCGTGATCGGGCGTGTTTTTGCGGCGGCGAGCCGCAAGGCCGTCAACGAACATCCACCGGTACTCAAGGCGGAGCAGCGGGGCTGGATCAAGAGGCGCAACGACTGCTGGAAAAGCGACGACAGGCGTAGCTGCGTGGAGCAAGCCTACCGCCTGCGCATCGTCGAGCTGCAGGTACGCTACCGGCTCGTGCCGGCAGTGGCAGAGGCCCGTTACGTGTGTGACGACAGCCCCGGCAGCGAGCTGCTGGTCACGTTTTTCCAGACCGATCCCGCCAGCCTGATCGCCGAACGCGGCGACAGCAACTCGTTGATGTATCAGCAGATCAGCGCCAGCGGCACGCGCTACCAGGGGCGCAACGAAAGCTTCTGGGAGCACCAGGGCGAAGCGCGGGTCACCTGGGGCTTCGAGGCGCCGGAAATGCACTGCAAAAAAACCGCCGCCATCAGCACGCCGGCAAACCTGCAGGGCAGCGCGTGGCAACTGCGCGCAATCCAGTCCATGGACGATGCCCAGGGCACCACCCAGATCAGCGAGCCGCAGCGCTACACGATCCGCTTCAACGCCGGCGGCCGGCTGGCCCTGCGGCTGGACTGCAACCGGGGCATGGGCACCTGGCAGGCCACGCCGGCAGCCGATCGATCGGGGTCGCTGGAACTCGGCCCAGTGGCCGGCACCCGCGCCCTGTGCGGCCCGGCTTCGCTGGACCAGAAGCTGCTGCGTGACCTTCCCTATGTCCGCTCGTATGTGCTCAAGGGCGGCCGGCTGTTCATGTCCCTGATGGCCGACGGTGGAATCTACGAGTGGGAAGAAATCCGGCAAGAGGTTCGGCAAGACACGCGCTGAAGCGCCCGGCCAAGCGCCCCTGAAACAGTCAGTCCGGGGCTTCTTCCACCTGCAGCTGGCCGTCCGGATCGAGCTGGATCCGGCCTTCGGCCACATCCCGGAATTCCACCGCGCCCGCATCGACGCCCAGGTCGCGGCTCAGCACGGAATCATTGTCATTGCATCGACCTCCCCTGAATCCGCCCGCCCGACGGGGCGGACGGCGCCACCTGCCATTTTTACAAGCCATGCAGGGGATTGCCGCCATGTTTTCTTCGTCTGCGGCCCCACTACGCAATCTGACGTATTTCTCGCGAAGTTCCCCGAACTTAATCTGGCCTTGCACTGCACAACAACGCAGCCCGGATCATTCAAACCTCCAAGGAACTCTCATGAGCACTCGTCGCAACTTCATCAAGGCCACCGTCCTGTCTGCGGCCGTGGCATCCATCGGCCTGGCGTCCTCGTTTGCGGCCCACGCGGCCGACACGATCAAGGTCGGAATCCTGCATTCGCTGTCCGGCACCATGGCCATTTCCGAAACGGCGCTGAAGGAAACCGCGCTGATGACCATCGAAGAGATCAACAAGGCCGGTGGCGTGATGGGCAAGAAGCTCGAACCGGTGGTGGTGGACCCGGCCTCCAACTGGCCGCTGTTCGCCGAAAAGGCCCGCCAGCTGCTGACCAAGGACAAGGTGGCGGTAACCTTCGGCTGCTGGACTTCGGTGTCCCGCAAGTCGGTGCTGCCGGTGTACAAGGAACTCAACGGCCTGCTGTTCTACCCGGTGCAGTACGAGGGTGAAGAACTCGAGAAAAACGTCTTCTACACCGGCGCGGCGCCCAACCAGCAGGCGATTCCGGCCGTGGAATACCTGATGAGCAAGGACGGCGGCGAGGCCAAGCGCTTCGTGCTGCTGGGCACCGACTACGTGTATCCGCGCACCACCAACAAGATCCTGCGCGCCTTCCTCAAGTCGAAGGGCGTGGCCGACGCGGACATCATGGAGGACTACACCCCCTTCGGTCACAGCGACTATCAAACCATCATCGCCAAGATCAAGAAGTTCGCCTCCGAAGGCAAGAAGACGGCGGTGGTCTCCACCATCAACGGCGACTCCAACGTGCCGTTCTACAAGGAACTGGGCAACGCCGGCCTGAAGGCAACCGATGTGCCGGTGGTAGCCTTCTCGGTGGGTGAAGAAGAACTGCGCGGCGTCGATGCCAAGCCGCTGGTCGGTCACCTGGCTGCATGGAACTACTTCATGTCGCTGAAGAACCCCGAAAACGCCAAGTTCACCAAGATGTACAAGGACTGGGCCAAGAAGCAGAAGCTGCCCAACGCCGACAAGGTGGTGACCAACGACCCGATGGAAGCCACCTACATCGGCATCCACATGTGGGCCCAGGCCGTCGAAAAGGCCAAGTCCACCGACACCGACAAGGTAATCGCCGCGATGGCCGGCCAGAGCTTCAAGGCACCGTCGGGCTTTGTGGCCAAGATGGACGAGAAGAATCACCACCTGCACAAGCCGGTGTTCATCGGCGAAGTGAAGGCCGACGGCCAGTTCAACGTGGTCTGGAAAACCCCCGGCCCGGTGAAGGCCGCCCCGTGGAGCCCCTACATCGCCGGCAACGACAAGAAAAAGGACGAGCCCGAAGCCAAGTAAGCGTCTGCACGTTTAAACGTCATCAACGGGGGCTTCGGCCCCCGTTTTTCGTTTGAGGGTTACCCCGACCAACCCGATTCACCCGTGCGTAGGTCGGGTTAGCGCAGCGTAACCCGACACCCAACCGTCGCACGCCGTGTTGTCGGGTTACGCCCTGCGGGCTAACCCGACCTACGCAACCCTGCCACTTCCCTTCTCTGCGTCGAGATGAAGAATTTCAGCACCTAGTAAAAACTGTTCGTGTTCGGAATAAAGCACTTCACCGGCCAGATAAAGCATTCCGCATCCGGAATGACGCATTACGCCGGTGAGAGAAGATATTTCGTATACGAGATGACGCATTGCCAGATTGAACGAAGACCTTTCACGTCCGGAATGAAGCATTGACTTAATGAAATAAAGCATCTCTCCGCAAGAATGAAACAGCTCAAGTGCAAACAGCGTCAGTTGCGGGTCAAACGGAAGCATTCCGCCGCAAAAAAATAGCAATTCTCTACAGGCAGGCAAGCGCGGGCCAGCAACGGCAGGCTTCCCGACCGCCAACGAAAGCCATCGCCCGCCACCCCGAAAACACGCCATCCCCCACGAAAGCCCCGCGCAGCCTGCACAAAACCCCGCCGCGCCTCACGCCAGCTCGCCCCATCGCCACCGCATCCACCCGAGCCGGATAGACAAGCGTGCGCCACGCAGCCCACGTCAAACGCTGAATTTTCTGGGGATTTTCTGCCTCTGTATATCGAATGGCATATTCCGTGGAATATCGTGAAACGCTAAGATTTAAGCGTGGCAGCCCACGACACGCTCAACCCGCAACGGAAACCATCGTGCAGAAAATGCAACTCAAAGCTGTCTCCGCCCCCACCCTCCGCGCCGACGAAGACGCCTACAGCCAGAATCGGCCATTCGCCGCTGATCCAGATCGCGGACATTTGAGTGAGGCGGTATGCTTTCGGACTACGTGCCACGTGAATCGGATCATCTTACTATGCCGGCTGCTGCTGCTTTTCCTGTCTTGTTATTTGGCCTTTTGTGTAGCTCCTGCTGCTAAACAGTAACTTGAAGAACATGCTATCCGGCATTCTGCTGTTATGCGGCAGAGCTGTCGCCCTAAAACAAAGTCAGGCCTCGGACTCTCCATGGATTACACAGAAGACAAAAACCGGCTGAACGAAAAGCGATCTGAATTGGTTCGTATCGCTACTGAGGCGCTCAATCCCAGTGACTCCAAGATTGCGGCCCGAATCGTTGATTCGTTTTGCTCCTTGTCCCCACCGCTAGAGCCGCCTGTGTTCATAGAGATGATCACCATCCACTCGCAAGGAGCGAGGGGCGGTAGATCAAGAAAACCAGGAAACCTGTGGCTCAACTGGAGAAAGTTTGCCAGTGACTTTGGCGACTTAAGCCTGACCGTCGCCAGTGTGGCTGTCGAACCAAAACTCATTCCATTGGCCGCGCTCAGCATTTGGAACAAGATATGGTCACACTCATCAATCGAGTTAACTCGTGAGCACGCCACTGTTTTGTATGCCATGTGGCAGGGCCGAAACAACGAAAACAAGCTCACTGAAACTGATGCTTTTCAAAAGAGCGGGCTCATGTTTCAACTGAACGGCTGGCCAGCCCTCGCACAGCAGCAGTTCGACTCAATTATCGAAGACCTTGAACAAATCAAATGCATCGAACCCCTCAAGCTGCACGTTGGGCATCAACACACTCGCTCCGAGGCGACTGACCCCATGAATACACGCACTCTAAGTACTCTGCTTCAATACGGTCTTGCTAGTGATCTGGCCGAAAAAGCTAACTCAGTTGGGCTCACTGTGACCAAGGCGAGATCACTTAGCCAGAAGGATATGGTTTCAAAGTTCGGTCTTTCCGAGGCTGAAGCGAAGACCTTGAGCCACTGTGTACGGCGGGAACCAATTGACGAGCAAATTGTTCAGTTACTACTGGAAAGAAGTAACTTCGTATGCAGTGTGTGCAAAGGTCAAAAGGGGATTTCTTACATCATTCACCACATAGTCGAATACGAAAAGACTCAGGACAACACCTACAACAATCTTATTGTCCTTTGTCCCGTCGATCATGACCTCGCGCACCAAGGCGGCCTCACCCTAAGGCTTACCGAACCTCAGCTGCGCGCAACAAAAACGAAGTGGGAAAAACAGGTCGAGGTGGCGAATGCGCAAAGAGCAGCGCAATTAATTGACGTGAAAGACGATGCAATTGACTACGTCAATGTGAAACGCATCGAAGAGCTGTGTGTTCGTCTCTTCAAGAAGATACCTCAAACAACGCTTACAGCCAGCCTGCGCAGGGCAAGCATTTTGGGTGCTGGTGGCTCCTTTGACAGCAAGTATGTTCAGACACACTTGTCGGGAGGGCGCTACCTATTCGACTACATCACGCACCAGAGACAGAGCACTACAAACAACTGATGGAGAAGATTGCTACGGTGACTAACTTCATCGATCTAGATGAAACTGCTAACGCAGGGCATTCCGCCCTGAAGGCGAGCGAAGGGCATTACGCATTCTTCATCGGTGGTGTCTGTGCTAAAGGGCCGGACCTGCCTATCACTGCGAGCACACCGACCATCCTGCTTCACTATTCACGAAAGCATCTTCGTATTGAATGGATACTAGATCCCATCTTCATGATGTCCATGTCAGCCATCACCCGAATTGGTGGCAAGAATCGCTACATCATCTATTGCCTTGTACGTACTGTTGATCTGCAAGCTGATAAGGTCACTCTAGTTCGGGCAAGTCCCCTACTAATTGCTCAACCCAGCAAATGGGTGCATAAGACGCCGGCAATTGCCTACGAACGGCAGTACGCCGAATACATTGATGTGATTTTGCGGACGATGATGCAGTTGATGCCAACCCGGCAGTGCAGGGCGCTGCGCTGAAGAGCTGCGGCGCCCTGACCTTGGCGTTAGGCGTCAAATGATTAAGGACTATTGCTGGGCATTCATAGCGTTCTCTCCACGCCCGCTGTTGAACCATCAATCAAAATGGAACGGGTCTTTAATTACTGCCGAAAAGTTACGTACATTGACGAATGTGGCACCGTCACCGGAATAGTTGAAGACACGCCAGAGTTCTCCAAGAACGGCATTCTGATTTGGGAAAATGAGTTCAACACCACGGAACAAAGAAGAAAATTACTACTGGCGACGTTGGTCGCATATCTCGATTCTCAAAACATCAAGTACACAATTTTCTATGGGCAATCTAGGTAGGGGGAACATAAATGCTCGCCACCTGGCCCAATCATTACGGACCTGAAGCCGCACAGTCCATAGACGGGTTAGCGCAGCGTAACCCGACATTCCCTATCTACAATCAACGCGCCATAACTTCCGGTGGTGCAATTGTTACCTTTATGCAATGGTTGTCGACATGTTTGAGCAAGAGCGGGACCGGTCATGCGATGTCGGGTTACGCTGCGCTAACAGTATCTACACCGACTGCTTCTCCATAAGGAATCTTTTATGAATAAGCGTTTTTCAACCACTTGGCTGGCTTTGATCGCTCTGACCTGCCTATCGTCAATCGCCATAGCAGAGGATGCCCCAAGGCTCAAAATCGTTTCGAAACCCGGAAGGCCAGTGTGTCAATCGAACTCGGTCAAAATTGGTGAAGTGTCATCAAACATAGCGCTCTGTGTGTTGGGGGGCAATTTTTCGCACGATCAATACAGTTTGAATATCGACAAGAAGCAAGTCCTAAAAGGCATAGATGATGAAACGACACGGGGTATAAGCTCGACATACTCTGGAGATAACCTGGTCCTTACGTGCCTTCCTCAGCACGAAGCTCCAACGGACGTCTCTCTAGAGAAAGTTGAGGCCTACCAAAAAATGATGAAGGTTTCTGCCGAAGACGCTAAGCGAATGGTTATCTTGGCAGAGACCGTGGAAGTGAGCCGCTTTTGCAAAGCTACTCTAGGCGCGATTTCACTCATCGAAGTTCAAGTTGTTTTTGAGTGAAGCATGCAGTTCAAGTAGGTCGGGTTAGCGCAGCGTAACCCGACATTCCCCATGCAATATCGACGCGCCATCGTTCCCGGCGGCGCCTTCTTCTTTACCCTTGAGACGGATCGCCGCCGCCCCATTCTGGCTTCGGATGAAGCCGGCGATGTTCTGCGCAATGCCTTCCGATCCGTTCGCCAATCGCGTCCGTTCGAAATTGATACCATCGTCGGCATGTCCGATCATCTATGTGAAAGCGGGTTTTTATGCGTCAGATCGGGGGAGCGATTCAATGTGCTTTTAAGGCATCGGACATGATTAGAGCTGATGATGCGATGTCGGATTACGCTGCGCTAACCCGACGAGACTGGGCAACGCCGGCCTGAAGGTGACAAACCAGTCTTTGAATTTCGATTTCTCGGTAAGCAATAAGGAACAAGGACATGGAGAAACGTGTCATTAACCCCCCGGACCTTTTCGTTGGCAAGGCATTCAGCCAAACCTTCTCAGTCGAAGGGGCAAAGCGGCTGATTTTCATCGCCGGCCAGATTGATTGTGACCGCGACGGCAAAGTGCGCAACCCGGGCGATCTCGAGGCGCAATTGAAGGGCAGAGCTTCGACACCGTCGGGCCTTGCGGCCAAGATGGCCACGATGAATCGACCTAGTGAAGGTGAATATTCATTGTCGGACTGGAGGCCGCGCAAACGCTGAAGATCCGCGACATCCCCCGGCCTTATTTCAACCGAGAAACCGCCCGCCCTGACACTGGCCGGCAACGAGCAGGCCCAAGGACGGCCTGCTGGTCGAAATCGAGGGTCTGCGGCCTTTAATTCAAGCCAACGAGGCTGCGGCCCCGTTTTCTTGGCCGCTCTGCATGCCGTGTTGTCGGGTTACGCCCTGCGGGCTAACCCGACCTACGCAATTCGACCTACGCAATTCGCCGTATTCCGGCGCTGGCCCGGCATCCGTAATCTGGATGCTGTACTGCACAAACAGCGGAAAAAACCATGCGCCGACTCATCATTCCCCTAGTTCTCTGCCTGTGGGCCAGTCTGTCCCAGGCCACCCCGGATGCCGCCCTGGTCCGCCAGCTGGCGGCCGAGGATTCCAGCGACAAGGTCGCCGCGATCCGCCAGCTTGCGCAGGCGGCCGACCCCGACGCGGCCCGCATTCTCAAGGCCATGGCCGACGACAGCCTTTATCTGGCCGGCGACAAGGCCGTGATCCTCGAAGGCGACACGGCCTTCGACGCCGCCAGCGGCGCACCGATCGCAACGCCGGCCAACCCCGAAGCCGTCACGGTGAACAACCGCATCCGCGGCGAGCTGGCCAATGCGCTGGCGGCCCTCAGCCTGTTCGACGCCGACCGCGCCGTGCGCCTGGCGTCTGCGCAAAAGCTGCAGAACAACGTGGGCGCCGACATGGCCCCGCTGCTGGCCCGGGCCCTGGAGAAGGAAGCCGATGCCGACATCAAGGCGCTGCTCGTGCTGGCCCACGCCCAGGCCAGCCTCGGCAGTGCCGACCCGGCGGTGCGCCTGGCGGCCGTCAATGCGCTGGCCGAAACCAGCTCGCCCACCGTGAAAAGCATGCTGCAGCCGCTCACCGACAAGACCGCCGAGAGCGACGAAAAGGTGCGCTTTGCCGCCGTGGCCGCCATCAAGGCCATCGACGGCCGCCTCGCCCTGGCCGAAAACCTCGGGCGGGTGTTCTCGGGCCTGTCGCTGGGCAGCATCCTGCTGCTGGCCGCGCTGGGGCTGGCCATCACCTACGGCGTGATGGGCGTGATCAACATGGCCCACGGCGAGCTGCTGATGGTGGGCGCCTATTCGGCCTACGGCATGCAAAGCCTGTTCCGGGCCTATCTGCCGGACTACGTCGACTGGTATCTGCCCGCCGCGATTCCGGTGGCCTTCTTCACCGCGGCGCTGGTGGGCGTGGTGATGGAGCGCACGGTGATCCGCTGGCTCTACGGCCGCACGCTGGAAACCCTGCTTGCCACCTGGGGCCTGTCGCTGGTGCTGATCCAGGGCGCCCGGGTGCTGTTCGGCGCGCAAAACGTGGAAGTGGCCAACCCGGGCTGGATGTCCGGCGGCATCGAGCTGCTGCCCAACCTGATGCTGCCGTGGAACCGCATCATCATCGTCGGCTTTGCGCTGTTCGTGCTGCTGCTGGTGTGGGTGCTGATGAACAAGACGCGGCTCGGCATGTTCGTGCGCGCCGTGACGCAAAACCGGGCGATGGCCGGCTGCGTGGGCGTGCCCACCGCGCGCATCGACACCATGGCCTTTGCGCTGGGCGCCGGCATCGCCGGGCTGGGCGGGGTGGCGCTGTCGCAGATCTCCAACGTGGGGCCGGACATGGGCCAGGGCTACATCGTCGATTCGTTCATGGTGGTCGTGGTGGGCGGCGTCGGCCAGCTCGCCGGGGCCGTGTGGGCGGCGCTGGGCCTGGGCATCTTCAGCAAGCTGCTGGAGGGCTGGGCCGGTGCGGTGATCGCCAAGATCACCATCCTCGTCTGCATCATCATCTTCATCCAGAAGCGTCCGCAGGGCATCTTTGCCCTCAAGGGCCGCTTCGTCGAGTAAGGGCCGGACATCATGCGCAAACCCCTCACCCTTCGCGTGCTGTCCGCGCTGGACAGCAAAAGCTGGCTGGCGCTGGGCATCTTCCTTGCCCTCGCGCTGATCCTGGTGCCGGTGCTCAACCTGGCCGTGCCGGAAGACAGCGCCTTTCACATGTCGGCCTACGCCATCACCCTGATCGGCAAGATCATGTGCTACGCGCTGGTGGCCGTGGCGATGGACCTGATCTGGGGCTACGGCGGCATCCTGTCGCTGGGCCACGGGCTGTTCTTCGCCCTCGGCGGCTACGCCTTCGGCATGTACCTGATGCGCCAGGCCGGCAGCGACGCCGGCGCGCTGCCGGCTTTCATGATCTTCCTCGACTGGAAGGCGCTGCCGTGGTTCTGGCTGGGCAGCGACAGCTTTGTGTGGGTGATCCTGCTGGTGGTCGTGGTGCCGGCGCTGGTGGCCTTCGTGTTCGGCTACTTCGCCTTCCGCTCGCGGATCAAGGGCGTGTATTTCTCGATCATCACCCAGGCCCTCACCTACGCCGCCATGCTGCTGTTCTTCCGCAACGAAACCGGCTTTGGCGGCAACAACGGCTTCACCGACTTCAGGTTGGTGCTCGAACACAGCATCACCTCGCCGCAAACCCGGCTGGTGCTGTTCGGCCTGACCGCGATCATGCTGGCGGCAACCCTGGTGTTTTCGCGCTGGCTGGTCACCTCCAAGTTTGGCCGGGTGCTCACGGCCATCCGCGATTCCGAATCCCGGATGATGTTCATCGGCTACAACCCGCTCTGGTACAAGCTCTTCATCTGGGTGGTGTCGGCCGTGCTGTGCGGCATTGCCGGGGCGCTCTACGTGCCGCAGGTGGGCATCATCAACCCCTCTGAAATGTCACCCGCCAACTCCATCGAAATCGCCATCTGGGTGGCGGTGGGCGGACGCGCCACGCTGATCGGGCCGGTCATCGGCGCCTTTGTGGTCAACCTGGCCAAGAGCTGGTTCACGGTGAGCTTTCCCGAATACTGGCTGTTCTTCCTCGGCCTGTTGTTCATCGTAGTCACGCTGATGCTGCCCCAGGGCCTCGTCGGCCTGTGGAAGAAACTGATGCTCAAGAAAGGAGCCGCCGCATGAACGCGCCCAACACCACCGCCGAAGCCCTCCTCGACGGCCGCCCCGAAGGCAGCGACGGCGCCGACCAGATGGGCCACCTGGTCACCGGCGAGCTCGACCTCTCCCACGGCGTCGCGCTGTATCTGGACGACATCACCGTGAGCTTCGACGGCTTTCGCGCGCTCAACAAGCTCAACCTGACCATCGACGCCGGCGAGCTGCGCTGCATCATCGGCCCCAACGGCGCCGGCAAGACCACCATGATGGACGTCATCACCGGCAAGACGCGGCCCGACTCCGGCTCGGCCTTCTTCGGCCAGACGATGGATCTGACCCGCCTCACCGAACCCGAGATCGCCCACGCCGGCATCGGCCGCAAGTTTCAGAAACCGACCATCTTCGAAAACCACAGCGTGTTCGAAAACCTCGAACTGGCCATGAAGACCGACAAGCGCGTGTGGAAAAGCCTGCTCGCCTGGCTGGCCGCCGACGAGCGCGACCGCATTGCCGAAACCCTGCGCCTGATCCGCCTCGACAAGGAGGCCGACCGCCCGGCCGGGCTGCTCTCCCACGGGCAAAAACAGTGGCTGGAGATCGGCATGCTGCTGATGCAGGAACCCAAGCTGCTGCTCCTCGACGAACCCGTCGCCGGCATGACCGACGACGAAACCATGCGCACCGCCGAACTCTTCGTCTCGCTGGCCGGCAAGCATTCGCTGGTGGTGGTCGAGCACGACATGGCCTTCATCGAGAAACTCGGCGGCATGGTCACGGTGCTGCATGAAGGATCGGTGCTGGCCGAAGGCAATCTGGCCACGGTGCAAAACGACCCGCGGGTCATCGAAGTCTATCTGGGGCGCTGAACATGCTTAAAGTTGAAAACCTCAACCAGTACTACGGCGGCAGCCACATCCTGCGCGGCCTGTCGTTCGAGCTGGAACTCGGCAAGGTCACCACGCTCCTCGGCCGCAACGGCGTGGGCAAGACCACGCTGCTCAAGTCGCTGATGGGGCTGGTCAAAACCAAATCGGGCGCCATGCATCTGAACGGCCGCGACATCACCCACCTGCCGCCCCACGAGCGCGTGAAGGCCGGCATCGGCTACGTGCCCCAGGGGCGCGAGATCTTTCCGCGCCTCACGGTAGAGGAAAACCTGCTGATGGGCCTCGCCACCCTGCCCGGCAGCACGCCGATACCGAGCCGCATCTTCGAGATGTTTCCGGTGCTCAAACAAATGATGCACCGCCGCGGCGGCGACCTTTCCGGCGGCCAGCAGCAACAGCTCGCCATCGGCCGCGCCCTGGCCATGGGGCCGCGCCTGCTGATCCTCGACGAGCCGACCGAAGGCATCCAGCCCTCGATCATCAAGGACATCGAGCGCGCCATCCGCATGCTGGCCGAAACCGGCGAAATGGCGATCCTGCTGGTCGAGCAGTACTACGACTTCGCCGAATCCCTCGCCGACCAGTACCTGCTGATGGAACGCGGCGAATTCATCATGCGCGGCGAGGGCGAAAGCATGCCCCGGGACGGCGTGCGGGAAGCCCTGGCGGTGTGACGCGCCGCCTGTTGCAACGGGAAACCCTGAGCGCACAGCAACAATCCACGGCGGTGGCCGCAGGGGGGCTCTTCCATCGGCGGTACATCGCCAAGCGTCGGAAAACTTTACACCGGCGCCCCGCCGCCGCTAGGCCCCTCCGGCAGCCCTTTGATTATTTGATAAATACATCACGGGGCTCGAATAATGCTTGGGCCAATCGCCACCCTTCATGGCGAACGCCGCGAGAGATCCTCAAGCCAGCCCCGAGCCAGCCCCACGCCGCGCCAGGATTCCTCTCCGTCATAAAGGGCAAATTCCATGGCCGCCCCCGGGCTTGTGTGCCGACGCAGCCCTGCCACGCGTGACTTCGGGCTTTCCGCCCGATAAACCCACTTGATGGAGAGCTTCCCCATGAAACCCGCTGCAAAATTCCTCCTGGCCGCGACTTCCGCCCTGCTGATGAATGTGGATGCCATGGCCGCCATCTACACCTTCGGCACCC
Source organism: Zoogloea sp. (assembly GCA_016720685.1). Taxonomy (GTDB): domain Bacteria; phylum Pseudomonadota; class Gammaproteobacteria; order Burkholderiales; family Rhodocyclaceae; genus Zoogloea. The sequence continues at coordinate 95,786 of JADKKC010000066.1, forward strand.
CCAGCCAGGCGCTCCCGGCGAATCTCGGCAACGGCCTGACCGGGCAGCTGTGGTCCAACGTCGCCGCCGGCACCGACACCCTCGCCCAGGCCCAGACGATCATCAGCGGCGGCTTCGCCACCGCCAACTTCCGCGCCACCACCATCGACTACCCGGCCGGCGCTGCCGGCTCGACCTCGGTCTTCGCAACCTACGGCGCCGTGCTCGACCCCACAGCCCAGGCCACGCTGGACAACACCAGCGTGCTCACCGACGACGTGCTCAACACCGTCATGCGCTTTGCCGGCTTCTTTGGCGTGCAGAATGCCGGCGAGGTATGGACCTTCCACCTCCCCTCCGACGACGGCAGCGCGGTGGACATCCAGGGCACCCGCGTGCTCGACAACGACGGCATCCACCCCTTCGGCGGCCCGAGCACCACGGTGGAATTCAGCGCCCCGGCCTGTATGCGATCAACGTGCTGTTCTTCGAATCCCAGCCGAATGACTGGGGGCTCGAACTCCGCGGCGGCCTCAACGGCGCAGCCACCACCACCGCCCTCACCGACCGCCTGTACACCCTGGTCGACTACGCCACCCCGGACGACGACCGCCTCACCAGCATCCGGGGCAGGGTTCCCGAACCGGGCATGCTGCCCTTGCTGGGTGCCGCCCTGCTCGGCGCCTTCGGCTTTCTGCGGCGCACCCACCGGTAATCTTCGGCGCGGTGCCCGCGGCCGCGTGCTCAGCCCGGGTTCTCGGGCAGCAGCGCGGCCGGCCAGGCTCCGGCTTCCAGATCCTTGTAGCGCAGCGGCCATTGTTCCAGCAGCGCCACCACCTCCGGCGCGTCGTCCATGAGGCCCTCCTCGGCCCATTGCCGGACCGATTCCCGGCCCCACTGGTTGGCGTGGGCGTAGCGCTTGAGGCCCTCGAAGCGCATTTTCCAGATCGGGTTGTCTTGCATCACGAAACCTTCCTTTTGTGCGGATTCTCTTGCTGAAATCAAGCCTTCCGGCCCGGCGTGCCTGAATCACGCGCCCGCCTCACGGCCTCGGCAAACACCACCGCATCCGGCAAGAACGCCAGGAAATCGGCCTCCAGACCGGCGTATTCGCGCAGCAGCTCGGCCCCGGAGCCGGCCAGCGGATTAGGCCGGCGCAGGCGGAATTCGGCCATGCGATCCAGGGCCAGCGCAAGCGTTTCGGCGTCGCCGTAGCTCGCCAGCCAGTCATGGCCGGACATGCGCTCGAACACCGGCCCGAAGGCGGGCGGCAGCGGCGCGGGATGGGCCGCGATCAGCCGGTAAGTGTCGGCGGTGAAGTGGGTGAGCGGCTGGTCGCTGAAGCGGGACCAGTGCCGCGCCAGAAAATGATCGTAGAACATGTCGACCATGATGCCGCTCACCCGGCGCCGCTCCGGGCTCACCCGCGCGCGGCTGCGGCGAAAGGCCGGGTGGGTGTCCGCGTAACTGTCGATGCGCCGGTGCAGCATCACGCCAGCGGCCAGCGCCGCGTCCAGGCCGGCAGGCAAGGGGTCGAGCCAGCCCTTGATGAAGTCGCCGACGACTCCGCCGACGCGATCTGCCGCCACCGGCCCGGCCAGAAAGGCATGGGCAAGGTAGTTCATGGCCGCGCCGCCGGTGACGGCTCACGGAACGCGGGATAGGCTTCCGGGTGCATGCTTCGACTCCATAAAAATGTGGCGGGTGCGCAGTATTGCGTATTTCACGGCCCATCGCCTTGGGCCAGAATCCGCCCCATGAACTTCCGCCCTCCGCTCACTTCGCCCGCCTGGCACGCCGAGCTGCACCTGGGCTTCGCCCGCGACGGTGAACGCACCGCGCTCGTGGAGAACAGGCATCTTGGCCCGCTGCGGGTGCAAAAGGCGCTGTACCCGGAAGGCCGCCCGGTGTGCCAGGCCATCCTGCTGCACCCGCCCTCCGGCATCGCGGGGGGCGATCACCTGAAGATCTGCGCCACGGTTGGCGCCGGCGCCCATGCCCAGCTCACCACGCCGGGCGCCGGAAAATGGTATCGCACCAGCGGGGCCGAGGCCTCGCAGGACATCGAGCTGAGCGTGGCCGAGGGCGCCACCCTCGAATGGCTCCCGCAGGAGACCATCGTTTTCGACGGCGCCCGGGCGCGCATGCACACCCGCGTGTCCCTCGCCGCCGACAGCCGCTTCATCGGCTGGGACATCCTGTGCCTTGGCCGCACCGCCTCCGGCGAACGCTTTGACACGGGCCACGTCGACCTGCACTACCGCATCGAGCGCGCCGGCGCCCCCTTGTGGATCGAGCGCGGCAGCTTTCAGGGCGCGGACCCGATGCTCGCCAGCCCCGCCGGCTGGGCCGGCGCCCCCCTGTGCGGCACCCTGCTGGCAAGCTTCCCGGAACTCTCCACGCGCAGCACCGCACTGCTCGAAACCTGCCGCCAGGTGGCGCCCTCCGATGGCGCCACTCACGCCATCACCGCCTTGCCCGGCCTGCTGGTGGCGCGTTACCTGGGCGCCAGCAGCGAAGCCGCGCGCCTGTGGTTTGCCGCGCTGTGGGCCATCCTCCGCCCCCTGTGCTGCGGCCGGCCGGCCCTTGTGCCCCGAATCTGGAATACCTGAGGAAACCCCATGGAACTCACCCACCGCGAGAAGGACAAGCTGCTGATCTTCACCGCCGGCCTGCTCGCCGAGCGGCGCAAGGCCCGCGGCCTCAAGCTGAACTACCCGGAAGCCGTGGCGCTGATCACCTGCGCCATCCTCGAAGGTGCCCGCGAGGGCCGCAGCGTGGCCGAACTGATGCACGCCGGCACTCAAGTGCTCGCCCGCGCCGACGTTATGGACGGAATCGCCGAAATGATTCCGGACATCCAGGTCGAAGCCACTTTCCCCGACGGCACCAAGCTGGTGACCGTGCACCACCCCATCGTCTGACCCCAGGGAGCCGCCCATGAAAACCCGCATCCATCTCCTGCTCCTGGCGGCCCTGCCCGCCACCGCGCTGGCCCACCCGGGGCATGGCGTCCTCGACGGCTTCGCCCATCTCTTCGAAGCGGAGCACATCCTGCCGGCCATCGTTGCCGCGGGCCTGGTCGCCTACCTGCTGGTGCGCCGGAAGGATGGACGATGATTCCCGGCGAACTCCTCGCCGAGCCCGGCGACATCGAACTCAACGCCGGCCGGCCAACCCTCGTCCTCACCGTGGCCAACACCGGCGACCGCCCGGTCCAGGTGGGCTCGCACTATCACTTCTTCGAGACCAACACCGCGCTCGACTTTGACCGGGACGCCGCCCGCGGCTACCGCCTCGACATCGCGGCCGGCACCGCCGTGCGCTTCGAGCCGGGCCAGACGCGCACCGTGCAGCTGGTGGCACTGGGCGGCGAGCGCAAGGTGTATGGCTTTCGCGGCCTGATTCAGGGAGCGCTGTAATGGCCAGCACAATCAGCCGTCAGGCCTACGCCGAAATGTTCGGCCCCACCCACCTCGACGGCAAGGGCGACCGCCTGCGCCTGGCCGACACCGCCTTGATCATCGAAGTCGAGCGCGACTACACGATCTACGGCGAGGAAGTGAAGTTCGGCGGCGGCAAGGTGATTCGCGACGGCATGGGCCAGAGCCAGCGGGTGTCGGCCGAGGTGGTCGATACCGTCATCACCAACGCCCTGATCGTCGACGCGGTCACCGGCATCGTGAAGGCCGACATCGGCCTGAAAAACGGCCGCATCGCCGCCATCGGCAAGGCCGGCAACCCGGACATCCAGCCCGGCGTCACCATCGTGGTCGGCCCCGGCACCGAAGTGATCGCCGGCGAAGGCATGATCGTCACCGCCGGCGGCATCGACAGCCACATCCATTTCATCTGCCCGCAGCAGATCGAGGAGGCGCTCAACTCGGGCGTCACCACCATGATCGGCGGCGGCACCGGCCCGGCCACCGGCACCTACGCCACCACCTGCACGCCGGGGCCGTGGCACATCCACCGCATGCTCGAAGCCGCCGAGGCCTTTCCGATGAACCTCGGCTTTCTCGGCAAGGGCAACGCCAGCCTGCCGGAAGCCCTCGTCGAGCAGGTCGAGGCCGGCGTCATCGGCCTCAAGCTGCACGAAGACTGGGGCACCACGCCGGCCGCCATCGACTGCTGCCTGGCGGTGGCCGACGCAATGGACGTGCAGGTGGCGATCCACTCCGACACGCTCAACGAATCGGGCTTTGTCGAAGCGACCATCGCCGCCTTCAAGGGCCGCACCATCCACACCTTCCACACCGAAGGCGCCGGCGGCGGCCACGCGCCGGACATCATCAAGGCGGCCGGGCTGCCCTTCGTCCTGCCCAGCTCCACCAACCCGACCATGCCCTACACGGTCAACACCATCGACGAGCATCTCGACATGCTGATGGTCTGCCACCACCTCGACCCGAGCATTGCCGAGGACATCGCCTTCGCCGAATCGCGCATCCGCCGCGAAACCATCGCCGCCGAAGACATCCTGCACGACATCGGTGCCTTCTCGATGATGTCGTCCGATTCGCAGGCCATGGGCCGCGTCGGCGAAGTGATCATCCGCACCTGGCAGGCCGCCCACAAGATGAAGCTGCAGCGCGGGCCGCTGAAGGAAGACTGCCCGCGCAACGACAACTTCCGGGTCAAGCGCTACATCGCCAAATACACCATCAACCCGGCGCTCACCCACGGCATCGCCCACACGGTCGGCTCCATCGAAGTCGGCAAGCTGGCCGACCTGGTGCTGTGGAAACCGGCTTTCTTCGGCGTCAAGCCGAGCCTGATCCTGAAAGGCGGCATGATCGCCGCCGCCGCCATGGGCGACCCGAACGCCTCGATCCCGACGCCGCAGCCGGTGCATTACCGCCCGATGTTCGGCAGCTTCGGCAAGGCGCTCAAAACCTCGGTCACCTTCGTGTCACAGGCGGCGCTGGATAATCCGGCGCTTGCCGCCCTCGGACTGCAAAAACCGCTGATTGCCGTATCCGGCACCCGCCAGCTGCAAAAATCCGACATGGTTCACAATGGCGCCACGCCGGTCATCGACGTGGACCCCGAAACCTACGTGGTGCGCGCCGACGGCGAACTGCTGAGCTGCGAGGCCGCCACCGAGCTGCCGCTGGCACAGCGCTACTTCCTGTTCTGATTGCCCGCTCATGCTGATCCTGACCCAACGCACCCCGCAGCCCGCCACCGATTCGGTGGCGCTCACCTACGATTCCCGCAAGCGCAGCCGCCTGCGTGTCACCCTGGCGTCCGGCGCGGAAGCCGGCATCTTTCTCGCCCGCGGTGAGCACCTGCAGGGCGGCGACCGGCTGATTTCGGAAGACGGCAGCGCCGTCGTCGAGGTCGTCGCGGCGCCCGAAAAACTCATCGAAGCCCGTGCCGACAGCCCGCTGCTGTTCGCCCGCGCGGCCTACCACCTGGGCAACCGCCACGTGCCGGTGCAGATCATTCCCGAGCCCGCCGGCGGCCGCCTGCTTTTCCAGACCGACCACGTGCTGGCCGAAATGGTGCGCGGGCTGGGCTGTGCCGTGAGCGAAACCCTGGCGCCCTTCCAGCCGGAATCCGGCGCCTACGGCGGCGCCCACCAGCACGCTGACGACGATGACCTGCACGACCCCGGTCACGGCCCCCACCGCTCGATTCCCAGGATCCACGAATTCAAGCCGCGCTGACCGTGACGCCCCCTGCCAGCCTGCAACTCGTCCGCCTGCTGCAACTGGCCAGCCCGGCCCTGCCGGTGGGCGCCTACACCTATTCGCAGGGCCTCGAATGGGCCGTCGAATCCGGCCTGATCCGCGACGAAGCCAGCGCCGGCCGCTGGATTGCCGACCTGCTCGGGCACGGCATCGGCCGCTACGAAGCCCCGCTGGTGGCCGCATTGATGGAAGCCTGGACGGCCGCCAGGCACCCCGAGATCCGCCGCCTCAATGCCGAATTCCTGGCCAGCCGCGAATCCCTCGAACTGCGCGCCGAAACCGTGCAGATGGGCTTTTCGCTGCGCCGCCTGATTCGCGACCTGCGCGACGAGCGCCTCGCCTTTGTTGCCGAACAGATCGAAACCCTGCCTGAAGTGGCCTTTCCGGTAGCCTGGAGCGGCGTTGCCGCACAGTGGGGCATCCCCATTGAGGCCGCGCTCACCGCCTATTTGTGGTCGTGGGCCGAAAACCAGGTCATGGCCGCGCTCAAGGCCGTGCCGCTCGGCCAGGCCTCGGGCCAGCGCCTGCTGGCCGGGCTGGGCAGCCAGATTCCCGCCATTGCCGCCGACGCGCGGGTGCGACCGGAAGCCGCGTGGTCCAACCTCGCCCCGGCCTTCGCGATCGCCTGCGCCCGCCACGAAACCCAGTATTCACGTCTCTTCAGATCGTAAAACCATGACCCAGCAAGCACTCCGCGTCGGCATCGGCGGCCCCGTCGGCTCCGGCAAAACCGCCCTCACCCTGGCCCTGTGCCAGGCCCTGCGCGGCGAGATCGACATGGCCGTCGTCACCAATGACATCTACACCGCCGAGGACGCGAAATTCCTCGTCAATCACTCGGCCCTGGCGCCGGAGCGCATCATCGGCGTCGAGACCGGCGGCTGCCCGCACACCGCGATCCGCGAAGACGCCTCGATCAACCTCGAAGCCATCGACCGCCTGCAGCGCGCCTTTCCCGGCGTCGAACTGATCCTCGTCGAATCCGGCGGCGACAACCTGGCCGCGACCTTCTCGCCCGAACTCTCCGACCTCACCCTCTACGTGATCGACGTCGCCGCCGGCGAGAAGATTCCGCGCAAGGGCGGCCCCGGCATCACCAAGTCGGATCTGCTGATCATCAACAAGATCGACCTCGCCCCCATGGTGGGCGCCTCGCTGGATGTCATGGCCCACGACGCCCGGGCCCAGCGCGGCCAGCGGCCCTTCGTCTTCAGCAACCTCAAGACCGGCGACGGCCTTGACATGATCATCGCGTTCATCCGCGAACACGGAATGCTGGGCCGCGGCTGATCGGGCCGAGCGGTCCTCTCCCGCCCCTCTCCCCTTGATGCGATAATCCGGCCTTTGCTTCCATCGGCGCGCCACGCTGCGGCGTACGATCCGTACCACCATGCATTTTTCCCTGCCGGATTTTTCCGCCTGCCGCGTGCTCGTGTGCGGCGACGTGATGCTCGACCGTTACTGGCATGGCGCGACAGCGCGCATTTCGCCCGAGGCGCCGGTGCCGGTGGTGCAGGTGAGAAACGATGAAGTGCGCGCCGGCGGCGCCGGCAACGTGGCGCTCAACGCCGCCTCGCTGGGCGCCAGGGCGCGGGTCATCGGCCTGGTGGGCGACGACGAGGCCGGCCGCCTGCTCGAAGAAAGCCTCGCCGCCCAGGGCGTCGAGTGCGCCTTCACCCGCCTGCCGGACGCCCCCACGATCACCAAGCTGCGCGTCATCTCCCGCCACCAGCAACTGATCCGCCTCGATTTCGAAGAACGTTTCGACCCCCGCCACGCGGCCAGCATCAGCGCGGCGCTGGCCGCGCACCTCGACGGCGTGAACGTGCTGGTGCTCTCCGACTACGCCAAGGGCACCCTCTCCGACGTGCCGGCGCTGATCGCCGCCGCCCGCAAAAAGGGCATTCCGGTGGTCGTCGACCCGAAGGGCACGGATTTTTCGCGCTACCGCGGCGCCACCATCGTCAAACCCAACCTCTCCGAATTCGAAGCCGTGGTCGGCCCCTGCCCGGACGAAGCCACGCTGGTGGCCAAGGGTGAAGCCCTGCGCGCCGAACTCGATATCGAAGCGCTGCTGGTCACCCGCGGCGAGGCCGGCGTCACCCTGCTGCAAAAGGGCCAGCCCGCCCACCATCAGCCCACCCGTGCGCTCGAAGTCTTCGACGTGACCGGCGCCGGCGACACCGTTTCGGCGGCCCTCGGCTGCGGCATTGCCGCCGGCCTCGACCTGCGCGAAGCCACCCAGCTTGCCAACCTCGCCGCCGGCGTGGTGGTCGGCAAACTGGGCACCGCCACCGCCAGCCCCGACGAACTCTACGCCGCGATGGACACCCACGCCCCGCTCGCCCACGGCCTGCTTGCCGCCGACGCGGCAAGCGCCGCCTGCCAGCGCGCCCGCGCCGCCGGCGAGCGCGTGGCGGTGCTGCTGGGGCCGCTGGGCCTGCCCGACGCGGCCCTGCTGGCCCGGCTCGAAAAAGCCGGCCAGGCCGCCGAGCGGGTGCTGGTGCTTGAGCCCTCCTCCACCGACGCCGGCACGCTGGCCGTGCTGGCGGCCCTGCGCCCGGTGGATTGGGTGGTGCAGGCCAACCCCGCCACCGGCGCCGGGCTGCTGCTGCAGATTCGCCCGGACGCGCTCCTGTGCGACGCCGCCACCGCCGCCAGCCTGCCGGCCGGCTTGAAATCCGTGCTGCTCGCGACCTGAGGCCACTCGATGACGATGGACATCTCCACGACCAGCGGCCGCATTCGCGCCTGGTTCGACATGCATCTTGTCGACCACGGGGCCATCCGGGCCATCTACAACAATTTCTACGACCTGGGCGGCGGCATGTACCGCTCCAGCCAGCCCAGCCCGGCCCAGCTGGCCAAGTACCAGAAAACACTTGGTCTTCGCACCGTCATCAACCTGCGCGGGCCCCACGGCTACGGCTCCTACGCGCTGGAAAAGGAAGCCTGCGCGGCGCTGGGTATCGCGCTCCACGACATCAAGCTGTACTCGCGCACCCCGCCCGAGATTGAAGAGGTGCACGCGATGGACGAACTCTTCAAACAAATCGAATACCCGGCGCTCCTGCACTGCAAATCCGGCGCCGACCGGGCCGGCATCGGCGCCGCGCTGTACCGTATCCTGCACCTGGGCCACAAGGTCGAGGACGCCATGAGCGAACTCGGCTGGAAGTACGGCCACTTCAAGCGCGCCCGCACCGGCGTGCTGGATTTCTTCCTGGCCACCTACGTCGCCCGCAACCAGCGCTCGCCGATCGGCTTCCTGGAATGGGTGGACACCGAATACAGCCGCCTCGAAACCCAGACCCGCTTCCGGGAAGAAGGCTGGGCCAGCCTGATCGTCGACAAGGTGCTGCACCGGGAATGAAGGCCTCCTTCCAGCTCTACCGGCGCCTGCTCGGCTCGGCGCGCCCCTACCTCAAGGTGGTGGTGCTGTCGATCCTGGCGATGATCGCCGCGGCCTCCCTCGAACCGGTGCTGCCGGCGCTGCTCAAGCCGCTGGTGGACGAAAGCCTCATCAAGAAAAGCCACACCGCCCAGTGGCAGGTGCCGCTGTTCCTGATGCTGGCCTTCCTGGCCAAGGGCGTCGCCGAATACGTGGCCAGCGTGTCGAGCCAGTGGATCGCCAACAAGGCCATCACCGACCTGCGCCAGCAGGTGTTCCGCCACCAGATGCACCTGCCGATCCCGGTGCACCAGGCCGAAACCGGCGGGCGCATGCTGTCGCGCATCCTCTACGACATTCCGCAGGTGGGCGCCGCGCTGTCCAACGCCTGGATCATCGTGATCCGCGACACGATGGTCATCATCGGCCTCACCGGCTACCTGATCTACACCGCCTGGGAGCTGACCCTGGTGATCCTGGCCATCGCCCCCATCGTGGCCTGGCTGATCCGCGTGGCCAGCCGCAAGCTGCGCGGCTCCAACCGCGAAATGCAGGAGACCACCGGCCGCATGACCGGCATGGTCGAGGAAACCCTCAACGGCGTGCGCGAGATCAAGCTCTTCGGCACCCACGACCACGAAGACGCGCGCTTCGCCAGCGTCTCCGAACAGCTGCGCCAGCAAACCATGCGCACCGTGCGCGTGTCGGCCATCAACGTGCCGCTGGTGCAGGTGCTGGCCGCCGCGGCCGTGGCCACGGTGATCTGGACGGCCGGCTCGCTGTCGGCCCAGGACAAGCTCAGCCCCGGCGAGTTCGTCTCCTTCGTCACCGCCATGTCGATGCTCTTCGAGCCGATCCGCCGCCTCACCAACATCAACGCGGTGATCCAGCGCGGCCTGGCCGGCGCCCAGAGCATTTTCGAACTCCTCGACACCCCGCCCGAAGTGGACAGCGCCAGCGCCAGCCTGCCCCGCGCCAAAGGCGAGCTGCGCTTCGACGACGTGAGCTTTCGCTACCCCGGCCAGGCCGAACTGGCCCTGCAGCACTTCAGCCTCGACGTGCATCCCGGCCAGACGGTGGCCCTGGTGGGCGCCTCGGGCAGCGGCAAGAGCACCCTGATCAACCTGATCGCCCGCTTCTTCGAGCCCGGCGCAGGCCGCATCCTGCTCGACGGCACGCCGCTGGCCAGCCTGCCGCTGGCCCACCTGCGCGCGCAACTGGGCTGGGTCGGCCAGCAGGTGGTGCTGTTCGACGACACCATCGCCGCCAACATCGCCTACGGCCGCCCCGACGTGAGCGAGGCCGACATCGTTGCCGCCGCCCGCGCCGCCCACGCAATGGAGTTCATCGACAAGCTGCCCCAGGGCCTGGCCACCCGCGTCGGCGCCAACGGCAGCCAGCTCTCCGGCGGCCAGCGCCAGCGCATCGCCATCGCCCGCGCCTTCCTGCGCAACGCACCGATCCTGCTCCTCGACGAAGCCACCTCGGCCCTCGACAACGAATCCGAGCGCGCCGTGAAGGACGCGCTGGTCGAACTCCGCAAGAACCGCACCGTGATCGTCATCGCCCATCGCCTGTCCACCATCCACGACGCCGACAAGATCGTCGTGATGGAACGCGGCTGCATTGTCGAAACCGGCACCCACGAATCCCTGCAGGCCGCCGCCGGCGCCTACGCCCGGCTGCTGGCCAGCGGCGAAGCGGGGCAAGCGATGGAGACGCCATGAGCGACAAACCCAGCCTCTTCCTGTGCCGGAGTCCGCTACAACTCCTCAACTGCATCGAGGCCTGCGAACATTTCGGCCTGCGGAACAGCCATACCATCCTGGTCTGCGCCTGGCGTGCAGAACGGGACAAGCATCTGATGCAGCGCATTCTCGAGCTCTACCCCCACTGGTCCGAGCTGTATTTTTTCCCGCTCTACCCCACCAAGGGGCAGTGGCCGGTGATGCTCAAGGTGTTCCGCGGCCGACGCCACTTCGCCCACCTTTTCTTTGGCGACTCGACCCACCTGATCAACGTCTTCCTCAACAAGGTGGCCCGTTTCGACAGCATCCACCTGGTGGACGACGGCAACGCAACCCTGGGCCTTGCCGAACGAATCGCGAAGCGCACTCTGCACAAACTGCGCAAGAACCTTACGCCGCGTAGCGGGCTGGCTTCCACCATCCAGGCCCGCCTCGGCCTCAGCCCGGTGTTTCTCTACGGCGCACGCTTCTTCACCATTTACGACATCAACCACTCCCAACTCGACGGGCGCATCGTCCGCAATGAACTCAAGTTCTGCAAATCCCGTCTGGGCGAAAAACCCCGCACCGACGAGATCTGGTTCATCGGCAGCGACATCCGCCGGGAGTGGCTGGAGAACCGGGCTGACTACGACGCCTTCCTCGAACAGGTGCACCGCCGGATCAACCTGTCGAAAGTGGTCTACATTCCCCACCGCAAAGAGCCTGACGACTACCTCGCCGAAGTCTCGCGGCGCTACGGCATGGAGGTCCGCCGCCTCAATGCCATCCTCGAGCTCGAACTGGTCAGCGCACCGACCCTGCCGAAGGCTTTCGCATCCTTCGGCAGCAGCGCCCTCGACACCATCGACATTCTCATCAAGCCGCCGATCACCGTTTTCCGGCCGCCCTCTGCCGCAATACGCCAGACATTGCGCCAGATGGTCGATGAGATCTATGTGGAAGCCATCAACAAGGGTTTCGAAGTCATCAATCTCGAAATGCCGACCAAGGCGTGAAACCGAACACCCCTGACTCTCCTGCGAGTGCCCTCATGCAAAACGTCCTGATCACCGGTGCCGACGGCTTCATCGGCTCCCACCTCACCGAACTGCTGGTCCGCGAGGGCTACAAGGTCAAGGCCCTGTCCCAGTACAACTCCTTCAACTACTGGGGCTGGCTGGAAGACGTGGACTGCCGCAAGCAGATCGAGGTTCTCAACGGCGACGTGCGTGACCCGCACTACTGCAAGCACATCACCAAGGACGTGGACATCGTCTTCCACCTGGCCGCGCTGATCGCCATTCCCTACTCCTACGTGGCCCCGGACAGCTACGTGGATACCAACGTGAAGGGCACCCTCAACATCTGCCAGGCGGCGCTCGAGAACGGCGTGAAGCGCGTCATCCACACCTCCACCAGCGAGGTCTACGGCACCGCCTTGTACGTGCCCATCGACGAGAAACACCCGCTCCAGGCCCAGTCGCCCTACAGCGCGTCCAAGATCGGTGCCGACGCCATGGCGATGAGCTTCTTCAACGCCTTCGACCTGCCGCTCACCATCGCCCGGCCCTTCAACACCTACGGGCCGCGCCAGTCCGCCCGCGCAGTCATCCCGACCATCATCAGCCAGATCGCCAACGGCAAAAAGCAGATCCAGCTCGGTGACGTGAGCCCCACCCGCGACTTCAACTACGTCACCGACACCTGCCGCGGCTTCCTCGAACTGGCCCGCTGCGACAAGGCCATCGGCGAAACGGTGAACATCGGCTCCAACTTCGAGATCTCGGTGGGCGACACCCTCAATCTGATCCGCGAACTGATGAACAGCGACGTGGAATTCCTCACCGACGAGCAGCGCATCCGTCCGGGCAAGTCAGAAGTGTTCCGGCTGTGGTGCGACAACACCAAGATCCGCGAACTGACCGGCTTCCAGCCCGAATACGACATCCGCGCCGGTCTGGCCGCCACCGTCGAATGGTTCACCCGCCCGGAGAACCTCGCCAAGTACAAAGCCGACATCTACAACGTTTGACGCCGACCATGTTTGACGCCCTGATCCGCTTTGTCCGCGAGCAATACCGCAGCGACGACTTCATCCCGCTCCACGCCCCGGTGTTCGCCGGCCGCGAGCGCGACTACGTCACCGACACCCTCGACTCCACCTTCGTCTCCAGCGTCGGCGCCTACGTGGACCGCTTCGAGCGCGACACCGCCGCCTACACCGGCAGCCCGCGGGCCGTCGCCACGGTGAACGGCACCGCGGCCCTGCACATCGCCCTGCAACTGGCCGGCGTCGAGCCGGGCGAGCTGGTCATCACCCAGCCGCTCACCTTCGTCGCCACCTGCAACGCCATCGCCTACTGCAGCGCCGAGCCCGTCTTTATCGACGTGGACCGCCACACCCTCGGCCTGTCACCCGGCGCCCTGGAAACCTGGCTCACCGACAACGCCCGCGTCGGCGACGACGGCCTGTGCCGCACCCGCGACAACGGCCAGGTGATCCGCGCCTGCGTGCCCATGCACACCTTCGGCCACCCGGCCGACCTGGATGGGCTGGTGGATGTCTGTGCCCGTTGGAAGCTGGCCCTCGTCGAAGATGCCGCCGAATCCCTCGGCAGCTTTTACAAAGGCCGCCACACCGGCACCTTCGGTGCCCTCGGCACCCTCAGCTACAACGGCAACAAGATCATCACCACCGGCGGCGGCGGCATGATCCTCGCCGGTGAGGAACTCGGCGCCCGCGCCAAACACCTCACCACCACCGCCAAGAAGCCGCACCCCTACGAATACGTGCACGACGAGCTCGGCTACAACTACCGCCTGCCCAACCTCAATGCAGCCCTCGGCTGCGCCCAGCTCGAACAGCTCGAAGCCTTCATCGCCACCAAGCGCGAGCTGGCCGCCCGCTACGCCGCCCACCTGGCCGGCAGCGAGCTGCAGTTTTTCACCGAGCCAGCGGAGTGCCGCTCCAATTACTGGCTCAACGCCGTCATCTGCGCCAGCCACGAACAGCGCGACGCCCTCCTCAAGGCCACCAACGACAAGGGCGTGATGAGCCGCCCGATCTGGGCCCTGATGAACCGCCTGCCCATCTACGCCCACTGCCGCAAGGGCGACCTCTCCAACGCCGAATGGCTGGAAGCGCGGGTGGTCAACCTGCCCAGCAGCGTGCTGCCGGACGTTCTGGCATGAAACGCCGCGTCGCCGTCTTCACTGGCACCCGGGCCGAGTACGGGCTGCTCTACTGGCTGATGAAAGACATTCAGGCCAGCGAACACCTGGCCCTGCAAGTCATCGTCAGCGGCATGCACCTGTCCCCCGAGTTCGGCGAAACCTGGAAACAGATCGAAGCCGACGGTTTTCCGGTGGATGCCAAGGTCGAAATGCTGCTCTCCTCCGACACCCCGGTCGGCGTGGTCAAGTCCATGGGCCTCGGCACCATTGGCTTCGCCGATGCTCTCGACCGCCTGAAACCGGACATGCTGGTGGTGCTCGGCGACCGCTTCGAAGCCCTCGCCGTAGTCCAGGCCGCGCTCATCCTGCGCATCCCGGTGGCTCACCTGCATGGCGGCGAGATCACCGAAGGCGCCTACGACGACGCAATCCGCCACGCCATCACCAAGATGTCGAATCTCCATTTCACCGCCGCCGAACCCTACCGGCAGCGCGTGATCCAGATGGGAGAGGCGCCGGATACGGTCTACAACGTGGGCGCCGTCGGCCTCGACCACCTGCTGCGCAACGCCCCGATGCCTCCCGACGCACTTGCAGCCAGCCTCGGTTTTGCATTGCACGAACCCTATTTCCTGGTCACCTACCACCCGGTCACCCTGGCCGAGGAAGACCCGGAAACCAGTTTCCGGGCCATGCTGGCCGCCCTCGACCAGTTCCCGGACCATCAGGTGATCCTCACCTATCCCAATGCCGACAATGGCGGGCGGGCCATCATCCCGATTCTCGAGGACTACGCCCGCAGCCAGCCGGACCGCGTGCTGGCCATTCCGTCCCTCGGTTTCCGGCGCTACCTGTCGGCCCTTGGCCGGGCCGCGGCGATGATCGGCAACTCATCCAGCGGAATCATCGAGGCTCCGGCCTTCGGCGTGCCGACGGTGAACATCGGCGCCCGCCAGCTCGGCCGTCTGGCCGCCGACTCGGTGCTGCACTGCGCGCCCGACCAATCCGCCATTGCCAAGGCCATCACCATCGCCGTGTCACCCGACTTTGCCGCCCGCTGCCAAGGCGTTGCCAACCCCTACGGCCAAGGCAACGCCGCCGGGCAGATCGTCCGTGCCCTCGAAAGCCACACCGACCCCTTCACCAAACACTTCCACGACCTGGAGCCCCGGTCATGAACGCCGATCACGTCTACATCATTGCCGAAGCGGGTGTGAACCATAACGGCCAGCGCGACCTGGCCTTCGCCCTGGTGGATGCCGCAGCCGAGGCCGGCGCCGACGCCGTCAAGTTCCAAACCTTCGATGCCGCCAAACTTGCGTCGAAGAGCGCCCCCAAGGCCGCGTACCAGAAGCAGAGCACCGACGCCGCCGAAAGCCAGCTGGCCATGCTCAGGAAGCTGGAACTGCCCCGCGAATGGCATGCCGGGCTGCAGGCCCATGCCCGGCAAAAGGGCATCGAGTTCCTGTCCACTGCTTTCGACAGCGACAGCCTCGCCTTCCTCGTCGACCTGGGCATGCCCCTGTTCAAGATCCCCTCCGGCGAGCTGACCAACGGCCCGCTGCTGTGGCAGTTTGCCCGCACCGGCAAGCCGCTGGTGCTATCCACCGGCATGGCGACGCTTTCCGAGGTGGAGCAGGGTCTCGCCATCGTCGCCCACGCCTTGAGTGCTGAAGCCGAACCGGCCTCCATCGACGACGTGTGGCGCAGCTGGAGCCGGGCCGACTGGCGCGCACGCCTGCACGGCCACGTCACCCTGCTGCATTGCACCTCTCAGTACCCAACCCCCTTCGCCGAGGTCAACCTGCGCGGCATGGACACCCTGGCCCAGGCTTTCGGGCTGAGCGTCGGTTACTCCGACCACACCGAAGGCATCCTGATCCCGGTAGCCGCCGTGGCCCGCGGCGCAAAAATCATCGAAAAACACTTCACCCTCGACCGCAGCCTGCCCGGCCCCGATCACAAGGCCTCCCTTGAACCGGCCGAACTGACGCAAATGGTGCGCGACATCCGCGCCCTGCAGGCCGCCCTCGGTGATGGAGGCAAGACGCCCCAGCCCAGTGAATGGGACACCCGCCAGGCCGCCCGCCAGCAGGTGGTGGCCGCCCGCGACATCGCAGCCGGCAGCGTCCTGGCCCGTGCCGACCTCAGCACCGCCCGCTGCGGCAGCGGCCTTCCACCCACCGCCCTGTGGGGCCTGGTCGGCCAGCGTACCGAGCGCGCCTACGTGGCCGGTGATGTGATCGAAGCATGAACGCCCCCCAATCCTCTGAATTACCGCTAATCCTGCTCGGCGCCGGCGGACACGCCAAAGTGCTGCTGGCACTCGCCAAATCGGCCGGTCTGGTGGTACAAGGCCTCTGCGATCCCACGCTGGCTCAACAGGGCTTATCCGACTGGATGGGACTGCCTGTGCTGGGCGGAGACGAAGCGCTAGACGGGATTGACCCACGCGAAGTGGGGCTGATCAACGGCCTCGGACAGCTAGCCGGGCAGCGTTTCAGGAGCCGTCTCTTCGAAAACATGAAGGCAAGGGGGTTCACGTTTCCGGTGCTGGTGCACCCCACGGCCTGGGTGGCACCGACAGCCCGCCTGGAACAGGGCGTGCAGATCATGGCTGGCGCCATCGTTCAGCCCGACTGCAGCATAGGGGAAAACACCATTATCAACACCCGGGCAAGCGTCGATCACGACTGCCGGATCGGCAAGAATGTCCATATTGCTCCCGGAGCCACACTGTGCGGCGGCATCACCATTGAGGACGATGCCTTCATTGGCAGCGGAGCCACGCTCATCCAGGGACTGCACATCGGAGCCCGCGCCGTGGCCGGGGCCGGTGTCACACTGGTACGGGATCTGCCGTCCGATGCCCGGGCGCTGGGCCCCTCCCGAAAACCGAGCTGGTGACCACCCAGGATCACCCGGACTGAACCATGTCACAAGAAAACCAGAGCTGGACCAAGACCCTCTTGCCCTTGGGCTCAAGCATCCAGGACGCAATCCTGAATCTGGACCAGTCAGGGCTGCAGATTGTCCTGATCACGGCTGCCGACGGCCGGCTGTGCGGCACCGTCACCGATGGAGACGTGCGACGGGCCTTGCTACGCGGCCTGAGCCTGCAGGAGCGGGCGGATGACATCATGTTCCGGAGCCCCATGGTCGCCCCCCCTGAAGTCGGGCGAGAAATGGTCCTCCAGTTGATGCGGGCCAACAAGATTCACCAGCTGCCCGTCGTGGATGCGGAGCACCGCGTCGTCGGGCTCCATGTGTGGGACGAAATCATCGCCCCGTCGAGGCGCGACAACATGATGGTGATCATGGCCGGCGGGCTGGGCAAGCGCCTCCGCCCGTTCACCGAGGACTGCCCGAAGCCCATGCTGCCGGTCGCCGGCAAGCCGATGCTGGAACACATCATCGACCGTGCCCGCGCCGAGGGCTTCAGTCGCTTCGTACTGTCGGTGCATTATCTCGGGCACATGGTCGAAGAGTACTTCGGCAACGGAGAGCGCTGGCAGATCGCCATCGACTACCTGCGCGAAGACCACCCGCTGGGTACCGCCGGCGCCATCAGCCTGCTCGATCCACAGCCAGACCTGCCCTTCCTGGTGACCAACGGCGATGTGCTGACTGACATCAACTATGCCGAGATGCTCGACTTCCATACCCACCACGGCGCACTCGCCACCATGGCCGTCCGTCAGCATGAATGGCAGCATCCCTTTGGCGTCGTGCGTACCAAGGGAATCGAAATCGTCGGTTTCGAGGAAAAGCCCATCCATCGCACCCACGTGAATGCGGGAATCTACGTGCTCGATCCGGCAGCCCTGAGCGTTTTGTCCAAGGGAGAACCGTGCGACATGCCCACCCTGTTCGAGCGCTTGCAGAACCAGGGCAAATCCACCATCGCCTATCCCATGCATGAGCCATGGCTGGACGTCGGTCGCCCGGACGACCTGGAACGTGCCCGGCTAACCATCAAGAACCATCTCTAGGAGTTCCGCTATGGAAAAAATCCCTTACCCCGCTCCCGTCGACCTGTCGCTTTTCGCACCGGATGCGCCGGCCAGTACCCCGAAATACGGTCTACCGAGCGATGTCGCCTACTGTGCCAAGTGCGTCATCTCCAATCAGCGTCCCAATTCCGCGGTGGAGTACACCCACACCAAGGACTCGAAGAAAAAGACCATCAATTTCGACGAGCACGGTGTCTGCGACGCGTGCAACTTCGCCGAACAAAAAAAGAGCGTCATCGACTGGGAAGAGCGCGACCGGCGCCTGCGCGAGCTGTGTGATCGCCACCGCAAGAACGACGGCTCTTACGACTGTGTCGTCCCGGGCTCGGGCGGCAAGGACAGCTTCTACGCCAGCCATATTCTCAAGGAGAAATATGGCATGCATCCCCTGACCGTCACCTGGGCGCCCCACGTCTACACCGAATGGGGCTGGCGCAACTTCCAGTCCTGGATCCATGCCGGCCACGACAACTACCTGATGACCCCGAATGGCCGGGTCCATCGCCTGCTGACCCGCCTGTCCACCGAATTGCTGTTCCACCCCTTTCAGGCCTTCATGTTCGGCCAGAAGGCGCTGGCCCCCAAGATGGCCCTGCTGTTCAACATCCCTCTGGTCTTCTACGGCGAGAACGAAGCGGAATACGGCAACCCGATCGGCGACACCGAAAGCGCACAGCGTGACTGGTCCTACTTTTCGTCCGACGACCAGTCCAGGATCTACCTGGGCGGCGTACCGGTCAGCGATCTCAAGAGTCAGTTCGGCCTCGACCAGAACGACCTGCAGCCCTACCTGCCGGCCAACCCCGCCCAATTGAAGGAAAAGAACGTCGAGGTTCATTACCTTGGCTACTACCTCAAGTGGCACCCCCAGTCCTGCTATTACTATGCCGTCGAGCACGGCGGCTTCGAGGCCTCGCCAGAGCGCACGCCCGGCACCTACAGCAAGTACAACAGCATCGACGACCGGATCGACGATTTCCACTACTACACGACCGGCACCAAGTTCGGTATCGGCCGGGCCAGCTACGACGCCGCGCAGGAAATCCGCTCGGGAGACATCACCCGTGAAGAAGGCGTCGCCCTCGTAAAGCGCTTTGACCACGAATTCCCCGAGCGTTTTGCCGATGAGATCTTCAAGTACCTGTCCATCAACGAAAAGGAATTCCCGGTCGCCAGCACAATGTTCGAACAGCCGATCATGGACCGCGAGTACTTCCGGGTGCTGACCGACCAGTTCCGCTCCCCGCACCTATGGTGCTTCGACAAGGGGCAATGGGCGCTGCGCAACACCGTCTGGCAGAAATAAGCCGATGAGCAATATCCGTCTGATCGCCCGCCTCGACATCAAGGGGCCAAACCTGATCAAGGGCATCCGTTTCGAGGGCCTGCGCGTCATCGGCTCGCCCGCCGAGCACGCCCTGCGCTATTACCAACAAGGCGCAGACGAACTGATCTACATCGACAGCGTTGCCAGCCTGTATGGACGCAACAACCTGAGTGACATCGTGCAAAGCGCAGCCCGCAACGTTTTCATTCCGCTGACGGTCGGCGGCGGCATCCGCTCGACGGATGACGTACGCCACCTGCTGCGCTGCGGCGCGGACAAGGTGGCCGTCAATACGGCGGCCATCGCTCAACCCGGGCTGATTACCGAGATCGCCCGAGAATTCGGCAGCCAGTGCATGGTGCTGTCAATCCAGGCCAAGCAGATCGCCCCCGGACGCTGGGAGGCCTACACGGACACCGGCCGCGAACGCAGCGGCGTCGACGTCATCGAGTGGGCCAGACGAGGGGTCCAGCTCGGCGCCGGGGAAATCCTGATCACCTCGGTGGACCGGGAAGGTACGCGCAAGGGCTTCGACATCGATCTGGTGCGGACGGTGGCCGCAGAGGTCAATGTTCCAATCATCGCCAGCGGCGGCATGGGCTCGGCCCAGGACGCGGTGGACGTGGTCCGGCAAGGCCATGCGGATGCGGTCGCCATGGCCGATATCCTGCACAACAAGCGCGCGACACTGGCGGAAGTTCGCCAGCATCTCAAGTCGGCCGGTGTGGAGGTGCGAAGTTATGAGTCGTGAAATCACCCTGATCGACTACGGGGTCGGCAACCTGTTCAGTGTCGCCCGCGCGCTCGAGCATTGCGGAGCCCAGGTGAGCATCAGCGCAGACCCGGACGAAGTACGTCGCGCCTCGAAGCTTCTCCTGCCGGGCGTCGGTGCCTTCGGCAACGGAATGCAGCGCCTGAGCGAAAAGGGCATCGATCTCGCCGTCACGGAGGCGGTGTCCCGTGGCACGCCCCTGCTAGGGGTATGTCTGGGCATGCAGCTTCTGCTCGACAGCAGTGACGAGTTCGGACTCGGCCACGGGCTGGGGCTGATTCCCGGCAAGGTCGTCGCCATTCCGGAGCACACAGCCGATGGCAGCAGGCTGAAGATTCCGCACATCGGCTGGAATGGACTGGTTCTGCCGATCGGCCGGAAAGGCTGGCAGGGATCACTTCTGGAGACCACACCGGTCGGCACGCCGATGTACTTCGTGCACTCCTTCATGGCCTGTCCAGACGCTTCCGAGCACCGCCTGGCTGACTGTCTTTACGGCGACACCCGCGTTGCGGCAGTGATCGGGCGGGACAATGTCTGGGGTGCCCAGTTTCATCCGGAAAAGAGCGGCGAAGCCGGTCTCAAGGTGTTGCGCCACTTCGTGGAACGCTCTTGAGACTACTGGCCCTGATCCCGGCCCGCGGCGGCTCCAAGCGCGTCCCGGGCAAGAACATCAAGAACCTGGGCGGCCTGCCGCTGATCGCGTGGACCCTCCGCGCCGCCCACGACAGCGGCGTGTGCGGCGCTGTCGTGGTGTCCACTGACGACGAAGCCATCGCTGCGGTGGCCCGCGAACACGGTGCCGACGTGCCCGGCCTGCGCCCGGCCGAACTGGCCAGCGACACCGCCGGCAGCGTCGATGTCGCCCTCCACGCGCTCGATCGCTACGAGGCAACGCGTGGACCGGTGGACGGCCTGCTGCTGCTCCAGCCCACCTCGCCCTTCCGCACGGCCGACACCATCCGCCGTGGTGCAGCCCTGTTCGCCGAAGCCCATGGCCGCCGGCCGGTAGTCAGTGTCAGCCCGGCACCAAGCCACCCGGCCTGGTGCTTCCGCACGACGCCCGACGGCATGGAACCCTTCCTCGGCTGGGAAGCCATCAATCACCGCTCGCAGGATCTGGAACCCGCCTGGGCCCTGAATGGCGCCCTGTATCTGATCTCCCCCGCCCGCCTGCGGGAAGTCCGGCGCTTCCTGACCCCCGACACCCTGCCGCTGGTGATGGACGATCCGCGCGAAGCCATCGACATCGACACCCCGGAAGACTGGGCGCTGGCGGAAGCCCGCCTGGCAAGCGAGGCTGCATGATCGCTGGCCCCCTCCCTGCCCGTTTCCTCGAATACTTCAGCCGGCTGGGCCTGTTCACCTTCGCCTTCGGCTACGTGGGCGGCCTGGCCCCGGCCAATATCGGGCTGGGCATCCTGCTGATGGCTTTTCTCGGCAAATGCATCTGCGGCGAACGCCAGGTCTTGCAGGACCATTTCGTGCGCCTGGCGATGCTGTGGCTGATCGTGGCCCTTGCCCTCGCCGCCTGGGGCGCCTGGCTCTTCCCGGCGGTCGCCAGGTCCCAGTACTCCTCGCTCCCCGAAGTGTGGAGCTTCGCCTTCATTCCCCTCGTCGCCCTGGCCACACGGGGCGATATCAGGCTGATCCTCCCTGCGCTGCTGGTCGCCCTTTTCGGGCTGATGTATCGCCTGGCGAGGGATGTCGTGCTGGGCGTCGGCCCCCCCGACCACTACGACCTTGTCGCGCTGGGTGTCGGGCGCAACCTCGCCGTGCTGTTCATCGACGTGGGCGCAGTCGGCTGCCTGGTCCTGCTGTTCGCCCTCGTCGAAAGCCGGACCTGGCGGGGCTTGCGCCGCCTTGCCGCCAGCACCCTGTGTCTGCTCATCCTCGCCGCCCTGCTCTACGCCTGGATCGCTGCCGCCTCGCGGACATCCCTGGTGGCCCTGCCGCTGGCTTTTGCAGCCCTCATCGCCGGGCGCCTGCTGGGGGCCGGAGGCCGGCGCATCGCGGTCGTCGGACTGATGCTGGCCGCCGCCTTTGCCGCCCTCATCGTGGCATACGACGCGCGCATCCTCGGCGAGCTACAGAAGGACAGTGACACCTGGGCCGCCATCGCCGCCGGTCAGTGGGATACCGTTCCCCAGGACACCGCCACCGGACTGCGCTTCCACATGTGGCACCTGGCCTGGGACAACTGGGTGCAGCACCCGCTCACCGGCCTCGGGCCCAGCGCAACCCACCTGCTGCGTAGCGATCCCTCCCGCGCCTTCCTTGCCGTCTTCAACCAGTACCACAGCGGCTACGTGGAGCTGCTGCTGCGCACCGGCCTGATTGGCCTCACCTTCTATCTCGTGGCGACGGTGCTGGTGTGGCGGGCGGCCCTGCGTGCCCGGGCCGCCGGTCATCTGCCGCGCAGCCTGTTCGAGCTGCTGGTCGCCGGCTTCGCGATCTTTGTAGCCCTCAACTTCACCAACGCCATCCTGTTCTTCCAGCAGGGCTGGCAATTCATCGTCCTGTTCGGGGGGATCGCCTACGGCTACAGGTGGGCCGAGCGCCGGCCAGCGAACGCGGACACCACGTCATGATCACGGCCCCCGCGCGTACCGTCGCCCTCTTCTTCGTCGCCTCGCCGCTGCACTACCTGGCGGCGCGGACGGTGGCCCGCCACTTCGAGGCCGACAGCCGCTGCATCGTGGTGCCCTACCGGCCCGGCGCCCGTCAGTTCGTCCGCAAAGAGGATTGGGATGCCGTCGCCTACGCTCCGTGGCCGCGCTTCGACCCGCTGCCGGGCGCCTTCGGACGCCATCGCCGCCTGCTCGCCAACCTCAAGGACGTGGCGGCCGTAGCGGGCCCCTGCGAGACCCTGCTGATCCACAGCCCGGTGTTCGACACCGAGGCCATCAACTACTTCCTGCGCGGCCTGCCAAAGCTCTGCGGTGCCGCCACCGTGCACGCCCGCATCCTGCCGGACGGACTGATGAACGTCGCCCGCCACCCGCTGAATGTAGCCAGACGGGCCGCCCAGTACCTGCGCAAGCTGCGCCGGCTGGTCTCACCGCAACTGGACTACTGGTGCTTCAGCGGCGACCGGATCGGCTCCGAAGCCCCCTTCGTGGACCGCATCTACACCCTGGCCGGCTTTCCCCACGACTACCCACCGGAAAAAGTGGTCAGCCTGCCACCGCTGGCCGGCGGGCAAAGCGGCGCCACCGGCGAGGCCGCACTGATCGTCGGCCAGCCGCTGGTCGGTATCGGCGCCCTGACCCAGGCCGACCACGATGTCATCTGCGCGCAAATCGCCGACTGGCTGAAGGCCCGCGGCATCGACCGGGTGATGTACAAGGCCCACCCCCGCGACCACGCCCACGAAATGCGGGTGCCCGGTGCCACGCTCCTCGATATCACCGAACCCCTGGAAAGCCACATGGCGGCCCATCCCTACCGGGCGGTGATCGGCATCAATTCAACGGCCCTCTACCTCGCCCGGCAGATCTACGGCCCGGCGGTGCCGGTGGTGTCCTTCGGCAACGACAAGGTCCATTTCAAGAACCCGGAGCAACGCGAAACGGCCATCCGCCTGATGGACAGTCTGGGTATCGAGCGGCGTTAAAACCCGGTTCAAAGCCCGGTTCAAAGGCCGGCCGGCGACAAGCCCTGTTGCAATCCCCTTTCCTCGCTCCCGTTTCTGGCCGAAAATTCCGCCTTTGCACGGCACGCAGTCCGTTGCCCCACTTTTCGAGACCTGCTCATGCTCAACAACAAATCCATCCTCATCACCGGCGGGACAGGCTCCTTCGGCAACACTTTCGTGCCGATGACCCTTGAAAAATACAACCCGAAGCGCCTGATCATCTACTCGCGTGACGAGATGAAGCAGTGGGACATGGCCAAGAAGTTCCAGGGCGACCCGCGCGTGCGCTTTTTCATCGGCGACGTGCGCGACCGCGAACGCCTGTACCGCGCGCTGGACGGCGTGGATTACGTGGTCCATGCCGCCGCCACCAAGATTGTCCCGACCGCCGAATACAACCCCTTCGAGTGCGTCAAGACCAACATCAACGGCGCGATGAACCTCATCGACGCCTGTATCGACAAGGGCATCAAGCGCGTCGTGGCCCTGTCCACCGACAAGGCCAGCAGCCCGGTCAACCTCTACGGCGCCACCAAGCTCGCCTCCGACAAGCTCTTCGTCGCCGGCAACTCCTACGCCGGCAGCCACGGCACCCGCTTCGCGGTGGTGCGCTACGGCAACGTGATGGGCTCGCGCGGCTCGGTGATTCCCTTCTTCATGTCGATCCGTGACAAGGGCGTGCTGCCGGTGACCGACGAGCGCATGACCCGCTTCATGATTTCGCTGGAACAGGGCGTCGAGCTGGTGTGGCACGCCTTCGACGACATGGAAGGCGGCGAAATCTACGTGAAGAAGATCCCGTCGATGAAGGTCACCGACCTGGCCGCAGCGGTGGCCCCGGAAGCCCGGATCGAAATCGTCGGCATCCGCCCGGGCGAAAAACTCCACGAGCAGATGATCAGCCCGGAAGACTCCTTCTATACCTACGAATACCCCGAGCACTACAAGATCCTGCCGGCCATCCACAACTGGGACGCCAGCGCCGAGCGCATCAAGGACGGCACCAAGGTCGCCGAAGGCTTCGATTACTCCAGCAACAACAACCCTGAGTGGATGAGCATCGCCGACCTGCAGGCCTGGATCGCCGCCAACCAGCACAAGATCGGAAACATCTGAGCATGATCCCCTACGGCCGCCAGGACATCACCCCCGAAGACATCGCCGCCGTCGAAGCGGTCCTTCACTCCGACTTCCTCACCCAGGGCCCGGCCGTACCGGGCTTCGAGAAAGCGCTGACGGCGTACTGCGGCGCGGCCCGCGGGGTGGCCGTGTGCAACGCCACCGCGGCGCTGCACATGGCCTGCCTGGCCCTCGGCCTCGGCCCCGGCGATCGCCTGTGGACCAGCCCCAACACCTTCGTCGCCTCGGCCAACTGCGGCCTTTACTGCGGCGCCGAAGTGGATTTCGTCGACACCGACCCGCTCACCTACAACATGTCGGTCGAGGCCCTGGAGGCCAAGCTCGTCCAGGCCGCCGCCAGCAACAGCCTGCCCAAGGTGGTGATCCCGGTGCATTTCGCCGGCCAGAGCTGCGAGATGCGCGAGATCCACGCCCTCGGCCAGAAGTACGGCTTTCGCATCATCGAGGACGCCTCCCACGCCGTCGGCGGGCGCTACCTGGGCGAGGCGGTGGGCAACTGCCGCTACAGCGACATCACGATTTTCAGCTTCCACCCGGTCAAGATCATCACCACCGGCGAAGGCGGCATGGCGCTCACCAACGACCCGGCGCTGGCCGACCACATGGAACGCCTGCGCAGCCACGGCATCACCCGTGACCCGGCGCAGATGGAATCGGCAAGCGATGGCCCGTGGCACTACCAGCAGATCGAACTCGGCTACAACTTCCGCATCACCGACATGCAGGCCGCGCTGGGTCACTCCCAGCTCCAGCGCCTCGACGACTACGTGGCCCGCCGCCACGCCATCGCCGCCCGCTACGACGCAGCCCTCGCCGGCCTGCCGCTGAGCACGCCCCACCAGCACCCGGATTCCCGCTCCGCGCTGCACCTCTACCCGATTCGCCTGCACGCTACCAGCCAGCGCCGGCAGGTTTTCGAGGGTCTGCGCGCCGCCGGCATCGGCGTGAACGTGCATTACATCCCGGTGCACACCCAGCCCCACTACCGCCGGCTCGGCTTCCGTGACGGCGATTTCCCCGAGGCCGAAAACTACTACGCCGGCGCCATCTCGCTGCCGATGTTCCCGACCCTCACCCCCGTCCAGCAGGATGAAGTGATCGGCGTGCTCAAGAGGCTGCTCGGATGAAAGTCGCCATCATTCCCGCCCGGGGCGGCAGCAAGCGCATTCCGCGCAAAAATGTGCGCCTGTTCGCCGGCAAGCCGATCATCGCCCACTCCATCGGCGCGGCCCTCGACAGCGGCTGTTTCGACCGCGTGATCGTGTCCACCGACGATGCCGAGATTGCCGCCGTGGCCCGCGAATGGGGCGCCGAGACCCCCTTCGTGCGCCCGCCCGAGCTCGCAGACGACCACACCGGCACCAACGCGGTGGTCAAGCACGCCATCAACTGGCTGGCCGAACAGGGCACGCCGGCCGCCTACGCCTGCTGCATCTACGCCACCGCGCCCTTCGTCCAGGCCCGCTACCTGCAGGAAGGCCTCGCCCGGCTGCTGGAGCGCCGCCGTGGCTACGCCTTCAGCGTCACCAGCTTCCCCTTCCCGATCCAGCGCGCCATCCGCATCAACGCCGAAGGCGCCGTCGAGGCGATCTGGCCCGAGAACATCTTCCGCCGCTCGCAAGACCTCGAAGAAGCCTTCCACGACGCCGGCCAGTTCTACTGGGGCAGCACCGACGCCTACCTCACCGACGAAGTCGTGTTCTCCCCGGCCTCCGTCCCCATCGTGCTGCCCCGCCATCTGGTGCAGGACATCGACACCTTCGAAGACTGGCGCCGCGCCGAACTGATGTTCCGTGTCATCCAGGAAGAACAGGCCGCCGCCTCATGAACTCTCCTCACGCGGACCTGCCTCCTTCCCAAGCTTCGGCCCGGCGCTTTGCCTTCCGGGTAGACGCGTCCACCACCATGGGCATCGGCCACCTGATGCGCTGCATGACCCTCGCCGACCGCCTGCACAAGCAGGGCGGCGAAATCCATTTCATCGCCCGCAGCCTGCCCGAAGTCTATCGCCAGCAGCTTTCCGAACACGGCCATTGCGTACACCTGCTGCCCCCGGCCGTCGCACCGCGGGTCGTTGAGGCCGACAGCCCGGCCCATGCCGCCTGGCTTGGCGCCGGCTGGCGCGAAGACGCCGAGCAAAGCGCCGCCGTCATCACCGAAATCGGCGGCGCCGACACCCTGATCATCGACCACTACGCCATCGAGCGGCGCTGGGAGCGCGTGCTGCGCCCCGAAGTCGGGCAGATCTGCGTCATCGACGACCTGGCCGACCGGCCCCACGACTGCGACGTACTGCTCGACCAGAACTACTTCCCCGAACTCGCCGCGCGCTACCGCGGGCTGCTGCCGGCCCACTGCCAGCTGCTGTGCGGCCCCAGCCACGCCCTGCTGCGGCGCGAGTTCCTCGACGCCGCAGCCGCCCCGCGCCCGCGGGGCGGCGCCATCCACCGGGTGCTCGTCTTCTACGGCGGCGCCGACCCCGACAACCTCACCGGCCTCACCCTCGACGCCCTGCTGCCACGCCTCGGGCCCGAGCTGCAGGCCGACGTGGTCGTCGGCGCAATCAACCCCCACGTGGACACCCTGCGCGCCCGCTGCGCCGGCCAGCCCTGGGTGCGCCTGCATGTGCAGGCCAGCAACATGGCCGAGCTGATGATCGCGGCCGACCTCGCCTTCGGTGCCTGCGGAACCGCCACCTGGGAGCGCTGCATCCTCGGCCTGCCGGCCATCGTCGTCGTGCTTGCCGACAACCAGCGCGAACCCACCCAGGCCCTGGTCGACGCCGGCGTGGTCCTGAGCCTGGGCGAAGTCGGCGGGCTCACCGCCGGCGACATCGCCGATGCCGTCGACCGCCTGACCGCCAACCCCGCCCTGTGCCGCGACATGTCGGCCAAGGCGCGGGCGATCATGCACACCGACGACGCGCCCATCGAGGACATCCTCGGCGGCGACCTGCCCTTCGTCTTCGAAGACCTGCAACTGCGCTTCGCCGTCCAGACCGACGCACCGAACCTGCTCGCCTGGCGCAACCAGGAAGACGTGCGCGTCCACTCCCGCAGCCAGGAAATCATCGGCCTCGCCAAACACGCCGACTGGCTCGCCACGGTGATTGGCGATCCCGCCCGCCACCTGCAGATCGGCTACCGCGACGGCAAGCCCATCGGCGTGGTGCGCCTCGACGAGTGCGACGGCACCGGCGAAGTGTCGATCTACCTCACGCCGGACGCCCGCGGCCAGAACAACGGCAGCGCGCTGCTGCGGGCGCAGGAAGCCTGGATCCGGGCCACCCGGCCGGCCATCCAGCGCCTCATCGCCGTCGTGCTCGACACCAACGACACCTCGCACCGGCTGTTCCTGAAGAACGGCTACACCCGCCTTCCGACCCATTACGAGAAAAGGATCACCCGATGAGCACCTCCATCACCATCGGCAACCGCCAGGTCGGCCAGGACCATCCCCCTTTCGTCATCGCCGAAATGTCCGGCAACCACAACCAGTCCCTCGACCGGGCGCTGGCCATCGTGGAAGCCGCGGCCAAGGCCGGCGCCCACGCGCTGAAGCTGCAAACCTACACCGCCGACACCATGACCCTCGACATCGACGAGGGCGAGTTCTACATCGAAGACCCCAACAGCCTGTGGAAGGGTGCCTCGCTGCACAAGCTCTACCAGCTCGCCTACACGCCCTGGGAATGGCACGCGCCGATCTTCAAGCGCGCCAACGAACTCGGCATGCTGGCCTTCAGCACCCCCTTCGACGAAAGCGCGGTGGATTTTCTCGAGAGCCTGGACGTTCCCTGCTACAAGATCGCCTCGTTTGAAAACACCGACCTGCCGCTGATCCGCAAGGTGGCCGCCACCGGCAAGCCGATGATCATCTCCACCGGCATGGCCTCGGTGGCCGAACTCGACGAAAGCGTGCGCACCGCCCGCGAGGCCGGCTGCAAGGATCTCATCCTCCTCAAGTGCACCAGCACCTACCCGGCCACCCCCGAGAACACCAACATCCGCACCATTCCGCATCTCCGGGATCTGTTCGGCACCGAAGTCGGCCTGTCCGACCACACCATGGGCACCGGCGTGTCGGTCGCCAGCGTGGCGCTGGGGGCAACGGTCATCGAAAAGCACTTCACCCTCAGCCGCGCCGAAGGCGGCGTCGATTCCGCGTTCTCGATGGAGCCGGCCGAAATGGCCTCGCTGGTGCTCGAATCCGAACGCGCCTGGCAGGCCCTTGGCCGCATCACCTATGGCGCGGCCTCGGCCCAGGAAGAAAAATCCAAGGTTTACCGCCGCTCGCTGTACATCTCCCGCGACCTCAAGGCCGGTGAAATCCTCGACGCCACCTCGGTGCGCGCCATCCGCCCGGGCCTCGGCCTGGCGCCCAAGTTCATCGACATGGTGATGGGCAAGGCGGTCAAGCACGACGTGAAGCGCGGCACCCCGGTTTCCTGGGATCTGCTGCTCTGAGCCCCGCCGCAGGCCGCCCGTGAAACGCATCCTCATCGTCCGCACCTCCGCCATCGGCGACGTGGTGTTCTCGTCGGCCCTGCCGGCGGCGATCCGCCGCAGCCACCCGGATGCCCACATCGCCTGGCTGGTCGAGCCGGGCATTCACGAGCTGCTGCTGGCCGACCCGGACATCGACGAGGTCATCCCCTTCTCGAAGGCCGAGTGGGTCAAGCTGTGGAAGGGCGGCCGCAAGTTTGAGCTGGCCCGCCGCGTGCTCCAGTTGCGCCGCGAACTCCACGCCCGCCACTTCGACACCGCCCTCGATCTGCAGGGCCTGATGAAGAGCGGCTTCCTCACCTGGCTCAGCGGCGCCCCGCGGCGCGTCGGCCTCGGCTCCAAGGAAGGCAGCCAGTGGCTGATGAGCGAGGTCATCCCCCGCGGCGGGCAAAAGGGGCGCATCGGCTCCGAATACCAGTTTCTCGCCCAGCAGCTCGGCCTCGACGCCGGCGATTTTCTGCCCACGCTCACCGTCACACCTGCAGCGCAGGAATCGGTGCTCGGCAAGCTGGCCGCCCACGGCCTCGCCCCCGGCCGCTATGCGGTTTTCGCGCCCTTCACCACGCGCCCGCAAAAGCACTGGTTCGAAGACGCCTGGCAGGCGCTGGCGCCCCGGCTCATCGACGCCACCGGGCTGATTCCGGTCATCCTCGGCGGCCCGGCCGATACCGAAGCCGCGGCCCGCATTGCGGCCGGCGATTCGCGCATCGTCAACCTCGCCGGGCAAACCCGGCTGCCCGAGGCCGTCGCCGCCATCGCCCACTCGGCGCTGCTCATCGGCGTCGACACCGGCCTCACCCACATGGGCACCGCGCTGGCGCGGCCTACCGTGGCCATCTTCGGCTCCACCTGCCCCTACATCGACACCGGCCGCCCCACCGGCAGCGTGATCTGGCTCGGCATGGCGTGCTCGCCGTGCCGGCGCCGCCCCACCTGCGGCGGCAAGTTCACCTGTCTGCGCGACATCACCCCGACGATGGTGCTCGAACGCGTAGAGGCCATGCTCGCGGCCGGAGCCGCAGCCCCATGAAAATCCTCCACGTCGAAGCCGGCAAGCACCTCTACGGCGGCGCCCGGCAGGTGCTCTACATCGTCGAAGGCCTTGCCGCGCGCGGCGTCGACAACCTGCTCGCCTGCCCCGCCGGCAGCGAAATGTCCCGCCAGCAGCCCGTCGGCGCCCGCGTGCTGGCGATGAAGATGGGTGGCGACGGCGACATCGGCCTCGTCCTCCGGCTCGCCCGCCTGATTCGCGCCGAACGCCCCGACCTGGTGCACCTCCACAGCCGCCGCGGCGCCGACACCTGGGGCGGCCTGGCGGCAAAGCTGGCCGGCGTGCCCTGTGTGCTGTCACGCCGCGTGGACAACCCGGAATCGCGGCTCGCCGTGGCGCTCAAATACCGCCTGTACGACCACGTCATCACCATCTCGGAGGGCATCCGCCAGGTGTTGCTGCGCGAAGGCCTCGCGCCGCAAAAGGTCAGCTGCGTCAGAAGCGCCGTGGATGCCGCGCCTTATCTTCCGCCCGTCGACCGCGCCGCCTTTCGCGCCGAATTCGGCCTGCCGCCGGACGCGCTGGTGGCCGGCGTGGTGGCCCAGCTGATCCCCCGCAAGGGCCACCGCTACCTGCTCTCGGCGCTGCCGGGCCTGCTCGAACGCCACCCGGATCTGCAGGTGCTGATCTTCGGCCAGGGCCCGCTCGAGGCCGAACTGCGGGCCGAAGTCGAATCCCGCCATCTTGCGGCCGCCGTGCGCTTCACCGGCTTTCGCCACGATTTGCCGCGCTGGCTCGGCGGGCTCGACATGCTGATCCACCCGGCCGACATGGAAGGCCTGGGCGTCTCGCTTTTGCAAGCCTCGGCGGCCGGCGTGCCCATCGTCACCAGCCGCGCCGGCGGCCTGCCCGAAGCGGTGCAGGACGGCGTCACCGGCATTCTGTGCCCGCCGGGCGACGTGGCCGCGCTGGCTGCCGCCATCGACCGCCTGGCCGGCGATGCGGCGCTGCGCACGCGCTTTGGCGCCGCCGGCCGCGCCCGCATCCTTGCCGAGTTTTCCATAGCCGCGATGGTGGACGGCAACCTCGCCATCTACCGCCAGGTGCTCGGCCGATGAAAATCATCATCGTTCTTCACAGCATGAAAAGCGGCGGCGCCGAACGCCACGCGCTGCAGCTGATGCGCGGCCTGCGCGCCCGCGGCCACGAGGCGCTCTACGCCGGCCCGATGGACGGCTGGCTCGGCCAGCAGCTCAGCGCCGACGGCTTTGGCGGCATCGACCTGCCCCTCGTCGGCCTCTACGACCTGCCCTCCATCACACGCCTGGCCCTGTACGCCCGCCGCGTCGGCGCCGATCTGATCCACGGCCACCTGACCCGCGGCGCCTGGTACGCCGGGCTGGCCGCCAAGCTGGCCGGCCTGCCCAGCGTGGCCACCGCCCACTCCGACAACGCCGGCAAGCACTTCGGCCGCGCCAGACGCATCATCGCCGTGTCCCAGGCGGTGGCCGATTTTCTGCAGCGGCGCGGCTACGACGCCGCCCGCATCCGCATGGTGCATCACGGCATCGCCGACATCGCCACCCATCTGCCCGCCCACATCCGCGACACGACCCGCCACGAACTCGGCCTGCCGCCCGACGAAGCCTGCCTGCTGATGGCCGCCCGCATCGTGCCCGCCAAGGGACACGACACCGCGCTCAAGGCCCTCGCCCTGCTCAAGGACACACGCTGGACGCTGCTCCTGGCCGGCGACCACGAAGGCGATCTCGGCCCGCAGATGCAGGCCCTTGCGCAAACGCTCGGCATTGCCGGGCGGGTCCGCTTCCTGGGCCTGCGGGAAGACGTGCCGGCCCTGCTCAAAGCCTCCGACGTGCTGCTCGCCCCGTCGCGCCGCGAGGCCCTGTCGCTCACCCTGCTCGAAGCCTCGGCCTGCTCGCTGCCCATCGTCGCCACCCGCGTCGGCGGCATCGGCGAAGTGGTCGAGGATGGCGCCAGCGGCTTTCTCGTCCCCCCCGACGACCCCGCCGCACTGGCCGCGGCCCTCGCCCCGCTGCTCGGCGACCCGGCGCTCCGCGCGCGCTGCGGCGCCCGGGCCCGGCAACGCTTCGAAGCCGGCTTCACCGAAAACGCCATGTTCGACAAAACCATAGCGGTCTACCGCGAAGCCTGCGGCGAATGATGAAACGCGTGCACATCCTGATGTACCACCGGGTTGGCCACTTCCCCGGCCGCGTGACGGCCCATGGCGCGCTGTATTGCCACCTGCCGCGCTTCAAGGCCCAGATGACGATGTTCAAGCTGCTGGGCTACGAGGTCATCAGCCTCGACGCGGCCGCCGCCGGCCTGCGCGGCGACGCCCCGCTGCCAGCCCGCCCGCTGGTGCTCACCTTTGACGACGCCTACGTGGATTTTCTCGACAACGCCGCCCCGGTGCTCAAGGCCCACGGCTACCCGGCCACCATCTACGCGGTCAGCGGCCTCGTCGGCACCACTTCCAGCTGGGACTACGGCGTGGGCCCCGAACCCGCCCCGCTGATGAACGCCGCGCAACTGCGTGAAGTGCAGGACATGGGCTTCACCATCGGCTCCCACTCCAAAAGCCACCTGCGCCTCGCCCAGCAGGACGACGCCTGCATCAGCGCCGAAATCGGCGACAGCAAGTCCGCCCTCGAAGATCTCCTCGGCCGGCGCGTGGACCACTTCTGCTACCCCTACGGCAGCCACGACATCCGCGCCGTGAACGCCGCCGCCGCCGCCGGCTACCTCACCGGCACCACCTGCGAACGGGCCGCCGCCACGCCCGAGGACGACCTCCTCACCCTGCCGCGCAAGGCCGTGTCGCGCGGCGACGACGTGTTCGGTGTGGCCTGGAAACTGCTAGCCAAGAACACGCCCAAGCGCCCGCCTGTCCGCCGCGCGCCCCCCCCCCGCCCCCCCCCGGGGGGGGGGGGGGGGGGGGGGCCCCGCTGAAGGCGATGCCCCAGGCCCTTTCCTCCTCGTCGGCGTGCTTGAGCCACAACTCGCAGCGGGCGGCGCCGGATGCGGGCCGGCAACGGGCACTGAGTTGGTTTCGGCCGTCGCCCATGGCGGCAAGGAAACCCGCAAGATAGTCACCTATGGTTTTGGCCGGCAGTTGCGGCGCGGCCTGCGCGCAGGTGGCATGGACGCGGAGTGACACGTCGCGCAGCTGCAGCGCAGCCGGACGACGCGGTAGCTGTCCGCCTCAGCGGCCGCATCCGTCGGCATTTCGGCCTGGGCCGGCTGAAACGCCACCCACACCAGCAGCAACATGCCAAGGCGGCGGCGCGAAAAACCGCAAGGCATCTCAGCGTCCGCAACCGAAAGACGAAGGAATCGACTGGGCCGGAAAATCGCCGTAATAAAGCCCGTTCACCTGGCTCTTGTAGTGCTTGCGAAAAGCTTCCGGCGTGGCGGTAACGACTTTATCTTCGGTGTTGCTGTAGTGCCAGATGTTGCCGTCGAGCGCGATACCACGTGCTTTTTCGGGATGTTGGTCATGCTTTTTGTCTTGAGGTTAACCGCGCTTCCGCCGTGACGAACACGAACACGCCGCCGGACAACTTATCGAGCGTCGCATCGTACTTTCCTACCACCGAACAAGCCGCAAACAGCTCATGCACCCGGATACACGCACCAATCCGGCCAGCGACCCGCTCCGACGACATTTTGCTGCATGTCACGCTTCCGCCGCGGGCACAAATGGGCGCAATGATTCAGCTCAGCGTCGTCGAAGCCGTGGGGGCAGATCTCCGAGATGTTCTTGCCCAAATAGCTGTCGAGCATGAGACGGGTAAGGTTGGTGGTCGGACTGCAGGCGGGTGTGGGCATCGTCGCGTTCTCCCTGGTTCACAGCACAAACGGATGGATCCGGTATAGCCACGCCCCCCAGACTAATCAAAGAGGATTTTTCCGGGTGTTCAGTCGTCTCCGCCCCGCCGGAAGGCCCACC
Source organism: Zoogloea sp. (assembly GCA_016720685.1). Lineage (GTDB taxonomy): Bacteria > Pseudomonadota > Gammaproteobacteria > Burkholderiales > Rhodocyclaceae > Zoogloea. The sequence continues at coordinate 130,114 of JADKKC010000066.1, forward strand.
AGCCGGCCACCGCCGTGAAGCTGGCGATGATCGCCACGACGATCCAGAAGCCCTCGGCGTGCTCCGCCAGCGGCACGCCGCCCACGTTCATCCCCAAAAGGCCGGCGATCATGTTGATCGGCAGCGCCAGCACGGTCACCATCGTCAGCACGTACACGCTGCGGTTGGTCTCTTCGGTCACCCGCGCGGCAATCTCCTCCTGCAGCAACTTGATGCGCTCCTGCAGCGCCGTCATGTCGGCCAGCACGGCCGAGAACTCTTCGGTCGAATGGCGCAGTTCCTGCACGTCCTCATCCGCCACCCAGCCCGGCGGCTGGTTGAGCAGCCGGAACAAGGCCCCCGGCTCCGGGGCCAGCAGGCGGCGCAGGCGCACCAGCACCCGGCGCAGCGCGCCAAGGCGGGTCCGGCTGCGGGTGACCCGTTCGGCCAGCAGGCTGTCCTCCACCTCGTCCACCCGCCCCGTGGCGGCCCGCACGATCTGCACCAGCACGTCGGCCTGGTCACGCAGCAGGTGGGTCAGGAGCGCCACCGACGAGCCGAAAATCTCGCCCCGCTTCACGGCCGCCCGCAGGCGGTCGATGGAGCGGAGCGGCTGCAGCCGCGCCGTCACCACCGTGCGCTCATCCACCCACATCCACAGCGTGGCGATCTGCGAGGGCTCGAAGTCGAACTCGTAAAGCACGTCGTTCACCACCGCAATCAGCGCAGCGTGGGCGTACTCGATGCGCGTCGAGTGCGAGCCCTCATGCAGCGCATCGAAGAACTCGTCCACCTCGCCCAGGTGATCCCGCAGCCAACGCTCGGTGGCCGCGTGGGCCAGGTTGAAATGCAGCCAGGCGAAGGCGCCGTCGCCAGCCTCCGCCTCGGCCCCCGCCTCCGCCAGCCACCGCGCCGCGCCTGCCGTGTCGAGCGGGGTACCGGCCGCCGCGGGGCGAAAAAGGAATCCGGAAATCAGCCCCGAACGATCGGAGCCGTAGGAAGCGTCGGCGGGAATCACTGGGCAGCCTGAGGGGTGGCGGGGCCACGAGGGTAGCGGGGCCGTGTCACAGGGGCATGACAGCCAGGCCCCTTGCAGGGCCGCCCGGGGCAGTGTCAGCCGAGCCAGCGCAGCAGGGTCGAGTAGAGCACCCCGGGCACGACGGGTTTGGTCAGGAAGTCGTTCATGCCGGCATCGAGGCAATTGGATTTGTCGTCGCTGAACACGTTGGCGGTCATGGCGAGGATAGGCACTGACTGGCCCCCCGGTAGCTGGCGGATGCAGCGGGTAGCCGTGATGCCGTTCATCTGCGGCATCTGCATGTCCATCAGGATCAGGTCGTAGGCCTTCCGTTCGACCATTTCGACGGCCTCGCTGCCGTTGTCCGCCGTGTCGACCAGGAAGCCCACCGCCGCGAGCAACTCCTCGGCCACCATCTGGCTGGTGGGTTCGTCCTCGACCAGCAGCACGGATTTGCCCTGGCCGGCCTCTGCCAGCATCGCCTCGGCCCTGTCGAAGTCCGGCACGCCGGGCTCCGTACCCGACGGCTCGCACTTGCCGAGCCGCGCGGTAAACCAGAAGCGACTGCCCACGCCGGGGGTGCTGCTCACCCCGACCGCGCCGCCCATCAGCTCGGCCAGCCGCTTGGTGATCGCCAGCCCCAGGCCCGTGCCGCCATACTCGCGCGTCGTCGAGCTGTCCGCCTGTTCGAAGGAATTGAAGATTTTTCCGAGCACCTCGGGGGCAATGCCGATTCCGGTGTCCTGAACCTCGAAGCACAAACGCACGTGCTCACCCTCGTCAGCCTCGACCTTCACCCCGATGGTGACGCTGCCCTGGGCGGTAAATTTGATCGCGTTGCCGACGTAGTTGAGCAGCGCCTGCTGGATGCGCGTTCCGTCGCCAACCACGCCCGGCAGGCGCGCAGCCAGGTTATGTTCAGCCGGAGGCCCTTGCCCGCGGCGCGGTCGTTCATGATCGACACCACGTTGGCGAGGAGCTTCTGGATCTGGATGACTTCGGCGTTGAGGGTCAGCTTGCCGGCGTCGATCTTGGAAAGATCCAGGATGGAATTGATGATCTCGAGCAGGTGACTGCTGGCCGCCTCGATCTTGTTCAGGCGGTCGGCCTGCTCGGGCGTGACGCCGGTGCGGTGCATGAGGTAGGCCATGCCCGTGATGGCGTTGAGCGGCGTGCGGATTTCGTGGCTCATGTTGGCCAGGAAGGTGCTCTTCGCCCGGTTGGCCGACTCGGCGATATTGCGGGCTTCCTCCAGCTGCTCGGTGCGGTCCCGGACGAGTTCCTCCAGGTGCAGGCGGTGGTTTTCCAGTTCGTGCTCCAGCGCCTTCGTCGCCGTCACGTCCGTCACGAAGCCATACCAGACGATCCTGCCAGCCTCATCCAGTTCGGGAACCGCATCCACGTGCAGCCACTTGATCCGGCCGTCGGACGAACGGATGCGGTAATCGACGAGCCAGCGCTCCATTCTCGTCGCTGACAGCCGGAGGGACATGAAGAAGCGCTCGCGGTCCTCCGTAACGAGAAGATCCCTGATGCTGCTGGCACTCGATTCCAGCACTTGGGGGCTCACGCCGTAGAGTTCCCGCACCGCCTCGCTGGCGAACGGAAACGCGCCCGTGCCGTCCGGGTGCTGGCAATACTGGAAGACCATGCCGGGCACGTAGGTCAGGATCTTGCGCACCTGCTCGGTCGCGGCGACCCGGGTGAGCAGCGCTTCCTGGTCGACGATGAATTTGAGCAGCCCGTTGAAGGCCACGGCCAGCTTGCCGATTTCATCTTCCCGCTCGACGGGCAAGGGCTGGCGCGGCCGGCTGCCCTGGCGCATCTCGTCGAGCAGGACGGCGGATCGTTCCAGCGGCTTCAACTGCCGGCGCACCCACCACCACGCCACCAGCCCCGCGAACAGGGTCAGCGCCACCGCCGAGAACAGCAGGCGCCGCTGCATCTGGCGGACGACCAGAAAGGCTTCCTGGGTCGGCAGCACCGACTGCATCAGCCATCCCGTCGTGCCGATCTTCGCCGACGACGACAATTCCTCGACACCCCGCGAGCTGACGGCGACACCGGAGCCTTCATGCCCGGCGAGATAGCGGTCGTAGAGAGGATTCACGCCCGCCGCCGGGCCGACATTCATCACGCGGCGCTTGTCGGACGACGCAATGCAGATGCGTGACGCGATGTCGGTGATGAGAAAGTCACCGGTACGGCCATACTTGGCGTTGCTGATCTGGTCGAGAAAGTTGGGTTCGCGGAGATTGATGACCCCGATCACCGCACCGACGTAGCGGCCTTCCGGCGTGCGGATCGGCATCGCGATGCCGATCACCGGCGCACCGGAGCGCTGGCCGATCGTCGGCGGCGTGATGACGGGCTTGTCTGCCGTTTTCAGTTGGGCAAAGAACGGCAGATCCCCGTGTCGCGCACCGACACTCTTGTGCCCGGCCGGCTCGCTGGCGAGGGCGACTCCGTCTGCATCCGTCACGACGACGCCCCAGTTGAACAGCGGATCGATTCCGGACTGGGATTCGAGCAGGGCCTGCGCACTGGCGCCATCAACGGCGCCGAGCCGGCCCAGGCGTTGCGCGAGATTCTCCACGATCGCGCTCCGTTCATTCACGGAGCGGTGAATCTCGGACGCGATGAGGGAGACCGTCGAATACTGCTGCGCCGAGATGGCCAGCTCCATGTCCGAACGCAGATAGGTGCCGATGATCAGGGTGACGATCCAGATCGACACGACAGAAGCGCACAAGGCCCCGCGACCAGTCGCGTTCTCAAGGACTGCCATGAAAGACCGGCCATGCATCGCTCCCCAGGTGTCTCTTTATTGTTGTGTTTCGGTCGGCTACTCGCCTGGACGGACCGCAGACTCGGTCCCACCTCGCCCTGGACAGACCTCAGACCCCCCCGCGCGAAACAGGGCCCTAACCATTACGGAAAAATGGCGTGAAAGATTGAGTGTCCCGTCACGGGTACAGCCCGCGCAGCTTGTGCGCCATCAGCACCCGTTCGCACCCCAGCACAAAGGCCGCCGTGCGCATCACCACGCCCTTCGCCTGCGCCGCATCCCACACCGCGGCAAAGGCCTCGCGCATGATCCGGTCCAGCCGGGCGTTGATCTCTTCTTCGGTCCAGAAGAAGGCGCTGATGTCCTGGACCCACTCAAAGTAGCTCACCGTGACGCCGCCGGCGTTGGCGAGCACGTCCGGAATCACGGTGACGCCGTTTTCCTGCAGGATCAGATCCGCTTCCGGGGTGGTCGGGCCGTTGGCGCCTTCGGTGAGGATGCGGGCCTTGATCGAGCCGGCGTTGCTGGCGGTGATCTGGTTTTCCATGGCGGCTGCGACGAGGATGTCCACGTCGCAGCGCCAGAAGCGGTCGGCATCGATGGTTTCGGCGCCGGGTGCGCCGATCAAGCTGCCGCTCTGGTGGCGAAAGGCCTTGACTGCCCGCACGTCGAGGCCGGCCGGGTTGGCGATGGCGCCGCTGCCGTCCTGCAGGGCGACCACCTTGGCACCGGCGTTGGCGAAAAGCCGGGCGGAGGCTTCACCCACGTTGCCGAAACCCTGGATCGCCACTTTGGCGCCCTCGATCTGCATGCCCAGACGCCGGGCCGCTTCAACGGTGGAAACGAACACGCCGCGCCCGGTGGCGTCCTTGCGGCCGAGGCTGCCGCCAAGGCTGATCGGTTTGCCGGTCACCACCCCCATCGAGGTCTTGCCTTCGTTCATCGAGAAGGTGTCCATGATCCACGCCATGACCTGCTCGTTGGTGTTGATGTCGGGCGCCGGAATGTCCTTGTCCTGGCCGATGAGAATGTTGATCTCGCTGGTGTAGCGGCGGGTCAGGCGTTCGAGTTCGGGCATCGACAGCAACTTGGGATCGACCCGCACGCCGCCCTTGGCACCGCCGAAGGGCACGTTGACCACGGCATTCTTCACCGTCATCCACGCCGACAGGGCCATGACTTCGGCCAGGGTGACATCCGGGTGGTAGCGGATGCCGCCCTTGCCCGGCCCGCGCGAGAGGTTGTGCTGCACCCGGTAGCCCTCGAAATGGGCGACCTCGCCGTTATCCAGGCGGATCGGCACATCGACGATCAGTGCCCGTTTGGGCCGGGTGAGGAGCGGCGCCAGCGGACGCAGTTCGGCAGAAAGGTGGGGCTCGACCCGGTCGATCTGGACCAGGTAGGTTTCCCACGGGCCGAGATGCTCGGCCGACAGGTAGGACGGAATGTGGGAGACGTTGTTCATGCTTGTTCCTCCTCGGGTCGCGCGGGTGCGTGGCAGGGGCAGCTCGCCGCAGCAACCGGCCTGCCTGTTCAAGATCGGTGCGGCGGCACCGCTATCATCGGCCCAATCGTCCCGCCCTGAACGAGATCCTGCGCCCGCCCGCGCCACGCGGGCTTGCGCAGGCACGGGAGCCGCTGTCGGCGGGGCGTGACCGTCACCCGTTTTATGACAAAAGGGCACATCCCTGCACAGGCGGGCCGTGAAAAAAGGATAATGACGCCCTCACCGGGCTTCCCGCCCGATTCCGCATCACTCATCCACCCGTTCTTCAACCCAGGAGCTTGTCCCCACCATGAAAAAAATCAATGCAGGCAAATTTCTTGCCGGCTGTGCCCTGCTGGGCGGTGTTTGTCTGGTCGCCGGCTGCGCAACGGAGCAATCCCGCACGCTGGAAGTCGCCAAGGTTGCAAGCGCCGGCACCCCGTACAGCGGCACGCGCAACCTGATTTCCGTCGGCAAGTTCGACAACCGCTCCAACTACATGCGCGGCATCTTCACGGATGGCGTCGACCGGCTCGGCAGCCAGGCCAAGACCATCCTGATCACCCACCTGCAGCAGACCGGCCGTTTCAACGTGCTCGACCGGGACAATCTCAGCGAGATCACGCAAGAGGCCGGCTTTGCCAAAAGCGCTCAGAACATCAAGGGCGCAACCTATGTGATCACCGGCGACGTCACCGAATTCGGCCGCAAGGAAATCGGCGACAAGCAACTGTTCGGCCTCCTCGGGCGGGGAAAATCCCAGGTCGCCTACGCCAAGGTCAACCTGAACGTGGTCAACGTCCAGAGCTCGGAAGTCGTCTTCTCGGCCCAGGGCGCGGGTGAATACAGCCTCGACAGCCGGGAAATCATCGGCTTTGGCGGAACCTCCAGCTACGACTCGACCCTGAACGGCAAGGTGCTCGATCTGGCCATGCGCGAGGCCGTCAACAACCTGGTCAATGGCATCCAGTCCGGTGCATGGCAACCCGGCCAGTAATCCTCAATACATAAAATCCACATGAAACGTCTTAGCTGCACAAACCTGGCGGCCCGCCTTTCGATCGCCGGCGCCCTGCTGATGGCCGGCTGCGCCACCAAGCCCCAGCCTCTCTACTACTGGGGTGACTACCAACCCCAGCTCTACGGGCACTTCATGAAGGAGAAGGCGCCGCAGGAGCAGATCGCCACGCTCGAAGCCGGGCTTGAAGAGGCCCGCGCCAGCGGCCGATCCGTCCCTCCCGGCTACCTGGCCCACCTGGGCATCCTGCATGCCCAGGCCGAACACCCGGACCAGATGCTGAAATACTTCGAAGCCGAAAAAACGCGCTACCCCGAAAGCGCTGCGTACATCGATTTTCTGCTGCGCAAAGTCAAACAACCACAACAAGGGGCCCGCTGATGCGACTGGATATCCTGAATGCCCGCAGCGTGAAGGGCGCTTGCGTGGCCCTGCTGGCTGCAGCCCTGACCACGGGCTGCGCCACGACGAAAAGCCCGTACGACTACACCCAGTTCAAACAAAGCCGCCCGGCCTCGATCCTGGTGCTGCCGCCGCTGAACGGCTCGCCGGACATCAACGCCAGCTACAGCATGCTGTCGCAGGTCACGCTGCCGCTGGCCGAATCGGGTTATTACGTTTTTCCGGTGAGCCTGGTGGATGAAACCTTCCACCAGAACGGCCTGCACAATCCGGCCGAAATGCACGACGTCAAACTGCAGAAGCTGCGGGAAATCTTCGGTGCCGACGCCGCGCTCTACATCACCGTCAAGGATTACGGCACCAGTTACACGGTGATCTCGAGCGAAAGCCGCGTCACCGCCGAAGCACGCCTGATCGATCTGCGCACCGAACAGGTTTTGTGGAACGGCACGGCCACCGCCTCCAGCGCGGAAGGCCGCAATTCGAGCGGCGGCCTGGTGGGTTTGCTGGTTCAGGCGGTCGTCAGCCAGATCATCGAAAGCTCGACGAACCGCTCGCACCCGATCGCCGGCATCACCAGCTATCGCCTGCTGGGCGCGGGGATGCCGAACGGAATGCTGTACGGCCCGCGCTCGCCCAAATATCAGACGGACGGCAACGCGCGACCCTGAGCCCTCGAGGCACCGCGCAACCACGCCCTGTCCCTGGCCGCCGGGCTGCGCTTTTAACAGTGCTCGGTAAATCCAGGGGCCGGGTCAATAAGCGGCTTCAGGCCACGTCGAGGGCATCCAGCGCCACCAGACGGTAACCCCGGTGGAGCAGTTCCTCGCGCAGATAGCGCGCCGTGCGCACCGCATTCGGGCCGTCGCCATGCACGCAGATGCTGCCGATGGTGGCGGGCAGGCGCTTGCCGGTGACGGAGATCAGCGCCTGTTCGTCGAGCATGGCGCTGACGTGGGCCAGCGAGGCTTCGGCACCGTGGATCATGGCGTCGGGGCGGCGGCGCGGCACGAGGTTGCCGTCGTCGAGGTAGGCCCGGTCGGCAAAGATTTCCTCCACCACCGGCAGGCCCGTCTCGTAGCCGGCCTGGCTCAGCTCGGACAGCGCCGGGGCGAGGAGGATCAGCGCCGGATCGAAGGCCTTGACCGCTGCCGCCACGGTGCGGGCCAGCTCCAGGCTGGCGCTGGCCATGTTGGAGAGCGCGCCGTGGGGCTTCACGTGGGACATGGTCAGCCCTTCGGCACGCGCCATGCCGGACAGCGCGGCCAGTTGGTAAAGGATGATGGCCTCCAGCTCGGGCGCCGGGATCGTCATCGGGCGGCGGCCGAAACCCTGCAGGTCGGGGTAGGCGATATGGGCGCCGACGCTGACGCCGGCCTTCTTCGCCAGGCTCAAGGTGCGGCGCATCACCAGCGGATCACCCGCATGAAAGCCGCAGGCAATGTTGGCACTGGTGACGGTGGCGAGCATCTCGGCATCGCTGCCCATCTCCCAGGCGCCGAAGCTTTCACCGAGATCGGCGTTGAGATTGACGGTTCGTATCACGGAAAACCTCGTTTTCTGGAAGGGTTGAAAAGCCGCTCAGGTTTCGTCGCCGCGCACCGCGGCGCCGGCCAGATTGGCGGACAAAAGTGACGCGGCATCGAGCGTGCCGGCCGGCTGCAGCGCAGCCAGCCAGTCGGCCAGCCCGCGGGACAGGGCGCGGCGGGCGGCGGCCGCCGCGGTGGCATCGACGCAGCAAAAGCGCAGCACATCACCGGCCTCGACATGGGCCAGGCGCGGCAGGTCGGCGCGGATGACGGTGGCGATCTTGGGGTAGCCGCCAACGGTCTGGCAATCGGCCAGCAGCACGATGGGCTGGCCGTCGGCCGGCACCTGGATGGCGCCGGGCGTCACCCCGTCGGAGACGATATCGGCGCCGCCCTCGAGGTGCTGCAGAGGCGGGCCGGCCAGCCGCAGGCCCATGCGGTCGTGGGCCGGCGTCACGACAAAGTCTGCGCCAAAAAAGGCTTCACGCGCGGCCGCACCGAAGTGGTCCAGCTGCGGGCCGGGCATCACGCGAATCGGGCCGCTGGCGTGATGCAGGGGCCCGGCGGCACGCCAATCCCGGTGCACATCGCCCGTGAACACCGCACAGGGCAGCCGCTCGCCAGGCGCCAGCAGCAGCCCCAGGCCCGCGCGGGCGTAGGTGGAACGGCTGCCGAGCATTTTCGGTGTGCGTATTCCGCCCGCCACCGCGAGGTAGGCGGTGCCCCGCGGGCGCCCGATCTGCAGCACATCGCCGTCGACTAGCGTGACCGACGACCACGCCGCCACGGCACGGCCTTCGCCCGAGGCTGCAAGCAGGCGGGTCGACACATCTCCCGCCAGCGCCACCCGCAGCGGGCCGCCCACGGCCTTGAGCGCCGTCGCGACCAGCCGCAACTCCAGCCCGGCCACCGCCGGCGCGTTGCCGACGAGGCCATTGGCGGCGGCAAGCAGCAGCGGGTCGAGGGCGCCCGACACCGGCACGCCGATGCTGCGATAGCCCGTGCGGCCCGCATCCTGGATGCTGACGCCGATGCCGCCCGAGACGATTTCCAGCGCGGCCTGGCTCATTCGCCCAGCGCCTCCCGCCCCACCGCCTGCCAGCGCACCCGGTCGCCGGGGGCCAGCAGGGCCGGGCGCGCCGCCTGGGTGGTATCGAACAGCCGCGCCCCGGTGCGCCCCACCAGCCGCCAGCCGCCGGGGCTGTGCCACGGATAAACGGCACACATGCGCCCGGCAATGGCCACCGAACCGGCCGGAACGCGGCTGCGCGGGGTGGCCAGACGCGGCATTTCCAGCACCGCCGGCAGGCCGCCGAGATAGGGAAAACCGGGCAAAAAACCCAGCATGTAAACGGAGAATTCGGTGGCAGTCAGCAGCGCGATCACCGCCTCCCGCGTCAGGCCGGCCCGGGCGGCAACGTCGGCCAGATCGGGGGCCAGATCGTCGTCGAAACACACCGGCAGCGTCCACAGCCGGCCACTGGCCGTGGCGCGGCGGCCTTCGCCGGCGAGGGCCAGCAGGGTTTCGCCGAGCACGCCGGAAGCGGCCCGCTCCGGGTCGAAATACACGGTGACGGAACGGAAGGTCGGCACCCGTTCGATCACGCCGGGAAGCCGCCCGTCAGCCACCAGCGTGTCGAGCGCCGCGGCAAACCCCAGCACGCGGGCATGGGTTTCGGGAACGATGCCGTCGCCGAACTCCACGGTGAAGGCGGCATCGCCCAGCGCCAGCAGACGGGGATAGCCTGCGGCAGGCAGGCTCAAGGCTTACTGCCCCAGCGCGCCAAAGGCCTTCTTGGCCAGGCTGCCGGCAGCGCCGATCGGATCCTTGCGGATCGCCCGTTCTTCCTCGGCGATCATCAGGTAAAGACCGTCGAGGGCCTTGCGGGTCACGTAGTTTTCGATCTTCAGGTCGTCGCCCTTGACCAGCCCGAACTGCCCGGCCTTGCCGGCGAGCTTGTTGTACTGTTCGGCGAGGGCCAGCTTGCCGGTGGTTTCGCGCACCTTGGGCAGGAAGGATTCGGTCAATTGGGCAGCGGTTTTGTCCTTGAAATACTGGGTGCCGGAATCGTCGCCACCCGACAGGATTTTTTTGGCGTCGTCCACGCTCATCTTTTTCACCGCATCGACAAGCAGCGCCTTGGCCTGGGGCACGGCCTCCTCGGCGGCCTTGTTCATGTTGGCGACGAGGGCATCGAGATCCTTGCCGCGGCCCATCGTGCGCAGCATGCCTTCAACCGGCACGAGGCTGTCGGGCAGGCCGATCTTGACCTTCGGGTTGTTCATGAAACCACCGTCGGCACCCAGTTGCCCGACGGCTTTCGAGGCGCCCTGCACCAGCGCCTCCTTCAGGCCGCCGGAAGCGTCCTTGTCGGTGAGATCAGCGAGGCCCACGGCCCAGGCCTGGGAACAGATGACAAGCAGCAGCAAAGCTCTCAGAATCGCACGCACGGCAAACCTCCCATTTCTGCTATCGGAACACGGTTAACAAAAAGATGTATTTCAAGGCTATCACGCGCTCCGTCACCCCTGCTCCCCTCGTTGCAGTCCTGAGCAGGCGCACGCCCGGCCTGCCGTCGCCACCCGCCGCCGCCCTGCTGGTCAAAGCCGCGTGAAGGCCGGCACGCTGATCGTGGCGCTGACGGTGGCCGGCGCGGTGGCGGCGCTCGCGCTGTGGCCCAGGGGCCGCGACGTGGATGTCGTCACGGCAGCCAGGGCGCCGCTGACCCAGTCCGTGGTCGCCACCGGGCGCATCGCCACGCCGGCGCGCATTTCCATCGGCAGCCCGCTGGCCGCCACGGTGCTCGAAATCACCGTGCGCGAGGGCGACTTGGTTGCGCCCGGCCAGGTGCTGGCCCGACTCCGCTCCGACGACGCCGCCGCACTCATCGCCCAGGCCGCCGCGGCGCTCACCGAAGCCGAAGCCCGTTTCGAGCAGACCGTGCAAGTCGGCCGCCCGGTTGCCGCCCAGCAACTCGCCCAGGCCGAGGCCAACCTCAAGGTCGCGCAGGCCGAAGCCGAGCGCGCCCGTCAGCTCGTCGCCCAGGGTTTCTACGCCCGCTCCAAGGCCGACGATGCGCTGCGCAACGCCGCCAACGCGGCCTCCGCCGTCGATACCGCCCGCGCCCAGCTGCTCGCCCAGGCCCCCGGCGGCACCGAGCACAACGCCACCCGCGCTCGCGTCGAGCAGGCCCGCGCCCAGCTCGCCAACGCCAAGGCCCGCGCCGCGCAGCTCACCCTCACCGCGCCGGCCGCCGGCACGGTGCTCACCCGCAAGGCCGAACCCGGCGACGTGGCCAGCGCCGGCAAGGTGCTGCTGGAAATCGCCGACGCCGGCGAAACCCGCATCCACGCCACCGTCGACGAGAAAAACCTGCGCCTGCTGGCCACAGGCCAAAAGGCCCGCGGCGTGGCCGACGCCTTTCCCAACCAGGCCTTCGATGCCGAGTTGTACTACCTCGCCCCGGCCGTCGACCCTTTGCGCGGCACCGTCGAGATCCGCTTCCGCGTGGCCCGCCCGCCCGCCTTCCTGCGCCCCGACATGACCGTTTCGGTCGAAACCGTCACCGGCCACAAGGATTCCACCCTCGTGCTGCCCGCCGAAGCCGTGCGCGAACCCGCCAGCGCCAAGCCGTGGGTCTTGCTCGCCACGGACGGCATCGCCCGCCGCAGCGACGTGAGCCTGGGCCTGGCCGGCATCGGCCGGGTGGAAATCCTCAACGGCATTGGCGAGGGCGACCAGGCCATCCTGCCCGCCGCGGGCGCGCTCGACGGCGACAAGGTGCGCATCCGCGAGCCCAGGAAGCCAAAGATCGGCGGCATCCAGGTTCCGCAGGGCTTCACCAGATAATGGCCGGGCCCCAGCCCAGCGGGCCGGCGCGATGAAGCTCCGCCTGCCCTTCGCCCCCCTCGTCGCCCTGCGCTTTTTGCGCGAAGGGCGCATGCAGACCCTGCTGATCCTCGCCGGCACCGCCGGCGGGGTGGCGGTGATCGTGTTCCTGACCCAGCTCATCACCCAGTTGCAGGCCCAGATCGTCGACCGGGTACTCGGCAGCCAGGCCCACGTGGTGATCCGCCCGCTCGAAGAAACCAACCTCCGCGCCATCGACGATGCGGCGTTCGCCACTCTCATCGAACCCCGTGCCCAGCGCCTGCGCTCCATCGACCAGTGGGAAAACGTGGCCCGCCTCGCCGCCGACATGCCCGGCATCACCGCCGTGTCGCCAATGGCCACCGGCCCGGCCTTCGCACTGCGTGGCCAGGCCAGCAAATCGGTGGCGCTGATGGGCGTCGACACCACCCTCTACCGGCGCATCGTGCGCATGGACGAATACATGCTCGCCGGCCGCTTTGCCGTGGAGGGGCCGCGGGCCGTGATCGGCACCGAGCTGGCCAAGGATCTGGGCATCGGCCTTGAAGACAAGCTGCGCGTGATGCTGCCCAACGGCCGCGACGAGCTGCTGCAGGTGGGCGGCATTTTCGACATCGGCAACAAGGATCTGAACCGCCGCTGGGTGTTCGTGACGCTGCCGCTGGCCCAAAGCCTGCTCGATCTGCCCGGCGGCGTGTCCAGCCTCGATCTCACCGTGGCCGACATCTTCGAGGCCCAGGCGATTGCCGACCGCCTCAAGGGCGCCACCGGCCTCACCGTCGATAGCTGGATGCAGACCAACGCCCAGCTGCTCGCCGCGCTGCGCAACCAGACCGTGTCCAACAACCTGATCCGCAGCTTCGTGGTGATCATCGTCGCGCTGGGCATTGCCAGCGTGCTGGTGGTGAGCGTCGTCCAGAAGCAGAAGGAGATCGGCATCCTGCGCGCCATGGGCGCCAGCCGGGCGATGATCCTGCAGGTGTTCCTGATCCAGGGCTCGCTGGTGGGCGCCGTGGGCTCGGTGATCGGCAGCCTGCTCGCCTTCGGCCTGCTCCAGACCTTCTCGGCCATCTACCGCAACGCCGACGGCACGCCGCTGTTTTCAGCCCAGCTCGAACCGCGCTTCATCGTCATGGCCGCGCTGGTCGCAACCTCGGTCGGCCTGGCCTCGGCGCTGATCCCGGCCCGCCGCGCCGCCCGCATGGACCCGGTACAGGCGATCCGCTCATGAGCGCAGCCGTCATCGAACTCACCGGCCTCACCAAAACCTACAACATCGGCACGCCGGTCGAAACCGAAGTGCTGCACGGACTCGACCTGTCGCTGATGGAAGGCGAATTTGCCGCGCTGATCGGCCCCTCGGGCTCGGGCAAGAGCACCCTGCTCAACATCATCGGCCTGCTGGAGCGCCCCACCGGCGGGCAGCTCTCGTTTGCCGGGCGCAACACGGCCACCTTGCCGGAAGCCGAAATCACCCAGCTTCGCGGGCGCAGCATCGGCTTCGTGTTCCAGTTTCACCACCTGCTGCCGGCCTTCAGCGCCCTTGAAAACGTGATGATGCCGGCCATCATCGCCAACGGCGCCCCCAGCGACGCGCTGGAAGCCACCGCACTGCAGCTCCTCGACGCCGTAGGCCTCAAGGCCCACGCCCACAAGAAGCCCGGCGAACTCTCCGGCGGGCAGCAGCAGCGCGTCGCCATCGCCCGCGCGCTGGCCCTCAGACCGCGCCTGATCCTCGCCGACGAACCCACCGGCAACCTCGATACCCGCACCGCCGACGACATCTTTGCGCTGCTGCGCGAGTTCAACCGCGACAGCCACTGCGCCTGCCTCATCGTCACCCACGACCCCCGCCTGGCCGCCCGCTGCGACCGGGTGATCAGGCTGGTGGACGGCAACATCGCGGACGACCTGCCCACCGCCTGAGCGCAGCCGAGGCGGCGGCCCGAATCTTGCCCGCAGCGTGAATGCTGTCGTTCTCGCCGGGGCTATCCTGCCGATATAATCTGCCCCAGTTCGAGCACCTCAGAACACTTCCATGACGGCCACGACCACCCTTTACGACATCCTCGGGCTCAGCCCCTCGGCACGCGAGGGCGACATCAACGCCGCTCAGATCCGGCTGACCAAGTATTACCTGATCGGCGCCCACGGCCTGAGCCAGGCCGATGCGGACACGCAGATCCAGGTCATCAAGGAAGCCTGGTGGGTGCTCTCCAACCCCGGCCGGCGGGTGGCCTACGATGCGAGCCTGCTCGAACCCCCGGCACCGCCCCCGCCCCCACCTCCCGCCCCTGGGCCACAGCCCGCAGCACCGGAAATCCGCCTCCCGCTTCCCTCGAAAGCGGCACTCAAGGCCGGCGGCAAGCCCTCGCCGATGCTCATCATGCTGGGCATCGTTGGCGGGCTGGCGATCATCGGCATGCTGATCCAGATTTTCTTTTCGGTTTTTGCCTTCCGCCAGGTCAGCCAGACAGCCGGCAGCGATCCTGCCTATGAGGCCCATCAGGCCCGCCTGATGGCCGCCGAGCGGCGCCTCACTTACGGCGACATGAGCGACAAGGAGATCGCCGAAGAGGAAGCCGAGGCCACCCGACGGCGCGCCGAATCCGTCCAGCGGGAAGCCGAACTGCGCGAACAGGAAACCGAACGCCGCAAGGACTACGCCAGGAAAGAAGAAGAGCGCCAGCGCGAGTGGGCGCTCCAGGAACGCAAGCGCTATGCCGACCAGGTGTCCTCCGAGCTGCAGCGCGCCGAGGAAGCCGAGCGCCGCAAGGCCGAGGAGGAGCAGCGCCGGGCCGAATGGGAGAAACGCCAGAAGCAGGACGCCGAGCGCCGGGCCGACCAGGAAGAGCAGCGCCGCGTGCAGGAACGCGTGGCCCGCGAGCGGGCCCGCTGGCAACAGGAGCTGCAACGCTAAGCCGGCGGGCCGGACTTTTACCCGCCAACCCGCCGCATCCGCCTGCTTTCCGCGATAATCCGGCATGAACTCGACCTTGCCCCCCGCGCCGGACGCCGATTCCGGCCCCGCCGCCCCCGCCGCGGCAGCCACTTTCGTCCCGCCCCCCGAAGCCGTCGTTGCCGCACCTTTCGACCAGTTGGCCCTGCCAGCCCCGGTGCTCGCCAACCTCACCCGCCTCGGCTATCACCTGATGACGCCGATCCAGGCCGCCAGCCTGCCGGTGGCCCTGGCCGGGCACGACCTGATCGCCCAGGCCAAGACGGGCAGCGGCAAGACCGCCGCCTTCGCGCTGCCGCTGCTCCAGCGCCTCGACGCCCGCAGCTTTGCCGTGCAGGCCCTGGTGATGTGCCCGACCCGCGAGCTGGCCGAGCAGGTCACGCAGGAAATCCGCCGAATCGCCCGCGCCGAAGACAACATCAAGATCCTCACCCTCTGCGGCGGCACGCCGATCCGCCCCCAGGCCGACAGCCTCGCCCACGGCGCCCACGTGGTGGTGGGCACGCCGGGCCGGCTGATGGACCACATCTCCCGCGGCAGCCTCAAGCTCGATGCGCTCGCCACGCTGGTGCTCGACGAAGCCGACCGCATGCTCGACATGGGCTTCTTCGACGACATCGCCTACGTGGCCAAGGCCTGCCCGCGTAATCGCCAGACCCTGCTGTTCTCGGCCACCTACCCCGAAGGCGTGGTGCGCCTGGCCCGCCAGTTCATGCGCCAGCCCCAGGAGATCGCCCTGACCGGCCAGCACGAAGCCGACAAGATCCGCCAGCGCTTCTTTGAGGTCGCCGCCGACCAGCGCCTCCAGGCCGTGGGCCTGCTGCTGCGCCACTACCGCCCGGAAAGCACGCTGGCCTTCTGCAACACCAAGCAGCAATGCCGTGATCTCATCGACGTGCTCCACGCCGAAGGCTTTCACGTGCTGGCCCTGCACGGCGAACTCGACCAGCGCGACCGCGACCAGGTGATGGTGCAGTTTGCCAACCGCAGCTGCTCGGTGCTGGTGGCCACCGACGTGGCCGCCCGCGGCCTCGACATCGCCAAGCTCGAAGCGGTGATCAACGTGGACGTGACCCCCGACCCGGAGGTGCACGTCCATCGCATCGGCCGCACCGGCCGCGCCGACGAAAACGGCTGGGCCCTGAGCCTGGTCGCCCCCTACGAAAAGAAGCGGGTCACCAACATCGCCCAGACCAACGGCTTCGAGCCGGTGTGGGAATCCATCGCCGAACTGCAGGCCGAAGTGCAAGCGCCGCTGGTGCCGCCCATGGTCACCCTGCAGATCCTCGGCGGGCGCAAGGAGAAGATCCGCCCCGGCGACGTGCTCGGCGCCCTCACCGGCGAGGCTGGCTTTAACGCCAGCCAGATCGGCAAGATCAACGTGAACGAGCAATCCACCTACGTGGCCGTCGAGCGCAGCATTGCCCGCCAGGCCCTCAAGCGTTTATCCGAGGGCAAGATCAAGGGCAAGAAAGTCCGCGTCTTCCTGCTCGACGAGTAAGCACTTCGATCAACACCTGAAGACGAACTGCATTACTGGATCTCCATCATGGCCGCTCCCAACCCCCACCGCTTCCCGGACGCGGAAATCGCCGGCGTCTACCGGGCCATCGCCGAGCGGCGCGACATGCGCCACTTCCGCCCCGACCCGGTGGAGCCGGCGCTCCTCGAGCGCCTGCTGTGGGCGGCCCACCACGCGCCCAGCGTGGGCTTCATGCAGCCCTGGCGCTTCATCCGCATCACCGACCGCGGCCTGCGCGAAGCCATGCACGCGCTGGTCGAGGTGGAGCGCAAGGCCACCGCCCGCGCCCTGGGCGAGCGCGAGGAAGACTTCATGCGCCTGAAGGTGGAAGGCCTGCTCGACGCCGGCGAGGTGATCGTCGTGGCGCTGGCCGACAAACGCGAGCAACACGTCTTCGGGCGCCGCACCCTGCCCGAAATGGACCTGGCCTCGGTCGCCTGCGCCATCCAGAACATGTGGCTGGCCGCCCGCGCCGAAGGCATCGGCCTCGGCTGGGTGTCGATCTTCGAGCCACTCGAACTCGCAAAACTGCTCGCCATGCCCGAAGGCGCCCGCCCGGTGGCGATCCTGTGCATCGGCCACGTGGCCGAGTTTTACCCCCGGCCCATGCTCGAGATGGAACACTGGGCCGAGCGCATGCCCATCGAAGCGGTGATGGCGGAGAATGGCTGGCCCGCCGGCACCTGAAACCCCCCGCTTTTCCGGGCTGGCACCCGGCCCGACAATCGCTACAATGCCGCCTCTTTTCCCTCAGCACGGATTTATCCCGCCATGTGGTTCCGCAATCTCCAGATCTACCGTCTCCCCGTCAACTGGGGCCTCTCGGCTGAAACGCTTCAGGAAAAACTCGCCGCCCGCCCCTTCCAGCCCTGCGGCAGCCAGGACATGTCGACCAGCGGCTGGGCCTCGCCGACCAAGGACGACCGCTTCGTGCTGGCCGTCGGCGGCCAGTTCCTGATTGCGCTGGCGGTCGAACAAAAGCTGCTGCCCTCGTCGGTGGTCAATGAAGTCGCCGCCGACAAGGCCGAGATGATCGAAGCCCAGCAGGGCTACAAGCCCGGCCGCAAGCAGATGAAGGAAATCAAGGAAGCGGTGCTGCAGGAACTCCTGCCCCGCGCCTTCACGCGCCGCCGCAAGGCCTATGCGTGGATCGACCCGGTGGGTGGCTGGCTGGTGGTGGATGCCTCCAGCCCGGCCCGCGCCGAGGAAATCCTCGAAGCCCTGCGCGACACGCTGGACGAGCTGCCGGTGAAGATGGTCAAGACCCAGCTCTCGCCGGTGTCGGTGATGACCGCCTGGCTCGCCGCCAACGAAGCCGCCGGCAACTTCACCATCGACCTCGACTGCGAACTGCGCGCCGTGACCGACGAGAAGGCCGCCGTGCGCTACGTGCGCCACGCGCTGGACGGCAAGGACATCCAGGACCACCTGGCCGCCGGCAAGCTGCCGACCCGCCTGGCCATGACCTTCGACGACCGCATCTCCTTCATCCTCACCGAAAAGATGGAGATCAAGCGCCTGGCCTTCCTCGACATCATCAAGGAAGAAGCCGAGAAGCAGGCCGACGCCACCGACATGCAGATGGAAGCCGACTTTGCGCTGATGAGCGGCGAACTGGCGCGCCTGATCCCGGCGCTGCTCGAGGTGCTGGGCGGCGAGCAGCCGGACGGCGTGATCTGAGCGGCGACGGGCGGCAACACGCTGACGGCGGCCTGCGGGTCGCCGTTTTTACGTCTGGCCGAGGCTGTCGAAACCCATGTAACGCGCCTCGAAACGGGCCTTGCCGGTTGCCAGGAAACGCTCGAAATCCCATGCGCCGGCGGCCAGCCGGGCGGCGTATTCGGGCTTGAAAACGTAGGTCCAGGCGCTTTCGATGCGGCCGTCGGCGCACTCCACGGACACCTGCTCGCGGCGATATTCGTCGCCCTCGAAAGCATCGAGACGCGGCCAGGCGGTGTCGGGCAGTGCGAGGTAGAGCACGCCTTCAACCTTGTCCCCTGCGGCCGGCACCATGCCGGGGTAGTGCTCGCCGATCACCGGCGAGCGCCGGTAGCCGTCGAGCCGGGCGGGTACGGATGCAGCGCGCAGGCCGGCGACGGCGGCCATGATGTCATCGCACATCAGCGAACCGTAGGTAAAGCAGTGCTGGGGCATGGAAATCTCCGGGACAGGGTTCAGGAAGCGGCGGCGAGACGCGCCCGCAGCACGGCGCTCGCGCGTTCCGACAGCACCAGCATCAGCTTCATGGTGGCACGCGTGGCGCCCACGAAAAGCCGCCGCACGGCCTTGTCGTCGAGCTGTTCGAAATCGATTTCGGTGAGGATCACGCAGGGCGCGGCGCGGCCCTTGAAACGCAGCACCGAGTCGATGAGGATGTCGCCGTCGGTGAGAATGGGATTGCCCAGCAGGTCGTAGCGGCCGGTGGGCGCACGCAGGGAATACGGCCCGAGCCGGACAAGGGGCGCCAGCAGCGAATGCTCGCGGCCGCGGTAGCTGATCAGCGCAATGTGCGGGCGCTTGAAGCCGAGGCCGATGGCGCGGGTGACGGCATGCACCGAGGTGCTGACGAGTTCGTCGGGGCTGGCGTAGGTGAGGATCTCCACCTCCGGGCCGGTGAGCGGGCTGCCGGCCTCGACCGGATGCTCCTGCGGCAGCAGCGGCCTGAGCGTGGCGAGAATGTCCTGCGGGCTGCGGTAGTTGATGTCCGAACGCAGCGTGACCCAGCCCGGCAGCGCCACCGGCGGGCGTTCGTAGAGGTTTTGCAGCGGATCTTCGAGCCACCAGGCACGGCCGCCGGGGCGTAGCCAGCGCAGCAGGTTGTCGGCCCAGCCGCTGCGAAAATCCTGCCCTTCATCGACGATCAGTTCGTCGAAGCACCCCGCGTCGGCCGGCTGATGGGCGTCGAGCACCGCTTCCAGCCGCGCAAAGGCATCGGGGCGGCTGAAATCCGGCACCTCCCCGCTGGCGCGGCACAGGCGGTCGGCGAGCTGGTGATAGGTGGCCACCTCGCCGCCGTGGGGGGCGATCAGCGCAATGTGGTCCGCCAGCGGCCGGTTGTAGCAAACGTAGAGCGGGCGCCGCCCGGCGGCCAGGGCGTCGCGAAAGACCGCCATCGCCAGTTGCGTCTTGCCAGAACCGGCAGTGCCGATGACACGCAGCCGGAAGGGCTCGCATTCGATGCGCCGGGCCCACTCCGCCAGCCCGCCGGAGAGGCGGGTGTAAAGCGCGTGGGCTTCGCCGACCACCGCATGCACTTCGGGCACCAGCTGCAGCACGTCGCCGAGAAAACGCTCCACCTTCGGGCGGCTCGGCAGGCGCTCGCCGTGGGCGGGCAGAATGGCGCGGATGATCTCCAGCAGGTATTGCCGGTTGGTGGCGTCGACGATGCGCGCCGGATCGAGGCCGGCGGTGCCGGGCTGCTTGACGACGTAATCCGGGCAGAACAGCAGGGCATCGACAAAAACCGGATCGTCGCCGCACACCGCCCGCAGGCGCTGGCTCAGCGCATCGACGCTGCGCGCCAGCTGCTGCGGCACGCTTTTGTCCTTCTTGGCGTAGCGTTTGACCAGCCCTTCCGGCGTTTCGGCCAGAAAGCCGGATTTCTGCTCGATGAGCAGCAGCTTGCCGGTGGGGCCGACGATGGCGAAATCGATCTCGCCGACGATGGCAAAACCGCCGTTCCGGACCCGCGTCCAGTGCACGCCGTGAAAAACCGTGTAGTCGTCGGAAAGCCCGTCGGCGAGCCGGGCCAGGGTTTCGATTTCGCGCCCGGCGGCGCCGCTGGCGGCCAGCTCGCGCCAGCCTTCGGGATGCACAATGGCCATGAGGTAAGGGCGATTCGGGTAAAGTGGATTTGGATGACGTCCGGAACAAACCCGGCGTGCGCCCATTCTGTCAGAAAGGAAAACCCCGATGCTGCCAAAACGATTCCTGCCCGCCGCCCTGCTCTGCCTTGCCGCCACGGCGGCCAGTGCCGACGAGGTGGGCTGCGTGACCACCACCTGGAAGCTGGTCGGCGCCAATCACCGGATCTGCGTCGAAGCCTTCCACGACACTAAAGTGCCCGGCGTGACCTGCCACGTGAGCCAGGCCCGCACCGGCGGCCTGTCCGGCAGCTTCGGCCTCGCCCAGGATCCGTCCCAGTTTTCGCTGGCCTGCCGCCAGACCGGCCCGATCACCCTGCCGGCCAAGTTGCCGGAGAGCGAAACGGTGTTCTCCGAAGACACCTCGCTGCTCTTCAAGGAAACCCGCATCGTGCGCATGTGGGACAAAGCCAACGGCACCCTTGTTTACCTGGCGATCAGCCGGAAGCTCATCGACGGGGCCCCGGCCAACAGCATTTCCACCGTGCCGGTGATGCCCTGGGGCAGCCAATAGGCGGCCCAGCCGGACTTTACGCAACGAACGCCCACTGCATGCCGGCCTTGCATGGTTCTCGATCTGTACTACAAATCAGGAGGGCAGGCCTTCATCCACCTTCAATAAAAGGGCGGAATCATGACGGACATATACTGGCCACTGCAGAGGAACGTGATCCGCGGACGATCCGATCACAACACCTTCGGCCTGGTCCGCCGATACGCCAACGGTGCGCTCAAGCCGCATCAAGGCTGGGATTTTGAAGCCCCCCTGCAAACCCCGGTTTATGCGGTTGCTGCGGGAGAAGTCGCCTTTGTGCGCGACCGGGGCGATTACGGCTTGCAACTCTGCATTGAGTTCGAGTTTGCCGGCCGGACGTTGTTCGCCTTTTATGCCCATTTATCCAAGGTTCATGTCAGTGAGGGTGCGCGGGTGAGCGGCAACGAACTGGTCGCGGCGTCGGGGGAAAGCGGCAACGCCGCCGGCATGGCCGTGGCAGACCAGCATGTGCATTTCGAGATACGCACGGCCAAACAACCCCGCCTCGGACTGCTGGACCGCGTCAGTCCGTTGACGGTTTTCGGCAAATGCCCCCTTCACGAGGCGATTCCAGGATGACGACACAAGGGCGCAAGGGCGTGGCGGCAGTCTGGGCACGACTACTTGTGTTCGGCATTGCCGCGGTCGCGCTGCGGACCAGCCCCGCGATAGCCGAAGCCCAACCACAAGCGAGCGCCGGACAGGCATCTGCAAGCCGCATCGTGCCGATCTCCCTGCCCCCGGCACCGGCTTTTGACGAAAAACCCCTTGGTTTGAAGGACTGTCGGGGCGCGCTGCAATATACGCAGAACAAAGTGCTGGTGTTCTGCCATGCCCCCCGTCAGGATCGGCGCGGCAATTTCGGCTTGCGCCTTGTGCTGGTGCAAGGTTCAGCGCCCGGCGCGCGCATCGTGTACAGCGCACCGACAGGTGGCGGAGACGCCTATTCGGCAAAGCCGACGGTCTTCGATCTCGGCACGCCATCACAGGCGCGGGTCATCCTGCTCGATCATGGCGCCGAATTTCATTATGGAACCCAGGTATTCTTCATCGCCCCGGATGCCACCCCGCGGCTGGCGGGGCAGATCGACTGGTTCACCGAGGACGATGGGCAGCTGGCAAGCCCGACCCCCCACGCCACGCTGACGGTGGCAGGCAATAAAATCCTGATCGGCTTCGATCGAAAGTTGTTCAAGCCCAAGCGTGACGGTTCGGCGGGGCCGGAGCGCAGCGTCCACTTCTCCTACGACGCCGCGAAGCGCCATTGGCGCCAATTCTGAGCCTCAGAGCGTTCCGCGCAAAACGGCAAGCTGATGCCGAATCGCCTCGACGTCCCCTCTGCGCGCCCCTGCCCGGCTCGTTTTCCGCATCGGGTTGCACGATCGGCAGCGTGAGGGTGAAGGTCGTGCCCTTGCCGCGATCGCGTGCGCCTCGATACCGTTGGTGGCCTTGAGCCGCCGGCGGGCAGGCCGCAAAGGCGCCGCGCCTCATGCGGTCTCGGCCAAGCGGCGGCCAGGTTGATACCCATCAAGGCCACAGGCGCCCGGTGACGACGACAATCCCCCAACATCATCCGGAAGGGCAGTCCATGTTCCGCATTTCCAGCTACATCCGCGAAATCGCCGCGCCCACCCCTATCGGGCCCAAGCGCAATCCGCCCGGGCCGGTGGTGATCTGGAACCTGATCCGGCGCTGCAACCTGACCTGCAAGCACTGCTACTCGATTTCCGCCGACAAGGATTTTGCCGGTGAGCTGGATACCGCCGAAGTCTTCAAGGTGATGGATGAGCTGAAAGCCTTCCGGGTGCCGGTGCTGATCCTCTCCGGCGGCGAGCCGCTGCTCAGGCCCGACATCTTCGAGATTGCCGGGCGGGCCAAGAAAATGGGCTTTTACGTGGGCCTGTCGTCCAACGGCACGCTGATCGACGAATCCAACATCGACGCCATCGCCGCCGCCGATTTCGACTACGTGGGCGTCAGCCTCGACGGCATCCGCGAAACCCACGATAAATTCCGCCGCCTCGACGGCGCCTTCGAGCGCTCGCTGACCGGCCTGCGCCGCTGCCGCGAGCTGGGCGTCAAGGTGGGCGTGCGCTACACCATGACCCAGGACAACGCCGCCGACCTGCCCGGCGTGCTGCAGCTGGTCGAGGACGAAGGCATCGACCGCTTCTATTTCTCGCACCTCAACTACGCCGGCCGCGGCAACAAGAACCGCGCCGACGACGCCCGTCACATCCTCACCCGCGAGGCGATGGAACTGCTTTTCGAAACCGCCTGGAACTACGAAGCCCGCGGCCTCACCCGTGATTTCACCACCGGCAACAACGACGCCGACGGGCCCTTCTTCCTGCAGTGGGTGCAGCGCCGCTTCCCCGAACGCGCCGCCCACGTCGAAGCCAAGCTGATGCAGTGGGGCGGCAATTCCAGCGGCGTGAATGTGGCCAACATCGACAACCTGGGCAACGTCCACCCCGACACCATGTGGTGGCACCATAACCTCGGCAACGTGCGCGAGCGCAAGTTCGGCGACATCTGGACAGATCTCTCCGATCCGCTCATGGCCGGCCTCAAGCAATCGCCGCGGCCGGTCACCGGGCGCTGCGCCAAATGCCGCTACCTCGCCATGTGCAACGGCAACACCCGCGTGCGCGCCCAGCAACTCACCGACGATCCCTGGCAGGAAGACCCCGGCTGCTACCTCGACAACGCCGAAATCGGCGTGGCCGAAGGCGACCGCCTGGAAGTGAAGCCGTGGATACGCCTGGCTCCGGCGGCCTGACGCGTGCAAGGAATCACGCGATGAAACGCCTTTTCTCCACGCTGGTCCTGTCCGCGCTGGCCCTCGGCAGCCTGAGCGGCGCGGCCCGCGCCGACGCCCCGGCGCTGTTCACCCAGCACTGCGCCAGCTGCCACGGCGCCAGCCGCCTCGGCGCGATGGGCCCGGCGCTGCTCCCCGAAAGCCTCGAACGCCTCAAGCGCAAGGACGCCGTCGCCACCATCCGCGACGGGCGCGCCGCCACGCAGATGCCGGCCTTCGGCGCCGTGCTGTCGGCCGCCGACATCGCCGCGCTGGCTGAATGGGTTTATTCGCCCGTCACGCCAGCCCCGAGCTGGAGCGAGGCCGACATCCGCGCCTCGCGCATCGAGCCCTTCCCGCCCGGCAGCCTGCCCGACGCCCGCCAGGGCGACATCGCCAGGGCCGACCCGATGAACCTGTTCATCGTTGTCGAAGCGGGCGACCATCACGTGAGCGTGCTCGACGGCGACCGCATGGAACGCATCCACCGCTTCCAGTCCCGCTACGCGCTGCATGGCGGGCCGAAGTTCACGCCCGACGGACGCTACGTGTTCTTTGCCTCGCGGGACGGCTGGGTGAGCAAGTTCGACATCTGGAACCTGAAAGTCGTCGCCGAGGTGCGCGCCGGCATCAACACCCGCAACGCCGCCGTATCGAGCGACGGACGCTTCGTGGCGGTAGCCAACTACCTGCCCGGCAACCTCGTCATCTTCGACGCCGATCTGAAACTGCTCAAGGTGATCAAGGGCGCCAACCTCAAGGGCGACGCCGGTTCGCGCATCTCGGCGGTGTACGACGCCGCCCCGCGCAAGAGCTTCATCGCCGGCCTCAAGGATCTGCCGGAAGTCTGGGAGATTTCCTACGACCCCGACGCCAAGCCCTTCTTCGACGGCTACGTGCACGACTACAAGATGGGCGAGGCGATCGCCACGCCGGGCTTTCTCAACCCCCGCCGCACCGTGCTGGACGTGCCGCTGGACGACTTCTTCTTCACCCAGAGCTACGAAAACCTGGTCGGCGCCAGCCGCGAAGGCCGCGGCCAGGTGGTCAACCTCGACGTGCGCCGCCCCATCGCCGCGCTCGATCTGCCCGGCATGCCGCACCTGGGTTCGGGCATTTCATGGCTGCGGGACGGACACCGGGTGGTGGCCAGCACCAACCTCAAGGACGCCCAGGTCAGCGTGATCGACATGCAGAACTGGCAGACCATCGCCACCATTCCCACCCTCGGCCCCGGCTTCTTCCTGCGCAGCCACGAGAAAAGCCCCTACGCCTGGGTCGACTCGATGATGAGCCCCACCGCGCGTGACACCCTGCAGGTGATCGACAAGCAAAAGCTGGCCGTAGTGGCGCAGATTCGCCCCGAACCGGGCAAAACCTTCGCCCACGTGGAATTCGACCGCTACGGCCGTTACGTGATCGCCAGCCTGATGGAAAAAGAGGGCGCGCTGATCTTCCTGGATGCCAGCACCTTCAAGGAAATCAAGCGACTGCCCGCCAGCAAGCCCATCGGCAAGTACAACCTGTTCAACAAGATCCAGCGCTCGGAAGGCACCAGCCACTAGAACCGGAACAAGGCCGACGGCCTCAGCAGCCCAGCGCAATCCGCTTGTCGATGTAGGCCCGGCGACGAAGGACGAGCTGCTCGGCGGAGGCCGGCGACTGGGGATGGAGCAGCGCCGCATCCACGCCCTGGATCACCTCCAGCAGCTCGGCGCAGAGGGCGCCCCTGGCCGTGGCGTCCTCGGTGTCATGCACTTCCAGGCGCTCCGGCGAAACCGCCAGGCCAGCCGGCCCCCTGGCAGGCGCAAGGGTCGGCTGATAGGGGAAAGGCCCTTCCGTGGCGGGCGTGGCTTCCCAGCCGCCGTTACGGTAGTGGTCGGACCAATAGGCGATTCCCGCCGCCAGTGCCAGGGCGACCAGCAGGGCAGAACCTTCCTTCACGATGACGTCTCATTCGGCATGGGGCGGAATTTATCACCCATTCCGAACCACCGCATACGACCTGCGCCACATCGCCGCGCGCCCTTGACCCGGCTCAAGGGCGCCGGCCTCTGCTTCGGTCAATCTGGCACGATCCCGACGGCTTCCGCCCAACCACCCGAGACCCTTCCCATGACCGAAACTTCCGCGCCCGTGATTGTCGATGCCCGCGGCCTGATGCCGCCGGAACCCCTCAACCTGACTCTTGAAGCCCTCGACACCCTGCCGCCTGGCGGCGAGGTGATCCTGATTCTGTACCGCGAGCCGGGGCCGCTCTACGACATCCTCCGCCGCAATGGCTACACCCATCACACCGAGACCACCCCGGAGGGCGAATTCCACATCCACATCCGCCACGCAGCGGCGGCCTGAGCCTCAGTCCTGCTCGGCGAGACGGGCTGCGTCGTGGATGACGATATGCTTGCCCTGCACCGAGATGAGTCCGGAGTCGGAAAGCTCGTGGAAGATCCGCGACAGGGTTTCCGGCGTCAGACTCAGGCGCGACGCAATCACCTGCTTGCTGGTGGGCAGCTCGACCTCATGGCGGCCGCTCTCTGCGCAGGGCGTACTGCCGGCAAGCTGCAACAGGTAGCCGATGACCCGCTGGGTGGACGAGCGCAGCGCATAGGATTCCACGTCGCGCACCATCGAATGCAGGCGGATCGACATGCCCGCCAGCAGCTTGCGGGCAAAGCACGGGTCCTGCTCGATCTGGCCGAACACCGCCGCCGAACCGATGTGCAGCAGCAGCGTGTCGGCGAGCGCCTCGCCCAGCACCGGGTAAGGCTGATCGAGAAACATGACCGCCTCGCCGAAGCTTTGCAGCGGCCCGAGAATTTCAACCACTTTTTCGTTGCCCTGGGCCGACGTGAAAGCCAGTTTTACCTGGCCCCAGACGACCAGGAAGATGCCCTTCGGGTGTTCGCCCCGCTGAAACAGCCGCTCGCCCTTCTGCAGCCGCTTCTCGCGGGTGGCCGCAGCCATGTGGGCGAGGTCTTCCGGCGACAGGGCGCCAAACAGGGGCATGCGGCTCAACAGGCCGGGGATATCGATCTTCTCGGTGCTCATCGCGCTGACTTTCAATTCCGGCCAAGTGCCAACTGCGCATTTTAACCCCACACGCGTTCATCGCAGGCATTGCAAAGGCCCTCCCGCCACCATGGAAAAACCCGTCCAGATCCAGCCCCACAGCCGTCCGGAGGCACCATCCCCCGCCGCCCCGCCGCCCCAGTCGCGCCTGTCCATCCTGTTTGCCGCGCCGCACCGGTCGATGTTCCTGGCTGGCGCCGTACAGGCGCTGCTGGCCTTTGCGCCCTGGGCCTGGGAGCTGCTGGCCCGCGCCGGCCTCTTTGCCGGCCCCGCCTGGCCGTGGCCCCCCGCCTGGGTCCATGCCCTGTGGGCGGCCTACGGCATCTTTCCGTTCTTCGTCTTCGGCTTCCTGATGACGGTGATCCCGCGCTGGCAGGGCCTGCCCGACACACTCGGCGGCGCGGCCCGACGGCCCTGGCTGTGCCTCACGGGGGGCTGGCTGATCTTCGATACGGGCCTGCTGCTGAGCATGACCAGCGTCATGGTGGCAGGGCTTGGCCTGGTGCTCGCCGGCTGGCTGCTGGTGGCGCGCCTGCTCTTGCCGGCGGCCTTCACGCCGGGCAAGCCACGCCTGCATCCCGGCTCTGCGTGGTGCGCCATCGGTGCGGGCTGCCTCGGCCTGGTCGCGTGGATCATCTTTGCGGTCAGCGGCAACCCGCTGGCGGCGCGCATCGGCATCTCGATCGGCGTGTGGTGGGTGCTGACGCCCATCTTCATGGTGGTCAGCCACCGCATGATTCCGTTTTTCTCCAGCTCGGCACTGCCGAAATACGAAGTCGTGCGGCCCGACTGGACACTTCGCGCGCTGCTTGGCGCCAGCGTCATACATGGCGCGCTGGCCATGCTCGATCTCGCCCACCTGGCCTGGCCGGCCGATCTGCTGGCCGCCGGCACCGCCCTGTGGCTGAGCTGGAAATGGCAGCTGCGGCGCAGTTTCGCAGTGCGCCTTCTCGCCATGCTGCATCTCGGCTTCGTATGGCTGGGGGTGGGCTGGCTGCTCAGCGGCGTGCAGGGGCTGCTGCACACCGCCGGTATCGCCGCCCTCGGCCTCGCGCCGCTGCACGCGCTGGCGGTGGGCTACTTCGCGACGATGACGGTGGCCATGGTGTCGCGCGTCACGCTTGGCCACTCCGGCCGTCCGCTGGTGGCCGACACGCTCACCTGGAGCCTGGCCCTCGGGCTGCACGCGGTGGCCTTCGTCCGCCTCCTGGCCGATTTGCTGCCGGCCGGCCAGGCTTTCATGCTGGCCCTTGCCGGAGTCGGCTGGCTGGCGGTATTCACGCCCCTGGCCATGCGCGTCGTACCGATCTACCTGAGCCGCCGGGCCGACGGCAAGCCGGGCTAGGCATCCGCGATCAGACGGCCCCAAAACGCTCCGCCAACGGTGGCAACAAGGAAAAATCTCCGCCCCGTATGCGTTTCGCCCGCTTCCCGGCCCTCCGGATGGGACTTCCTTCCTTGGCAAGGACATGTGCCGGCGGCACCATCGCGAACAATCGCAAATATTGATAAGCCAGGATGATGTCAGCTCGCCCCACCCAGGATTCGTTGCCCCCCGCAGCACACCGTCTGTCGCCCGACAGCACCCTGCTCGACGCACTTTCCTGCCTGCTCACGCAGGGCCTCGCCTCGGTGCCCGTCGGTGAAGACGGACCGAACCTGAAATTCCTCTCTGCCGACACGCTGCTCGAGGGCTGGCAGGCCGGCCTGCCCGGCACCACGCCGATCTCGCAACTGGAACTCGGCAGCTCCGCCCCTCCGCCGAGCACGGCGATCGGCACGGAAACCCTGATCAACGGATTGCCGCTGCTGCTGTGGCTG
Organism: Zoogloea sp.; assembly: GCA_016720685.1. Lineage (GTDB taxonomy): Bacteria > Pseudomonadota > Gammaproteobacteria > Burkholderiales > Rhodocyclaceae > Zoogloea. The sequence continues at coordinate 158,777 of JADKKC010000066.1, forward strand.
AAAGACCGGAGCGGCCGCTTCCTGATCGTCAATCGCAGCTTTGCCGAATCCTGCGGGCAGCCCTCGCCACTGTCCGTCATCGGCAAGACCGACCTGGATGTCTGGCCGACGACGCGGGCCGAAGCCTACCGGATCGAGGACGCCGAGGTGATCGCCACCGGGCGTCCGAGCACCAGGATCGAACAGATCGACGGCAGCGATGACTCCGCCTCCTGGTTTGAAACCTACACGGCTCCGGTACGCGGCCGTGACGGCCAGATTGTCGGCACCCTCGGCTTCTCGTGCGACATCAGCGAGCGCATGCGCGAACACAACGCCGTGCTGCGCGGCCAGCGGCAGCTGGCCGATGTGCTGGCCACCATCGGCGAAGGCGTCTGGGACCAGGATCTGAACAGCGGTCAGACCAGCCACAACCCACACTGGTGCACCATGCTGGGCCTGTCTGACACATGGCTCAAACATCCCGGCAACGCCTGGCTGCACCTCATCCACGGCGACGATCGGGCCCGCGTCCGCAGCGCCCTCCAGGCCTGCCGGACCGGCCAGGGCAGCTACGCCTGCGAATACCGCCTGCGTCACGCCCACGGCCATTACATCTGGGTGCGCGACCGCGGCGACGTGGTCGAATACGACAAGGACAACCGCCCGCTTCGGATGATCGGCAGCATCGCCGACATCAGCGCCATTCGCAGCACCACCCAGGCCCTGCTCGAAAGCCAGATCCGCTACCAGCAGGTTTTCGACAGCGTGCGCGAAGTCATCTTCCAGACCGACGCCCGCGGCCGCTGGCAACTGCTCAACCCCGCCTGGACCGAGATCACCGGCGTTCCGGTGGACGAAGCCATCGGCCAAAGCTTCCTCGACTATCTCCACCCGGACGACCGGGAAGCCCGGCGCGAAGCCCTCAAGCCCCTCGTCGAACGCACGCGCGACCACTGCAGCGTCACCCTGCGCGTGCAATGCCGCGACGGCAGCCTGCGCTGGCTAGACCTCTTCGCACGCGCCATCGTCGATCCCGACAACCAGCTGGTCGGCACCTCAGGCACCCTCAACGACGTCACCACCCGGGTCGCGGCCGAAGACCACCTGCGCCTCACCGCCAGCGTGTTCCGCCATGCCCATGAAAGCATCATCATCGCCGATCCGGAATCCCACATCCTGGAGGTAAACGACAGCTTCTGTGTGCTCACCGGCTACACCCGTGCCGAAGTCATCGGCAAACACAGCCGGCTGCTGCGCTCCGGCCTCCACCCGGCCGAATACTACGAAGAAATGTGGGCCACCCTGGTGCGCGACGGCGTGTGGCAGGGCGAAACCTGGAGCCGCAAGAAAAACGGCGAGTTCTACGCCCAGCTCGGCAACATCTCGGCGGTGCGCAACGAAGCCGGCCGGACGACCCATTACGTGGGCCTGTTCACCGACATCACCGACATCAAGGAAAACCAGCGCCAGCTCGAACACCTGGCCTACCACGACGCCCTCACCCAGCTACCCAACCGCAGCCTGCTCGCCGACCGCATGCAGATGTCCCTCGCCCAGGCCGAGCGCAACGGCACCCTGGCGGCCGTCGCCTATCTCGACCTCGATGGCTTCAAGCCGGTGAACGACACCCACGGCCACGACATCGGCGACCGCCTGCTGGTGGAAATCGCCCGCCGCCTGCAAGCCTCCACCCGCGCCGGCGACACCGTCGCGCGGATGGGCGGCGACGAGTTCGCGCTGATCTACAACGGCCTCGAACACAGCGGCGAATGCGAACAGGTCTTCGACCGCCTGCTCGTCAGCATTGCCGAACCGGTCACGATCGACGGCCACACGCTCAGCGTCACGGCCAGCATCGGCGTAACCCTCTGCCCCCTCGACGGCTCCGATCCCGACACCCTGTTGCGCCACGCCGACCAGGCCATGTACCTCGCCAAGCAGTCGGGCCGCAACGCCTTCCAGCTTTTCGACCCGGAACGCGACCGCCGCCTGCGCGCCCATCGCGAAGCCCAGATCCGCATTGAAGCCGCCCTCTACGACGGCGAACTCGAGCTCCACTACCAGCCCAAGGTGGACGCCCTGACCAGCGCCCTCAACGGCGTCGAGGCCCTGATCCGCTGGAAACACCCGACCCTCGGCCTGCGCCTGCCCGGCGAATTCCTGCCCACGGTCAGCGAATCGCGCTTCGAAATCGATCTTGGAAACTGGGTGCTCGCCACCGCAGTCGCCCAGCTCGACGCCTGGCGCACCACCGGCATCACGACCCGGATGAGCGTCAACATCTCGGCCCGCCACCTTGTCCACCCCGACTTCGTGCCCCACCTGCGCAGTGTGCTGGGCGCCCACCCCGAGCTCGACCCGAGCCTGCTGCAACTCGAAGTGCTCGAATCCACCACCCTCGGTGACCTGACCTTCATCGCCAAGATCATGGCCGCCTGCAACGAGCTGGGCGTCAGCTTCGCCATCGACGACTTCGGCACCGGCTATGGCGCGATGAGCAGCCTGCGCCGCCTGCCCGTGCGCAGCATCAAGATCGACCGCTCGATCGTCCACAACATGCTCGACGACGCCGACGATCTCGCCACCGTGCAAAGCATGATCGGCCTGGCCGCCGCCTTCCACCGGGAAATCATCGCCGGAGGCGTCGAAACCCCGCGCCACCGCCAGGCCCTGCTCAAGCTCGGCTGCCACCTGGTCCAGGGCCACGGCATCGCCCGCCCAATGCCGGCAGCACGCATGCAACGCTGGATGCGCGCCTACGCCATCCGCCACTGACACACAGCGGCCGTTCATCGCCGCGCCGTTTCATGCGAACATTCAGGCCTTGCCCCCGCCCCGCCGGGTGCATATCCCTGCCACAACTCGCTGAAAAACCATGGAATTCCTGACCGACCCGCAATTGCTGATCGCGTTCCTCACCCTCACCGCCCTCGAACTGGTGCTGGGTATCGACAACGTCATCTTCATCTCCATCCTCGTCGACAAGCTGCCGAAGGCAAAGCGCGCCTTCGCCCGCCGGCTCGGCCTGTTCCTCGCGATGTTCATGCGCATCGGCCTGCTGATGGTCCTCTCATGGCTCGCCGGGCTCACCGAACCGATGCTTACCGTGCTCGAACACGGCTTTTCCGGCCGCGACCTGATCCTCCTCGCCGGCGGCCTCTTCCTCGTCTGGAAGAGCACCCAGGAAGTCCACCAGCTCATGGAAGGCGAGGAAGGCGAAGCCTCCAGCGCCGTGCAGGCCACCTTCGGCGCGGTGATCATGCAGATCATCGTGATCGACATCGTGTTCTCGCTCGACTCGATCATCACCGCCATCGGCATGGTCAATAACCTCCAGGTCATGATCGCCGCGGTGATTGCCTCGGTCGGCCTGATGATGATCGCCTCCGGCCCCATCGGCGAATTCGTCTCCCGCCACCCCACGGTCAAGATGCTGGCCCTGTCCTTCCTGCTGGTCATCGGCGTGGTGCTCATGGCCGACGCCTTCGGCCATCACGTTCCCAAGGGCTACATCTACTCCGCGATGGCCTTCTCGGTGCTGGTCGAAATGCTCAACCTGCGCATGCGCACCAAGCACGCCGCCAAGGCCGTACCGGTCAAGCTCCACGAATCCTACGTGCGCGAGCGCGGCGAGTCGTGACCCTCGCCCCCTTCGGGCTGCTCACCCCGGATTTCGTGCTGGCCGCAGTCGAAGCCAGCGGCCTTCGCTGCGACGGCCGCCTGCTCACCCTAAACAGCTACGAAAACCGGGTCTACCAGGTCGGCATCGAAGACGCCGCCCCGCTCATCGCCAAGTTCTACCGCCCCGGCCGCTGGAGCGACGAGGCCATCCTCGAGGAACACGCCTTCCTGGCCGATCTGGCCGCAGCGGAGATTCCCGTCGTGCCGGCCCTCGAAATCGACGGCCGCACACTGCACCACTACGAGGGATTCGGCGTCGCCCTCTTTACCCGCCGCGGCGGCCGGGCCCCCGAACTCGACGATCCTGCCGTACTCGGCTGGCTCGGCCGTTTTCTCGGGCGCATCCACGCCATCGGTGCGCAAAAGCCCTTCCTGCAGCGGCCGGATCTCACCATCCGCAGCTTCGGCGAAGAACCCCGTGACGAACTCCTGCAAAGCCCCTTCCTGCCGCCCGAGCTCCGCGAAACCTGGCGTTCGGTGATCGATCAGGCGCTCGACGGCACACGTCGCTGCTTCGAACGTGCGGGCAAAGTGCCCAACATCCGCCTGCACGGCGACGTACATGGCGGCAACGTACTCTGGACCGACAGCGGCCCGCACTTCGTCGACTTCGACGACGCCCGCAACGGCCCGGCAATCCAGGATCTGTGGATGCTGCTCTCCGGCGACGCGCCGGCGATGGCGCGCCAGCTCGACTACGTACTCGAAGGTTATGAGCAGTTCACCGACTTCAACCCGGCCAGCCTTCACCTCGTCGAAGCCCTGCGCACCCTGCGCCTCATCCACTACGCCGGCTGGATCGCCAGGCGTTGGGACGACCCCGCCTTCCCGGCCGCCTTCAACTGGTTCGATACTCCACGCTACTGGCAGGACATGATCCTGTCGCTTCGCGAACAGATCGCCCTGATGGACGAATCACCGCTTCTGCGGCAGTTCTGAAAGCACAACGAGCGGCTTGCGCCGCTCGCCTTTCCATATCTTCCATCTCATCAACACTTACGGCTGGCTGTTCCCCAACCGGAAAGCATCCAGCAGGCGACGCAGACGGCCAGCGTCCTCCTCGGTGAAACCCTGCTTGAAGTCCGTCAGCACCAGCCGGTCGCGGCTCGGCCAGTTGCCCGGCGCATCGTCGATCGCCACCCACGACGCTTGCGGCGCCTTGGCAGCCAGCCACTGCCGTGCCTCCCGCTCGCGCAAGCCGTACAGCTCGCTGGGACTGCGCGGAAAAATCGCCGGCGTCGTGTCGATCACCCGCTCGCGGATGTCTTCCGAGAAGCGTGCCGCCAGCTTCGGCAACGAAAACAGCGTGCGCCAGTCCGACGCGATCACAACCCGTGTTTCGGGATAATCGCGCAGCACCGCCTCGAGCACCGGAAGACAACGAAAATCCTCCGACTCGCTCCACGGATGGGTCACCCCATCAAAATCGAGAAAAACATAGACCGGGATCACGCCGGGCCCCGGAAGGTTTTCGGTTTTTTTTTGATGCATCGCAACAATCAAGCTGTGTAATTATGGAATCGTACCGTTAATCAGAAAGCTGCACGTAACAGTGACGCGAGACAATTCTACGGTCTGCGTTTGCTGCAGTGCAGTAAATTTTAACCATCCCCAGGAGCCCCCCATGAAACCCATCATCAATCTCGAAGGCAAAGTAGGCCTGATCACCGGCATCGCCAACGAAAAATCCATCTCCACCGGAGTTGCCGAAGCCTGTATCGAGGCCGGTGCCAAGATCATCATCACCTACCAGAACGAGAAGACCCTGGCCTTCATCGAGCCCATCGTCAGCCGCCTGGGCGTTGAGGACGTCATGCTGCTCGACGTCACCAAGCCCGAGATCGTGGACGACGTGTTCTCCCAGATCGATGCCAAGTACGGCAAGCTCGACTTCGCGATCCACAGCATGGCCTTCGCCAAGCGCGACGATCTGCACGGCCGCGTCGTCGACACCTCCGCCGACGGCTTTGCGCTGGCGATGGACGTGTCCACCCACTCCTTCGTGCGCCTCGCCCGCAAGGCCGAGCCGCTGCTCGAGAAGGCCGGCGGCGGCTCGCTGATCACCATGACCTACCTCGGCAGCGAAAAAGTCATCACCAACTACGGCGTGATGGGCCTGTGCAAGGCCGCCCTCGAAGCCGCCACCCGCTACATGGCCTTTGAGCTCGGCGCCAAAAACATCCGTGTCAACGCCGTATCCCCCGGCCCGCTGATGACCCGCGCCGCCTCCGGCATCGCCGGCTTCGACGGCCTGATGGCCGCCGCGGTCGATCGCTCGCCGCTGCACCGTCTGGTCACCCCGGAAGACATCGGTGCGCTCGTATCCTTCCTCGTTTCCGACGCTGGTCGCAACATGACAGGCGGCGTACATTTTGTGGACGCCGGCTACAACATCATCGGTTGATTTTCGTCGGTCCGCGATGATCGACCCTCCAGCCATCGGAACGGCGCAGGTAACGGAAGTTGTCTGCATTGCCGATCCGATACCGGCCCACCCCCTACTCGACGGTCTTTCCGAACTCGGTAGGGGGGAGGCTTCCATTGTTCTCGACGCCGGCGACGGCGAACGCGTATTCAAGGTAGTCAGCTCGCCCGCCGACTACTATTACCTCGCCGCCGAAGACCGCCCAACTGGAATTCACTTCCCACGCCTGTACGCCGACCACGGCATCATCGGCAAGGCCAGCAACGGTTACTCCTTCCGTCTGCTTGAAATAGAGCGCCTGCTGCCCGTGTCCGGTGCGGCCGAAGTGCTCGGCCGCCGCCTCTCCGAGGCCTACTGGGAAGGCTGCGAAAAATGGGCCAACCTCGGCGAAAACCGCGGTCGCCTGGCGCTCTACCACATCGCCCAGGCCCCCCCGCCGGATTTCCCGGCCAGCCTCGTCGCAGCCATTGTCGCGCTCTCCGATTTCATCGAAGGCTATCCCGTGCAACCGGACATCCTGAACCCCAACAATCTGATGATGCGTACGGATGGCACGCTGGTGTTTTCCGACCCGGTTTTCCTGCCTTGACGGAATCACGCCCTTACCCGCACAAAAAGCCTTTAAAAACCGCCAATCAGGGCGCACAAGCGCCGACATTTCCCTCGCAGCCAGTTCAATACGCTCACTACCGACCGGCATTTCGGCCAGTACTCTGCAGGCCGCCTTGACATCCGGCTGAGTCGCTGCGTCCCGGGCAGCCGAGTTTGTTTAGCGTGTTCCGCGGTTAATTTTTCGCGAGTAGACGAACAAGGCCCCGCAGATTTTTCTGCGGGGCCTTGTGTATAGGTGAGTCTGACGATGACCTACTTTCACGCACGCGAGTGCACTATCATTGGCGCGGTCTCGTTTCACGGTCCTGTTCGGGATGGGAAGGGGTGGTTCCAAGACGCTATGGTCGTCAGACTGTAACTTGTGCCGTTGCTCGGGGGTGACCCGAAGAACGTCAAAGGGGAAGAAGTGTTTTAGAGCGCGTGTTTTAGTGCGCGTGTTTTAGTGCGCACTGCGTTTTGCGTTGCTGCATTGGGGTGTGTGAGAGCGTTTTTTTACGCGGTCCGCCTGTGTTTTACTTGCGGGCATTGCAAGGTTATAGGATCAAGCCTCACGGGCAATTAGTACTGGTTAGCTTAACGCATTACTGCGCTTCCACACCCAGCCTATCAACGTCGTGGTCTTCAACGACCCTTTAGGGGAATCAAGTTCCCAGGGATATCTCATCTCGAGGCGAGTTTCCCGCTTAGATGCTTTCAGCGGTTATCTCTTCCGAATTTAGCTACCCGGCGATGCGACTGGCGTCACAACCGGTACACCAGAGATTCGTCCACTCCGGTCCTCTCGTACTAGGAGCAGGCCCCCTCAAATATCCAGCGCCCACGGCAGATAGGGGACCAAACTGTCTCACGACGTTTTAAACCCAGCTCACGTACCACTTTAAATGGCGAACAGCCATACCCTTGGGACCGGCTACAGCCCCAGGATGTGATGAGCCGACATCGAGGTGCCAAACTCCGCCGTCGATGTGAACTCTTGGGCGGAATCAGCCTGTTATCCCCAGAGTACCTTTTATCCGTTGAGCGATGGCCCTTCCATACAGAACCACCGGATCACTATGACCTGCTTTCGCACCTGCTCGACTTGTCGGTCTCGCAGTCAAGCCTTCTTTTGCCATTGCACTATCAGTACGATGTCCGACCGTACCTAGAAGACCTTCGTACTCCTCCGTTACCTTTTGGGAGGAGACCGCCCCAGTCAAACTGCCCACCATGCACGGTCCCCGATCTGGATTCACAGACCTGGGTTAGAACCTCAACGACACCAGGGTGGTATTTCAAGGTCGGCTCCACCAGAACTAGCGTCCCGGTCTCAATGCCTCCCACCTATCCTACACAAGTCCCGTCAAAGTCCAATGCAAAGCTACAGTAAAGGTTCATGGGGTCTTTCCGTCTAGCCGCGGGGAGATTGCATCTTCACAAACACTTCAACTTCGCTGAGTCTCAGGAGGAGACAGTGTGGCCATCGTTACGCCATTCGTGCAGGTCGGAACTTACCCGACAAGGAATTTCGCTACCTTAGGACCGTTATAGTTACGGCCGCCGTTTACCGGGGCTTCGATCAAGAGCTTGCACCCCATCACTTAACCTTCCGGCACCGGGCAGGCGTCACACCCTATACGTCCACTTTCGTGTTTGCAGAGTGCTGTGTTTTTAATAAACAGTCGCAGCCACCGATTCTCTGCGGCCCCTTCGCCCTTCGGATGTGCTCCTACAAGCTAACGGGGCATACCTTCTCCCGAAGTTACGGTATCAATTTGCCGAGTTCCTTCTCCTGAGTTCTCTCAAGCGCCTTAGTATCTTCTACCTGCCCACCTGTGTCGGTTTGCGGTACGGTCACTCTATGACTGAAGCTTAGAGGCTTTTCCTGGAAGCAGGGTATCAGTTACTTCGCACTCAAAGAGCGCTCGTCATCACGCCTCAGCTTAGCTCTCCGGATTTGCCTAAAGAGCACGCCTACACGCTTAAACCACCTATTCCAACAGATGGCTAACCTAACCTTCTCCGTCCCCCCATCGCATCATAGA
>JADKKC010000066.1:172500-252000 GCA_016720685.1 Zoogloea sp.
AAACGCTTCGAGCAGCTGCACCAGGCGCACAAGACGGCACGTGTCGATGGCACGCCGCCGGACGATCCGCAGGCGTGGCTTCAGCCGGGAGGGTGGCTGGCAGTGTTCTGCAAGGACATGCAGGCCGTGCTGCTGGCAGAACTGGACGTTCGCCTGCAGCCGGTCGCGGGGCTGATCGACGCACTTGGCAACCAGGATTCAAACCAGCAATGAATAGAACGATTTTTTTGACGGCCTTTTTCGTGGGCTTGATCGCTGTTTCGTGGGTGGGCGTCGGGTATATCGGGAACAGCCCACTGGCCCTGACCATGACGGCGATCATCGGTACGGTCTATGTCGCGGGCGCCCTCGAGCTGCTTAGGTTCAGCCAGGCCACATCCACCCTGGCCAGGGCTCTGGCGGCAATTCCCGAGAACCTGCCCGATCTCGGCAACTGGCTGGACACACTGCATCCTTCACTGCACAACACCGTGCGCCTGCGCATCGAGGGTGAGCGTGTCGGCCTGCCTGGCCCGGCGATGACGCCTTATCTGGTGGGGCTGCTGGTGCTTCTGGGGATGCTGGGCACTTTTCTGGGCATGGTGGTCACCCTCAACGGCGCAGTCATCGCCCTCGAAAGCACCACCGATCTTCAAACCATTCGCACCTCCCTGGCCGCTCCGGTAAAGGGATTGGGCGTGGCTTTCGGCACATCGGTTGCCGGCGTGGCCGCCTCGGCGATGCTGGGCCTCATCTCGGCCCTGTGCCGTCGCGAACGCCTGCAAACGGCACACCTGCTGGACACCCGGATCGCCACCGTATTGCGTGGTTTTTCCCTGGTCCATCAACGCCAGGAGACTTTCAGGGCCTTGCAGCTTCAAGCCCGGGCCCTGCCCGATGTGGTGGATAAACTGCAGGCGATGATGGTGCAGATGGACCAGCAGAGCCGGCAGTTGAGCGAGCGTCTGCTGACCAACCAGGAAAGCCATTACCGCGACGCCAAGGGCATTTACTCCGACCTGGCGTCGTCCGTCGACCAATCCCTCAAGGAGAGCCTGACTGCAAGCGCCCGCCTGGCTGGCGAAACGATCCAGCCCGTGGTCGAGGCCACGATGAGCGGCATTGCGCAGGAGACGAGCGCGCTGCACAAAAAGGTGGCCGACACGGTCCAGTCGCAGCTCGACGGACTCTCCGAGCGTTTCAGCGCCACCGTCACCACCGTGTCGGACACCTGGACTGACGCCCTGGCCCGCCACGCGCACACCACCGAACACCTCACCGCGGGCCTGAACGGCACGCTGCAAACCTGTGCCGACACTTTCGAGCAACGCTCGGCAGCGCTTGTGGCCACGGTGGACCGGACCCACGCAGCGTTGCAGGCAGAGCTGGCGAGCGCGGTCACCGGCATTGCGCAGGACACCAGCGCGCTGCACGAAAAACTGGCCGACCGGCTGGAGACGCAGCTGGGCGCGCTCTCGAGCCGCTTCGGCACAACCGCCACACACATCGCAGACACCTGGACCGACGCCCTGGCCAGCCAGGCACGCAGCAGCGAAAACCTCACCGGGGAGCTGCACCAATCCCTCGAATCCTTCGCCGAGACCTTTGCCCAGCGGTCGGCTGCGCTGCTGGTCACGGTCAACCAATCCCACGCCGCCTTGCAGGCAGAACTGGCGGCGTCGGACCAGCAGCGGCTGGCACACCTGACCCTGGCCCTGGAATCGACGAGCACGTCGCTGCACCAGGAATGGCAGGCCGCGGGCGCCCGGAGCCTCGCCCAGCAGCAACACCTGTGCCACACGCTGGAAGAAACCGCCCGCACCCTCACCACCCAGGCGCAGGCCCAGGCCAGCAACACCATCGACGCAGTATCGAGGCTCATGCAGACCGCCGCGGAAGCGCCGCGGGCTGCGGCCGAAGTGATCGGCGAGCTGCGCCACGAACTCTCCGCCAGCATCGCGCGGGACAACGTGCTCCTCGAGGAGCGCAGTCGCATCATGGAGACCCTGGGCGCCCTGCTCGATGCCATCAACCATGCCTCTACCGAACAGCGGGGCGCCATCGACGCCCTGGTCGCATCGTCCACCGCCTTGCTCGAGCGCAGCAGCACCCGCTTCGAGGCCAGCATCGAGGCCGAAGCCGCAAAAATGACCGACGTCGCCACGCGGATCAGCAGCGGCGCCATCGAGGTATCGAGCCTGAGCGAAGCATTCGGCTTCGCGGTTCAGTTGTTCAGCGACTCCAACGACAAACTGATGGAGACGCTGCAGCGCATCGAGGGCTCGCTCAACACATCCATGGCGCGCAGCGACGACCAGCTCGCCTATTACGTGGCCCAGGCACGGGAAATCATCGACCTGAGCATCCTGTCGCAAAAGCAGATCGTCGAAGATCTCCAGCAGCTTTCCAGCAAACAGGCATCGCTTGCCGGCGAGGCGTGACGATGGAAAACATCGACGACAGCCTCGAGCACAGCACGCCGGTATGGGCCGTATTCGGCGATCTCATGTCCGGCCTTCTGGGAGCCTTCGTGCTGATCCTGGTCGGCGTCCTCGGGGTTCAGCTGGAACTGGCCACCAGCCTGGAAGCCGAGGTGCAGAAGCGGCAGATCGAGGAGCGCAGGCGCCTGGCCCTGGAAAAAGCCCTGGCGGTTCCGCTCGCGTCCGGCCGGGTCACGCTGAACAACGGGCGCATCGGCATCAGCGGCAGCGTGCTGTTTGCCTTGAACTCCGACCAGTTGCAGCCCGAGGGCCGACAGATTCTCAAGAGCCTGGCGCCGCCCCTGGCCGCCTATCTGGGTGCCCGCGGTGAAATGCTGATGGTGAGCGGCTTTACCGACGACAGGCCGATGCGGGACAGCAACCGGCAATTCGCCGACAACTGGGAGCTTTCTGCCCAGCGCGCCTTGACGGTAACCCGGGCCATGATCGACGAAGGCATTCCTGCTGCATCGATATTTGCCGCGGCCTTTGGCCCCGAGCAGCCGGTAGCGTCCAATGCCGACGAGAAGGGGCGCGCGCAGAACCGGCGTGTGGAAATGGCGCCGGTGCCGCAATCGGCCAAGACGGACACAGGCCCCCAATGAGTGAATCCGGGCAGAGCGTCGATCCCGGCGTGACGATCGACGCCCTGCGCGCCCGTGGCGCAGATCGCCTCGATCCCGTCCGCTTTCGTTTCATCGAGGCCCTGGCCCGACGCTCGGCCGCCGAGCGGGGCGACACCAGACGCGTTCTGGACGCCAGGCTGGCAACGCTGCTTGAGGAATACACCGCCCGATTCGATCAAACCCAAACCCGGGCCGGCGAAACCCTGGCCTGCACCGCGGCGCAATTTCCCGATGCAGCAGACCGGCTGGAAGCCATTTACCGCGCCGGCAATTTTCGCGAATTGCGCCAATTCATCGCCAGCCTGCAAGACCGATATCGCGCGCGCCCGCTGCCCGATCTGCTGTCCCATATCCAGCAGCATGCGCAAGACCTGCCCGCAAATGGCGCCGGAGAAACGCTCAAGCCCCAGGGAGAACTCAAAGCCCTGGCGTATTTCAGAAACACCTGGTCCAGGCTCAATGTCGAGCAACAACTGGCCCGCGCGCTGGCGCAAGCGCCCGAGAACGCCGGCCCGCTCAATTCCCACCTGCTGGTGCTTCAATCACTCAAATTGATGCGCGACATCTCGCCGGAATACCTCAGGCGCTTCATGGCCTACGCGGACGCGATGTTATGGCTGGATCAGGCCGACAGCAGCAATAAAACCGTGCAAAAAAATATCGTTCGCAGCGAGCGCGACAAGAAGCGCAAAACCGGCCGCGGCAACGCCGGCTGAGTCCACACCGGCGCGAGCTGGCAGAAACGCAAACCGGCCCCTTTCCACGGACCGGCCCAGAGGCTTCGCAAGGTCGGCAGCGTAGGTCAGAAGGTCCGGTTCACCGAGGCGATCCAGGTGCCTGCGCTCATGTCCTTGGTCGTTCCGTTGCCGGCGACGCTGGGATAGTTCTTCCAGTAATCGGCGCCCACCGTCGTGGAGTAGGCCAGGCCCAGGGTCCAGCTGCCGGGCATGGCCTTGCTGACACCCACCTTGTAGTCGGCGTAGCCGAGCCCCGTCGAGCGGGCGATGGTCTGGCGCCCCGCGTGGAGGCTGGCCGTCCAGCTGGGCAGAAACTCGTAGGCCGCGTTGGCCTCGATGTACCACGAACCGGTGGTGTCGCTGCCGCTGACGCCCGCCGACGGATTACCCGGGAAGGCGCCCACCCCGGCGTTGTTGCTGGAGAAACCGAAGTAGCCCACGTCGGTGATGGCGCGGGAGTACTTCACGTTGAGCCACTGCCAGGTGCCGGAGAGATACACCTCGGTGGCGTTGTAGCTCTTCCTGGCATAGCTGCCGGCGGGGGTGATCTTGTCGTAGTTGGCCCTCGGAAAGAAGAACTGGAGCAGCCCCAGGTCGTAGGTGAAATCGCCCACCGCACCCCGGTAGCCGCCGTAGACGTCGATCTCGATGGTGGCGTTGGCATACAGGTTGGCGCTGGTGTTGGACATCCAGGCGCCCGCGTAGAAGCCCGATGCATGGGTGTAGTCGAAGCCGCCCTGCAACGCGGGATTGCCCCAGGTCTGGCGGATGCCGCGGAACACGTATTCCGACACCACACCGATGTTGCTGGTCAGCTCCGGGGCGGGGGCCGGGGCGTCCTCGGCGAGGGCCGCCATCGCCGGCAAACCGAGCAGCAGCCCGGCCCCGTAGTTGCACACTGCGTTCCGGACTGCGGATTTCATCGCGGGTTTCATGGTTTTGCCTCTGTCGGTGTTGGGATGGTGCCATTTCACGCTCGCGCGCCTACTCCCTCAATTCCCCCTCCGACCTACTCCCAAAGTCGAATTGTTCGCTGCAGCAACGGGGCGGACAGTGCAGCCATATCGCAGTCAGCGGTGTGGTTTTTCGACCTTGGGGAGAACGCAGATGAACACGACGACAGTGGATGCCGCGAGCGGCATCGGGAGCGACGGCGCCAGCGCTACGCTCCATCGCAAGATTGGTTGGGCTGGAGCCTTCTGGGTGGCCAGTGGCGTGCCGGCACTGGTGCTGTTTTCCATCGGCTCCATCGCCGCCACGGTGGGCAAGCCATCGTGGGCGGTGTGGATCATTTCGATCGCCTTCGGCTTCCTGCAGTCGTTTTCGTACGCCGAGATCGCCGGCTTGTTCCCCCACAAATCCGGCGGCGCGTCGGTGTATGGAGCGGTGGCCTGGGTGCGTTACAGCAAGATGCTGGCGCCCCTGTCGGTGTGGAGCAACTGGCTGGCCTGGTCGCCGGTGCTGGCCATCGGCTCGGGGCTGGCGGCGGGCTACATCCTGTCCATCCTGTTTGCGCCGGATGCGGCCATCAACACCTGGCAGATCACCCTGCTCGAGCTCGGCGGCGTGAAAGCCGGGCTGGCCCTGCGCATCAACGCCACCTTCGTGCTCGGCGCCGCGGTGCTGCTGGCAGCCTTCGCGATCCAGCACCGCGGCATCCTGCAGGCGGCGCGCATGCAGATGGTGCTGGGCATCGCCGCCCTCGCCCCGCTGATGCTGATCGGTCTGTGGCCGCTGCTCTCCGGTGACATCCCCACCGCCAACCTGACGCCGCTCTTCCCGCTGGCCAAGGATGCCGGCGGCGCGGTGATCGACGGCAGCTGGGACATGGCCGGCTTCACGCTGATCGCCGGCGGCCTGTTCATGGCGGCGTGGTCCACCTACGGCTTCGAGACGGCGGTGTGCTACACCCGCGAGTTCCGCAACCCGCGCACCGACACCTTCAAGGCCATCCTGTATTCGGGCCTCTTGTGCATCTTCGTATTCACGGTGGTTCCGCTGGCCTTCCAGGGCAGCCTCGGCCTGGGGCAGATGGTCACCCCGGCCGTCCTGGATGCGGCGGGCAAGGTGGTCACCCCGGCGGTGTACGACGGCATCCTGTCGCCCGACATCTACAGCGGCATGGGCGTGGCCCAGGCCATGGCCCACATGCTGGGCGGCGGCGCGCTGATCGAACACGTGCTGATGGCCATGCTGGTGCTGGCCCTGGTGCTGTCGATCATGACCTCGATGGCCGGCTCCTCGCGCACCCTCTACCAGGCCTCGGTGGATGGCTGGCTGCCCAAGTACCTCTCCAACGTGAATGGCAACGGCGCCCCCACCGCGGCGATGTGGACCGACCTGGGCTTCAACCTGCTGCTGCTCCTGATGTCCGACTACGTCTTCGTGCTGGCCATCTCCAACGTCTGCTACATCCTCTTCAACTTCCTCAACCTCAACGCCGCCTGGATCCACCGCATCGACCGCCCCCACTGGCCGCGCCCCTACAAGGCCCCGACCTGGCTGATCGGCGTCGGCACCGTGCTGGCCTTCGTCAATCTGGGCCTGATGGGCATGGGCGCCGACATCTGGGGCGTCGGCACCCTGGCCACCGGCCTCGCCGCCGCGGCCCTGATCCTGCCGGTGTTCTTCTACCGCCACTACATCGTCGACAAGGGCCGCTTCCCCGCCGCGATGCAGGAAGACATGCACCTGGGCAACGAAGCAGGCGTCGGCACCCGCGCCGGCATCCTGCCGTGGCTGGCCCTGGCCGGCGGCGCGGCGGTGATCGCCGTCGCCCACGCCGTGGCCGTGATCTGAGGAGACCCACGATGATGCACTCCGACATCAAGAGCCGCCCGGAATACCGGGCCCTGGAGCCAGACCTGGCCGGCAACCGGCACCTGCTGGTGATCGAGGGCGAAACCCTCCAGCACGGCCGGCTGGACGCCCTCGCCGGCACCTTCGCCCCGGTGGCCGGGCAACTCCAGACCTGGCTGGTAGGCGCTCCGACGGCCGCATCCGGCCTGGGCAAGGTGTGGCAGCTGGCCGGGCCGGACGCGGTGCTCGACGCCTTCGCCTGCGCCAGCCGCGGGTTCGGGATGGGCGACCGGCTCTACGTGCAGGGCACCGAGCCCTTTTTGTGGTCGGTGGCCGGCGCCGCCGCCCTCGTCGGCTTCGGCCCCGGCCAGGTGCAGCTCCACCACGCCGGCAGCCTGCGCCGCCGGGTGTGGTGCACCCACTGCCACGCTTTCACCGACGGGGTAACCACCAACATCGTGCCCTGCGGCGGCTGCGGCCGCCACCTGCTGGTGCGCGACCACTTCTCCCGCCGCCTGGGCGCCTTCATGGGCGTGATGGTGGACGCCGAGGCACCGGGCGAGATCCCGGCCATCGAGGAGGTCTTCGCATGATCGGCGAAACCCTGCAACTGAAAGTGGAGGCCGTCACCGACATCGCCCCCACCCTGCGTCATGTGCGCCTGGTAGCGGCGGACGGCGGCAAGCTGCCCCCCGCCGCGGCCGGTGCCCACATCCAGCTGGAGCTGGCCGGCGCGGGCCGCAGCTTCCGCAACGCCTACTCCCTGGTCAGCCGGCCCGGCGCCCGGGATGCCTGGGACATCATCGTGCGCCGGGTGCCCGCCTCCCGCGGCGGCTCGGCCTTCATCCACACGCAACTGCAGGCCGGCGACACCCTCGCGGCGGGCTGGCCGGGCAACCTGTTCGCCCCGGTGCGCACCGCCCGGCGCCACCTGATGATCGCCGGCGGCATCGGCATCACGCCCTTCCTGTCCTACCTGGCCGACTTTGCGATGAGCGGCGGCGAGCACGCGCTGCACGTGTGCTGCCGGGAAGCGGAGAAGGACGTCTTCGCCCCGTGGATCGCCGGCCGCAGCGGCGTGGCCTTCCACTGGAACGCCGACGGCCACCGCCTCGACATCCCGGCCCTGCTGGCCGCCCAGCCCGCCGGCACCCACCTCTACGTGTGCGGCCCGGCCGCCATGAACGACGAGGTGATGGGCGCCGCCGCGGCTGCCGGCTGGCCCGCCAGCCACGTGCATTGCGAGCACTTCGGCTCGGCCCTGTCCGGTGGCGAGGCCTTCCGGGCCTTCCTGGCCCGATCCGGCATCGAAGTGGAAGTGGGCGAGGACGAAAGCCTGCTCGAGGCCATCGAGCGCGCGGGCATCAAGGCGCCCTGTCTGTGCCGGGGCGGCGCCTGCGGCGTCTGCGTAACCCCGCTGCTGGAAGGCGATGCCGAACACCGCGACCACGTCCTGTCCCCCGCCGAGCGCGCATCCGGCCGCCTGATCATGCCCTGCGTATCACGGGCGAAGGCCGGCAGATTGGTGCTGGATTTGTGAAACCGCGGCAGGGGCGACTTCAGTCGCCCACCCCATCCACACGGGCGAATGAATTCGCCCCTACAGGAGAACGATCATGAGCATCGCCTTCAAACCCGAAGAAACCTTCCGCGGCGACTACAGCTACCGCAACAGCGACGCCGCCATCCTGCGCTTCCCCTTCCCCTTCCCGGAAGACCGCTACATGTACAGCGTCAACATCGAGCCGCACACCAGGAGCGGCCCGAGTGACGTGTTCCTGCGCCCCTTCGACGTGGACGAGCACTACATCGCCGAATGCCGCGACCGGGCCATCACCCTCGAGCGCGACCCCGGCCGCTGCCAGGTGCTGCCGCACATGATGATGGCCCAGTGGGACACCCTCGAGCTGCTGATGGAGAACCTGTCGGCCGACTACCCGGAACTGTTCTCCCTCACCAAAGAGGGCGACGACTTCGGCAGCCGCTGGACCTGGATCAACCGCCCGCTGCGCATCAAGCAGAGCTTCATCTTCGGCGACGCCGGCACCCTGCCCTGCGAGCCCTTCGAATACATCACCCGCCAGGCCCAGGGCGACTTCGCGATCTGCGATCAGCGCGACGACAACCTCTACATGGACGCCGGCATGATCACCGCCCAGGCCGACTGGTCGCTGGAGTTCGACGTGGGCATGAGCTTCATGGAATGGCACGGCCCGGTGCCGCTGGCGCACCAGGCCGGCGTCTTCGAGCGCGCCCTCAAGTACCTGCTGATGCTGCGCCTCGGCCAGCCGGTGCGCCGCCTCAACTGGACCATGAGCATCAACCCGCGCCTCGACACCTCGCCCGAAAGCTTCCCCGAGTGGGGCCCCGACCGCAGCAGCGTCACCCCCGACAACGCCGGCCACAAAGTGCACCTGCGCGTCGAGCTGCAAACCCTGTGGCGCCTGCCGCGCAGCAACGCAATCCTGTTCCCGATCCGCTGCTACCTGGCCTCGCTCGACGACCTGGCCCGCGTGCCCAAGTGGGGCAAGCGCCTCAACCGGGTGCTGGCCACCCTGCCGCCCCAGCTCGCCGAATACAAAGGCCTCACCCGCTACCTGCCCGCCACCCTCGAATGGCTGGCCAAACACGACGACGGCGCCGAACTGCCGGTTGGCACCGAGGCCGGTGTCACCACGCTGGCCCCCCGCTGAATTCGTCCCTACCGCCGCAAATACGAATCCCCCCTGAAACGCCTACGCAAAGGAAGCCACCATGAACGCACTCACCCACCTCCCCCCCGCAGGTATCGGCGCCGAATGGAGCCCCCACTGGATGCTGTCCTCCGCGCAGAAAACCCTGCAGGCCGAGCTGATCGCCCTGTGCGAAACCACCCTGCGGCCCAACGCCATCGAGAGCGACAAGAAGTACATCTACCCCCGCAAGAACTTCGAAGCCCTGGCCGCCATGGGCCTGATGAGCCTGACCATCCCCAAGGAACTCGGTGGCCGCGGTGAAAGCCACCTGTGCGCCGCCATGGTCGTCGAGACCATCGCCCGCTACGGCTGCCCGTCCACCGCCATGTGCTACACCATGCACCTGGGCGCCTGCGCCGCGGCCCTCCTGCGCCACCACGACAACGAGCGCCTCAAGGACATCCTGCGCCGCGTCGACCAGGACGTGCTGATCGGCACCCTGTCCTACTCCGACCCCGAGACCGGCTCTCACTTCTGGTATCCCATGTCGTCCCGCGCCGAGCGCACCGACGGCGGCTGGAAGGTCTTCAAGAAGGCCTCCTGGACCACCTCCGGCGGCTTTGCCGACTGGTACATCATCCAGACCACCTCGCCGGACTTCGGCGGCAACTACTCCGACCTGTCGTGCTTCCTGGTCACCAAGGACCAGATCAAGGCCGACCCCGCCAACTGGGACGGCCTCGGCATGCGCGGCAACCAGTCCGGCCCGATCTCGGTGGATGGCGTCGAGATTGCCCCCGACGCCCTGGTCGGCCCGGTGGGTGACGGCGCCAAATCGAACGACGAAGTGGTCGACCCCTTCTTCCTGGTGTGCTCCTCGGCGTGCTGGAACGGCATCAGCCTGGCCGCCATGGACATCACCAAGAACCACACCACCCGCAAGGTGCACAACGACGTGGGCATGCGCGTGGCCGACTACCCGACCATCCAGGACTACGTCGGCGAGTGCCTGATCGACACCAACGCCAGCCGCAGCTACGTGTACCTGGCCGCCAAGGCGCTGGACGACCAGACCAACAACTGCGACTGGGCACCCCACGCCGAAATCGGCCACCTGCCGCGCACCGCGCTGCTCAACTGGCTGTGGCAGGTCAAGTTCTTCTCCTCCAAGAACGTCACCCACGTGGTGGACAAGATGCTCCACGCCTGCGGCGGCACCGGCTACAAGCCGGCCCTCGGCATCGAGCGCCTGCTCCGCGACGGCAAGGCCGGCTGGGTGATGGGCCCCACCAACGAGGTGCTGCGCCAGTTCGTCGGCAAGGCCGCGCTGCTCGGCTTCGAGGTGCTCGACTACTGGAACCAGTCGGTCAACCAGCGCGTGCTCTCCAACGAACTCAAAAAGATGAGCAAGGAAGAAAAAGCCGCCTTCGCCACCACGCTGCTGGCCGAAGCCCAGGCCTGACCACCGCCGCTCGCGGGGCCGGCGCCCGGCCAGCCTCGCGCGCGGCTCAAAGGAGAAGCCATGCAAACCCTCGACAGCCCCTCCGTGCCCGTGGCTGCCCACCGTGCGCCCTTTGACGGACGCCTGTTCCGCCGGGTCCTCGGCCTCTTTCCCACCGGCGTCACCATCGTCACCACCTGGGACGCGGACGGCCAGCCCGTGGGCGCCACCGTCAGCTCCTTCAACTCGGTATCCCTCGACCCGCCGCTGGTGCTGTTCAGCCTGGCCCGCAACATGGCCTGCTGCGAAGCCTTCGCCGCCGGCGGCCCGCTGGCCATCCACGTGCTGGGGGAGGCGCAGGAAGACCTCTCCAACCGCTTCGCGCGGGGCGGCGCCGACAAATGGGCCGACCTCGCCTACGGCGCCGGCGAGCACGGCGCCCCGCTGCTCGACGGCACCCTCGCCACCTTCGAATGCCGGCCCTACGCCCAATACCCCGGCGGCGACCACACCATCTTCGTGGCCGAAGTGAAGCAGCTGCGCTTTCGCGACGGCAGCCCGCTGGTCTTCAGCGCCGGCGGCTACCGCCGGCTGGCGGAGCAGGAGGTCTGCACATGAACGACATCGCCCCCCCGTGCCTCGCCGAGCCGGAGGACGACCCCTTCCTGCTCGCCGCCGAAGCCACCGCCGCCTGCGGCCCAGGCTTTTCCCGAAGCGCTGGCGATAATCCGCATCACCGCGGCCAGCGCCCGGGCCTTCACCCTCAAGGCCGGCCAGTTTTTGCAGGTCATCGACGTGGACGGCCGCCAGTGCTCCGACCTGCTGGCCTTCGACGCCGCGGCGCTGGCCACCGGTGAAGAATGGGGCCTCGACCCCACCGTGACGCGCACCCTCGCCGGCGCCGCCTATCCCCAACCGGGCCTGCACGCCAAGTACTTCGACGCGCGCATGCAACCGCTGCTCGAAACCGTGCAGGACACCGTCGGCCGCCACGACGCCTTTGCCCTCGCCTGCACCGCCAAGTATTACGAAGACGCCGGCTTTCCCGGCCACGCCAACTGCAGCGACAACTTCAACGCCGTGCTGGCGCCCCTCGGCATCCGCCCGCGGGCCGGCTGGCCGGCCATCAACTTCTTCTACAACACCTTCATCCAGCCCTGCGGCAGCCTCGGCTTTGCCGAACCCTGGTCGAAGCCCGGCGACTACGTGCTGCTGCGCGCCATGAAGGATCTGGTGGTGGCGGTGTCATCCTGCGCCGACGACATCGACCCCGCCAACGCCTGGCAGCCCACCGACATCGAGGCGCGCATCTATGACGCCGCCCATTCCTTCCCCCGCGCGATGGCCCACCGCATGACGCCCGACTCCCCTGCCCGCCTGACCCGCCCGACCGCCTTCGCCCCGGTCACCGAAACCCTCACCCGCGACTTCATCGACTACAAGGGCTTCTGGCTGCCAAAGAGCTTCGTCGGCCAAGGCACGCTTGCCGAATACTGGGCCTGCCGCGAGAAAGTGGCGCTCATGGACCTGTCGGCCCTGCGCAAATTCGATGTCTCCGGCCCCGACGCCGAAGCCCTGCTGCAAAAAGTGCAAACCCGCGACCTGCGCAAACTCGCCGTCGGGCAAATCGTCTACACCGCCGTATGCCACGCCCACGGCGGCATGATGGACGACGGCACCGTCTTCCGCATGAGCCGCGACGTGTTCCGCTTCGTCTGCGGCGAAGACACCACCGGCCTGTGGCTCAAGGAACAAGCCGCCGCCGGCAACTTCGACGTACACATCCGCGACACCACCGACGCCCTGCACAACCTCGCCGTGCAAGGCCCCAAGAGCCGCGAACTGCTGAACAAGATCCTGTGGACCGCCCCCGTCCAGCCAACCATCAGCGAACTCGGCTGGTTCCGCTTCACCGCCGCCCGCCTCGGCGGCCCCACCGGCATTCCGCTGGTCGTGTCGCGCACCGGCTACACCGGCGAACTCGGCTATGAACTGTGGTGCGCCCCCAAGGACGGCCCGGCCGTATGGAACGCCGTGATGCAAGCCGGCGCCACCCCGCTCGGCTTCGACGCCCTCGACATGCTGCGCATCGAAGCCGGCCTGGCCTTTGCCGGCCACGAGTTCTGCGACCAGACCGACCCCTTCGAAGCCGGCATCGGCTTCACCGTCGCACTCTCCAAGCCCGAAGACTTCATCGGCAAAGCCGCCCTCGAAGAACGCAAGGCCCACCCCCGCCGCAAACTCGTCGGCCTCGCCATCGCCAGCAACGAACCCGCCAACCACGGCGACGGCATCTACCTCGGCCGCGCCAAAGTCGGCGAAATCACCAGCACCGTCCGCTCGCCGGTCCTCGGCACCCAGATCGCCCTCGCCCGGGTCGATGTGGCTTATGCGGCGCTCGAAACAACCCTGCAAATCGGCCAACTCGACGGCCACCGCAAACGGCTGGATGCGACGGTGGTCGCGTTTCCGCACTACGACCCGACGAAGGCGCGCGTGAGGGCCTGACGACTCACCTTGCGGATTGGGGCCAGCCCACATCCATCACTCGAACCCGGATACGCAGTTGTTCCTCGGATGAGAGCGAGGCCTCGAGCCGACGCTGGAGTTCTTTGGGTGACTTGGGCCTCCTGTCGCCGTCCATCGGGGCAGGAAGCCCGGCTCCGTCGAACCACAGTACGACATAGACGCCATGCCCGGCCGCTTTGGGAGCGATGGCGTATTGCGCGATCAACTGCTTGCGCAAGCCCGCCCACACGTCAGCGTTGCTGTCACGCTTGATCTCGATGGGTAGTTGGAAGCAGTTGCGATATGACAGGCGCAGGTCGGCACGCTTGTCAGCTGCATAGTCCACCTCGTTCTCTATTTCCACACGAAGCGGGTCGAGACGAGGCCGGAGCCACCGCAGCAGATTGTCCCTGCACAGGTTTTCTTCGCGCTGACTCACGGGCTTCTTGTTTTCCACGTTCCAGAAGGCCCGGTAGCCATCGTCGTTCTCCTGGCGGATCTCTCGGGCGATGTCATCCAGCATATCGACAGCCAGGGCGAGCAGATCCGCCGTATTGGCCGGAGCACGATTGGAAAGGGTCTGGACAACGTCGCCGAGGGCAGGAAAATGGAAGTCCACTTCGCGCTTACTGACACGGCACTGGTGCCTGGCGTCCCGCAGCAGGTACTTGAGCTTCTCCATCGACGGAAGAGAGAGCAAGCGTTCGAGTTCAGCAAGGGCTTCATCCGTTGCCAGGCCGCTCAGGCGCTTGATGAAGGCTCGGACCTGATCGCCACGCTGCATGGCTGCGGTGACAATGCCGGCTTTTCCTTCCCATTCGAGCTCGGAGTGCGGGGTCTGTAATTCGATCAATTGGCCAAGAGTACGGGCCGGCAAGACAAGATCGGGCAATTCGTCGGAAAAGCCACCTTCAAAAAAATCGGCCACATGGCAAGCCCGTTTCCATGAATGTTTCACATAGCTCCAAAGCTCATTTTCGTAGCGGGCCGGATCGAACAACATCGCGGCGGTCAGCCAATAGACTTTTTGCGGCATGTCCATACCTCCCGCCGCGAGCTTCCTTTCCAGCAGGGGGCGAAAATCAAGCGTCCCGCCGTGCAAGACTGCCTTTAGAAGGCACTTGAGATCCCAGAGCAAGTCCCGCCAAGCGCGCGAGGGAAACTGATCGAGCAATGTGGGGATTAGGATTTGGGCAAGGTCATCACAGGAAGGCCGGGAGAGCAGCGGCCAGACGCTGAAATTTGGCCGGGACCGAGCCTTCCAGGCGGCCTTTGTGTACCCAAGCATGGCGTTTGCGACAAGGTGCGGACACTCGGTCGCCAGGTGAACGAACCACTCGCAGTCTGTGCCCGATGGGTCGGTGAGTTGAAAAGCGAGCATGCGCGCCAGCGTTTCGCCATCAAGCTCATCGATGTGCTCGGGACCATCCTGCCAACGCAGGTCCATGCCGATGAGGCAGGGGAGATGACTGAAATGCTGCTGCTGACTGAGGGCAAGCTTCACGATCTCATCAGCGGTTGGCAGATCGCGCCGCAAAGGGGCCAGGCGAAAACCACTACCGCAGGCTGCCAGCGTCGCGCCCCCATCTTCGGCATACATTTCAAAGCGTTCCAAAGGTGTATTGCCCGAGACGTCCGGAAGCAGCCCCCGCCACACGCAGGCCAGCTTATGCATGACACCGCCCGGTGCAGTGCCCGATTCGATATCGAGCCGCATCTCCTCCAGCCGGACGCGTCGCCTGTGCCTTGCCAGGGCATGGCGGGCTTGCCGGCGCAGCCTGCGGGCTTGCTCCTCCCAGCGCCATTCGGGGACTTCCCAATAAAGCTGAGCTTGAACCCAGTCAGACAACTGGGGGGATTTTGCGACCAGGGCCTCTATCTGCTCCAGATCCAGCCCCGCACAGCCTTGTTTGTGGATCAGGGTGTCGAGAGCCGACTGTATATGCCCTTTACGGACCTCGTCGTCCGGAGACAGTCGCGCCAGTTCCATATGCCATAGACCAAGGTCATCGGGCGCTATCGCGCCATGCAGGCGCCTGTCTGGAAAGGCCACCGAGCATGCACGCTTGCCTGTGCACGCACATTCCTCATGAATGAGCTGAATCAGCGCTTTGTAGTGTGATGGGTGATCGGCGAACCATTGCCCGATCGCTTCTCCGGCCTCCGCCTCCCGCATAATGCTTCCGTATTCATCCGCACCAATCCCCAGCCAGTCCAACAACCGCCGGGACGTGATCGATTCGCCGTAGATCTGAACACCTTTGAGCAAGAGCTTGCTGATGCCGTGCACAAGGTCAGGCAACATCCCCTCGCCGAACTGTAGGTCACTTCGGCGTGCCAAGGTGTCGAGCAGCGCGGGGATCTGATCGTCTGGCGTCTTCTCAGACAGCTGGCGCCAGAATCTGGTGTAGCTGTTTATGTAATTGGACGCTTGCGGGAGATGCAGGTAATCGCCGAGTTCTGCTGCGCGGATCGAACCTGGATACAAGTGTGCCAGGAGCTTACCGGCGATTTGATCCCGATCATCCCGTACATGCGATCCAGCGATGGCTTCAAGCAGCGCCAATGCATCTTCAGACGGTGCCTGCTTGAGCCAGGCATTCAGAGCAGGTTGGCGGATCGCAGGCCACCATGTGTCGTCCTTGACGATATTTTTGAGTGCGTCCAGCAGGGCGCGATCTGCTCCGCCTTCACTCAAGACGGTGATGATGCACTCGACGAAGGACTGGCTGGCCTCATCCCGGGCCGCGGTAGCTAGGGAGGCCTTGAAGTAATCCGTCAATGCCGGATCGGCAAGTGCTCCGAAAGGATGGTCCTGGCGGGTATGCCAGCGAAAGGCGGGATGGTGTCTTGCTTCCTCTCTGAGCCCTTCGAGAACACGTTTCTTGGTGTCGACACTCATGGGCTGCACGTCCCCATACAGCACGATGGTCAGCGGGTCTGCGTCGACCAAGGTATCCCGAACCTTGAGGCTGTGAAGCGCCAACCAGGCATATAAGCCGCGCAGGCCGGAGACGGTTCGTGTGCTGGAGCCCTCCAGGAGGTTCAACACTCGACCCACAGGGAGCCCCTGGGTATCGATCTTCCCGGCAATCCAGCGGGCGGCCAGGAACTCGGCGATTCTGCGGTGGCAGGGCTGTAGCCGTTCGTTGCCCGAGGAGCGGAACAGGGCAGATTTCAGCGCATGAACCGCATGCAGGTGCGTCGAGGGCGAGAACTCGTCAAGGAAGGGTGCATGTGCGCCGGCTGCATCGGGATCCAGGGCGATTCCAGCTTTGTCGGACAAGAGCAGCGCTGCACAAAGTTCGCCGGCTGCATCCAGACACTGCGCCGGCGTGGGAACATCCTTGCCACGCCGAGCTCTTCGATAACGAGGATGGGGTTCCTCGGCCAGTTTCGCACACGCGATTTCGAAGGTCTCGAGCCGGGTGGCTGGCCATTGATCTCCCTGGACTGCACGGGCCAGAAGGCCGAGAGTTTGCGGGTTCTGCAGCAGAGCCTGCACACCCCTGCGTTGGGCGGTCACCACAAAATCGGCGGGACGCGCGACCTCGTAGGTACTCGCGAGGATGCGCTCGATATCGGAGTTGGCAAGGGCTTCCAGTTGCAGGACGGCAATGGTCTTGCCAAGAACGATGCCTTGCAAGTCCTGCGAGTCAGTTGTGCCAAGCCAGTCGGCAGCGCGGCAACTGATCCTGAATCGCTTGATGTCCAGTTGTTTCAAGCGTTGCTTCAATCGAAGCAGTGTGCGCTCCTCGCCACTGGCCCTGACTTCGTCGAGACCGTCCAGACACAAGGTTCTCTCTCGCAAGGTCTCGTCGGCGTCTCCGATCAGGAATTCGGCAATCGATATGAAGACGCCTCCGGTTCTCGTTGCATCCTCTTCAAGGGCTACAGTCTTACCCGCACCCGGCTCACCAAGCAGAACCCAGGCCGCACGCTCGTCGAAGTCCGAAAGGGGGGCGGGCGGTAGAGGGGTGGAGTCTGGTTGCGCCGGAATTTCCTGAACGAGACGAGGGATGATCAACACAGTCTTACCCGAGCCAATGCTCTGCTGGAGAGGATGAGGTCTTCCCAACGGGCTGCATGGTGCGAGCGACCTTCCACCACCCACCAGCATCCAAAGTTCGATACAAGCCTTTGATTAGGATCATTTTTATCTACGTATCGCCCAACCACCATTGCTCATCTATCGCCGATAGCGCCAAAAGTGTCCGATAGCCTGGTCATGAGACGGCCCAGTACCGCCGCCAGCGGTTATTACCCTCAAAACGCACAGTGCCCCGCTCGATCAACGCCTCCAGAGCACGCTTGACTTGCTTGGGATGAATATCGCCACCGATTCGCCGGTGAATGTCGCCGATCGCGGACTCGGGGTAGCGCTGCAGGTCTTCCAGCACCAGCGCGGCCAGACGATGCGGCTCGATGCGCTTGAGGGTGGTTTCGCTGGTGAAGTCAAGGCTGCGCAGCAGGCCTGGATCAACAAAATAGCGCGTGGCCTGGGTGCGCCCTGCGCTCTCCACCAGCCCCCATTCCAGCAGCCGCTTGAGCCAGATCTGCAGCACATCGACCGAAGAAAGCTCAAGCGCGGCGGCCAGTTCGCGGGCCGTCATCGCGTCATGCTGCGCAAGCAAGCCCAAGGTGATCCGCTCGCGCTGGGTGAGCTGATAGGTTTGGTCGGCCCTGGCAATGAAGTCGATGATTTCGGGCTTGAGGATGCGGCGCCGCACCCGGTGTCGGGCAGATCGGTGGGGATCTGCTGGCCGGATGGTGGTGCATCCTGCCCATCTTCGATGCCAAGCAGCAGCCTGCCGCCCGACGCATTGGCAAAGGCAATGCAATCCTTGGCGATTTCGTTCCAGTCGGCGGTCTTGCCGGTCACGGCCCGCAGGGACTTCTGGTCGAGGAGTTGCCCTTCAAGACTCACCTGAACCTCCGCCTGATGCGGCCTTCAACGAAGCGGCACGCCCGCGCCCGCCCTGCAGCACCACGTAGCTGCGCTCGATCTCCGGGTGGAAGCTCGCCGGCAGCCGGTTCCACAGGTGCACTTCAACCAGCATCGGCAGCGGGCTTGCCTGCAAGGCCTCCTGGAGCGCCGGCCAGTTCGCCACGTCCTTGCCGAGGTCGTCCGGGTGACGCAGGACGAGATCCAGGTCGCTGCCTTCATGGGCCGTACCGAGCACACGGCTGCCATAGGCCCAGACCTCGGCATCGGGGACGTGGTGGGCCAGGATGTCCCGCAGCAGCGCCAGGTGCCGCGGCGACAGATCGAGCTGCGCCAGATCACTGCGCGGCATCGAAGCATTCCTGGAGCTTGCCGGCCAGCGCCCGCAGGTCGGCGAGGTAGGCCGGCAGCAGGGCAAGAGTCTCGTTGGCGAAACCTTCGCCGTAATCGTGGGCCGTGTTGTTGCGATTGGCGCGATACGCCAGCCAGCGCTCGACCCCGGGCTGATCCAGCAGGGCGTGTTTGCCGGCATGGCGCAGAACGTCATTGAAAACCAGCGCATCGACACTGCGCGGGCTGGCTGCGTAGGCTTTGAGGGCCTTGCGAAGCAGCTTTCCAGCAGTTTCCAGCGACAGCTCGAAGCTCTTGATGGCGGCGTTTCGATAAAGATCGAACAGAACTTCGCTCTCTGCAGGGGTTTTATCGAGGGCGAGCAGGGCCTGCTCCAGCGTGGCTGCGGCCCTCAGCAGGTGCTCGACATTCAAGGCCATGGTGGTTTTTCTGAACATTCGCAGGCCCGCAGCTTACAACGGGGCCGCAGGGCTCGCCATCCGGCGATGGCGCCACCATGGCGTCACCTCCATCAAGGCACCGCCCCCGCATTGCCGGGTATGGATACACCGCCTGCCAACCGGGATCTGCCAGTGCCCCCCCCAGCCAAACCCTCCGCGTCGTCTTCACCCTCAGCGCACTCGCCTGCTCGGTCATTCTGATGCTCTTCGTGCGGGGCCGGGCGGAATGGACGGACGCGTTCTGGCTTCAGCTCGCGGCGACTTCCGTGGCCCTGTGTGCGGCGGGCTGCTTCGTCGCGTTCCGCAAGGGGGCTTGCGGCTGGAGGCGGTTCCACTGCGGCGCTTCGCGCTCGTCTTCCTGCGCCACCTGGCGCTCACATACCTTGCCTCGGGGGTGGCCGTCACGGCGCTGGCCCTGGCGATCATCTACGCGATCACCCGCTCGGCCCCCAACGCGCTGGCGCTGGCGGTGCTCGCCGGGCTGTGGCTTTCGCTGTGGCTGGCACCCGGCATCGCGTCCATCACAACCTGGCGCACCTTACGGCGCGCCCCCTGAGCGCCTGTTACGCGGGCCAGAGCGGCGCCAACGGCCTGGCGCCGGGTTACGGCAGCGTAGAGGGCGAGCGGATACCCCGAGCGGGTCGGCCGACTGACGCGGGCGGCGGGGCGCTGAGGCGCCGCCTCAGCCGGAAACCGCCTGCGCCGCCCTCGTCGCCTCGGCCAGCAGGGCCTGAGCGTCGGCGCTGCCGGCGGGCGCAGGGGCGATGCCGACGGACCCGGAGAGCACCAGCGGGTGGCCGTCGATGCGTAGTGGCCGGGTGGCAAGCTCAGCCAGGGCGGCAGCGAGCCGGGCCAGGCCGGGCGGCGAGGCCGGATCAAGGTCGAAGCTGCCCGCCCAGGCCAGCGTCTCCGGGCGGAAGTCGGCAATCAGTACGGCAAAGCCTTCACCGTGACGCGCCACGCCGTTGCAGTCGCTGTGCACCACCCGCAGGCGCTTGCCGGTTTCCACCATGACCCGCTCGGCCATCGCCGGGCCGTGCTCGGCGGCGATCCTGCTGAGGGGCTCAATGGCCAGGTGAAACAGCGCGAAGGGATAGCCGGCAATCGCCGAGTGGACGACGAGGTGCTGCAGGCGGTCGAGGAACAAGCTGAAGCTCAGCAGCCCGGCGGCGTTGTCGAAGAACAGGCGGCGGCGGGCTTCTTCCTGCGCACCGCGGCTGCTGCTGACATCGGTGATGAAGCCTTCCAGGCCGAGAAACTCGCCGCGGCTGGAGTGGATGCCGCGCCCCTGCTCCCACACCCAGCGAATCTGGCCGTCGCGGTCGATGATCCGGTAGCTCAATTCATAGCGCTCGCGCCGGGTGAGGCGCATCTGCACGTAATTCCACACAAAATCCCGGTCTTCCGGGTGGATCAGGTCGGCAAAGCTGGCCGACTGGTTGTCCACCAGTTCCAGCGGGGTGTAGCCGGTCAGCTCGAAGCAGCCTTCGCTGACGAATTCCATGGTCCAGTGCTTGTCGTTCTGGCCCCGGTAGATCATGCCCGGCAGGTTGTCGAGCATGGTGTGCAGGCTGCGCCGCTGGGCCCGCAGGGCTTCTTCGCGGCGCCGGCGCTGATCGATGTCGAGCAGCATGCCGACGATGCCGCTTTCGCCACCGGCCGCCGTGTCCAGCGGCCAGGCACGCAGTTCAACCCAGCGCGGGCCGGGGCTGCGCGCCGCCAGGGTACGCACTTCGAGGGTGAGGCTGTCGCGTTCGCCGGCCTGCAACTGGCGCAGGCCCTTGGTGAGCGCCACCCGGTCTTCCAGATGAAAAAGCGGCAGAAAGGGCACGAACAGGCTGTCGGCCACGGCCCGGCCGGTGGCTTTCTCCCACTGGGGGTTGAGCCAGGTGAGGAGCAGCTGGCTGTCGAGGGCGAACAGGATCTCGCCGGCGAAGTGGCCCATCCGGTTGCCCCACTGGCGGTCGGGGCCGGCTTCCGGGAGTTCGTCCGGCGCCCCGAACTGAAGCAGCGCCACCGGCGAGCGGTCGCCACGAAAAAGGCTGAGGCGGGCCAGCCAGGGCACCCCGTCGGCACGCAGCAGGGTGATCACGCCGGCATCGCCGGAAGCCGTCTCGGCCGCCAGCAGGGCCACCAGACGCCGGTGGTGCTTGGGGTGGACGATGTTGTCGAGGGGCATGCCGATCACTTCGTCGCCCCGCGCCTCCAGCCCGAGGGCCTTGAGCAGCGCCAGGTTGGCATTGGTGATGCGCCCTTGCGCCACCAGCAGCGCGGGCAGGCCGCTGTGCAGGGCGAAGTGGGTCAGGGGTTGGTGGTGGGCCGCCTCGCTGCGGGGCGGCGCCGTGATGCGCCCACGGCCGCTGAAGCGCAGCACAGTCCAGGCCAGGCCGGGCAGCAGGGGCAGCCCCCAGACGGCCGGCGATGGCGGGCCGGCATCGACCAGCACGATGGCCGACAGGGTGGTGAGCAGCAGGGTGGCGACAAAATAGAGGGTCATGGAATTCTGCGGAAGATGGCCGGCGCCGGGCCGGCTGCACCTGCCTCCAAGCAGGAATCACTCCACGGCGAGGGCCCCAGGCCATCGGCATGAGTTTCATCAGAGGCGCGAAAGTTGCTCATAGGTAACGTCGCACTGTTGCCCGGTGCATCCTGAACAGCCCTCTCCGGTGCTCGACCGTTATCCCCTCCTGTCCCGCCTGAGCCTGATGCTGGCCTGCCTCGCCAGCCTCGGCGCGGCCCTGTTCGTCAGCGCCGGCGTGGCGGCGCGCCTGGAAAACCTGGCCCTGGCCCGGCCCGACGGTGACGCCGCGGCCCGCCTCGCCGGGGTCGGGCTGATTCAGGTGGTGCTCGTTTTGCTGTTTGTAGCGGGCTGCGGGCTGACCCTGCGCACAGCCTGGAAGGTGCTGGCAGTGCGCACCGATCTCGCGCTGGCCGACGTCGCCGCGCACACCGCTGGTGCGGTGGCGGCCCCGGCCGGGGGCAGCGACGAGATCGACCGCCTGGCGCGCAGCCTGGATTCGGTGGCCGCCCAGCTGGCCGGGCGGCTGGCCGACGGGGAGCGCCTGTCCCGCCACGCCCGGGAACAGGAGCGCTTTGCCGCCCGCTCGCTGGAATTCATCTACCGGGCCTGTGCCAGCCTGGCCGAGAACAGCGCCAGCGCCCCCTGGCTCACGACCCTGCTCGAAGACATGGCGGACTGCCTGCAGGCCCACTGCTGCACCCTCGCCCTGCTCGACCCGGTGGCCGAGGGACTGGGCGTGCCGGCCGTGCTGGGCGCCCCGCGCCTGGCCCGCCTGCTCGACGAGTTCGACGCCGACGAGCTGGCCCGCAGCGGCGGCCTGCGCCGCTCGGTGGCCGGGCCGGACGGGGAGATCGTCGAGCTGGCGGTGCCGGTGCGCGACGCCGACAACATCTACGGCGTGCTGATCGTCGAGGCCCGCGGCGACTTTCTCTTCGAGAGCCGCCACCGCCGGCTGGTGGACGCGGTAGCCGGCCTGTTCGCCCTGTCCCTGGGCAACCTGCAACGCAACCAGCGCCGCCGCCGGCTGGCCCTGATGGACGAGCGCAACGCCATCGCCGGCGAACTCCACGACTCCCTGGCTCAGGCTTTGTCCTACATGAAGCTGCAGATCGCCCGTCTGCAGCTGGAGATCGGCCGCAGCTGCGCCGCCTGTGGCCCGGCCGGCGCCGTGCTCGACATCTCCGGCGAGATCAAGACCGGCCTCGACAGCGCCTACCGCCACCTGCGCGAACTGCTCTCGGCCTTTCGCACCAGCATGCCGCCCGGCGGGCTGCAGCAAGCCCTGCTCGAGGTGGTGGACGAACTGTCGGCCCGGGCCGGCACCGAGATCGGTCTCGACTACCGGCTGGGGGACTTGCCCCTGTCGGTCAACGAGGAATTCCACCTGCTGCAGATCGCCCGCGAAGCGCTGACCAACGTGGTTCGCCACGCCCGCGCCGAGCACGCCCTGATCCGCCTGGAACGGGACGAGGACGGGGAGGTGCGGGTGCTGGTGGAGGACGACGGGCGCGGCATCCCGCCCGACAGCGGCGGCGAGGGCCACCACGGCATGTCGATCATGCGTGAGCGGGCCCGCCAGCTGGGCGGCAGCCTGGATGTGGACGAAGGCGCGGGCGGCACCGGCACCTGCGTCGAGGTGCGCTTCCGGCCCCGCTCGGAGGGCCACTGAACCCGATGACTCAAACAAGGAAACACGCGCCATGGAACACGCAATGACGGGCACCGCGCCAGGCGCCGAGGGGGCGTCGATCCGCCTCGTGGTGGTGGATGACCATGCCCTCTTCCGCAAGGGCATCGGCCAGCTGCTTTCGATGTACGGCGACATCCAGGTGGTGGCCGAGGCCGCCTCTGGCGCCGAGGGCATCGAAGCGGTGCTGACCCACCGCCCCGACGTGGCCCTGGTGGACCTGCACATGAAGGGGCTCGACGGCATCTCGGTCATCCGCGCGCTGCAAAGCGCCGGCTCGACCACCCGGCTGGTGATGCTCACCGTGTCCGACTCCAGCTTCGACGTGATGGAGGCCCTCAAGGCCGGGGCCAGCGGCTACCTGCTCAAGGACATGGAGCCGGACGAGTTCTGCCTCAAGCTGCGCCAGGTGGCCGCCGGCGGCACCGTGCTGTCATCCGAGGTAGGCGGCCTGCTGGCCAAGCCCCAGCCCCCCACCCGGGAAAGCATCGACGAAGGCTGGGCCTCCCTCACCGCCCGGGAGCAGGAAACCCTGGAGCTGGTGTCCAAGGGCGCCTCCAACAAGATCGTCGCCCGCTCGCTGGGCATCGCCGAAAGCACGGTGAAGGTGCACGTGAAGCACGTGCTGCAAAAGCTCAACCTGCGCAACCGCTTCGAAGCCGCCGTGTGGCTGCGGGAACTGCGGGAAGAGGAACGGGGTGGGTGAAGACGCGGCATGACTTCCGGCAACGCGCCCACTTTGCCAGCGCCACTCTCTTTATTGACTTTTATCAGCATTACAATAAATTATCTCCATTGCGATAATTTACGATAAAAGCCATGATCGCCTTCCCCCGCACCGCCCTGGCCAACGAGTTGGTCGCCGCCCTGCAAGGCAAGGCCCTGCTAGGTGATGCCCACAACGGCCTGTTCTTGACCGCCCCCGCCGCACCGGCAAATCCACGTTCCTGCAGGGCGATCTTCGGCCGGCCTTGCAGGCGCAGGGCGTGATCGTGGTGTATGTAGACCTCTGGGCCGACACCCGACGCGACCCAGGCGGGCTGATCGCCGAAGCCATCGCCCGTGCCCTGGAGCCGCAGCTGGGCGTGGTGGCGCGCACGGCCCGCAGGGCCGGCCTGGACAAGGTCAAGGTAGGCGGGCTGGAGGTGGACACCAGCAAGATCGGCAAGGTCGACGGCCTGACCCTCGTCGACGCCCTGCGGCGGCTGCAAGAACACGCCGGCAAGCCGGTGGCGCTGATCATCGACGAGGCCCAGCACGCCCTCACCAGCGAGGCTGGCGAAGCAGCGATGACGGCCCTCAAATCAGCCCGCGACCAGCTCAACCAGCCCGGCGTGGTGAACCTGATGCTGGTGATGTCTGGCTCGGACCGGGACAAGCTGCTGCGCCTCGTCAACACCGCCGGGGCGCCCTTCTACGGCTCGCAGATCCAGCGCATGCCCCCCCTGGGGCCGGACTTCATCGCCCACGTCGCCAGCCTGATCGAAGCCCAACGGCCCGAACTCAAGCCAGTGGATCAGGCCTTGCTGCAGCAGGCCTTCGACGTGTTCGGCCATCGACCTCAGTTCTTCATGGCTGCGCTGGGGCAGGTGCTCAGCCCGCTGGCCGCCCTGACCGCGCGCTTTGAGCCGGCCCTGCTGGAAGCCGCGCAGCACCAGCAAGCCGAAGACGAAGCTCAGATGGAATCGGACTACCTCGGCCTCAAGCCCACCGAACAGGCCGTGCTATGGCGAATGCTGGAGCAAGGCCCGCGCTTCCGCCCCTACGACGCCGAGGCGCTACGCTTCTATCGCGATAAGACCGCCCATCCGGTGAACGCCGCCCAGGCCCAGCGGGCACTGGAAGCCCTGCGCCAACGCATGCCCGCGCTCATGTGGAAATCCGCCCGCGGCGAATACGCCCTGGAAGACGCGGCCATGCACCGCTGGTTTGAAAAACGCAGCCAGGCTGGGCAGTGGCCTCCGAGTCCACCGCAGGGCATGTTGCCGCTGGAGGATGAGTGACACGCAACTTGTGCAAATAGGCGCTGGGAGCACGACGCGCGGCCCAAGGGTCAGTGGCTTGGCGTTGCGGCGGGCGGCAGATCGATGGGGAGCCGCGACCCACGCGCAAGCCAAAGAAGTCGGAGCTAGTGCCAAAGCTCGGCGGACTGGCAATCCACGCGCCGCCGCGCAATAAGTGAGGAAGAGCACACCGTTGAAGCGGCGATCGAGGTTTGCGGTCGGGCAGGCTTCCGCCCTCCACCTCCACCTCCACCACCTCCACCCTATCCCCGAAGTAGTACCAGAGTAGTATTTCCCGCGGCCCGCGCGGCTGGCCTAATGAACTCAATCCCCAACCCCTTTCAGAGAAGGAGTTTCAGATGAGTTCATGGAGACTTTCGGTCCTCGCCGACCGCCATCGCGCCCTGGGTTCCGGTCTCGAAGACTGGAACGGCATGGGCACCGCATGGACCTATTCCACCAATCTGGCCGACGAGCACGCCGCGATCCGCACCAAGGCCGGCCTGATGGACGTGTCGGGCCTCAAGAAGATGCACATCATCGGCCCCCACGCCGAAGCGCTGATCAACTTTGCCACCACCCGCAACGTCAGCAAGCTTTACCCGGGCAAGTCGGTGTACGCCTGCATGCTCAACGAAGCCGGCAAGTTCATCGACGACTGCGTGATCTACCGCAACGGGCCCAACGCCTTCATGGTGGTGCATGGCTCCGGCGCCGGCCACGAGATCCTGACCCGCGGCGCGGTGGGCCGCAACGTCGCGGTGCTGTTCGACGACGACCTGCACGACCTCTCCCTGCAGGGGCCGGCGGCGGTGGACTTCCTCGCCAGGCACGTGCCGGGCATCCGCGATCTGAACTACTTCCATCACCTGCAGACCACCCTCTTCGGGCGGCCGGTGATGCTGTCGCGCACCGGCTACACCGGCGAGCGCGGCTACGAGATCTTCTGCAAGGCGGCCGACGCGCCGCTGATCTGGGACACCATCGTCGCCGAGGGCAAGGCGCTGGGCATCATGCCCTGCTCCTTCACCGCCCTCGACTGGCTGCGGGTCGAGAGCTACCTGCTGTTCTACCCCTACGACAACTCCGACATGTACCCGATGGAAGGCCAGCCCATCGGCGACAGCCTGTGGGAACTGGGCCTCGACTTCACCGTGTCGCCGGGCAAGAAGGACTTTCGCGGCGCCGCCGAGCACTACCGCCTGCAGGGCCGCGAACGCTTCAAGATCTACGGCGTGGAACTGGCCACGAAGGAAGCGGCGCTGGGCGGCGACGCCCTCTACGACGGAGAAACCCAGGTCGGCCTGGTTACCTGCGGCATGTACTCGCGCCTGACCGAGCGCTCGATGGCCATCGCCCGCCTCGACCCGGCCTACGCCGTGGCCGGACGCAAGCTGCAACTACGCGGTGCCAGCCTGAGCTGCGCGGCCACCCACACCCTGCCCTTCGACGATCCGGACAAGACCAAGCGCACCGCCAAGGGCTGAGCGCTGAAGAGCGACGTGCACGTGTAGGGGCAACTGACCTTGCCCCTACATCGCCCAGTCATCGCTCCCACGGAGCCGCCCCGCCCCCGAACGAACCAATGGCCCTCCAGAGGCCGAGCACAAGGACAACAGCCCATGAGCGCCCCTAACCGTCGCTACACCCTTTCCCTGTCCTGCCCCGATCGGGTCGGCATCGTCGCCGCCGTCAGCGCCTTTCTGGCCCGCCATCAGGGCTGGATCACCGAGGCCAGCCACCACGCCGACGCCGAAGCCAGGCGCTTCTTCATGCGCCAGGAGCTCCTCGCCGACTCCCCTGCCCTTCGGCATCGACGCCCTGCGCGACAGGTTCGCCCCCATCGCCGCCGAGTTCGACATGGACTGGCGCATCAGCGACAGCGCACGCAAAAGCGCGTGGTGATCCTGGTGTCCAAGCAGGAGCACTGCCTGTACGACCTGCTGGCGCGCTGGCAGGCGGACGAGCTGAACATCGAGATCCCCTGCGTCATCTCCAACCACGAAACCTTCCGTGGCTTCGTCGAGTGGCACGGCATTCCCTTCCACCACGTGCCCGTCACTCCCGACAACAAGCCCGCCGCCTACGCCAAGGTCGCCGACCTCTTCCGCGAGGCCGAGGGCGACGTGATGGTGCTGGCCCGCTACATGCAGATCCTGTCCCCCGAACTCTGCGAGAACTA
This sequence comes from Zoogloea sp., assembly GCA_016720685.1. Classification (GTDB taxonomy): domain Bacteria; phylum Pseudomonadota; class Gammaproteobacteria; order Burkholderiales; family Rhodocyclaceae; genus Zoogloea. The sequence continues at coordinate 199,875 of JADKKC010000066.1, forward strand.
CCCGGGCCAGATCATCAACATCCACCACAGCTTCCTGCCCAGCTTCGCCGGCGCCAAGCCTTACCACCAGGCCTACACCCGCGGCGTCAAGCTCATCGGCGCCACCTGCCACTACGTGACCAGCGAGCTGGATCAGGGCCCGATCATCGAGCAGGACGTGATCCGCGTCGATCACTCCGACGCCCCCGACGACCTCGTGCGCTACGGCAAGGACATCGAGGAAGGCCGTGCTCGCCCGCGGACTGCGCTACCACCTCGAAGACCGGGTGCTCGTGCATGGCAACAAGACTGTCGTTTTCCGCTGACCGCCCGGATCATCGACGGCAAAGCCCTGTCCAGACAGTTCGTCGGGTTACGCCCTGCGGGCCAACCCGACCCTGCTGAAGAGGGCGCGTTAGGCCGATCCCCAGCGGTTTTCCGTTCGCTGACGGAGACCAACCGCTTTCCGCTATTTGACGTTTCGTTGGCCGGGTCGCGCCCCGGCGGGCGCCCCACTTTCTTGCTTCGCCAAGAAAGTGGGCAAAGAAGGCGACCCTGCTCCACCGGTCGTCGGCGTAGCCGACGACTCCCCTGCGCTGCTCGGCGGTTCAGAAGGGGCTCTCAGCAGACACCGAGGCTTTACTGAAGCACCTTGTGCCATCAACGAACACGATCACCCCGCGCGTCTGTCCGAAATGGCTGCCTTCGTCGCCATGCCCGATCATGGGCTGTCGGGTTACGCTGCGCTAACCCGACCTGCCTTAACTATTTTGCCAAAGGAGGGGCGCTGCAGGCACTTGTGCCAAACCGCGAATTATGGACGTCACCAAAAAACAGGAACAATCCAGGTGGGCAAATGATGGATAGGGAAAATCTGAAAAATCTAGCCATTGCGCTGGAAAAAGAAATGAAAAATTGTGCTGAAAATTCACTTGAAGTAGCAAGGCTTTCTGAGTACCAGCCTTTAGCAAGAGCCATTGAGCGCGCCAAGAAATGGAAATCGAGAAACCTGAAGGGTTGCCTGGAATCTCATGGTGGTTGTCGGAGACCAATATTCGCTCTTTCAGAAGCCTGGAACTTGCCATTAACAATTTTTGCTGGTTCTTGGAAGGCCTGGATAAACAATATCCTGATGCGCAAGGGTAAGCGCATCGGCCCCGAGACGCGCAATACCGTTCATTCAAGGTGAATCCAGTAAAATAATTCGTGACTCCGGGTAACAGTCCGCTACCGAGTGGGAGCGTGCTGTTTGAAGCTGGCCAATATGGTGAATGGATTGCCGAGATGGTGATGGCGTCCTGGGAAGATAAAGCTTGTTCGGTTTGCCGCAGGAAGTGGGAAACTGGCGAGCAGCCCAGTCGTTTAGGTATTAGTCTTGCTCGAAATGCATATCTTCATCGATGTGATGTATGCGGGACTCATTGGGAGCAACGTGAGCGTTATGCGGATACGATTTCCGCTGAGGATGCGGCCATTTACTATCCTGATTTTTTTGAAAATCAGTTTCTATGAAAAGCCTTGCCCCTGCCCTACAACCTGACGGCGCAAAATGGTGGTCGCGGATTCAGGAAATAAACCAGATAACATTATTCTGAATGGTCGCAAAGGTAACCACGAACAAAACTCTTGAAGCTTTCCGCTGCGGGGGTCAGCGATCGATTGTTCTGGGTGAACGTGAAGAATCGTCGATGGATGACCGGCATCACCAGCGGGCGCATTTCGAGCTGATAGAGTTCAATTAGCGAAGAGGCGTAGATGATGCACGCGGTCACACCGAGCCCAGCGTGGACCATCGCCAATGCCGTGGACATGAACGCCACTTCGTTCGTCGGCGCAAAACTAATATCTACCGCCGCTTCCCGCAAATCCAGCATCAGGCGTTCGGTGAATTGTCCCTGGAGCGAGATGAATGGGTAGGCGGCCAGGTCCGCCCAACTGACTTCGCGCATCTGGCTCAGCGGGTGGCCCCTGGGGAATACCGCGATGAAACGGCCGTCAAACAGGCTTTCGGCCGTGATATCGGAGTTCGGGTCACGTTCCGGACCGATGCCGAAGTCGACCTCCCCGGAAAACACACGCGACACGATGCTTTCGACGACGGAGTCGACGAGCTTCACACTGATGTCGGGATGCTCGTTGTTGTAGGCCGCGATGATCTCCGGCAGCACGGTGGCTGCCATGAGCTGCGGGGCGGCGACCCTGACGAACCCCGACTTGAGGGATTTCCGTTCGGACACGTCGGTCAGCACCCGGTCGAGGTCGCTCAGTATCTTTTCGACGAGAGGGAATAGCTCGCGCCCCATGTCCGACAAGTGAATCCGCCGGGTGCTGCGGTCTACAACGCGTACGCCCAAAGTCTGCTCAAGCTCCTTGATCAGCCCGGACAGTGCCGACTGGGAGATGTACAGGCTTTCGGCGGCCAGGGTGAAGCTCCCGGTTCGAGCCACGGCGACGAATGCTCTGAGTTGGCGCAGGGTGATATTCATAGGGTAAACCGATTTATCAATCGCAAAAAACGGTTGGAATTGTATAAATCAAAAGCATTTAATGCATTCAATCCTGCGCAGGACGTATCTGAACCCGCCGAAGTGTTTATACAGATATTTGGAGACGAACGATGCAAATTATCAAGAGAATTCACCACGTGGCCTACCGCTGTAAGGACGCCAAAGAGACGGTCGAATGGTACGGGAAATACCTGGACATGAACTTCATCCTGGCCATTGCCGAAGATCAAGTTCCTTCGACCAAGGAGCCGGACCTCTACATGCACGTCTTTCTGGATGCGGGTAACGGCAGCATTCTGGCCTTCTTCGAATTGCCGACCAAGCCTGAAATGGGGCGCGATCCGAACACGCCGATCTGGACCCAGCACCTGGCGATGGAAGTCGAGTCGGTCGACGTCATGTTGAAAGTCAAGGCCAAGCTGGAGGCCGATGGCATTTCGGTGGTCGGGCCTACCGATCACACCATTTTCAAATCAATTTACTTCTTCGATCCGAATGGCCATCGCCTGGAACTGGCGGCGAATACCGGGACGCCGAAGATGGCGACAATGCTCGATGAAGTGAAGTGGGAGATGCTCAACGAGTGGGCCAAAGACCAAGCGAGCGCCCCAGCACGCGCGTTGGATGCATGACGGCAGCTATTCAGCGTAAGTAATATCGATCCGTACCATGGGGGTGCCAAACCGCACTCTCAGGCATGTAACCGATCAACCGAATTAAGGTACATCAGCGCGATCTTAGAATCGTTGGTCTCGCTTCGTCTGAAACGAGCCCAGGGTGGCCAGGAGACAATTAAATGACTTCAACTTCAAAAATTGACGTCGTCAAGCTGATTGATGAAAGTCCAATTGGCAAGTTCCAGTGGTGGATTTTTATCCTGTGTGGAATTTGCATGGTACTTGACGGCTTCGACGTTCAGGCGATGGGCTATGTAGCCCCCGCATTACTTCAGGACTGGCATGTCGATAAGTCCTCCCTCGGGCCGGTGTTCGGCGCCGGGCTGTTCGGACTGCTCATCGGCTCGCTGGTGTTCAGCATGGTCGCCGACAAGCTCGGACGACGTCCCGTTCTCATCGTTTCGACGTTCTTCTTTGGCTTGTGCATGTTGGCCACGCCGTTTTCCAGCACGATCCAAGAACTGATCACCATTCGATTCATCACCGGCCTGGGCCTCGGCGCCATCATGCCGAATTCGATGGCGCTGTGCGGCGAGTTCAGCCCGAAGCGCAAGCGAATCTCGATCATGATGTTGATTTCCTGCGGCTTCACGGTCGGCGCCATGTTCGGCGGCGTCGTCTCCGCCGCATTGATCCCGACCTATGGCTGGCAATCGGTGTTTTATCTCGGCGGCGTGCTGCCGCTGATCATCGCCGGCCTGATGATCGTTTATCTGCCGGAGTCCATCCAGTTCCAGGTGCTTTCCGGCAAGAGCTCCTCCACTACGTGGGCAGTCCTCAAGAAAGTCCTTCCGCTGCAGCGCGTTCCGGAAGACGCGGAGCTGGTGGTCGCCGAGCGCAACAGCAGCGGCGTTCCCGTCATGGCGCTCTTCCAGGAGGGTCGGACGGTCGGAACGCTGGCGATCTGGGCGGTCAGCTTCCTCAACATGATCGCGCTCTACTTCCTGTCCAACTGGCTGCCGACGATCGCCAAGCTGGCGGGCCTTAGCCTCGAGAACGCCGTCCTGGTCGGCGCCACGCTGCAACTGGGCGGAACCTTCGGCACCATCGCGATGGGCGGAATGATCGACCGCATCGGGTTCAAGCGGGTGCTGGTGCCGTGCTTTGCGACGGCGGCCGTGTTCATCGCCCTGATCGGCCATTCCGTGGGCGCCATCGCGCTGCTGTTCGTCATCGTCTTCGTCACCGGCTTCGCCGTCGTCGGCGGCCAGCCGGCCATCAATGCCATGGCCGCCAACTACTACCCGACCGCCCTGCGGACGACCGGCGTCGGCTACAGCCTGGGCGTCGGTCGCATTGGCTCGGTGATCGGTCCGGTCGTCGGCGGACAGCTGATCGGCCTGAACTGGGGACAGGAGAGCCTGTTTCACCTGGTCGCCGTGCCGTCCGTCTTCATTGTCCTGATCCTGCTCTTCGGTGCCCGCACTGTGCAGGCAGTGCCCGCCAATCCAGCCGTCGCCCACTAAAAGAAGTAGCGCGCCGCCCCGCCCGACGGCGGGGCGCGCTAGCCCCATCACATCGAACTTGGAGAAAGAGCATGAAACTGGCCACCTTGAAGAGCAGCAGCCGTGACGGCGTGCTGGTCGTCGTGAATCGCAACCTGACCCTTTGCCTGGCGGTTCCCGCCATCGCCCGCACCCTGCAGGAAGCGCTGGACAACTGGGATGCCGTGGAAGGCAAGCTGCGTGCAACCTACGATGCGTTGAACCAGGGGCAGGTGCAGGACGCACAGGCCTTTGACCCGGCACAATGCCACTCGCCGCTGCCGCGGGCCTACCAGTGGGCTGACGGTTCGGCCTACGTGAATCACGTCGAACTGGTGCGCCGGGCACGGGGAGCCGAGTTGCCGCCGGAATTCTGGACCGATCCCCTGATGTACCAGGGCGGCTCCGACTCCTTCGCCGGGCCGCGCGATCCGATCGCCATCCGTTCGGAAGAGTGGGGTATCGATCTCGAGGCCGAAGTCGCGGTGATCACCGGCGATATTCCCATGGGCGCCACACCGGCGCAGGCGGCAGACGGCATTCGTCTGATCATGCTCGTCAACGACTGGTCGCTGCGCAACCTGATCCCGGCCGAGTTCGCGAAGGGGTTCGGCTTCTTTCAGTCGAAGCCTGCATCGGCTTTCAGCCCGGTCGCCGTTACGCCGGATGAACTGGGCGACGATTGGCGCGAGGGCAAGGCCCACCGGCCGCTGACGGTCCATCTCAACGATGCGCTCTTCGGCAAGCCCGATGCGGGCCAGGACATGACCTTCAACTTCCCGCAATTGATCGCCCATGTCGCCAAGACCCGCGAACTGGAAGCGGGTTCCATCATCGGCTCCGGAACCGTGTCGAACAAGCAGGGCGATCTGCATGGTTCGTCAATTGCCAATGGCGGCGTCGGTTACTGCTGCCTGGCGGAAGTCCGGATGTACGAGACGATCGAGATGGGCAAGCCGCAAACGTCCTTCCTGAAGTTTGGGGACAGCGTGAAGATCGAAATGTTCGATCGCAATGGCCAGAGCCTGTTCGGTGCGATCGAGCAGCGGGTCCAACCATACGCAGCATGAGAAACCAGGGCCCGGGAGCCATCGCAGATGATTCCCGCCCTCTTTTGGACAAACACCGCTATGAAGCTCTTTTCCTATTTCAGAAGTTCGGCTGCCTATCGGGTTCGCATCGCGCTCAATCTCAAGGGGCTGCAATACGACACGGAAGCGGTGCATTTGTTGAAAGATGGCGGCCAGCAGCACTCGGCCAGCTATCGCGAATACAGCCCGCTGGGCACGGTGCCCTGCCTGGAGATCGACGAAGGCGGCTATCTGACGCAATCCCTGGCCATCATCGAGTACCTGGAGGAAATCTCTCCCGAGACGCCGCTGTTGCCGGTTGGTCCGCAGGACCGCGCCCGGGTCCGCAGCATTGCCCAGACGATTTCCTGCGATATCCATCCGATCAACAACCTGCGAGTCCTGAATTTCCTCACCACGCAGTTCGAGATATCCGCAGACGACAAGGCCCGATGGTATCGCCACTGGGTCAATGAAGGCCTGCTGGCCGTCGAGAAGATGCTGGCAGATGACGACCGTACCGGGCGCTTCTGTCATGGCGACCTCCCGGGCCTGGCCGACTGTTGCCTGGTGCCGCAAGTCTTCAATGCGCTGCGTTTCGATTGCCCACTGGAGGAGATGCCGACCATCCGCCGAATCTACAAGGCATGCGAAGAACTGGCGCCATTCCAGGCGGCTTCGCCGTTGAATCAGCCGGATGCCGAATAGACGATCCATCAATTGAATGATGAAACACACACAATGAAAAAAATCGTGGAGTGGGCGGAGATCGGCCCAATGTTTTCGGATGGCGTGAGCATCATGTTTGGCGGTTTCATGGGTGTCGGGACGCCCTTGGGGATTGTTTCCGCGCTCATCGAGAGCAAGGTCCGGAACCTGACCCTTATCGGCAACGACACGGCTGCGCCGACGACGGGAATCGGACCGCTGATCGACAGCGGGCAGGCCAGCAAGGTTATCGTTTCCCACATCGGGACCAATCCGGTGACAGGTAAAAAGATGATTGCCGGCGAACTCGATGTCGAACTGGTGCCGCAGGGCACGCTGATCGAGCGCATTCGTGCCGGCGGCAGCGGCCTGGGCGGTTTCCTGACCCCGACTGGAGTCGGTACCGTCGCCGAGGAAGGCAAGCAGAAATTGACCGTGCAAGGCCGGGAATATCTGCTGGAAATCCCGCTGCGTGCCGATGTCGCGATCATCAAGGCGAAAAAGGCCGATACCGCAGGCAACCTGGTGTACGAACGGGCGGCACGGAACTTCAATCCGGTAATTGCGCTGGCGGCCGATCTGGTGATTGCCGAAGTAGACGAAATCGTCGATGTCGGCGAGATCGATCCCGATCATGTGATGACGCCGGGTGCGCTCATCGACAAGATCGTCGTCAGGATGGGGGGCTAGGAAATGGATGCCAAGGAAATTATCGCCCGACGGGTCGCCCTGGAATTGAACGAAGGCGACATCGTGAATCTGGGTATCGGACTACCGACGATGGTGCCACGCTTCCTTCCGCCGGACATCCATATCACGCTGCAATCCGAGAATGGCTTTCTTGGAATGGCGCCTCTGGAAGGCGAGCCGCTTCCCGGAATCGTCAATGCCGGCGGGACACCATGCGGTATTCAGATCGGCGCAGCGTTCTTCGATAGCGCCATGTCTTTCGCACTGATCCGTGGCGGTCATATCGACGTCACGGTATTGGGCGGATTGCAAGTGGATGAAGCCGGCAACCTAGCCAACTGGATGGTACCGGGAAAGATGGTGCCGGGCATGGGCGGAGCAATGGATCTGGTCAGCGGGGCGAAGAAGGTCATCGTCGCGATGGAGCATTGCACCAAGGACGGCGAAGCACGTCTCCTGCGCCTATGCAACCTGCCGCTTACGGCACGATCCCGCGTATCCAAAGTAATAACCGAATTGGCGGTATTCAAGGTTTCAGCCGCCGGATTTGTCCTGCTTGAGACGGTATCGGGAGTTTCGATCGAAATGATCCGCGAACGGACCGAAGCGGGATTTGCAATATCTGACGACATCAAACCGATGCCGCTTTACTCATAAGCTTCGATTGAAGCAATTCAACAGAATTTGGAAGGAGACATTTCATGAACAACATCAAACCGACCGCCGAGTCAGCCCGCCGCCGGATACTTCAAACGGGCCTCTGCATAATGGCCGCGTGGTCCTTGCCGGGCGCGGCCTGGGCGGAGGAAGCGGTCGACAACACCATCACCGTAACCTTGCTGGGCACGGGGTCGCCGAGCCCCAATCCGGATCGTTTCAGCAGCGCCACATTGGTGCAGGCAGGCGGTCTCAACATGCTCTTCGATGCGGGGCGAGGCGCGACCATTCGCCTTCGCCAGCTCGGCATTCGACTGGGCAGCATCAGCCCCACCTTTATCACCCATTTTCACTCGGACCATACCGTCGGCCTGCCCGATCTGTGGATGACCGGTTACATTCAGACCTCCTACGCGAAGCGTAGCGAGCCGATGGTGGTGATCGGCCCGAGCGGGACGAAGCATATGGCCGATACCATGCGCTCCGCCTTTGTCCAGGACCGCACGATTCGTCAGGCCGACGAAAAAGGTGCCTGAGGTCGCAACCGAGATCATTGCACGCGACTTCACGAAGGACGGCGTGGTTTTCGAGTCCAAAGGGGTCAAGGTCACGGCATTTGCCGTTAATCATGGCGAGTTGATTCATCCTGCTTATGGCTACCGAGTCGACTATGCAGGACGCTCGGTGTTGATCAGTGGCGATACCAAATTCGACGAATCCTTGATCAAGCACGGCCAGGGGGTCGACCTGCTGGTTCACGAAGTTTGCGCTGCAGAACCCGAAGTGCTCAAGGCGTTCAATAATCGGGCGGTCATGGATCACCACACCTCCGCCGAAGAAGCGGGCACCGTGTTTTCCCGCGCCAAGCCAAAAATGGCGGCTTATTCGCACATCATCCAACTTACGGAGCGAGGTGCAACGAATCAGCCGGACACGGCGCAGATTGAAACGGCGACCCGACGGACTTATTCCGGTCCGTTGACCGTTGGCGATGACCTGACACGCTTCGTCATTGGGGATACGGTGAAGGTTCAACGCTGGGACAAACTGACCCGCGGCTATAAGTGATTTCCTGACTAGCGCGAACGTCAAGTGCTCTGATCAGAACAATCAGCGTGGGTTCGTCAGAGCCGGAGTCCGACGGTTGGTCACCGAGCTCAATCAGCGGCCGAAAACGTTCGCGCTACTGACATAGGTCAGGTTTCATGCGAATGGCGACAATGAAGAATTTTTGCGCGTAGCCAGCCTGGCTGGTTGCAAAGTGGAGCGGTCATTCAAATGGCCGCTCCTGGCCGTCATGAACAGCTATTCAAAACGGGGCCAGTAACTCAGGGCTCCCGCAGCTACGCACTTGACATCAATCGTCATCCTCATCGTCAGTCCTCAAGCCAGGCAGCGCCGCCCACTCACGAAAGGCCCGCTCGAAGCCCGTCGGATCGAGTGCGGCGAAGACGCGCTTCCTGAGCGGGCTCGCCGATGGGCCGGGCGTATCATCGGGCCTGGCAGAGACCGCGCACGTGAGCCGCAATGATCGACTACCACCTTGATGCCCCCCTGGAAGTTGCAGATATCGTCCGCGTGTTGGACGCATCAGGCATCCAGCGCCCCACCCAAGACACCGCACGCATCGGCCGGATGTTCGCCGCGGCCGACATCGTCGTCTCGGCCTGGTCGGGCGACACCCTGGTCGGCCTGTGCCGGGCGCTTACCGATTTCAGCTACTGCTGCTACCTCTCCGACCTGGCGGTGGACCGGGCCTTCCAGCACCGGGGCATCGGCAGCGGCCTGATCACCCAGCTGCGCGCAGCCCTCGGCGAGGAGGTCTCCATCGTCCTGCTGTCGGCCCCGGCGGCGATGGGCTATTACCCGCGGCAGGGCTTCAGCCCGGCTGACAACGCCTTTGTGCTGAAGAGGGCGCGTTAGGCCGATCCCCAGCGGTTTTCCGTTCGCTGACGGAGACCAGCGGTTTTCCGTTGTTTGACGTTCCGTTGGCCGGGTCGCGCCCCGGCGGGCGCCCCACTTTCTTGCTTCGCCAAGAAAGTGGGCAAAGAAGGCGACCCTGCTTCACCGGTCGTCGGCGTAGCCGACGACTCCCCTGCGCTGCTCGCATCGGGCGGCCGGCGCAGAACTCGCCCGCTACGCGGGCTCAAACAGCTGCGCCGGAAAGCCCCGCCCAATGCTGCGCTGCTCGGCGGTTCAGAAGGGGCTCTCAGCAGACACCGAGGCTTTACTGAAGCACTTTGTGCCATCAACGAACGCGATCACCCAGCGCGTCTGTCCGAAATGGCTGCCTTCGTCGCCATGCCCGATCATGGGCTGTCGGGTTACGCTGCGCTAACCCGACCCTTCTGAAGAGGGCGCGTTAGGCCGATCCCCAGCGGTTTTCCGTTCGCTGACGGAGACCGACCGCTTTCCGTTGTTTGACGTTCCGTTGGCCGGGTCGCGCCCCGGCGGGCGCCCCACTTTCTTGCTTCGCCAAGAAAGTGGGCAAAGAAGGCGACCCTGCTCCACCGGTCGTCGGCGAGCCGGACTCCCCGCTCGGCGGTTCAGAAGGGGCCTCAGCAGACACCGAGGCTTTATGAAGCACCTTGTGCCATCAACGAACACGATCACCCCGCGCGTCTGTCCGAAATGGCTGCCTTCGTCGCCATGCCCGTCAGGGCTGTCGGGTTACGCTGCGCACCGACCCTTCTGAAGAGGGCGCGTCAGGCCGATCCCCAGCGGTTTTCCGTTCGCTGACGGAGACCAACCGCTTTCCGTTGTTTGACGTTCCGTTGGCCGGGTCGCGCCCCGGCGGCCCTTTCTTGCTTCGCCAAGAAAGTGGGCAAAGAAGGCGACCCTGCTTCACCGGTCGTCGGCGTAGCCGACGACTCCCCTGTGCTGCTCGCATCGGGCGGCCGGCGCAGAACTCGCCCGCTACGCGGGCTCAAACAGCTGCGCCGGAAAGCCCGCCCAATGCTGCGCTGCTCGGCCTTGTGCCATCAACGAACACGATCACCCAGCGCGTCTGTCCGAAATGGCTGCCTTCGTCGCCATGCCCGATCATGGGCTGTCGGGTTACGCTGCGCTAACCCGACCTACCCCTGCTGCGGCTCCATTTCCCACGTCTCACTTCCCGCTTTTCCCCCGATCACATCAGCCTGCCCTGCAACGCTCGGTGTATCCGAAAAGCCCCTTCCGAGTCGCCGAGCAGCGCAGCAACAGGCGGGGCTGTCCGGCGCGGCTGTCTGAGCGGGCGCAGCCCGCGAGTTCCGCGCTGGCCGCCTGTTGTGAGCAGCGCAGGGGAGTCGTCTGTTCAAGCTCGGCTTGAGCAGACGACCGGCTCGGCGGGGTCGCCTTCTTTGCCTACTTTCTTGGCGAAGCAAGAAAGTAGGCCGCCCGCCGGGGCGGAACCCGGCCAACGAAACGCCAAACAATGGAAAGCGGTTCGTCCCCATCCGCGAACCGAATCCATCCACACACCGCAATCCCCACCATTTTTGGTGCGCCCGCCACCCCGCCGCCGTGTTTTGGTGCGGAAATCCAGCCCCCCTGCGGGCTAAACCCTTGATTTGCTGCGGTGCACGATCTGGCATGCTTTGTGCACCACAAAAGGAAACTTTTTTTCTTTAAATGCAAATCGGGAGGTAGCGGAAATGACAGTTCCCCAGCACGGAATGACGGTCAGGCAGATGCCTGCCGCCGGTACGCATGGAGCAGGACACCATGAAACTGATTAGCGCAATCATCAAACCATTCAAGCTCGACGAGGTGCGGACGGCCCTCGATGTGGCCGGGGTGCAGGGCGTGACCGTGACCGAGGTCAAGGGCTTCGGGCGCCAGAAGGGCCATACCGAGCTGTACCGGGGGGCCGAATACGTGGTGGATTTTCTGCCCAAAGTGAAGATCGAGGCGGCCGTCGCCGACGAACTGCTCGACGCGGCCATCGCGGCCATCGAGACGGCAGCCGCCACCGGCAAGATCGGCGACGGGAAGATCTTCGTCATCGATCTCGAACAGGCCATCCGCATCCGTACCGGCGAGACCGGCACCGAAGCCCTCTGAGGAGACTCCCATGAAACACCTATTCGTATTTGCGACCCTGCTGTTCACCATTCTGTTCACCGCCCCGGCCTGGGCCGAGGAGATGCCCGCCGCCGTTGCGGCCGTGACCGCCGCCGCCGACACCGCTACGGCGGCGGCCCCGGCGGCCCCCGTCCCCAACAAGGGCGACACGGCCTGGCTGATCACCGCGACCCTGCTGGTAGTGATGATGGCGGCCCCCGGCCTGGGCCTGTTCTACGGCGGCATGGTCCGCTCCAAGAACATGCTGTCGGTGCTGATGCAGACCCTGGTGGTGTTCTGCCTGCTCGGCGTGCTGTGGGCCACCTATGGCTACAGCCTGACCTTCACCGACGGCAATGCCTTCATCGGCGGCTTCGACAAGCTGTTCATGAAGGGCGTGACGCCGGAGACCGTGGTGGCCACCTTCACCAAGGGCGTGGTGCTGCCGGAGTACATCTTCGCGGCTTTCCAGCTGACCTTCGCGGCGATCACGCCGGCCCTGATCATCGGTGGCTTCGCCGAGCGCATCAAGTTCTCGGCGGTGCTGATCTTCTCGGTGCTCTGGTTCACCTTCTCCTACATCCCGATGGCCCACATGGTGTGGTACTGGGCCGGCCCGGACGCCTTCACCTCCGCCGAGGCGGCCGAGAAGGCCAGCGAGTTTGCCGGCTTCCTGTTCAACAAGGGCGCCCTCGACTTCGCCGGCGGCACCGTGGTGCACATCAATGCCGGTGTCGCGGCCCTGGTCGGGGCGCTGATGATCGGCCCGCGGATCGGCTACCGCCGTGAATCGATGGCGCCTCACAGCCTGACCATGACCATGGTCGGCGCGTCCCTGCTGTTCGTCGGCTGGTTCGGCTTCAACGTGGGCTCGGCCATGGAAGCCGGCGCCACCGCGGCCCTGGCCTTCTTCAACACACTGGTGGCGACCTGCGCGGCAACGGTTGCCTGGACGGTGATTGAGGCCATCTTCAAGGGCAAGCCGTCGATGCTGGGTGCGGTGTCCGGCGCGATCGCCGGCCTGGTGGTGATCACCCCGGCCTGCGGCCTGGTGGGGCCGATGGGCGCCATCGTGATGGGCTTTCTCGGCGGCATCGCGTGCTACTGGGGCGTCAATGGCCTCAAGCGCATGCTGGGCGTGGATGACAGCCTGGACGTGTTCGGTGTGCATGGCGTCGGCGGCATCCTGGGTGCCCTGCTCACCGGCGTGTTCGCGTCGCCGGAACTCGGCGGCACCGGCGTGTGGGACTACGTGGCGAACGCCCCCGGCGTCTTCGACATGGGCACGCAGATGATCGCCCAGTCGTGGGGCGTCGGCACCGCGGTGCTGTGGTCGGGAGTGGTCTCGTACGTGGCCTTCAAGCTGATCGACGTGACCATCGGTCTGCGGGTCAGCCCCGAGGATGAACGGGAAGGCCTGGATATCACCAGCCACGGCGAATCCGCCTACCACGCCTGAGGCCCGGCCATGGGGTGTTGCTGCGAAGGCCTTGCAGCGCCGCAGCAACACCCGTGGCCGACAACCCAGACTGCACTGCGCGGCGCCGGTGCCCCATCCGGCCATCGGGGCCGTGCCACGTTCGGGCTGGCGCCCGGCGGCCTCAGGCCACTTCGGCGGGGTTGGGATACATCAGCACGCTGAGGAAGCGGATCGGGCAGCGGGTGAGCTTTTCGGGGCCATGGGGAATGTCGGCCCGGAAGGTCAGCGAGTCGCCGGGAGTCAGCACGTAGGTGTTCTGCCCGTGGCGGTACTCGATCTCGCCTTCGAGCATGTAGATGAACTCGGTGCCCGGGTGCTCAAAGATCGGGAAGGTCTCCGATTCGTGGTCGATGGTGATCAGAAAGGGCTCGAAAACCTTGGTCGGGCCCTGATCGTAGGCCAGCAGGTGGTAGGTGTGGCCTTTCTTGGTGCCACGCCGCACCACCTCCATGCCCTCCCCGCTCTTGACCAGCTGGGCGCTACCGTCGCGCACGTCGTAGCCGCGAAAAAGGGTCGCGATGGATACCCCCAGCGCCGCTGCCAGGCGCGACAGGGCGTCGAGGCTGGTGGCCGTCTGGGCGTTCTCGATCTTCGACAGCATGCTCCGGCTGATGCCTGCCAGATTGGCCACATCGGCAATGGTCAGGCCGTGTTTCTGGCGCAGGTCGCGGATGGTGTTGCCCAGGTAGCGCTCCAGGCTGCCGGAGTTGTCGGCTTCACTCATGGGTCTTTCCCCTGAAAAAACGATGACGGGATTATTGCACACGCCGAATTTGTTTCATCCCATGAAAAATAGTTGACTCATAGAGGCATAAGGTTCACTATACTCACTAATGATTCTCCATATGAACTTTCTACGGAGCTGAACGCATGTCATCGAGTCGTCGCTACACCCTTTCCCTGTCCTGCCCCGATCGGGTCGGCATCGTGGCCGCGGTGAGCGGTTTCCTCGCCAGCCACCAGGGCTGGATCACCGAGGCCAGCCACCACGCCGACGCCGAGGCCGGGCGCTTCTTCATGCGCCAGGAGCTCCTGGCCGACTCCCTGCCCTTCGGCATCGACGCCCTGCGCGACAAGTTCGCCCCCATCGCCGCCGAGTTCGACATGGACTGGCGCATCAGTGACAGCGCGCGCAAAAAACGCGTCGTCATCCTCGTCTCCAAGCAGGAGCACTGCCTTTACGACCTCCTCGCCCGCTGGCAGGCCGATGAGCTGAACATCGAGATCCCCTGCGTCATCTCCAACCACGAAACCTTTCGCGGCTTCGTCGAGTGGCACGGCATCCCCTTCCACCACGTGCCCGTAACGCCCGACAACAAGCCCGCCGCCTACGCCAAGGTCGCCGACCTCTTCCGCGAGGTCGAGGGCGACGTGATGGTGCTGGCCCGCTACATGCAGATCCTCTCCCCCGAGCTCTGCGAGAACTACCCGGGCCAGATCATCAACATCCACCACAGCTTCCTGCCCAGCTTCGTCGGCGCCAAGCCTTACCACCAGGCCTACACCCGCGGCGTCAAGCTCATCGGCGCCACCTGCCACTACGTGACCAGCGAGCTGGATCAGGGCCCGATCATCGAGCAGGACGTGATCCGCGTCGATCACTCCGACGCCCCCGACGACCTCGTGCGCTACGGCAAGGACATCGAGAAGGCCGTGCTCGCCCGCGGGCTGCGCTACCACCTCGAAGACCGGGTGCTCGTGCATGGCAACAAGACGGTCGTTTTCCGCTGAGGGTGAAGGGCGATCGACGTCGCCCACGAACGCTGATCAACGAACAACCGGGCGGCGGACGCCGCCCCACATGCCGCATACGGATACTTGAGGATCAAACATGCCCTGGCGACTGCTGCGCTTCGCGCTCAACAAGAAGCATCCGGAACCCCGGATGTTCACCCACCACGACAAGCTCAAGTCGAGCTACGACGTGGTGATCATCGGTGCCGGCGGGCACGGCCTGGCGGCCGCCTACTACCTGGCCCGCGACCACGGCATCACCAATGTGTGCGTGCTCGAAAAGGGTTACATCGGCGGTGGCAACACCGGCCGCAACACCACCATCATCCGCTCCAACTACCTGACCCCCGAGGGCGTCAAGTTCTATGACGAGTCGGTGAAGCTGTGGCAGGACTTGTCCACCGACTTCGACCTCAACCTGTTCTACGCCAACCGTGGCCACTTCACCCTGGCCCACACGGATTCGGCCCTGCGCACCATGCGCTGGCGTGCCGAGGTGAACAAGCACTACGGCATCAACTCGGAAGTGGTGGGGCCGGAAGTGGTGAAGGAAGCCGCACCGATGATCGACCTGTCCTGCGCCGGTCACTCCCCGATCCTCGGCGCCCTCTACCACGCGCCCGGCTCGGTGGCCCGCCACGATGCGGTGGCCTGGGGCTACGGCCGCGGCGCCGACCAGCGTGGCGTGGAAATCCACCAGCAGACCGAAGTGCTCGGCATCGACGTAAAGGGCGGCAAGGTAAAGGGCGTCAAGACATCCCGCGGCTACATCGCCACCAACAAGGTGCTGTGCGCCGTGGCCGGCTCGACCCCGCGCATCCTCAAGATGGTGGACGTCAAGACGCCGCTCTACATCCACCCGCTGCAGGCCATGGTCAGCGAACCGGTCAAGCCCTGGCTCGACCCGATCCTGGTGTCCGGCAGCCTGCACGTCTACATCAGCCAGTCGGCCCGCGGCGAGCTGGTGATGGGCGCCTCGCTGGACCCGTATGAACTCCACGGCACCCGCTCGACCCTCGACTTCGTCGAAGGGCTCAGCACCCACATGCTCGAGATGTTCCCCTTCCTGTCCAAGGTGAAGGTGATGCGCCAGTGGGCCGGCATGGCCGACATGACCCCCGACTTCGCGCCAATCATGGGCATGACCCCGGTCGAAGGCTTCTACCTGGATTCCGGCTGGGGCACCTGGGGCTTCAAGGCCACCCCGGTGTGCGGCAAAACCATGTCCCACACGCTGGTCAATGACACGCCCCACCCGCTGATCACCGGCTTCTCCCTCGAGCGCTTCCGCAATTTCGCCCTCACCGGCGAAAAGGGCGCGGCCTCGGTCGGTCACTGAGAGGAAACCCGCCATGAAGATCCTGACCTGCCCCCTCAACGGCCCCCGCCCCGTCTCCGAATTCTTCTACTGGGGCGAAGTGCGCCCCATGCCCGACCCCGCCACGGCCAGCGACGACGCATGGGCCGACTACGTCTTCAACCGCAACGGCGCCCCCGGCGTGAAGCGCGAATGGTGGTGCCACACCCCCAGCAACACCTGGTTCATCGCCGAGCGGGACACCGAGAAAGACGTCGTCCTCGAGACCTATTTTTACCAGGGAGAAGAATGATGCGATTACCCGCCAGCAGCGGTGAGTGGATCGACCGCTCCAAGCCCGTCGAATTCAGCTTTGAAGGCCGGACCTTCAAGGGCTACGCCGGCGACACCGTCAGCTCGGCCCTGTGGGGCGCCGACGTGCGCGTACTCGGCCGCAGCTTCAAGTACCACCGGCCGCGGGGCGTGCTGTCCCTGGCCAACCACGACACCAACGCCCTCCACCAGTGGGGCGGCCAGCCCAACGTACGCGCCGACGTCACGCCCCTCGTGGCCGGCATGACGCTCACCGCGGTGAACACCTTCGGCGGCCTGGCCGGCGACAAGGGCCGTTTCCTCGGCAAGATGGCCCGCTTCCTGCCGGTCGGCTTCTACTACAAGGCCTTCCACACCAAGAAGCTGTTCCCGATGTGGGAACGCATGTTCCGCGCCATGACCGGCCTCGGCAGCGTGGATCTCGCCAGCGCCCAGCACACCACGCCCAAAGCCTACGATTTTTGCGACGTGCTGGTGATCGGCGCCGGCCCCTCCGGGCTGTCTGCCGCCCTGGCCGCCGCCGCCCAGGGTGCCGACGTGGTGGTGGTCGATGAGAACGCCCACGCCGGCGGCAGCGCCACCTACCAGATCGGCAACGACACCAGCCGCCGCCGACTCCTCGCCGAACTGCTCGCCAAGGTCGCCGCCGATGCGCGCATCCGCGTGCTCACCGGAACCTACGCCGCCGGTTACTACAAGGATCACTGGATTCCGCTGGTCAGCGCCGACCGGATGCTCAAGATGCGCGCCGGCAGCGTGGTGCTCGCCAGCGGCGCCTTCGAGCAGCCCGCCGTGTTCCGCAACAACGACCTGCCCGGCATCATGCTGGCCTCCGCCGTCCAGCGCCTGATGTACCGCTACGGCGTCAAGCCGGTGAGCAGGGCCGTGGTGCTGGTGGCCAATGCCGACGGCTACCGGGCCGCCCTCGACCTGCTGGCCCAGGGTGTCAGCGTGGCCGCCGTGGTGGACCTGCGCCCCACCGCGGGCAGCGCCGAGCCGCAGGCCAAGGTGTTGCGCCAGGCCGGCATCGAGATCCTGCCCGTCAGTTGCATCGTCGAGGCCCTGCCCGGCGCCGACGGCCTGTGCGCCGGAGCCCGTATCGCCACGCTGCAGGCCGGCGGCAGCCCGTCCGCTCAGACCCGCGAGATCGCCTGCGACGGCATCTTGATGAGCGTCGGCTGGGCGCCGGCCGCCAACCTGCTGTACCAGGCCGGCACCCGCATGCGCTTCGACCGGGCAGTGGAACAGTTCGTCCCCGAGGCGCTGCCCGACGGCGTGTTCGCCTGTGGCCGGGTCAACGGCGTGCATGAACTGGAACGTCGCCTGGCCGACGGCACCCGTGCCGGCAGCCACGCCGCCGCCTCGGTCGGCTTCGGCAGCGCCAGCGGCACCGCCCTGCCGCCGGAAGCCGAGTGCCCCAGCCACCCGTGGCCCATCGTCGATCACCCGGACGGCAAGAACTTCGTCGATTTCGACGAAGACCTGCAGTTCAAGGATTTCCGCAACGCCGTCCAGGAGGGCTTCGACAACATCGAGCTGCTCAAGCGCTTCTCCACCAACGGCATGGGCCCCAGCCAGGGCAAGCACTCCAACATGAACGGGCTGCGTATCCTGGCCCGCCTGACCGGCAAGGAGCCCCAGCAGGTCGGGACCACCACCGCGCGGCCCCCCTACCACCCGGTACCGATGGCCATCCTGGCCGGTCGCGGCTTCAACCCCGAGCGCCGCACCCCGCTCACCAGCCGTCACGACGCCCTCGGCGCCCGCTGGATGCCGGCCGGTGCCTGGCAGCGTCCGGAGTTCTACCAGGTCGCCGGCAAGGAGCGCCTGGCCTGCATCCGCGAAGAAGTCGCGGCCGTGCGCAAGGGCCTTGGCCTGATCGACGTGGGTACCCTCGGCAAACTGGAGGTGATCGGCCCCCAGGCGGCGGAGTTCCTCGAACGGGTCTATACGTCCAACTACGCCAACCTGAAAGTCGGCATGACCCGCTACGCGGTGATGTGCGATGAGTCCGGCGTGGTCATCGACGACGGCGTGGTGGCCCGCCTGGCGGACGACCACTTCTATTTCACCACCACCACCAGCGGCGCCGCCACCGTCTATCGCGAGCTGTCGCGCCTCAACACGATGTGGCGACTCGACTGCGGCATCGTCAATCACACCGGCGCCTTCGCCGCGATGAACCTGGCCGGGCCGAAATCCCGCCAGGTGCTGGCAAGCCTCACCGGGCTCGATCTGTCGGCCGCCGCCTTCCCCTACCTGGCGGTGCGCGAGGGCGAGGTCGCAGGCATCCCGGCGCGCCTGATGCGCGTCGGCTTTGTCGGCGAATGGGGCTACGAGATCCTACCTGCCAGCATGGGCGGCGCCTCTGGGATGCGCTGATGACGGCCGGCAGGCCCACGCCATCCGCCCCTTCGGCGTCGAAGCCCAGCGCCTGCTGCGCCTCGAAAAAGGCCACATCATCATCGGCCAGGACACCGACGGCCTCACCACGCCGCTGGAAGTGAGCATGGGCTGGGCCGTGAAGATGACCAAGCCCTTCTTCATCGGCCAGCGCAGCCTCGCCGCCATCGCCAAGAAGCCGCAGAAGCAGCAACTGGCCGGCATCACCTTCCCGGTGGGCTACAGCGGCGCGGTGCCCCTCGAATGCAACCTGGTCATCGACGGCGGCGACATCGCCGGCCGGGTCACCAGCATCGCCTTCAGCCCCAGCCTCGAGCGCTACATCGGCCTGGCCTTCCTGCGCCCCGACCTGGCCGCCAGCGGCACCACCGTAAGCATCCGCCTCACCGACGGGGCGATGGTGCAGGCCGAAGTCAGCGCCACCCCGTTCTACGACCCGGACAACCTCAAGCAGAAGGAGGCCGCATGATTTCCGCTCTCGCCGTGAGCCCGGTGGCCGAAATCGCCACCCTGCCCGCCCCCGCCGACCAGTCTGCCGCCGTGGCCCGCCTCGGCCTGGCCGATGTCTCCCTCACCGCCCGCCACGGCTGCAAGGGCCCCGGCACCGTCGCCTGGCTGCAGGACCTGGGCCTGCCGATCCCGCCCGAGCCGAATAGCTGGCTGCCGCTGGATGGCGGCGGGCGGATCGCCCGGCTCGGCTTCACCGAGTTCCTGATCGAAGGCCCGGACGCGCTGATCGCCCCGCTGGTCAGCGCCCCACGGGCTGCCGGCGTGTATCCGGTGCTGCGTCAGGACGCCGCCTACCTATCCGGCGCCCTCCCGACGAGCTGCTGCGCCAGACCTGCAACGCCTTCCGGCCCCTCGACCTGGCCGCCCGCCGGTCATGCTCACGCTCGCTGGCCGGGGTCGGCGTGACCTTCGTCCCGGAGCCTGGCAACGGCGCCGGCCGTGCGCCTCTGGTGCGACGGCGCCGGCTTCCTGGCGAAACCCTGCTCGGCATCGCCGTCGTACGGCGGCGGCGCGGTCGCCCCCCAGCTTCCGCCTTACTAAACCGCACCTTCAGGAGGCAGCGGCCATGACAGCCAACAGAAGCTCAAGCGGTTTCTCGCGGACAACGACGTCCAGTACGTCCTGGCGCAGTTCGTCGACATCCACGGCGCCGCCAAGGCCAAGGCCGTGCCCGAGCCCTTCGACAGGTGCTCAGCGCCGGCGCCGGCTTTGCAGGCTTCGCGGTGTCGGGCCTCGGCATCGAGCCCAACGGCCCCGACTACATGGCCATCGGCGATCTGGACACCCTTACCCTGGTGCCCTGGCAACCCGGCTACGCCCGTATCGCCTGCGACGGCCACGTCAAGGGCGAACCCTGGCCCTACTGCTCGCGCGTGGTGCTGAAGCGCCAGCTCGACCGGCTGGCCGCGCAGGGCCTGACCTTCTTCACCGGCATCGAGCCGGAGTTCATCCTGCTGTCGCAGGACGCCAACGGCCAGATCGTGCCCTTCGACCGACCGACACGTTGCCCAAGCCCTGCTACGACTACAAGGGCCTGTCGCGCAACCGCGAGTTTCTCGAAACGCTCACCGACAGCCTGCGGGCGGTGGATGTGGACGTCTATCAAATCGACCACGAGGACGCCAACGGCCAGTTCGAGATCAACTACACCTTCGCCGACTGCCTGACCTCCGCCGACCACTATCTGCTGTTCAAGATGGCGGCCTCGGAGATCGCCAGCGACCTCGGCATGATCTGCACCTTCATGCCCAAGCCCTTCGCCAACCGCCCGGGCAACGGCACGCACTTCCACATCTCCATGGGCGACGCCAAGACAACAACCTGTTCCAGGACAAGAGCGACAAGCACGGGCTCGAGCTGTCGAAGCTGGCCTACCAGTTCCTCGCCGGCATCCTGGCCCACGCCCCGGCGCTGGCCGCCATCTGCGCCCCGACGGTCAACAGCTACAAACGCCTCGTCGTCGGCCGCTCCCTGACCGGCGCCACCTGGGCCCCGGCCTACATCAGCTACGGCGACAACAACCGCTCGTCGATGGTGCGCATCCCCCACGGCCGGCTCGAACTGCGCCTGCCCGACGGCGCCTGCAACCCCTACCTGGCCACCGCCGCGGTGATCGCCGCCGGCCTCGACGGCATCGAGCGCAACCTCGACCCGGGCGCGCCGCAAAACCAGAACCTCTATGCCCTGAGCCCCGAAGAGCTGAAGGCTGCCGGCATCGAGATCCTGCCCCAGAACCTCCACGAAGCCCTCCTCGCCCTGGAGAAGGACACCGTGCTGTGCAAGGCCCTGGGCCCCGTCGCCGGCGAGTTCCTGCGCCTCAAGCACATGGAATGGGTCGAGTACATGCGCCACGTGTCGGACTGGGAAATCAAGGTCCCAGACTTCACCCAGCCGCTACGTGGAACCTCCTTCTGAAGGAGGCATGTGCGGAATCGTCGGACTGCTGATGAAGAAGCCCGGCCTGGGGATGAACGCCTGGGCGAGCTGCTGGTCCCGATGCTGATCGGCATGACCGAGCGCGGCCCCGACTCGGCCGGCATGGCCGTGTTCGGCCCGCCCCTGGCCGAACGCGCAAGATGAGCTCTTCCACCGGCCTCACGGCCGACTGGCGGCGTCAACAACGGCTCGGCCTGGACCCCGACCTGCAAGGCACCGCGTCAGCGCCACCGTGGACCAAGGGCACCCACGCCATCCTGAGCATCGACACCGCCCCCACGGCGGTCAAGCGCTGCTCAAGGAACGCTTCCCCAAGCTGCCATCCTGTCCTGGGGCGCCGCATCCATCTCTACAAGGGACATCGGCACGCCGGCCCAACTCGCGGCGCGCTACGGCTTCGCTGGCCTCACGGGCACGCACCTGGTCGGCCACACGCGCATGGCCACCGAATCGGCCGTCACACCCGACCGCGCACATCCTTTCACCGCGGGCCGCGACTTCTGCCTGGTGCACAACGGTTCGCTGTCCAACCCGCACCTGGTGCGCCGGCAACTGGAACCGCGGGGCATCACCTTCGAGACCGACAACGACACCGAGGCCGCCTGCCGCTTCCTGGAATGGCGCCTGCGTGAAGGCGACGACCTGGAAACCGCGCTGCAGAAGGGTTTCGAGGAACTCGACGGCTTCTTCACCTTCCTGATGGGCACCGCCGATGGCCTGGCGCTGGTGCGCGATCCATTCGCCTGCAAGCCCGCGATCGTCGCGGAAACCGATGACTACGTGGCGATCTCGTCGGAGTTCCGCTCGCTGGCGCATCTGCCGGGCGTCAAGCACGCCAACGTTTTCGAGCCGCCCCGAGCAGATCTACCACTGGAACGCCATGACCTTCGACCTGCGCCGCACAGCCCTGCGGGGACTCAACCTTCCTGCACCGGGCTGCCGGCAGGCCGGGGCCTCGCGCCACGTGGTGTCCCTGCATCCGGACGGCGCGCATTCGATCGCCGCCGGCGTGGATGCCCCCATCAACATCGATGTGCTGGGCCATGCCGGCTACTACGCCGGCGGCATGAACAAGACGGCCACCGTCACCATCACCGGCAGCGCTGGCACCGGCGTGGCCGAGAACATGATGAGCGGCAAGGTGCACGTCAAGGGCTTCGCCAGCAACGGCGCCGGCGCCTCGGCCCATGGTGGCACGCTGGTCATCGAAGGCGATGCCTCGCTGCGCTGTGGCATCTCGCTCAAGGGCGGCGACATCGTCGTGGGCGGCAGCGCCGGCAGCTTCACCGCCTTCATGGCGCAGGCCGGCCGCATCGTCATCTGCGGTGATGCCGGCGACGCGCTGGGCGACTCGCTCTACGAAGCGGTCATCTACGCGCGCGGCAAGGTGGCCTCGCTGGGCGCCGACGCCCGCTTCGAACCGATGACCGCCACCGACATCGCAGCCCTCCAGGAACTGCTCGGCCATCGCCGGCCTCAACCACGACCCCAGGCATTCCGCAAGGTGGCCTCCGGAGCGAGCCTCTACCACTGGAACGCCGACGCCAACCAGGAGTACTGACCGTGATCCGTCACGGCAACCCCATTCGCGGCCGAGGAATCCCGCGAGGCCAGCTACGACCGCAACACCATCGACTACATCCAACGCGCCTCGGCCACGGGCCTTTACGAGATCCGCGGCCTCGGCGCCAAGCGCAAGCTGCCGCACTTCAACGACCTGCTGATGCTGGGCGCGTCGCTGTCGCGCTATCCGCTCGAGGGCTACCGCGAGAAGTGCGCCACGAAGACAGTGCTGGGCACGCGCTACGCCACCAAACCCATCGTGCTGGACATCCCGATCACCATCGCCGGCATGAGCTTCGGCGCTCTGTCGGCGAACGTGAAGGAAGCCCTGGGCCGCGCGGCCACCGCCGTCGGCACCTCCACCACCACCGGCGACGGCGGCATGACCAAAGAGGAACGCCAGTCCTCGAAGACGCTGGTCTACCAGTGCCTGCCCTCGCGCTACGGCTTCAATCCGGATGACCTGCGCAAGGCCGATGCCATCGAAGTCGTCATCGGCCAGGGCGCCAAGCCCGGCGGCGGCGGCATGCTGCTGGGCCAGAAGGTCAACCCGCGCGTGGCGAAAATGCGCACGCTGCCGGAAGGCGTGGACCAGCGCTCCGCCTGCCGCCACCCCGACTGGACCGGCCCGGATGACCTCGCGATCAAGATCCGCGAACTGCGCGAGATCACCGACTGGGAAAAGCCCATCTACGTGAAGGTGGGCGCCACGCGCGTGCCGCACGACGTGAAGCTGGCCGTGCACTCCGGCGCCGACGTGGTGGTGGTGGATGGCATGCAGGGCGGCACCGCGGCCACGCAGACCTGCTTCATCGAGCACGTGGGCATCCCCACGCTGGCCGCAGTGCGCCAGGCCGTCGACGCCCTGGAAGATCTGAACATGAAGGGCAAGGTGCAGCTGATCGTCTCGGGCGGCATCCGTTCCGGCGCCGATGCGGCCAAGGCGCTGGCGCTGGGCGCCGATGCCGTGTCGATCGGCCAGGGCGTGCTGTTCTCGCTGGGCTGCAACAGCGACACGTACATCCACAAGGGCCAGCACATCGAAGCCACGCAGGACTATGCCGCCATCGGCACCAAGCCCGGCTTCTGCCATCACTGCCACACCGGCCAGTGCCCGGTGGGCGTGACCACGCAGGATGAAGTGCTGGAGCAGCGCCTCGAGGTGGAAACCGGCGCGAATCGCGTGAAGAACTACCTCAAGACGCTGACGATGGAACTGACCACGCTGGCCCGCGCCTGCGGCAAGCAGGATGTGCACCACCTGGAACGCGAAGACCTGGTGGCCCTCACCATCGAAGCCGCCGCCATGGCCGGCGTGCCACTGGCGGGTACCAGCTGGATTCCCGGCAGGGGCTTCTGAGCAAGCGGCGGGGCTGTGTGTCGGGTTACGCCCTGTGGGCTAACCCGACCTACGACCCATCCCTCCCCGTAGGTCGGGTTAGCGCAGCGTAACCCGACACATCCCGCGCTTTGGCTGCCCCGAGGATGGCCAGAGCCATTCGTCGGCTTACGCCCTGCGGGGAGTGATTTCAAGGTGCCTTTGCTGCCTTGGCAGCGAGCAACTTGGCCAGTGACACATGGTTCTTTCGGGGGTCGTGCGAACGCTTGGCGGCAGGTTTGGGAGGTGTTTTGCGCGGGGGCGCCTTGGCATAGCGTGCCAAAGGCACCCGCTGGGCCTGCTCAAGCAGCCATTGCGCCATGACACGCCCGCTGAGGCCATTAAAGATCTCCCAGTCCTCGGGCTCGACGATGTCCTCCAGGCTCAAGGCCGTGGCGCGCATATGCGAGGACATGGCATGGCTCGAGAGCCGCGCTTCGATCTGGGCGCCATGCGCGGCACGCAGCGCCGCCTTGACCACGCCCAGCACGTTGAAGACCACCATCGCGCAGGCCAGTGCAAACAGGGCCGCGGGCGGATAGCTCAGCGTGTTGACCTCGCAGCGCAGCTCCACGGTGAGCTGAAGGAAGGCGCGCTCGATGCGCCAGCGCTGGCGATACAGCCTTGCCAGCGTGGGCGCATCGGCCACGTGTCCAGGGACGGTGCTGAGCAAGTACAGTGCGGTCTCGCCGTGGCGTGTCGGTGCGTCGAGTTCGACCTGAATGCGCCGCAGCTTCACGCCCTCACGCCCGTCGGCACGGGGCTTGAGCTGCACCCACTGCTCGCTCACGACGCTGTCTGCACCCTCCGGGCGCACCGGCGCACCCATCGCCTCCAGGGGGGTGAAGCCCAACTTCCCGTGCTCGCGGATCAGCGCGTACGCGCCCCGATCCTCCAGCTCGCTCAGGAACCCCGCGGTGCAGAAGTTGCGATCGGCCAGCCACACCTGGCCCGCGCCCACCAGGGGCCCCACCTGCCCGAGCAGCGAGCGCTCCTGGGCATGCCCATCCTCGCACGGCACCATCGCCTCAATCGTCGTGCGCTGCGGATCGAACACCACCAGCGCCTTGCCGGGTAGGGGCGCCGCCGTGCTCGCCCGCGTGACCTGCAGCCGATGCTGCCGCCCATCCAGACAATTGCCGTCAAGCACCCGCAGCTCCCGGCCCGCGAGCACCTCTACCGCCGCCCCGGGCAGCGCATCAATCAGCTCGCGCGCCCGAGTGGCTGCAAAGCTCACCAGCGCCGCCGAGGTTCCCGGCTCCAAGCCGTTGAGCTTGTTGTATACCGAGGCCAACGACACGCCCACGTCGGCCTCGGCCTCCAGCCAAGCCGCCCGGATCGAGCCGCTTTGGCGCAGCACCACCTGCGTCATCAGTTCGAAGCGGGCTAACCCGACCTACGTAACTCCACCCGCTCCATCCCCCATTTTTCCGGAGACTTCCCCGTGACAGCCCAGATCATCGACGGCAAGGCCCTTTCCAGACAGCTGCGCGAGGGCTTCAAGACCCGCGTCGCCGCGCTCCTCGAACAGGGCCTCACCCCAGGCCTCGCCGTCATCCTCATCGGCGACAACCCCGCTTCACGCGTTTATGTCGGCAACAAGGTCAAGGCCTGCGAGGAGTGCGGCGTGCGCTCATTCCACATCGCCCTGCCCGACCACACCCCGCAGGCCGAACTCCTCGCCACCATCGCGCGCCTCAACGCCGATCCGGCCGTCCACGGCATCCTGATCCAGCTCCCGCTGCCCCCGCACATCGACGGCCCCAGCGTGCTCGAGGCCATCTCGGTGCACAAGGACGTCGATGGCTTTCACCTCTACAACGTCGGCGGCCTCGTCGTCGGCAACACCATCTTTCCGCCTTGCACGCCCTACGGCGTGCAGCTCCTGCTCGACACCACGGGCACCGAGGTGGCCGGCAAGAACGTCGTCGTCGTCGGCGCCAGCAACATCGTCGGCAAGCCCATGGCCCTGATGCTCCTGCAGCGCGAGGCCACCGTCACCATCTGCCACGCCAGGACACGCGATCTGGCCCAGCACACCATCCTCGCCGACATCCTCATCGTCGCCGCCGGCCGGCCCGGGCTGATCGTGCCCCAGATGGTCAAGCACGGCGCCATCGTCATCGACGTGGGCATCAACCGCCTCCCGGACGGCAAAATCGTCGGCGACGTGGACTTTGCCGGCGTAAGGGAAAAGGCCAGCTGGATCACCCCCGTCCCCGGCGGCGTCGGGCCCATGACCGTCACCATGCTCATCGAAAACACCCTGCGATCCGCCGAGCGCGCACTCCGACTGCGCCACGCCGACGACTACCAGGAATGGGAAGCCCCGATCCTCAAGGGAGCCTGAAATGGAACACGACTGCCTCATCCGTCTCGAAGGCCTCCGCCTCGACGCCTCCATCGGCATCTATCCGCACGAACTCGCCGCCCGCCAGCCGCTGGAGATCGACCTGCAGCTCGCAATCGACGGCACCCTCGTGGCCCGCAGCGACGACATCCGCCACACCGTGGATTACGACCAGATCGTCCAGTGCCTCGAAGCCCTGCTCGCCACCCGTCACTTTCACCTGCTCGAACATCTGAGCCAGGCGATGCTCGACACGCTGGCCAGACGCTTTCCGGTCAAGCGGGCGGAGGTGACCATCGCAAAACCCCTGGCGGTGCCCAAGGCAAGACGGGTGTCGGTGACCCGGACCGGCACATGGCGAACCGAGACGGTCAAGGCGATCACGGCGGCCGTGTAGGGGCTAGCGTTACAAACCACTCATCCCGCATGAGTCGCCCAAATATGCGCGGCGCCCCGCACGCACGGACAAACTCATTCGAGCGGCCAGATCCGTACAGGCGCAGCGAACACATATCCAACGTTGCGGGCGCTGCGCAGCACACCAGCACTACCCAAACGAATCTCGATCTTTCTGCGCATCCGGCTTACCGCGGCTTCAAGGCGGCGGTAGTCAAAATCCAGCTCAGGATGCCCCATGGCATCGGCGAGTTGTTCACGCGTGGCAGCCTCCGGAGCCGCCAGCACCAGGGCACGCATCAGTTTGAATTCTGTCGGGGTCAGCAGGATGGCCTGCTCACCCGGGGGCAATAACTCCAGGGACTGCGTATCCAGCTGCCACCAGCCGTTGTCGGGACGCTCCACCTCGTCGCTGCGATGAAGCCGCCGATAGAGGCTTTCGCAGACGGCGGAAAGCTCGCGCATATCGACCGGCTTGACGAGATAGATGTCGGCCCCGCATTCGAAGCCAACCAGGCGATCGTCCAGCTGCCCGCGTGCCGTGAGCATGGCGATGGCGATTCCTGGATGTGTCACGCTCAGGCGACGTGCGATCGTCAAACCATCCTCGCCAGGCAAGCCAAGATCGAGAACCAGTACATCCACCTGCCCGGTCGCCAGATACCTGTCGAGCGCCAGCCCGTCGTTGAGCCCAACCGCCGAGTGGCCAAGGTGGCTGAGGTGGAAAACCACTTCATCACGCAAGTCGGCGTTGTCTTCGAGCACGGCAATTCGAATCATGATGTGAGTTCCCTATTTCTGCCGGAGGGGCAGCCAGCAGTCGAGACACGCCCCGTTTCCCGGCTCACCGACCACCGCGGTGACCCACCCCTCATGACGCTAAACGATCTGCCGAACGAGAAACAGGCCAAGGCCCAGCCCCGCCACGTCGGACCGTTCGCCCACCCGGTAGTACTTTTCAAAGATCCGCTCCCGATCGGTGGCGGGAATCCCCCAGCCCTGGTCCAGGATGCTCCATAGCACCCCTTCACGCCCTTCCGACACCAGAGGTTTGATGGAAATATCGACGCGCGAACCACGCGGCGAGTATTTCAGCGCATTGTCGATCAGGTTCAGCAGGGCGCAGCGCAGCATCCGCTCATCCGCCATCAGGTCGGGCGTATCACCCCGGACCGCCACCACGATGCGCTGCACAGCCCCGGCACCAATGATGTCCATGGCGTCGCGAGTCACTGTCTCCAGGTTAACCGAGCTGATGCTGCGGGTCCAAACAGACACATCCGACCGGTTGCGGGTGAGAACCAGGTCCAGCAAATCATTCAGGCGAGCGACTGCCCTGGATATCCGGTCATGGCGGCTGGTGCGCTCCGGGGGCGCATCCTGATCCAGGAGGCGCAGCGACTGCAGGGATGCATCCACCACAGAGATTGGCGTCCGGAACTCATGGGCGATCATCGACAGCAAGTGCTGCTGGTCTTCCCGACCCTGACGCTCCTGCGCGCCAACGGCCTCGGCCTTGAGCGCCCGATCCTCGGCGAGCTTGCGGGCGACCTCCGATTCGTAGGCCCGCAACACCAGGAGCAGGAGCAACAGCAAGAGGTTGGCGATGTTGGCCAGACCTGCACTCAAGTCAGCCAGCCCGCCCGGTGGAATCCATCCCATTACGAGCAAGAGATTCCACACCGCCCATACGGTAGAGAAGCCCACCATCAAGCAGGACCATCGATCCCCCCGATCCCCCGAGTTCCAGGCCTGCACGGCCGGCCCCATGAGCAGGCCTCCGCCTCCGGCAATCAACATCAACATCCAGGGCGTGAGCCGGCTTTCCAGTCCAAGAAAAGGGGCGGCAGCCGCGCCCGCCAGAATGGAATACAGAACAAGATTGATGCGCCTCATCCACGGCGCGCGCAGCAGTACCGAGCAGTTCGTTGTAGAACAGCAACGCCAGCCCCCCGGTCGTACAGATCGTCATCGCAATCAGACGGTCGACGAGCGGCGCTGTACCAGGGAACAGGAACTGGTTGCCCAGCCCGGTAATCAGCCACATGTTGAAGCTTTGGGAAAACATGTAGGCCAGGAAATACAAAAACAGCCGCTGGCGCAGCCACACCGACGAGTGGAGCCCTATGACAATCAGGGCAAGGCACAGCCCGAAATAAACACCCTGGGCCAGATAGTCCTTTTGGGTCACCTGCAGGGTGAGGCTCGCGGGAACCAGGTTGGGCTGGAGAATCATCGTGCTTCCGGAGCGGACCCGCACGTAGACCTCGTAAAGACCTGGTTCGGCCATCAGGATCGGAAAGGCAGGAACCCGGTTGCCCACATCCCCGGCTGGCGACACCCGGTCACCCGCCCGGCGCTCGGCCTCGAATCGACCGTCCGGATGACGGAGATAAAGCCGGACATCATCGAGGAAGCCCCTGTCGAGCCGGAACCACCACAGCTCCGAAGTGCCGGGCGCACGCTCAAGACGCAGGCGCAACCACACCGCCGTCGACGTGTAGCCATCGGCGATGCCGCCCGGCATCGGCCTGAAATCCCTGGCCGCAGCGGGGGCGGACACCTCGGACAGGGTCCGCAGCCCGCCCGGATCCCTCAGGATGGACAGGCCCGCACCCAGGGCCGCCACATCGAGAACGCGCTCTTCAACGATGACCCGGTCGGAGGCCACGGGAAGGGCATGGCAAACCAGGCTGACAAAGCCGACGAGGAGCCCCGCACCGCACCGGGCCACCAAGCGCCAAAAAATAAAGAGCATGAAATATCTTAAGAATATTGGTGTTTACCCGAAATTTACGCCAAGCCCGCAGGAGCAGGCTGCGATTTCCTGACAGCAGGGATTATCTGGGGCCGTCAGGAAATCGCAGCCTTCGCCGCCCTTTTGTTCCTATCTTTGGCAGCCACGCCACTCGGTTTCTCAGCGCAATGTCCTCCCCGTCCGATCCTCCCGTGGAAGCCGGCAAGCCGGAATTACGCGCCGCCCTGTTCGCCCTGCGTGGCGGGCTATGGCGCGCCCTGGCCTTCAGCCTCGTCGCCAGCCTGCTGGCGCTGGCACCGTCCTGGTACATGCTCGAAGTCTACGACCGTGTCGTTTATAGCCGCAGCGGCATGACCCTGCTCATGCTGACCCTGGCCGTGCTGCTGGCTTACGGCCTCATACAGGTCCAGGAATGGACGCGCAACACGCTGCTGCATGCCGCGGCCACGGCCTTTGAACAACAACTCGGCGCCCGGGTATTCGGGGCCGCTATCGGCGCCAGCCGGCTGGACATCCCGGAAGGTGGCGCCCAATCCCAGCAGGATCTGCGCACCCTGCGGGAGTTTCTGCGCTCACCGGCCCTGATCGCCGCCTTTGAGCTGCCCATGATGCTGGTGTACCTGGTGCTGCTGTACGCAATCTCGCCCTGGCTCCTGGCCGTCACTCTCGCGGCCGCCGTACTGCAAAGTCTTATCGGCTGGTGCAACGGGCGCGCCACCGGCCCGGCCCTGCGGGAAGCCAACCGCCATGGCCTGAGCGCCCAGACCTACGCCGACCGGCTCCTCCAGAATGCCCAGGCCGTCGAAGCAATGGGGATGCTCGGGGCCGTTCGCCGGCGCTGGAGCGACACCCAACACAAAGCCATCAAGCTGCAGGCCCGCGCCTCCCTCGCCGGTGGCAGCTGGCAAGCAGCGGCCAAACTGCTGCAGAACCTCATCGGCTCCGCCCTGCTGGGCCTCGCCTGCTGGCTCCTCCTTAAAGAGCAGCTCAACGGTGGGGGCGCGATGCTGGTGGTGGCCGGCATCTTCGGGGGGCGCGCCCTGGCCCCCTTCGTCCAGATTGTCACCCACTGGCGCGGCGTCGTCATGGCCCAGGAAGCCTGGCGACGTCTCGGCCGGGTTCTCAAGAGTCAGCCGCCAGCCGCCCGGTCGATGCCCCTGCCGCCGCCCAAGGGCGCCCTGGTCGTCAACCACGTGCACGCCACCGCCCCGGACCAGGCCGCGCTGCTGCTGCGCGACATCCACTTTGCCTTGCAACCCGGCGAAGTGCTGGCCGTGATCGGTCCCTCTGGCGCCGGCAAGACCAGCCTCGGACGCGTCCTCCTTGGCCTGTGGCAGACCTCCGCCGGCAAGGTCCGTCTGGACGGGGTGGACATCCACCAGTGGTCCAAGGACGAGCTTGGCCCGCAACTGGGCTACCTGCCCCAGGGCGTCAGCCTGATCGACGGTAGCCTGGCCGACAACATTGCCCGTTTCTCGGTCCCCGACCCCGACCGCCTGCAGGCAGCCATCGAGGCCGCCGGACTGCACGAACTGGTGGTTTCGCTACCAGACGGGCTCGACACGCCCCTGGGCCCCGGAGGCGCCCGCCTGTCCGGCGGCCAGCGCCAGCGCATCGGCCTGGCCCGCGCGATCTATGGCCAACCGGCCTTCGTGGTCCTCGACGAGCCCAACTCCAGCCTCGACGAAGCCGGCGATCAGGCCCTGACACAGCTGATCGACAGCCGCCGCCGTCGTGGCACCACCTTCGTCGTCATGACCCACCGCACGAGCATCCTGTCCGTCGCCGACAAAATCCTGCTGCTGGTCGATGGTCAGCAGCAAGCCTTCGGCCCCCGGGACGAAGTCCTCGCGGCCATCCGCCAGGCCAATGAACAGCACTCCCGCCAGGCCACCGCCTGAGCCGCCATGACCACGCCTCCTCCCACCCTGCCCAACCCACCCCGCGACCACTCCCGGGTGCTCCTCGACACCCTGGCAGCCCACCGCGGGGCTTTCCTGCAGGCGGGCGCCTTGAGCCTCGGCATCAACCTGCTGATGCTCACCCCCACCCTCTACATGCTGCAGGTCTATGACCGGGTGCTCATCAGCCACAACGAACTCACGCTGCTCGTGATGTCCGTGATCACCCTCGCCCTGTTCGCCCTGATGGCCATCGCCGAAGCCTGGCGCTCCAGGCTGCTGGTGCGGATCAGCGATGCCATCGAAGCACGTCTGGGCGAACCCGTCTTCCTGGCCTGTTTCGCCAGCAGTCTGAATGCCTTTTCCGGCCCGCCGGGCCGCCCCCTGGGCGATCTCACCCAGGTTCGCCAGTTTCTCACCGGGCCGGCCGTATTCGCCTTCTTCGACGCCCCATGGACGCCTGTCTATATTGGCGTGCTGTACATGCTCCACCCGGCGCTGGGCCTTTGCGCCCTACTGTTTGCCATTGCCCAGGCCATACTGGCCGTGTGGAGCCACCACCGCAGCGTGGTTTCCACAACGGCCGCCAACAGCGCCCAGCAGGCCGAATCCACACTGCTTCAAAGTGCAAACGGCAACGCCGAAGTCATCGAAAGCATGGGCATGAACGTCGGCCTGCGTCGTCACTGGAATGCCCGGCGCCAGGCCCGGCAAGCCACCCAGGACGCCCAGCATGCCGAAATCCAGGGTTTCGGCGCCCTCAGCAAGTTCACCCGCCAGGCCCAGCAATCCCTCATCCTCGGACTCGGCGCCCTGCTGGTGATCGACGGCCAACTCACCGCCGGCGCGATGATCGCCGCCAACGTCCTGATGACCCGAGCCCTCGCCCCGATCGACCTCCTGGTCGGCAGCTGGCGTCAGGCCCTCGGCGCGCGGGAGTCCTTCGTGCGCCTGCGCAAGCTGCTCGACGCCCACCCGCCCCGTTCAACCCTGAACGACTTTCCTGCTCCCCGCGGGCAGCTCTGCCTGGACGGCATTCGCGCCACGGCAACCGGGCGCGCCGCCCCCATTCTCGAACACGTGGACCTGAAACTGGAGCCGGGCACCGTCACCGTCGCGCTCGGCCCCTCCGGCTCTGGCAAATCGACCCTGGCCCGGGTAATGCTGGGCATCTGGCCCCACACCGAAGGGCACATCCACCTTGACGGCATCCCCCTGGCAGACCATGACCGGGACACCCTCGGCCCCAGCGTGGGCTACCTCCCCCAGGACATCGAACTGCTCGACGGCAGCGTCGCCGACAACATCGCCCGCTTCAACCAGCCGGACCCCGACAAAGTCATCGCAGCCGCCCAGGCCTGCGGCCTGCATGAGGCCATCCTGAAGCTCCCGCGCGGCTACGACACCCCGGTTGGCGTCAATGGGCGCCTGCTGTCCGGCGGCATGTGCCAGCGCATTGCCCTGGCCCGGGCGGTGTATGGCAAGCCCTGCCTGCTCGTGCTGGATGAGCCCAACGCCAACCTGGACGAAGCCGGCGAAATCGCCCTGAGCCGGCTGGTCCGGGCTCGCCGCGACGAAGGCGCCACGGTCTTTGTCATCAGCCACCGCCCCGCCATCCTGTCGGCCGCCGACCGGATCATCGTCCTGCAGGCCGGGCGCATCCGCCTCGACGGCCCGCCGGGAGAAGTCCTGAGTGCCCTGCCGCCCCCACCCCAGGCCCCGAGCCTGCCCGCCGACCAATCGCCCGAGCCGTCCCCGGCCTGACAGCCCGCCTCCCGAATCACGGTGCTCCCCATGTTCCCAAGCTCGCAAGCCAGCCCCACCCCGCACGCAGACGAAGCCAGCCAGACCGGCGCCACGCGGCGCATCACCCGCATCGGCCTCCTGCTGAGCGGCATCGGCCTCGCCGCCGTGCTGCTGTGGATCGCCACCGCCCCCATCGACGAAGGCGTCCCCGCCCAGGGCAGCGTGGTTGTCGACACCAAACGCAAGGCAGTCCAGCACGCCACCGGCGGCATCGTCCGGGAAGTGCTGGTCGGCGAAGGCAGCACCGTCGTGGCAGGTCAGCCCCTGCTACGCCTCGACAACGCCCAGGCCCGGGCCAACTACGCAGCAATTCGCCAGCGCTATCTCGGCCTGCGCGCCATGGAGGCACGCCTGGTGGCAGAACGCGACGGGGTGAGCACCATGACCGCCCACGCCGACTTGCAGGCAGCCCGCGGCGACGCCCAGACCCAGGTCCAGTGGCAGACCCAGCAGCAGTTGCTCTCGTCCCGTCGCAGCGCCCTCGAAGCCGAACTGGCCGGCATCAACGAAAACCGCCAGGCCCAGCAGGCCTCCATCGAGTCCTACCGGTCCATGCAGACGAGCCGCCAGCGCCAGTTCGCCCTGCTCCAGGAAGAACACGGCCAGACCCGCGGGCTGGTTCAAGAAGGCTACGCCCCGCGCAATCGCCAGCTGGAACTCGAGCGCATGATGGCCGAGACCCAATCCTCGATGGCCGAGATCGAAGGAAACATCCTGCGCGCGCGGCGGGCCGTCGCCGAACTGGGGCAGCGTCTGGTGCAGCGGCGCGGCGAATACCGCAAGGAAGTCAGCAGTGAGCTTGCCGAGGTCCTTCGTGAAGTCGAGGCCGACGCAGAAAAGCTCAAGGCCACCCGTGAGGAACTCGACCGGACCGAGCTGCGCGCGCCAGTGGACGGCCAGGTGGTCGGTCTGACGATCCAGTCCGTCGGCGCCGTCATCCAGCCCGCCCAGAAGATCGCCGACGTGGTTCCCGCCGGCGAATCCCTGCTCCTGGAAGCCCGCGTCCCGCTTCATCTCATCGACCGGGTGCACGAAGGCCTGCCCGTCGACGTCCGTTTCAACGGCTTCGCCCACACCCCGCAGCTGGTCGTCGAGGCCCGGGTCAAGTCGGTGTCCGCCGACATTCTCAGCGACGCCGCCACCCAGCAAAGCTTCTACCTGGCCCGCGTCACCGTCACCCCCGAAGGACTCAAGACCCTCGGCAACCGCCACCTCCAGCCCGGCATGCCGGTGGAAGTGGTGTTCCGCACCGGAGAACGGAGCGTGCTCACTTACCTGCTGCATCCGCTGGTCAAGCGCCTGTCAGCGTCGATGAAGGAGGAATGAGCGATGGCCCGCTGCCCGCTTTCCCTGAGCCGCAAACTCTGCCTGCTGCTCGCCAGCAGCCTGTTCGCCCTGACCGCCGCCGCCGACGCCGACGCACCGGCCCCGCGCCGACTCGACCTGGACAGCGCCTGGCGCGCGGCCTTCGCCAACGACCCCATCCTGCGGGCCGCCCGGGCCGGCGCCGAAGCCGGACAGGAAGCCGTGCCCCTGGCCCGCGCCCAACTGCGCCCCCAGATCGGCGTCAGCGTCGGCCGCAACTTCAACGAACTCGAAACAGACACCACCGTCCTCGGGCGCCCGGTCAATACCCGCCAGGACTACTACAGCGGCACCCAGGCCATCACCGTCCGGATGCCCCTCCTGCAGCCGGTCCAGTGGGCCGTCCTGCGTCAGGCCGGCGCCCAGGTCGTCGAGGCCGAAGCCAACCTCGCCAACGCCCGCCAA
The DNA here is from genome assembly GCA_016720685.1 of Zoogloea sp. Taxonomy (GTDB): domain Bacteria; phylum Pseudomonadota; class Gammaproteobacteria; order Burkholderiales; family Rhodocyclaceae; genus Zoogloea. Next base: position 235,305 of record JADKKC010000066.1, read on the forward strand.
CAACTGGCCACCCGCCTTGCCGAGGCCTACTTCGATCTGCTCCTCGCCGACGACCAGATCGCCCTTGTCCAGGCCCAGACCCAGGCCCACGCCAGCCAGCTCGAAGCCGCCAGAAAAGCCCTTGCCGCCGGCTCCGGCATTCGCACCGACATCGACGAAGCCCAGGCCCGCCTCGATCTCGACACCGCCCAGGCGCTCGAAGCACGCCAGCAGCGCGAACTGGCCCGTCGCCGACTGCAGCACCTGGTAGGCGAACCCTTTGCCGGCATCACCCCGCTGGGCGTGGACCGCCTGCGCAGCCACCCCCCCACGGCGGGCGAACTGGATGACTGGCTGGCGCTTGCCGATGAGAACAGCCCGGAACTGCAACTGCTGCGTGCCCGCCACGAAGGCGCCGTCGAGGAACTCGCCAAGGGCCGCGCCCGCCACCTGCCCACCGTGGATGCCATCGCCCAGGTGAATCGCGGCGTCAGCGACAACATAAACCGCATCAACTCCACCACCACCCAGTCGACCATCGGCATCCAGTTCAACATGGCCCTCTATTCGGGTGGCGGCGTCAACGCGGCAATCCGCCAGGCGCGGGCCGAACTCGTCCGTGCCGAAGAAAACCTGGCCGCCCAACGCCTCGACCTCAACCTGCGCCTGCACCGGGAACACCGCGGCGTCACCGAAGGGCTGCTGCGCATCAAGGCCCTCGAGCAAGCCGTCCTCTCGGCCGAACAGCTCTCTCTGTCCAGCCGCCGCGCCTACCAGGCGGGCGCACGCACCACCCTCGACGTCCTCAATGCCGAACAACAACTGGCCACCGCCCGCCGGGATTTATCCCAGGCCCGCTACGCCACGCTCGGTGCCTATGTGCGCCTGCAAACCCTGAGCGGCGTCTTTGATGATCGCCGCCTGGCCGACCTGAACGCACTCTTCGACTCCAACCCGACACCCGGCCCGAAATGAATGTCAGGAAATGGCAGCTTTCAACCATGACTTTTGACTACATTTAACAATTAATCAGTCCTTCAAGGACTGAAATTTTTGCCGTTAATCACTGATCCAGCTTTCAGGCCCTCGTCCTGATTATTAAACCGGCCCTTGAGCAACGACACCTCTTTCCAGTCTGTTGCCCATGTAATTCTTTGAATACATACGTCTTTCATGTTTTTGACAGACAGTTCATTCAAGGGCCCTGTTAATAAAGACTCTCCGGGAGCAATCGCATGTCCGCAGCCGCCACCTCGACCCAAATCCTGTTCATTGACGCCCTGGTTCAGGACATCGATACGCTCCTCAGCACGATCGACCCGAGCATTGAAGTCATCGTGCTCAACGACCGACAGGACGGCCTCACACAAATAGCCGACGCACTCGCCGGGCGCAGTGGCATCGACGCGGTACACGTGATCTCCCACGGCGGGCCGGGCAGCCTGCAACTGGGCAGCGGTGAAATCACCGAAGCTACCCTCGACGGGCAGGCCGAGCAGCTGGCACAGATTCGCGCCACGCTGAGCGACAGCGCCGACCTGATGCTCTACGGCTGTAACGTCGCCGACGGCACGAACGGCGCCTCCTTCATCCAGGCCCTGGCCGACGCCACCGGCGCCGACGTGGCCGCCTCCACCGACCTCACCGGTTCAACCCTGCTGGGCGGCGACTGGGAGCTGGAAGCCAGCACCGGCAGCATCGAAACCACGGCAGTGGCATCCGCCACCTACGATGAGGTGCTCGCCTCCGGCATCCTGCGCAACGCCTATGTCCGTTTCGGCTACAGCGACGATGGCACGCTCGGCTATGGCGGCACGGCCAAGCCCGGCATCCAGTACGACAAGGACGGCACCCGCAGCTTCCTCGACACCGCCGACTTCCTGACCCCGGGCTCACCCTTCGAGTTCTTCTCGGTCACTGCCAACGGCAGCACCAAGACCAACAACAACAGAAGTTACACGTCGCCGGGCATGACGACGACGCTGACCGACTCCTCGGTCACGACCAGCGGCGCCGACACCTACGGTTCAATCACCTATGTGTCCTATAACGGCAGCCTGAAGATCACCCAGATCTACACCCTGGGTGCCACCTCCCAGGTGATCTCCTTTCAGGTCACGATGGAGAACACCGGCGCCAGCACCATCTCGGGTGTCAAGTACGCCCGCGGCATCGACCCCGACGTAGACTCCAACGGCCTCGCCGGCTCCACATCCAGCACCAACAACGTCCGCGGCTCGGGCTCGATTGCAGCCACCGACATCGTGCTGGGCACCGGCCCGGTCAGCAGCCGGGTTATCGGCCTCTACTCGAACAGCACCTTCACCCACAACACTTCCGTCACCGGCTGGACCACCGACCCGTCCACCTATCTGGCAGGCACCACCGTCGGCAACGGCGACAACACCATCGGTATCGGCTTCGACCTCGGCTCTTTCGTGGCCGGACAGGTCAAGAGCTTCTCCTTCGCCTACGTCTTCGCCGCCAGCGCCGCCAGCCTGCAGGCCTCCGTCGATCAGGTGCCGGTCAGCAATGCGGCCCCCACCCTGACCACTCTCGCCGCCCCCGTGACCGGAACGACCGAAGACACCTCGGTTGAAATCACCTACGCCCAACTGGCCGCCCAGGGCAACGAAGCCGATGACACCGGCGTCACCGGCTTCGTCGTCAAGGCCGTTTCCAGCGGCACTCTGAAAATCGGCACCTCCGCGGATACCGCCACCGCCTGGGCGCCCGGCTCCAACGATGGGCTGCCCAGCAGCGGCACCCTCAAGCTGTACTGGACGCCGGCCGCCAACGCCAACGGCACCCTCAACGCCTTCACCGTTGTCGCCCGCGACGCCGACGGCGCCGTGTCAGCTTCGCCGGTCCAGGTGCAGGTTACCGCCAGCGCTGTAAACGACGCCCCGGTGCTAGCCTCCTCCGCCACCCCAGTCGCCTTGGCGGCCGTACTCGAAGACCAAGCCGCCATCAATGGCGCCACCGTGGGCGCCTTGTTCGCCCCGCGTTTCACCGACGTGGACAGCGGCGCCAGCCTCGGCGGCATCATCGTCACCGGCAACACCAATGCCAGCGGCGGCCAGTGGCAATACAGCACCAACGGCACCGACTGGTACGACATCGGCGCAGTCAGCGACAGCACGGGCCTGGCGCTCTCCGCAGCCACCAAGGTCCGCTTCCTGCCGGACGCCGACTGGCACGGCACCCCCACGCCGCTCACGGTGTACTTCACCGACAACGCGTATGCGGGCGGCTACACCATCGGCGACGTACGCGATACCGAAACCAGCCTCTCGGCCAACGGCGTGTCCACCAACTCGGTCAGCCTGAGCACCTCGGTCACCTCCGTCAATGACGCCCCCGTCTTCACCAGTACCGCCGGCGCAGTCAGCGTCACCGAAACCGCCGCCTACGACAGCAGCGTGGCCGGCGGCGCGGTCGGCGTCAGCGGCGCCACCGGCACCCTCACCGGTACCGACGTGGAAGACGGCACGACCGTCAGCTTCTCCATCCGCGGCGGCACCACCAGCGGCGCCACCGTTACCCGCGAAGCCTTCTACGGCACGCTGTCGCTGAACACCACGACCCACGACTGGGCTTACACGCCGACGAATTTCGTCGCCATCAATGCCCTGCGCGCCGGCCAGGTCGTCACCGAAACCTTCGAAGTCAAGGTCATCGACTCGGCCGGTGCCTCCTCCACCCAGAACCTGGTCGTCACCCTCACCGGCACCAACGACACCCCGGTGGTCCACGCCGCGCTGGCCGACGCCACCTTCAACGGCAATGGCGCCTGGCATTACCAGATCCCGGCCAACAGCTTCACCGATGCCGACGGCACCAACCTGAGCTACACCGTCGAGATCGTTGACGGCGTCGGCACCGTCATCGACACCATCGGCAGCACCCCCGGGGTCGACGTCACCAAGCCGTCCTACTGGCTGACTTTCGACGAACTCACCCACACCTTCAGCGGCACCCCGAGCATCGCCGCTCCGCTGCCGCTCAACATCAAGGTCACCGCAAGCGACGGCGCCGCGTCGGTCAGCGACACCTTTGCACTCACCCTCAACACGCCAACGTCCAGCGCCAACCCCGCAGCACCGAACCTTGCCCCCACGTCGACGAACGACCACATCAACACGTCCGGTGCAGTAACAACCCTGAGCATTGCCGACTTTGGCAGCTACTCGGATGCCAACGGTGACGCGCTGGCGTCGGTCAAGATCACGACACTGCCGGGTAGCGGCACGCTGCAACTGAATGGGGGTCCGGTCTCGGCCAACGACGTCATTACCGTCGCCGACATCAATGCCAACAAGCTGACCTTCACCCCAGGCGCATCGGCCACGTCCATCGGCTTCCAGGTCGGTGACGGCACAAGCTTCAGCGGCACCTACAGCCTGTCCGTGGACGTCACTGCGGCAGACGCCGGCGTGAGCTTTGCAGAATCCACCGTTACCCAGGCCACGCACAACACCTGGACCAATGTTTACACGGCAGATCCGCTGACCGGCTTCACCGGAACGGTACGGATCGTCGTCGAGGCAACCGGCGGCACCGTCAAGCTGTCGTCCCTCGCCGGTACAACGGCGATCACCACCGGCTTTGGCAACACCACCAACGGGTCCGCCACCTCGATTGCCTTTCAAGGCGATCTAGCAAGCGTCAACGCCGCACTTCAGAACCTGCAGGCCAACCTCCTCGCCAACCCGAACATCAGCCTGAACATCAAGGTTCAGCCGGGCGGAGCTGCCTACAACGCCGACAACGGCCACTTCTACGAATACGTCGCGTCCCCCAACATTTCCTGGACGGACGCCAGGAACACAGCCGCCACCATGTCCTTCAACGGCATGACGGGCTATCTGGTCACCATCACCTCAGCCACGGAAAACGCCTTCGTCCAGTCCAAGGTGGCCGCCAACAGCTGGATCGGCGCCAGTGATGCCGCCGTCGAAGGCACCTGGAAATGGGTCACCGGCCCCGAGGCCGACACCCAGTTCTGGGCCGATGAGCCCAACCCGCCGGCTGGCACCGCCGAAACGACCGTTGGCAGTGCAGTCGGTGGCCTGTACAACAACTGGCAGAGCGGTGAGCCCAATAACTACCTCGGCGATGAAGACTATGCGCACATTTACTCGGCCTCGGGTTACTGGAACGACTTCCCGCTCAGCTCGGGCATCGGTGGCTACATCGTCGAGTACGGCGGTATCGGCTCCAGCACCAGCAAGTCTGCATCCCGCACCGTCACGCTGACAGCCGTCGACGTCGCGCCGGTGCTGCTCATCGCCGGCAACGCCGCCTACACCGAAAACGCGGCCCCAAAAGTCCTCGCGCCAACCCTGGATCTCACCGACGTCGACAGCACCACGCTGGCCAGCGCCACCGTAACCCTCAGCGCTGGCCGCGTCACCGGCGACCTGCTGGCTTTCAGCAATACCAGTGCTGCAATTTTCGGCAACATCGGCGCAAGCTACAACGCCGGCACCGGCGTCCTCACCCTGAGCTCCAGTGGCGCCAGCGCCACCCTGGCCCAATGGGAAGCCGCCCTCGAGGCAGTCACTTTCAGCTCCACCAGCGACAACCCCGGCACCAGCCGCACCCTCTCCTGGGCTGTTTCGGACGGCGTTAACACCAGCACTGCCCGCTCCACCAGCATCGCCGTCACCCCGTTCAACGACGCCCCGGTCGCCACCTCCCTGCCGGACGTAAGCATCGCCGCCGGCAGCGCTGTCAACATCAACATCGGCAACATTTTCACCGACCCCGAAGGCTCGCCCGTCACCTACCGCGCGACCCTCGCCAATGGCGACCCCCTGCCTGCCTGGCTCCACTTCGACTCGGTCAGCCACTTGTTCAGCGGCAACCCGCCGGCCGGCGTGCCCAGCCTCGACATCAGGGTCAGCGGCGAGGATGAGACCGCCGCGGGCTACAGCAGCTTCACGATGAGCTTCACCGACGCCACGGTGGCAGCCGCTGCGGCCAACAACCTCGGCACCCTCGGCAACATTACCGGCACCACCAGCCTGGGCAGCGTGCTGACCGCCGCCACCCCGGTCGATGCCGATGGCCGCACTCTGCACACCGCCGTCAATTACCAGTGGCAGGTGTCTGCCGACGGCGGCGCCACCTGGTCCGACGTGGCCGGCGTTCGCGGTCAGGCCAGCACCCTGACCCTCGCCCAGACCGAATCCAGCAAGCAGATCCGCGTCCAGAGCTTCTATACCGACGACGGCGGCTACGGCGAAGCACCGGTGTCCAACGCCATCACCGTTCCCGCCTACAACCTGAGCGGCGCGGTCATCATCGCCGGAGCCACCACCCCGGGCGAAACCCTGGTCGCCAACCTCAGCGACAGCAACGGCCTGATCCACGCCACGCCCACCTATCAGTGGTACCGCGGCGACACGGCCGGCACCGCCACCACCGCCATCGCCGGCGCCACCTACAGCGCCTACACCCTGACCAGCACCGACGCGGCCAAGTACGTCCGCGTGGTGGTGAGCTACACCGATGACGAAGGCACCGTCGAAAGCGTCGCCAACGTGTCCGGCCAGGTTCAGCTCGGCGCCATTGCACCGGTCGCCGCCAATGACGTTGCCCCTGCCGTCTTCGAAGCATCCGGCGCCAACAACACGGTGGCCGGCGGCACCCCGAGCGGCTTGCTGCTCGCCAACGACACCGATGCCAACGCTGGCGACACCAAGACCGTCACCGAACTTTACCTGGGCGATACCGAAGGTTTCGGCGATGCGGCCGTTGAGAGCGGCGGCGTCCTGACCCTCGTCGGCCAGTACGGCACCCTGGAAGTCACCAAGGCCACCGGCGCCTACATTTATACGGTCGCCCAGGACAACGCATTGGTCCAGGCCCTCAACACCGGGGGCAACCTGACCGAAACCTTCAACTACACCGTGGCGGACGCCACCCTCCTGATCGACCGGGCCACCCTGACCCTGACCATCAACGGCGCCAACGACCAGCCAACCCTGTCCGGCACCCTGGCATCGGCCACCGTCTCCGAAGACACCGCCACCCCGCTGGCCCTCGACACGCTGAGCATCGTCGACCCGGACAGCGCCGCGATGAGCGTGCGCCTGACCGTCTCCGACGGCACCCTGCGAGCCATCAGCAGCGACCCCGCGGTCACGGTCACCGGCTCCGATACCGGCGTCGTCACCATCAGCGCCAGCTCGGCCTTCGCCCTGAGCGGCTGGCTCACCGACAATCAAGTCCTCTACGTCACCTCGCCGAACAGCAACGGCGCAGCAGCCACCCTGAGCTACCAGCTCAACGACGGCTCCGGCTTCATTGCCGCCGGCACCCCCACAACGATCAACGCCAACACCACCAACGACGCCCCGATCGTCGACCTGGGTGGCAGCAGCAGCACCGGCAACGACTACATCGCCACCTTCCGCCCCCGCGGCAGCGCCGTCGCCGTGGTTGACAGCACCGTCACGATTACCGATATCGACAGCAGCACGCTCACCTCGGCGCTCGTCACCCTGGCCAGCGGCGCCGACGACAACGCCTTCGGCACGGTTTACGAGACTCTCTCGTCCAGCGCTGGCGCCAGCTTTGTCCGCGGCGGCACCACGCTGAGCATCACCGGCAACGGCACCGGCACCGGCGGCCTGACCGGCGCCACGGCGCTCAACTTCAGCGGCACGGGCAGCCTGGTCGATTACCAGGAAGCCCTCAAGACCGTCCTCTACAACAACAGCAACCCGAACGCCGCCGCCGGCGACCGCACCGTCACGGTTTCCCTGAGCGACGGCAGCCTGGCGTCCAACCTGGCGTCCTTCACCACCGCCGCGACCAACAGCAACATTGCGGCCGGCCAGCGCATCTTCATCGGCGGAGTGGATAGCGGCCAGACCGTTGCCCAGGTGGTCGATACCCAGCACTTCGTGGCCAGCGGCCCGCTCACCGGCCTCACCAACGGCTCGGCCCTCACCTTCTACGCAGCCGGCGCCCTCGTCACCTCCGCGGCCCAGAGCGGCCCGGTGATCGCCACCACCACCATCCAGGTGCCCTGGACGCCGGTGATCGACATGAACGGCGACAGCCTCGCCGGCCGGAACCACAGCGTCACCTACGTGGAAGGCACGGCGGCCATCGCCATCTCCACCGCCGACGCCAGCATCACCGACCAGGGCGGCCTGATCCGCTCCCTGACCATCACCCTGCTCGACAACGGTGCGGGCGTCAAGGAATACCTGGTCGCCCCCAGCCCCGCAGTCACTACAGCACTGCTCAGCCGCGGCATCACGGCGAGCGGCAACGGCACCGGCGCCAACAACCTCACCGGCGCCACTCAGATCGTCTTCACCTCTTCGGATGCAGGCGGCACCGACGCCACCAACTTCCAGATCGCCCTGCGCGGCACCAAGTACATCAACGAAGACAACGCCCCCAATGGCAGCGTCGCACGCATTGTCACCACCTCCACCCAGGACGTGGCAGGCAACGCCGGCGTGGGCGCCCAGACGCTCATCAACCTGGCCGCGGTCAATGACGCCCCGATCGGTGCGGGCAACACCGTCACCGCCATTGAGGACACCCGCTACACCCTGCAGGTCGCCGACTTCCCGTTCAGCGACCCGAGCGACGACGACGCCAGTGTCGTTGGCGACGCCAATGCCCTGCTGGCGGTCAAGATCACCACCCTGCCTGCCAGCGGCACCCTGCTGCTCGGCGACGTAGCCGTAATCGCCGGTCAGACGGTCTCCACCACCGACATCGCCGCCGGTCGCCTCACCTACGCCCCGGCCGCCAACAGCAGCGGCACGGCTGCCACCACCTTCACCTTCCAGGTGCAGGACGACGGCGGCACGGCCAACGGCGGCGTCGATCTGGACGCCACCCCGCGCACCCTCACCATCGATATCACGGCAGCCAACGACGCCCCGGTGGTCACCGTGCCCGCCGTCATCAATGTCGTCGAGGATGTCGCCTCGGCCCTCACCGGCATCGTCTTCGCCGACGTCGACGCGGCCGCCGGCAGCGTGGTCGCCACCCTGTCGGTGGCCAGCGGCACCCTCGCCGCCACCTCCGGCAGCGGCGTCACCGTGGGCGGCACCGCCAGCGCCCTGACGCTCACCGGCAGCCTGGCCAGCATCAACGCCTTCATCGCTGCCTCGGGCGTCAGCTACACCACCGCCAGCAACGCGCTGGCACCGGTCACCCTCGGCGTGGCCCTCGATGACCGCGGCAACACCGGCAGCGGCGGCAGCCTCAGCGGCTCGTCCAGCCTCACACTCGAGGTCACCGCGGTCAATGACGCTCCCACCATCACCGTGCCCGGCACCCAGACCGTGGCCGAAGAAAGCACGCTGACGATCAGCGGCGTCTCCTTCGGCGACGTGGATGCCGCCAGCGGCAACGTGACCGTCACCCTCGCAGTCGCCCACGGCACGCTGACCCTCGGCGGCGACACCAGCGGCATCAGCGTGACGGCCGGCAGCGACGGCAGCGCCGCCATGACCCTCAGCGGCACCCTGGCCGCCGTCAACGCCGCCGTCGCCAGCCTCGGCTACGCGCCGGACGTCAATTTCTCCGGCGCCGACAGCCTCCAGCTCGGCATCGACGACGGCGGCAACAGCGGCACCGGCACGGCCCTCAACGCCAGCACCAGCCTGAGCCTCACCGTCACCGGCACCAACGACGCCCCTGTGCTCACCGCCGGCAGCCCCAACCTCGGCGTCATCTCCGACGAAGACCACACCGATGCCATCGGCTACGCCGTCCATGATTTCGTCGGCGCGAGCCTGGGCCAGACCGGCATCAGCGACGTCGACCTGCCGGTCGATGCCGAATTCGCCGGCCAGGGTGTGGCCATCCACGCCGTCAGCACCAGCGGCCCGGGCATCGGCACCTGGGAATACCAGATCGACAGCGGCGCCTGGACGCTCTTCACCCTGCTGCCGGGCCAGTCCCTGCTGCTCAAAGCCGCCGACCACATCCGCTTCGTGCCGGACGGCCTCAACGCCACCACCGCCACCTTCAGCTACTACCTGTGGGACGGCGCCAGCGGCAGCGCCGGCACCCAGGTGGACGCCAGCACCCGCGGCGGCGGCACGGCCTTCTCCAGCGCCAGCGACACCGCCACCCTGACCGTCACCGCCCTCAATGACGCCCCCGTTGCCGACCTCAACGGCGGCACCGCGGGCATCGACGGCAGCGCCGAGTTCAAGCCCCGCGGCAACCCGGCGCAAGTCTTCGGCAGCGTTGCCATCAGCGACGTGGACAGCGGCGACCAGATTACCGGCGCCACCGTCAGCCTCAATGCGGACACCGCCCTCGACAACCTCTTCGACACCATCTACGAGACCCTCTACTCCTCGTCCGGCGCCAGCTTCACCAGCGGCGGCGCCACCCTGAGCATCAGCGGCAACGGCACCGGTGCCCACGGCCTCACCGCCGCCACCGTACTCAACATCAGTGGCACCGCCAGCGCTGCCGTGTATCAGGCAGCCCTGCAGACCGTGCTGTACGACAACACCAACCCGAACGCCTACGCCGGCGTGCGGCAGGTGTCGCTCACCGTCCATGACGACGCCGCCACCGCCGCAGGCAGCGGCTCAGCCGACTCCGCCGTGGCCACCGTCAATCTGGCGGTCAACTGGTCCCCGGTGGTCGACCTGAGCGGCGAAGCCATCTCCGACAGCAATGCCGACGGCGTGGCCGACCGCAACAACGTCGTCAGCTTCCTTGAGAACGGCGTCGGCGTGGCCATTGCGGCCAGCGACGCCTCCATCATCGACCAGGACGGCAACCTCAAGTCGGTCACCGTCACCCTGACGAATCCCGTCAATGGTTCCGCCGAAAGCCTCTTCGTCGATGCCTCGGTGCCCTACCTGAGCAGCCTGGGCATTACCGCTGCCATCAGCCCGGACGGCCACTCCATCACCTTCACCGGCAACAAGGACGGCACCGCCTTCCAGTACGCGCTGCGTGCGGTCAAGTACATCAACACCTCGGACAACCCCACCGTCGCCACCCGCGCGATCACCGTCGAATCGGTTGACCAGGCCGACCACACCGGCCTGGCCGCAACGGCCTTCATCACCCCGGTCATCATCAACGACGCCCCGAGCAGCGCCAACGCCACGCTGACTTTCAACGAGGACACAACCCACACCTTCCTGGTTGCGGACTTCCCCTTCAGTGACGTGGATGCCAACAGCCTGCTGTCGGTACGCGTCGGCAGCCTTCCCGCCTTCGGCACGCTGAAGCTGGATGGTGTTGCCATCACGGCTGACCAGCTGCCCCTCGACGTGAGTCTGGCAAACATCACCGACGGCCTGTTCACCTATGTGCCGAACGCCAACGCCAATGACACGCTGAGCGGTAGCGCCGACAGCTTCAGCTTCCGCGTTGTCGACAACGGTGGCAGCGCCAACGGCGGCGTGCCGGTTTCGGTTGCCGCCTACACGCTTACTCTGGAAGTCACGCCGGTCAACGACCTGCCCAACCCCAACCCGCCAACGGTTTCCGTCTCCGGCACCGCCAAGGTCGGCGAAACCCTGACCGCTGCACTCGTCGCCACCGACGCGGACTTCGCCGGCGGCGTGATCCCCGGCTCCGAATACGAAGTGCGGTGGCAGTCCCGCAGCCTCCCTTCGGGCACCTGGACCGATATCCCCTCGGCAACCGGCTCCAGCTACCTGCTCACGGACAGCGACGCCAACCAGGAAGTCCGCGCCGTGGTGGTGTACCACGACACGCTTGTCACTCCGATCACCGCCGGTTCCGATTCGCCGACGGCTCCGCTGGTCATCGTCGCGGCCGACGGCAGCCTGACCATCAACGTTGATGGCGGCACCGATCCGACGCATCCGCTCACCATCACCCTGCCCGCCGGCACCACCGGCCCGGTCACCATCAACAACACCGGCACCACGCCGATCACCATCACCGGTCTGATTGCACCGGCCGCCTTCATCACCTCTGGCAACGGCCCGCTGATCATCGACAACCCGACCGGCCATGTAGATATCACCAACACCGGAACCGGCACGGTCACAGCGAATGGCCCGGACGACGGCAGCACCCTCACCGTTCATGGCAGCGGCCCGGTCACCGTCACCAACCCCGCTGGCGACCTGACGGTGGATAACACCGGCACCGGCACCACTACCGTCACCGGCCTGGACGGCACCTCGACCCTCACCACCATCGGCTCGGGCCCCACCACCGTCACCACGCCGGCCGCTGGCGCCACCATCATCAACAGTGGCACCGGCGACCTCACCGTCACCGACCCGGCTGGCGTTCTCGCCGTCACCAACTCCGGTAGCGGCACCACCACCGTGACCGGCGCCGCCGACGACAGCACCGTCACCACCAGCGGCAACGTCACCCTGGCCAACCCGGATGGCGACCTCACCCTCGCCGGCGACGGCACCAACACCGTCACCGGTCCGGTCGACGGCGCCACCCTCACCAACAACGGCACCGGCACCACCACCGTCACCGGCGCCACCGGCACCCTCAACACCGCCGGCACCGGCACCACCGTCATCAACGCACCGGCCAATGGCGCCGTCATCAACGACACCGGCAGCGGCGCGCTCTCCGTCACCAACCCCGTTGGCGACCTCACCCTCAACAACGGTGGCGGCGGCACGGCCACCGTCAGCGGCGCAGCCGACAACAGCACCATCACCACCAGCGGCCCGGTCACCCTGGCCAACCCGGCTGGCAACCTCACCCTGGCAGGCGACGGCACCAACACTGTCACCCACCCGGTTGACGGCGCCACCCTCACCAACAACGGCACCGGCACCACCACCGTCACGGGCGCCACCGGCACCCTCAACACCGCCGGCACCGGCACCACCGTCATCAACGCACCGGCCACCGGCGCCGTCATCAACGACACCGGCGGCGGCCAGCTCTCCGTCACCGACCCCGTCGGCGACCTCACCCTCAATAACGGTGGCGGCGGCACCGCCACCGTCAGCGGCGCAGCCGACGGCAGCACCATCACCACCAGCGGCCCGGTCAGCCTGGTCAACCCGGATGGCAACCTCACCCTGGCAGGAACCGGCACCAACACCGTCACCGGCCTGACGGGCCTGCTCACCACCACCGGCAGCGGCCCGACCACCGTCACCGCCCCCGCCGATGGCGCAACCGTCAGCAACTCCGGTAGCGGCACCCTCAGCGTCGTCGATCCGGCCAGCCTGACCATCGACAACGACGGCAGCACCCCGATCAGCGTCAGCAGCCCGGCCGACGACGCAGTCCTGACCCTCACCGGTTCCGGCCCGACCACGATCAGCGCACCCGATGGCGATCTCGTCATCAACAACATCGGCACCGGCCTGGCCAACATCGGCGGTCTGGCGAACGGTAGTGCCCTGACCCTGCAGGGCAGCGGCCCGGTGGCCATCAGCTCCAACCTGGCAGCAGGCGAGTCCATCACCCTGGACACCGGTGCCAACGGCAACGTCACCCTCAGCAACACCGGCGCCGGCGAGATTCACGTCCTGGGCAACCTGGCCCTGGATGCGGCCGATCCGATGACCATCGTGCTGCAGGGCGACGACACCACCGCCGTCACCCTGGCCGGCGCAGTGGCACTCGACAACACGCCGCTCAACCTGTCGCTGGCCGCAGGCTACAACCCGGCCCTGTCGGACAGCATCACGCTGATCGACAACGACGGCAGCGACCCGGTGGTCGGCACTTTTGCCGGCCTCGCCGAGGGCGCCACGCTGCTGGTGGGTGGCGAAACCTTCCGCATCACCTACAGCGGTGGCGACGGCGGCAACAACGTCGTGCTGACCCGCGTCAATGCCAACCCCGGCGGTGCCGTCTCCATCAGCGGCACACCGATCCAGAACGCCACCCTCACCGCCAGCCACACACTGGTGGACGCGGACGGCCTGGGTACCGTGACTTACAAGTGGCTGGATGGCAGCAACCGTGCTGGGCACTGGCAACAGCTACACCCTCAAGCCCACCGACGTCGATCACAACATCCGGGCAGAAGCCAGCTACGTCGATGGTGAAGGCAGCACCCAAACCGTCGCCAGCGCACCGACCAGCCCCATCGTCAACGTCAACGATGCCCCCACCGGCACGGTGCACATTGGCGGCACGGCCGAGCAGGGCCAGACGCTCAGCGTGACGAACACGCTGGCCGACCTGGACGGCCTGGGAACCCTCAGCTATCAGTGGCTCGCCGACGGCAACGCCATCACCGGCGCCACCGGCAACACCTTCCTGCTCGGCAGCGCCCAGGTGGGCAAGCTCATCACGGTCAGTGCCGGCTATACCGACGCCCGCGGCGCTGCCGAATCCGTCACCAGCGGCGCCACCGATATCGTCAATACGGTCAGCACCGTCGGCGAATCGACCGCTCCGGCCGGCACCACCGGCACCGCGGGTGACGGCAACGGCGACGGCATCGCCGACGCCAACCAGGTGGCAGTCGTCTCAACGCCGGTCAGCGTGGCCGGTGCGGCCAATGCCGGGTATGTGACACTGGTCGCCGACTCCAGCGACGGCAAGGTTGCCAGCGGCTCCACCACCGTCATCAGCGACTTCGTCCAGAGCACGGCTCCCGACACCCTGCCGCTGAATGGCAGCGCGGCCCTGGGCAGCATCGGCTTCACGGCTCAGACCGACACCCTGTCCGGGCTGGAGAACTTCAGCCTGTATGTGGACCCGACCATCGGGGTAAATGGCTACTGGGTGCAAGCCTCCAACGGCAACCTGGTCAACCTGGCCAGCGAAGCCTACGGCGGCACCATGGTGGTCGAGGGCGACAAGCTGCGCCTTGATTTCCAGGTTCAGGATGGCAGCATCTTCGACCAGGATGGCTCGGCCGACGGTAACGTTCAGCTCGAAGGCGCCATCGGTTATGTGCCGATGGGCCTGATCTCCTACACTCCCGACGCACCGGCGCCCGACACCAACACCCCGGTCTGGGACTGAGTCTTACATTCAAATCCACTGGAAAGGTCATCTCATGAAAAACGTGAAAACAACCTGCCTGATCGCCGCCCTTACCGGACTGTATGGTTGCGGTGGTGGTGGCGGCGGCGGCGGGAGCACTTCGATGAACCTGGAAACTGCGCAGGGCATCTGGGACAGCTCCAGCTACAGCGGCACCGATCTGGGCGCCAGCACCAAGGCAATCCGCTCGGTGATGCTCAAGGACGGCAACGCCTGGGTCTTTCTGCTGGACAATCTGATCACCAACAATCCCACGCCGATCGGCCTGGTCAAGGCCAGTGTTGCTGTGTCCGGGCAGAGTTTCAGCGGCACCGGCAAGCGCTACATGCTGGACACCCACACGGGCAGCAGCGTGGAGGTACAGGGCAACGTGCCGGCCACCCAACAACTCGCGCTCAAGTTCGGCGCGGCGGCCAACCCGACCACCCTCGCCACCCTCACGCCGTTGAACCGTGCAAGCACGGCAGCAACCATCACCGGCGCCTGGACGTTTTCCTCAACGACGGCAACCGGCGTCGGCACGACCACGGCGACCGTCACCTGGAATATCGACGGCGCCGGGACATTGAGCGGCGGTGACACCCAGGGTTGCACCTTTCAGGGTCAGGTCCTGCCCCGCTCCGAGCCTGCAGGTGTGTTCAACGTCACCCTGACCCAGACCTGCGCCGGTACCGTCAGCCAGTACAGCGGCGTCGCCCTGCAAAACTCCGCGAGCACCAGCATCACCTTCGGCCTGGTTGCCACAGATCAGAGCACGGGCACCGTCGTCGTCGCAAACAAGGTCACCCCGACCTGATCCCCCGGGCGCCCGGCCACTGGCCGGGCTCGGCCCGAACCAGCCAGCCTTTCCCGCAACACCCCCGCAGCCTCTTCCGGCACCACCGGCATCATGACTTTGGCCGCTTCCCGTTCGGCCGTGCCGGTGGCCTGCGTGGTGTGCACGTCGACGATCAGGCCGTGACGGTTCTCGCTGAGCGTATGGGTGGTGAAGCTCAGGTAGGCCACGCCCGTGTTCTTGGTGGCCAGGAGGGCATCCGGATCGGTGCGGGAGACGTGAGTCGTGTTCGAGCGTTTCTTGCCGCGGAAATTCACTTCCGGATTGCGCCCCTGGTCCGGCCCCGGCGGCTCATCCGAGCCATCCCACGACGCCACCGAAGAACTCGCGCATCACGCTTTCCTTGAGCAGGCGATCGCGGTTGGCCGAAAAGCTTGAATGGTCCCACACGGGTTCGTCCTGGCTCAGGCCGACGAACCAGCGGAACAGCATGTTGAAATCGAGATGCTCGATCAATCCCCGCTCGGAGCGAATGGAGAACAGGCATTGCAGCAGCAGCGCGCGAAGAAGGCGCTCGGGGGCAATCGACGGGCGCCCCCCTTCGGCATAAAGGGAATCGAAGCTCGGCGACATCGAATGCAAAACCATATCGGCCATCACTTTAATCCTGCGCAGCGGGTGATCCGCGGCAATGCCGTCTTCGATATGGGTGTAGCTGAAAAGGCTGCTCTGCTTATGGTCGGGGCCGCGCATGGGAATTGGATGTCGTGAATGCCTTGTGAATTGTAATTCAGCCGAAACCCTTGCTGGTGCTGGGGATTGAATAAATCAACGCCCTGTTAGCTCTTCTGCGAGAGTCTTTGCTTCACCGTAGTAATCGTATGCATTCATAAATATCTCAATGAGTGCTAATAAATTTCATCTGCACACCGCCGGACGGAACAACAACTTCAATCCCTCCGCCTG